>JADLHT010000001.1 GCA_020848695.1 Saprospiraceae bacterium
CAACTTCAACTGAATAATGTATCTCATTGGAACAATTATCTATTAACCAGGCCGGTGGAACTTCCCATCTTCCGTTACATGAATATGACTCCATGTTGATTCTTGCAGAATCCGGATAGAGTACCTGTGGTCCTTCTGAATCTCCTACTTTTATAATTTGAGTATGTCCTCCGATAACTCCTGTACACCAGTCCATCACTGTCCATCTTCTGTTTACTTTATAACAACCGACTGGACCTGCATTACAATTTGGAGTAGCAATATCAATAATAATATCCTGATAGAATGTATTGAAATTCCAGCAATTTGCTGCCGGTCTTCCCGTACCAATCCACATGATATGTGTATTAGGACCCCAGCAAAGTGGATTCTGCGGTGACCACTGTCTGTGTTGAGGATAGTACACAGGATCAGGATTTGGATGAGTATTATTAGGACTCTTAATATCATCTATACAATTCCAACCAAGTACTCTTGGTAATCGTCTGTTTGGATAATTATTAGGCTGATTCGGATTAGCCAACCAAAATACAGAATCTAATAGATATCCATCAACACACTCAGGAAAATCTGACATGTGTGGTGATACGTCTTTGTTTCTGTCGATCTTTTCGTTGCAATTCAACATTGGAGCATCCAGATTGTCAAAGTTTCTAGGAACTGTTACATCAAATAAATCTCCTAATGCAACAGTTATGGTGTGGGTACAGGTTGATTTGTTTCCTGATCCATCAATCGCTGTAAAAGTTCTTCTTATTAACCAGGCATATCCTGCGGCACAGGTACCTTTTAATGCATCATCTCTGTAAGTTAATCCAACTCCTGAACAATTTTCGATAACAATTGGAGTTCCGGTAAGTGCAGGAGATGTACCTGCAGCACAAGAAACTGTAATATCCGGTGGGCAGGTTAATGCTGGAGGTAATTTGTCTTCGATTGTCGCGTGTGACCAACAAGAATTTCCGGTTGCTGTATCAATGACAGTAATCCTAAAGTCACGTCCCAGATCCTGACCATTCAATTGTATTCCAGGGATATTTGGTTCTCTATCAATCAATCCACCATTACCTATTGTAGTCCATAATCTGGCCTGGATTCTATAAGCATCGTAACACTTATAAGGACCTCCGGATAAGAACATATCAGGATGTAAGGTAATCTGGCAGTTCTCATCAAGGCTTAACTGTACATTATCATGACAAGCTAAGGCTGTAATCGGATTAGGATATGCATTAACACATACGTTGAATTCGCAAGTAGCAACATTGCCGGCTGCATCAGTCGCACTGTAACACAATCTTGTACAACCAATTGGGAAGAAACATCCCGGAGCATATGGCTGACCGCAGGTTTGAACAGGTACCAACATATTTGCACCGAATACATACTCAAGATCCCCATTAAACATTCTAACTGAGAAAAATCCTTGAGGGGCAAAGAAACCCAACGGCACCTGATTAAATTGACAACGAGCTTGATTAAGAATTATTTTAAGATTAGCATCTCCTTGAGGAGCAGCAGTACAAGCTGCAGTTCCGTTGACATAATAGAATGACGCTCCGCTATTTCCATAAAGTGCCATACCCCGCATTTCGCCCGGTTGAAGGATTAATTTAGGAGCCACGGTTGTATCATAAGTAACATTACCAGTGCAGGATGTTCTGCTTGTAATCGTCGCTGAGGCCATTCCCATTCTAGTAAGTAATCTGTTCTGTGGAGGAGGAAATACATTCTGTCCAATCTTGACTGAGTCACCTGAAATAAGTGTCCACGCTGATGGATTCGCTACGTTTGGTAGAAACGATCCTGGTGCTGAGGTCGCATAAATTCTGTACAAATTACCACCTCCTTCATTATAAACCATGAACCAAGCAGCAGTAACTGCTAGAGGTTGTGCAGATGTATTTTGGATATTGAATAATAATCCGGTATTAAATCCTGTCGTTCCGCCTAAGCCATTGTTGGCACCAAGTGGACATCCAACAGATCTGATATTTGCACCTGCAAATGTTGAAGCAGGACAATTATCCATTGCCATAAATTGAGGAGCATCCCAGGAAACTTCACATTCTCCCGGACCAGCATTTAAACTTACAAGATTACCTTTAGGACAGGCCGGCAAGAAAGTTGGAGGCTCAAGGTCCTGAACTGTTACAACTGTTGAGGCAGTATCTGTTACACAGCCAACAATGCTAATCCAAAAAATTCTATAGGTTCCGGCTCCGGGTAAACTAACACCTGTCGGTCCGCAAACTGAGTATCCAGCTAATGTTGCAGGTCTTACATTAAGCGCATATCGAATGGAAATTGGTGCAGTTGGGATTGGACAATTGGCACCTGAAGGTGTTAAACAGGATAATCCACCTGCCGGCAGGCAAGTCCCGGGGGCTAATGGAAGAATTTGTGGTATATCATTCGTAACGATATCTGCGATTGGTTCAAATGTTAATGACCAACCGATCATTGATCCATTATCTCCTCCCAAATCATCTTTAATAACGAGTTGCCAGGTACCGTTCACCACAGTATAACTGCTTAAGGTAGTAATATTCGGAATAATGGTTGTTCCGCATACACTGCCAACAACCGATCCTTCCGGTCTAAAGACTCCGGTAAATGGGACAACTCCTGCAGTTATTAGATTTAATGCTGTATCGCAAAAAATGGTATTTCTGTAATTGTCACCAGCACCACCATTATCAGTTGTTAATTCAAGGATCTGACCTGCCGGACTAATCAGGTAAATGTCTAGATCACTATCAAAAGTATGATTCAAGTTAATTTCAACACTTGATAAACGCAGACATTGGGTATTGCCTAATCGCTGGACATCACAATTAAAAATAGTACCCCCTGTTGTCTGAGGTGCCACAGCACATCCACCTGTGCCAGAAGAAGGTATAAGTCCATTTCCAGCGGTGTTTAATGTACTTCCTACGTATGTTTGAGCTTGTATAAAACCAATACACAAGCAAGTTATAAATATTGATTTGAGTAATGAGTTCATTTTCATGAGTTTTGGATTGTACTTTAGGGAAATTATTGTTTTAATAGGTTTACTAGTTCATTAAAACTTAATGACCACTGCCCTTGATTGAGTCTTCTGAAAGCCTCTGTATCGCTTATGTTTGGATTATATTTCTGCTCGAAATACAAAAAAGATGAGTTCACTGCATAAGCAGTAGAAGCAGGTTTGGAAAGTGGTTCGTTAAGAATTTCAAGGGTCTTATTAAAAAGATCAATCTTTCTCTCCAGCTCAATTGTTGGATTCGACTTATAGGTTTCATAAAGCGAATTGATTTCATCTTCAATAAGCTGTCTAGAAATAACTGGGTCTTTTAGAGTAGGGAGACTTGTTTGAGAATAGCAGTTTGTAAATAAACTGACTAAAACAAGCGTTACGACAAGCGTAAAAATTCGTTTCATATTAATGAGTTTGGTTTATATACAATTCATTTATTATTTAATTCCTAAATAAATTTGGATTTAAATAATAGTTTCAATTCTAAATATAACTAGAAGATTGCTTCGTCTTCATATTATATATTTTTGTATTTATTATAATACAAATTGCCTAGCTCTTTCGAGTCAAGCAGCAAGCAAAGCTACATATTCTTAAACAAACCCAAAAATATTGCTATTCTTAGTTTTATATATTTATTTTATAAATATTATAAGCTTTGTAAATCAATACTTTATACTGATTTTATATCTTTAGATAAAATGCTAAAATCTATAGTGCTAATCAAAATTCCTAATTTGAAATAGCTCACTATTTTACAAATTATTATGAATTCCGAAGAGCTGTAGCTCAAGCGATTATAATATCCAATTGAAAACAGCTGAGGGAATTAATTACTAAAAAGGCTTAAATAGATCTAGAAAAGCCATCTACAAACTTAATCACTAAAAATTTAAAAGCATCAAACTAAATCTTAGGTCCTGCAGCAATAATTTTTGCAGATGCCTTGTCTGAATATTTTTCAAAATTCGCTATAAATCGCTTTGCAAGTTCAATGGCTTTCTGATTATAAAGGTTTTGATCTGTCCAGGTATTTCGGGTATTTAAGAGTTGATCCGGCACATTGCTGCAACCTTTTGGAAACTTCAAACCAAAAATAGAGTCTGTGTCATATTCAGAATGATTTAATTCCCCGGAAACTGCGGCAGAAAGCATGGCACGGGTGTAAGAAATATTTATTCTTTTTCCAACTCCATATGGACCTCCCGTCCAACCTGTATTCAGCAACCAGATATTGGGTTGAAATCGATTAATTCTCTCCCCTAACAGTTCTGCATAACGCGTTGGATGTAAGGGAAGAAACGGGGCTCCAAAGCAAGCGGAGAATGTAGCTTTAGGTTCGGTAACGCCGGCTTCGGTTCCTGCAACTTTTGCGGTGTATCCTGAAATAAAATGATACATGGCCTGCGCATCATCCAACTTACTGATTGGAGGTAATATTCCATAGGCATCACAGGTTAGAAAGAAAATATTTTTGGGAGCGGGACCAAATGAAGGTACACGGATATTGTTTATATGAGATAAAGGATAGGATACTCTCGTATTCTCAGTAATTGACTTATCTGCAAAGTTTGGTTTGTTGGTTCCCGGATAGAAAACAATGTTTTCGAGAATTGCTCCGGGTTTAATAGCTCTGTAAATATCAGGTTCTTTGTCTTCCGTAAGATCTATACATTTGGCATAGCAACCCCCTTCAAAATTAAACACACCTTCATCACTCCATCCATGCTCATCATCTCCTATCAAAAATCGTTCAGGATCTGCTGACAAGCTCGTTTTTCCTGTTCCGCTGAGGCCAAAGAAAATACTGGTATCTCCATCCTTTCCGACATTGGCAGAACAATGCATTGGAAGAACATTGTGATAGACAGGCAACTCATAATTAAGAATAGTGAATATCGATTTTTTAATCTCTCCTGTATAAGCAGAACCTCCAATAAGTATTCTGCGCGAGCTAAAATCAATGATGCTAAAATTGTGTTTTCTTGTGTGATCAATGGCTGCATCGGCATGAAATCCCGGTGCACAATATATTACCCAATCTGCTTCGAAACTTTGCAGTTCTGCATCGTTGGGTCTGATAAACATATTCGATGCAAATTGTGCCGACCAGGGAATTTCTGCAATAGTTCTGACTCCAATTTTAAATTTTTCATGTGCACAAGCAAAATTATCCTGAACATATACTTCTTCCTTTGCATTCAGATAATTGCAAACTTTTTTCCAGAGCAAATCAAAATTGGATTTGCCAAATTCCTGATTGAATTTATTCCAATCAACTTTTCTTTCAGTTTGTTGATCTTTAACTGTAAATTTATCATCCGGAGATCTTCCCGTAAACTCCCCGGTAAGGATGCACAACGCCCCATTATCACTTAGAACTCCCAAATTTTTAGCGAGACTAATTTGAACAAGATCTTCGGCGTTTAGATTTGCTTTAATATTTGTGTTATCATTTAATCCTTGTTCAACCAAACTTTGAGCATTGGCAATTTTTCCACTTATATTCATACCTGATCTGATTTAAAAAGAAATCTTGTGCAAATGTAGACAGTGTTTGAGAAGTTGATGCGGTTTTTACAAGAACAATCCATAATGATTTGTAAAATTTTGCTCTGAAAACATAAAATTTTTAAACAATAATTTAAAGAATTAAAGCTCAACCAACAAAAGCTGATAACGTCTTGTTAATTGTGTAAAAGCAGTCAATTTCTATCCGAAAAAGAATAGTTTTGCAGGCTTTAATTAAAATCCAGTTTAAATATTATCTTTTCTGTCCATGGACCTCTTAAAATCAGCATTCAAGGCCAGTTTTGCCGCTAAAACAGAAGAACTCAAAGACTTGTTAAAGGCCAATGGGAATCTTGTCATTGATCAAGTAAAAATTGAACAGTTGCATGGCGGAATGAGAGGTATCAAATTAATGCTTTGGGAAACCTCTTCCCTGGATGCTATAGAAGGAATACGATTCAGAGGTTACAATATACCCCAATTACAAGAACTGCTTCCTCGCATCCATGGTGCAAAAGAACCACTACCTGAAGGCTTATTCTGGTTGATGTTAACCGGAGAAATTCCAAGCAATGAACAGGTTGAATGGCTATCAAAAGATTGGGCTTCCAGAGCAGAAATCCCACAGCATGTATATAAAATTCTGGATTCGCTAAATAACTCTGTACATCCAATGACGCAGCTGTCCATTGGAATACTCAGTTTACAATCTGAAAGCATATTTGCAAAGAAATATGATGAAGGTATCACAAAATCCAGCTATTGGGAATACATGTATGAAGATACCGTTAATCTTATTGCAAGGCTTCCCGGACTCGCAGCGTACATCTATCGAAAGTGTTTTCATAATAGTCAACATATTGCAGCAGATCCAAGCCTTGACTGGAGTGCAAACTTTGCCCATATGTTGGGCAATGACAGTCCTGATTTTAAGGATTTAATGAGACTGTACATGACTATTCATGCGGATCATGAAGGCGGAAACGCATCAGCTCACACGGTTCACTTGATAGGATCTACGCTCAGTGACGCATATTTAGCGCTTGCAGGAGGAATCAATGCACTTGCTGGCCCATTGCATGGTCTCGCAAACCAGGAAGTCATGGATTGGATTTATGAAATGATTGCTCATCTCGGAACCGACAATCCTTCCAAAGACCAGATCAAAGAATACGTTAAAAAGACGCTTAGTGAAGGAAAAATTGTCCCGGGATACGGACACGCAGTTCTCCGCGCACCGGATCCAAGATTCCTGGCACAAAAAGAATTTGGAAAAGAGTATTGTGCTAACGATCCCCTGGTTAATATTGTTTGGAATGTTTTTGACGTAGTACCTACAATTCTTGAAGATCTTGGAAAAGTAAAAAATCCTTGGCCGAATGTAGATGCACATTCCGGTGCCTTATTAGAATTCTATGGTATTAAGGAGCATAATTTTTACACCGTTCTTTTTGGTGTATCTCGCGCAATGGGTGTTTTGGCACAACTGTGCTGGGATCGGGCTTACGGCTTACCCCTAGAAAGGCCAAAATCAATTACCACAGAAGAGCTAAAAGAGTTTATCTTGCAAACTGCTAATTAAATCTTGATTTATTAAATAAATTAACATATGAATTTTCCTAATAATTTACTCTATACCAAAGAACATGAGTGGTTGCGCATAGAAGGCAATTTTGCTTATGTTGGAATTACTGATTTCGCTCAATCGGAATTGGGAGATATTGTATATATAGAAGTTGATACTGTGGGTGATCAGGTCAACAAAGATGAAATTTTTGGCACAATTGAAGCAGTCAAAACCACAAGCGATCTTTTCATGCCGGTCGATGCAAAAGTTCTTGAATTAAATCCAGCCCTGGATGAGAAACAAGGAAATAATCCAACCCTTGTAAATACTGATCCTTATGGTGAAGGATGGTTGGTTAAAATAGAGTTGACTGATTCATCTCAGCTTACTGATCTTATGAATCATGAGGCTTACGCTGCAATGGTTGATTGAGAATCAATAACTAAAATTTAATGTATTCCTTAAAGACGCTCTTTCAGCCTTAATAGTGAAAGGAAATTGTCGTGAGATCGAATCGTAAATTTTGGCTCATATCTGCGATTACGATAGTATTGCTTATTGTTGTCCTCTCCTTAAGTAGCTTACATTCTCTTCAAAAAATTAATTTTTTAAATCTCCTTGAATGGGATAAGTTGGGGCATTTCTTATTCTATGGATCGGCAATGTTCTGTTTTGCAAAACATTTTCATTTTAATTCCCCTCATAGCTTAAAATATACACGAATAACTGCAATTTTACTTTTTGTATTAGGTTTGATATTGGAATATATGCAGTATAAATGGGTACCGGGAAGAATAATGGATTGGATGGACCAAACAGCCAATACTATGGGCATTTTAACGTTCTTATTGATTAGTTTTAAATTCGTTGCTAAAAACTCAAATTCTAATTGAATACGTTTTTTACTAATCTGTTCAGGGATCCTTTGTGGAATGCAATCATTTTTTCAAGAAGAAATAAAACTTACGGAGCTTATGAGTTAAGAAGCTTATATAACCGGAGAATGTCAATCGGCTTGATATGGGCATTAGTTTTTTTTATAGTTATCCTCTTCAGTCCATCAATTTATAAATGGATTATTGAAGAAAATAATAAAGATTTTGTGGAAGAATATGAATCCCACGAAGTGAGTCTTTCAGAGCCACCAGCAGGGTCTTCAGGTTCTGAACTAAAACCACCTGTTTTTGAATCTGTTAAAAGCAATGAAAATAAAAGCAGTACTGTTCAAGCTGATGAAGAATCTGTAAATCCAAAGGTTACTCATGAAGACTTAAACCAAAAAGAAAGCAAATCTGAAAATCAATCGAGCAGTACGCTGAATTCAAATAATACATCTACAAATTCAAATGATAACCTGCAAGGAGTTGAGGATGGCAGCAAATCTTCTTCAGGAGACAATCTTTCTTCAGAAGTGTATAGGCGGGCATCACAGGCACCCCTTTTTTCAGGTTGTGAAAATGAATCCGGAAGTTTTTTTGTGAAGAAAAAATGTTCTGATGCCAAATTAATTAATTTTTTAAAAAGCAATATTAAATTTCCTTCAATCGCCCTCAGGAATAAAACCAATGGCGTCGTCCTGTTACAATTTATTATTGAGAAAAACGGTTCTGTCTCCAATATTAAAATATTACATGATATTGGAGATGGTTGTGGCAATGAGGCAGTCAGAGTTCTTGAACTACTGAATAGTCAAAAACTGTTTTGGTCACCTGCGTTACAAGGCAGCAATGCTATTCGATTCCAATATACTTTGCCGGTTGAATTTGAACTTTAACTAATAGTGACAAATAGCAATAAACTAAAATGTACTAAATTTGGTTGTTATAACATGTTATTTCGAATACTCATTCTTTTTATCTTTTACCAAGGTATTCTTCATGCTCAGGATCCCCGATTGGCCCTTCAATATTATAATGATGGAGAATATGAAAAAGCACTTTCATTATTTCAAACACTGTTTCAAAAAAACTCAAGCAATGATTATTACTTTAAGAATTATTTAAATTGTCTTCAGGCTCTCAACAGAAATGAAGACGCTGAGGATCTGATTAAAAAAGAAATTCAAAACCGTCCAAAAGACTGCCAATTATTGGTTGTTTATGCAAATTTTTTAACAAAGTTAGGTCAAACTGATAAAGCTGAAAAACAATACCGGCTTGCTATTGAAAAGCTACCTGCCGATGTGATTGTTGTGCACAATGTTTGTAACAATTTAATTGAATCCGGAAGGTATGATGATGCTATTGCTGCCTATGAAAAATCTCAAAAAACGTTAAAAGGTATTGCCAATTTCAATTATCAGTTAGCCGATCTCTACAGAAGGAAAGGAGACCTTGATAAAATGATGGAATCCTATTTATTAGCATTAGAAGATGGAAGTGTTAATCAGATTAGTATTCAAAATCTATTACAGGTATATCTTCCATCTGAAAAAATAAATCACTTTCAAAGCCTATTGTTTGAAAAGTTAGAAAAAAAACCGGATGAATTGTCTCTGGTCGAATTGTTGCAATGGAGTTACATCCAGTCTAAGGATTATATCAATGCTTTACGTCAAGCAAAATCATTGGATCGAAGATTGGGTGAAGCAGGTTCCAGACCCATGTATATTGCCAATATTGCCGCGAATGAAAGAGACTACAAGACCGCAATCGATGGATATCAATATGTAAAATCATTTGGCTTGTCCGGAGCTTATTATATGGAAGCTACACGTCAAATATTAATCTGCAGAAGAAAAGTAGTAGTAGAAAATAATCAATACACTGCAGCCGACCTTCAATCCTTAGAGGCAGATTACGATGCTTTTAGAAAGGAATATGCACAAAACCGAATGGCTGCAAGTATACTAATCGAATACGCTGAATTAGAAGCCCGATATCTGAAAAATATTCCAAAAGCTATTGAGATATTAAATGAGGTAATCGCAAACCCATACCTTGAAATTAATGTCAAAGCCAAAGCCAAATTAGATTTGGGTGATTATTATTTAATTAGTGGGGAAAGATGGGAAGCGAGCTTGTTATATTCACAGGTGGATAAAGATTTTCTGGAAGATGAAACGGGAGAGATGGCAAGATTTAAAAATGCAAGATTATCCTATTTCTCAGGTGATTTTAAATGGGCTCAGGAGCAGTTTGATATTTTAAAACAAGCCACATCAAGATTAATCAGCAATGATGCAATAGATATGTCTGTTTTCATTTTGGATAATCTGAATCAGGATACCCTGGGATTGGCCTTGTCAGAATATTCAAAAGCGGAATTATTAATTTTTCAAAACCAATACAATGAGGCATTGTCCAGTTTAGATTCTATTCTGGTGCGCTATCCTAAGAACAGTCTTGATGACGATGTATATTACTTACAAGCGAGGATTTATAATCACTTGCAAATGCGGGATTCAGCAATTGCAAAATACAACTTTATTCTTCAAAATTATAAAGATGGAATTCGAGCAGATAACGCACTCTTTGAAATAGCACAGATCTATGACTATCAATTAAATGATAAAGAAAAAGCCAAAGAATTATATGAACAACTCTTTATCGATTTCAGTGGAAGTACTCTGGCCGTAGAATCCAGATTGCGTTTTCGAAAATTGAGAGGTGACGAAGTTCAATAGATGAATACAAAAGATCAAATTGTTAGCAACTGGTTACCGCGTTATACCGGTCAGGCAAATTCTAATTTTGGAGAATACATCATTCTGGTCAATTTCAATTTATATGTTGACCTCTTTGCAAAATGGTATAAGGTCAAAGTCAAAGGTACCGATAAAGCAATGAGAAATGCGACTGCAGACAATATTACCATCATTAATTTCGGAATGGGAAGTCCCAATGCTGGAACCATCATTGACCTTCTAACTGCCATTCAACCTAAGGCTGTACTTTTTTTAGGCAAGTGTGGTGGATTAAAAACCAAAAAAAATAAGGTCGGTGATCTGATTCTTCCGATAGCTGCAATTCGTGGAGAGGGAACGTCCAATGATTATCTTCCTCCGGAAGTACCTGCCTTACCTGCATTTGCACTTCAAAAAGCGATTTCCACAACGATCAGGGAACATCAACGCGATTATTGGACGGGAACTGTTTATACAACCAATAAACGAGTCTGGGAACATCGAAAGGATTTCAAAAGATATCTCACCGAGTTAAGAGCACTGGCAATCGATATGGAGACAGCTACCATTTTTATTGCCTCCTTCAAAAACAGAATCCCTGCAGGTGCGCTTTTACTGGTCTCTGACATGCCCATGATTCCGGAAGGTGTTAAGAGCGAAGAAAGCGATAATGCAGTGACGAATCAATATCTACAGGAACACTTAAAAATCGGTATAGAATCCTTAAAAAAATTAGACAATAACGCGCTTACTATTAAACATCTTAAATTTTAAGTCTAATAAATCAGGAACCATTCACAATTCCTTGCCAAATTAAATTAAGTCTTGTCAGGGCTATCTAATTTAAATAAAACAATATTTTGTGTTTTTAGAAATTTTACCAATTATAATGCGAATTACTACAATTTGAAATATTTTGCCTTTCTGATTTTAATCTTTTTTTAACACAGGTCTGTAGATCAATTGATTATAAACAACGTTTAGAATAGTAGAGAATGGGAAAAATGTTTAATAATTTGGTTTAAAGGTTTGGCTTCGTTTTAAATGGGATTAGATCCCTCAGGGATTAGGAAAGAGTAACCCTCTGTAATTGGGGGTTACTTTTTTTTATTACATTCGACGAGCAAACAGAAGATCTTCTTACTTTATTTTTAATAACTGTATTCTTAATAATTGCTTTTTTAGATTATACAGTCTGAGTTCCTACCAAGGCACCGCTGGAATGAAATTTCTTGAGTTTTACCTGATAGATTTGGTTTATCATTGACTCATTGGAATCCTCCATAACCACACGAACATAATTTTCTGTGAATCCCGAAAGCGAACCGTCAATTTCTTTTTGTTCAAGCAAAAGATTGTGTTGTGTTCCAATAAATTGACTGTAATAATTTATTTTCTTCTTCTCTGAAAGATTGCGCAATGTTTCTGATCTAATACTTCTTTTTTTTAAATCAACAGATCCTTCCATGACTGCAGCAGGCGTATTAGTTCTCTCAGAATAAGAAAAAACATGTAAATAGGAAACTTCCAAATCTTCAAGGAATTCAAATGTGTTATTAAAATGATCATCTGTTTCTCCCGGAAATCCCACGATGACATCAACACCGATACAGGCATGTGGAATTCTTGACTTAATATACTTAACCCGCTCAGAATACAACTCCCGTCGGTATCTTCTCTTCATTAAAGACAAGATCTCATTATCTCCTGACTGTAAAGGCATATGAAAATGAGGCATGAATTTTTCTGATTGACTTACAAAATCAATGACTTCTTCTGTACAAAGATTGGGTTCAATGGATGAAATTCTTATTCGCTCAACTTTTGAATGAGCATCCAAAGCTCTAATTAGATCAATAAAAAGCTCTTGCTTCTTTGGCTTTATTCCTTCAATTACTTCAGTGCCATTACCAAAATCACCGATATTAACACCTGTCAATACAATTTCCTTAATTCCATGTTCAACCAATTGATTCGAACGTTCGATGACCTGATCTATTTTTGCGGATCGCGATCTCCCTCTGGCTAGAGGAATTGTGCAGAAGCTACATTTATAATCACAACCATCCTGAACTTTTAAAAAAGCCCGAGTCCTTCCTTCTAGAGAATAAGAAGGATCGAAAGCAGAGAGTTGGTTAATTTCAGAATGAACTACTCTTGAATGTGGATTATGAATATCTATTTCTTGAAGATGTTCCAGTACATTAAATTTTTCAACGGCCCCCAAGACGAGGTTAACACCAGGAATTTCTGCAATTTCCTGAGGCTTTAGTTGAGCATAACATCCAATGACGACGACTTTCGAATCCGGATTTCTTTTCTTTGCGGATCGAATGACTTTTCTACATTTTTTATCGGCTTGATCAGTTACGGAACAGGTATTAATGATATAAAAATCAGCAGACTCTTCGAAATCTACTTCTTCATAGCCAGCTACTTTAAAACTTGTACTGATGGTAGAAGTTTCAGAAAAATTCAGTTTACATCCTAAGGTATGAAAAGCTACGGAACGACCTGTTGACACTACATAAAATTAGACCGCGAAGATAAATGAAATTGACCTACAAAGCTGAACAATACTCAATACAAGGTCTCAGGATTTACAGTTTTATCTCAGCAAAGTTGCATCACCCGTCTGCCTATGCTTTCCCCCCAACTTATCTCTCCATTCAACATAATAAACAAAGACCGATGGATTAGCATCTTGGCTTCTATGTGTACCGTCCCATCCGAGATGGGTATTATTCGGCATAAAATTGAATAACTCATACATCAATTCACCCCAGCGATCGAAAACTCTAAATACATCTATCAATTTTACATCACGATTGGCAAAAACATTTAAAATATCATTCACGCCATCTCCATTAGGACTAAAGACATTCGGAACATAAACTTCTCCTTCACCCAACAATTCCAGATAAAGTAGTCGTATTGAATCACAACCATAAACACTTGATAATCGCTTCTCATACAAACCACTTTTCTTATATTGATTGCCATCAATACTCCAGTAATATTGATTCAAAGTACAAACTGAATCAAGTTGCTTGGAACTAGGATGAATTTTAATATAAAGTTGATGAGTTGAATCACAGCCCGATCGACTTAAATATTTATATATTATGTGTTGATCGGCAGTATAAGTATTTCCATCGACAGGCCAATAATATTCATCGCAGGCATCCAAACTATCCGTATTAAAATAAATGGGATTAAAATGCAGGCTAATATCCAATATTGAATCACACACATTAGACACATTTGAAGGATAAACAATTTGTCCTTTCGATCTTGTTTTGTCAAAAACTTCGTTGTCAATACGAAGTACATCATTTTCACAAAGTATTGTATCAACATTTTTAGTCGGCTGTTTAATTAAGTTAAGTTCAACGTATATGATTGAGTCACAGCCCCGGCTATTGGATTTCAATAAAAAAATAGAATCTCGGGTATGGTATTTATTAAAAATCTTATTGTGCAATTCCAGTTGAGAATGCTCACACATACTTGTATCTAAGAAATATGTACTTGGCTCCCTAATAGTTAGAAAAACATGGACCATTGAATCACATTTATTACTATTGGAATTTGGAAGAAGTAAGGTTCCGGAAGTTTTTGAGGTATCCAATTTGAGATTTCCGATTGTCAACGTAGATCCTTTACAGATCGACGTGTCTAATCTCGAACTGGATTGTTCAAGTATTGAAACTTGAATATTCACAACTGAATCACAACCATACTGGTTTGCATTCCTGAGCATCAATCTTCCTGAAACATTGTTTTCGTCCATTGTGAGATTTCCGACCTTAATCGAAGAACCTCTGCATAAGGAAGTATCCAGATTAAATTCAGAGGGTTTCAGAATCGTCAGATTTACAAAAAGTATTGAATCACAACCATATCGGTTTACCAGTTGAACTATCCCTGAAGCGTTAGCAGAGTCAAACTTCTGTTGATAGAGCATTATTGAATCTCCCTGACATATTGTATAGTCTAAATGACTTAAGTCTAAAGAATGAAATTGAACCTGAACCCTTATCAAAGAATCACAACCCGTGGAAGCAGCACCTGATAAAACAATTGTACCCGTACTAGTATCTTCATTAAATATTTTCCCATGCAATTCAATGCTTGTTTTTCTGCAGATGGTCGTATCCAGTAATGATGATTTCTCCGGCAATAATTCTACATACAACTTAACGATGGAATCACAACCAAACCTTGATCCTCCCTGTATATATAATTCGGCGTCTGTTCTGTGTCTCGACAACCAAATCGTATCAACCAATATAGAATCAGAGCTGCAGATTTGGTAATGAACCGTATCTCTTACCAAACTTCTGCATTTGGAAAGCCCAATGTCCAAAGAAAAATCATTTTCACCATTATCGCCTGTCCTAAATTCTACGATCAATTTATTCTCAAAAGGGGACCCTGAGATTTGATTAAAAGCTCCATCCGAATCATTGTTTATATTTCCATAGTTGGCTGTGTTGTGAATCTTTGTCCCGGAAAAAATTTTATTATTGTGAAACAATTCCAAATTCTGATAGAGGCTATCTACGCCCAATTGAATGGTATAGGCAGTAAATGGTAGCAGATTTTTAAAATAATATTCTCCTAAAAGATCTGACTTTGTACTTGTCACGAATGTATTTAGAGAATCAAATAACAGAATAGGTAGATTGACCACGGGTGGTTCACCAGGATCTTGAAGACCATCCTCGTCCAGATCTTCCCAAATAAAATTACCAATTGAAACACCAAATCCTCTAGGAACTGTTGAACCTGTTAAAACCTCTACATCTCCTAATCCGGCTGACTTTCCAAAAGTTCCGTTTTCCCCCGTTACAATATTGTAATTAACAATCTTCTGGCCTTTAGAATTATTCATCTGACTCCAGCCGTTTGACCAGGTATTTTGAGGATCCATCATCGTAGCTATAATACTGTTGTAACTCGGATGAATTGCAAGACCACCCATCATACTTTCTTCATGTCCAAAAAAACCATCTTCATAAAAAAACTCACCCTTACAGATTCCCTGATTGTTATTCGCTCCTGAAGTTGTAAAATATCCAACTGTTCCATTTTTCTCCAGAAGGTACTCATCCTTTAATTTAAAAAACTTCAACAAATCACCCCCAGAAAAATTTATATACGCTACTTTATCATTCCTTTTAGTTGCAAAATCTTTTCCCCCTGTCTGATATCCAAATCTGTCACCCAGTGCTACCAGTAAATTACCCTCTGAATCAAACTCTATATCTGACAGTACAGGAACCGGACCGCAGCCTACATTTCCTCCTACATGATAACTGTAATAATTGTTCAGCCAAGGTCTAAAAGTTCTGCAATTTCCATATACTGATCCTTTATTATAGAAAAGATCGAAATGAACAAAAGATGTAAATGTTCCATTACTGTATTTATAGATTGTTGCTGTTAGATCATTTTGATTTTGTGAGTTTTCCGCAGAACAAACTCCCCCAATATAAATGCTTCCATCTTTATACTTTAGTCCCCAGGGTCTCCATTCTGCAGAATCTGAACAAGAAGAAGAAGGTATCGTAATTTCCTGAATGCGATCTGCAGTAATTGGATAAACATATGGATTACCAATATTAATAATTATTAAAGTCCGATTATGCATATTAACGGCGTATAGGGTATCACCCCTGTCATTGAGATCGAGATCACCAAGGCCCCACTTACCCACCAAATTAAAAGAAATTGAATCGTGTGAAGGTGTATTAGAATGAATTCCAATATCTCTGATTAACTTACTCTCATCTCCTGTACTAATTCCAAAACTATCAAGATTAAGAAACATTTTGGTATTACCATAATAATTAAATCCTGGAACGGTCATAGGAACAGGTAAAAAGCCCTTTAAGTCTGTCACATAAATTGCACCAAGTCCTCCGGGTCCCAGTACCGAATTTCTTTTTAGAAATGCTGATGAGAAGACATTCTTCGTTTCTTTCTGGTATGCAAGTCCCCAGATAGAGCCAACTTCTGCTGCTGAAGCTATATTGTAGTTTCCATTAGGACCCAATCGAGGGCCACCAGAACTTGTATTAAATGTATTCGCAACTATGGCTGGATTCAATACTGCATTACTACTTGGATCGGTCGGTTGTCCCTTAGACATAACCGCGGTGATTATCCAGGGATTTTCTTCAATTAAGTTTTCAAGTGCAAAAATTCCTAAGTTAACATTACAGTTGCCAATCGTACTTCTTTGTGTCCGGGTTCGGTTATCCATTCCAATATTAGAATCATACAAGTCTGAACCTGGAGTAAATTCTATTCGCACTTTGGTTCCTGAAACAAGGTTCTGAGCAGACCATATTCCGTTTACCAATGAACGCGTTGATGCAATTAAATTTTTATTGTCGTCATAAATTTTAATTGGAACATTTGCCAAACCATTTTCAGATTGTTCCTGAATACCATTGTTGTTGTAATCTATGAATACCTTGCCTCCTATACTATTTAAACCATTACAAACAGGAGGATCACATGCTTGTGGAAGGATTATATTAACCGGAGTTGCTACACAATTGGATAACAAATTAAAACTTGCCTGAACAATTTGAGAACTTCCATCAGCATCCAGTATAAACTGTACATAGTTAGGACAAGCTTTTTCGAAAGGATCAAAATTTTTCGTTTGTCCTTTTAATCGAACAACTATGTTGGTTCCGGGAGGTGGAGACGACCAGCGAAGAAAAACAGCAACAATAACCTTAGAAATATTTCCTGTGCGGGGACCGTACTCACAATCACCAATTACAACACGATCTATATAGAGTTCACAGGCAGAATTTGCTAAAGCGCTACCCGAAAGAAAGATACAGGTAAATGAAATAAATACCCATTTAAATATGGAACAATTTGAATATATTATCTGCTTAAATACTTTGTTATTCACTTATTAATCAAATTGTGTATTTTTGAAGTTAGGAAAAATCTAAGATTACTTTGCGTTTCTTTCGTCAAAATTAAACAAATTTCTGTTACAAAATATAATTTGCATATTTTAATTTTTATGCAATTTTTATTATGTTAGTATAGCTTTTTGGATAAACAATTAAAAAATTTTTAGCGAACAAAAATCAACGATATTTGTGCTTATATTTAACTAACCTTAAAAAATTAAAAAAATGAATAGATTAAATCGTTTACTGTTAATCGTGACTATCCTGGGAACTTTAGTACTTCATTCGTGTACAGAAGATACCCTTAATAATCCGGCTTCTCTAACTTTCACTACAGGCTCAGGTTATATTTCTTCCGACGTGACGTTAAAAATTTATACTCCAATAAAAATTGGATTGACCTTAACGAAAGGTGATTCACCCTTAAATACGATTGAAGTACTGGTCAATGGAACTAAGGTAGATATCAGCAAATTTAAAATAAATGGTACTGCGGCAAGCGGCAACCCTCAGCTACTAGTAGGTACTGACAAGGACGGAGTTTCGAATGATTATGATTTTGGTGTTGCTTCCGCTCCGGGTGTCTGGAATTTTATATTTAATGTTACTGATGATGCAAAAGTTGTCATTAGTGATACCTTAAATGTAACATTTACTGCTTCACCGGCTGCTTTTACAGGAACAGGATTAATTGTCTATAATTTCTCAGGAAGTAATTTTGGTGGATTGGATCTGTTCAACGCTATGGTAGTAAGTGGCAAAGGCCCTGCCGCTACAATAAGAGATTTTGGTGTAGTTGATCCGGTTTCCAATGGAACTTGGGTAAAAAAATTGACACCTTTGCAAGGATCTGTTATTAAGAATGTATCCGGCAATGAGAAGATTGCGGATATCATCTATAAAGAGCATATTGAATATTTATTCAATACGGGGTACAATGATCAAGGATCTTTGGATTCAAAAGTTCTAGCTGATGGCGATGTTATCATTGTAAAAAATGGGACGAATTATTTTGCAGTTTCTACCGACAAGGTTATAAATACTGCAAATGATAATCTGGACAATTATTCCATTTCAATAAAGAGATAAAGAGCATTGCGTTCTTTAAAAATTAAAAACCCTTTGTATATGAATACAAAGGGTTTTTCTATTTATAACATTAGGCATATCTGTTTAAACGGTCATTAATTCTTTATCTTTAGTTTCAACGATATGATCCACTTTAGTAATAAAATCGTTCAGAATATTCTGAGCCTGTGCTTCTTTACTTTTGGCTAGATCTTCTGACAGTCCATTTGTTTTTTCTTTTTTGATATATTCCATAAGTTTATGTCGAATAGATCGCAAGGCAATCTTGGTTTCTTCTCCATGATGTTTTACTTGTTTTACGAGATCTTTTCTGCGATCTTCGGTAAGTGGTGGTATGCTTATTCTAATCATTTCTCCATCGTTCTGAGGTGTAATACCCAGATTAGCGGCAAAAATGGCTTGCTCAATCTCTCCAATGATCTTTTTTTCCCAAGGAGCAATGGTTAATGTTCGTGCATCCGCAACACCTACATTGGCGACCTGAGTCAATGGGACCGGGGATCCATAATATTGAACTTGTATTCCATCAAGAATTGAAGTCGTAGCTTTTCCTGTTCTGACTTTTACAAGTTCTTTCTGAAGATGATCAATGGATTTCTCAAAATCCGATTTTGCCTGTTTAAAATGTTGTTCTAATTCTGCTGACATAACTCAATTTTATGAAAAACTATAGTTTGGCATACTTTTCAAGAAAAGTAGATATTCAGAAATTTGATTTGAATATCATAAAAATTTGATAACCAATAATTTACGATTTTTACAACAAAAAATTGCCCGACTATTCATATTAAATACAATTTACTAATTTCTTGATGCTGCAAGATATCTCAAAATCAAAAATACTAGCATTACCAAAGAACTTAAAGCATTGGCTACATAAGTCATTGCTGCCCACTTTAAAGCATCTTTAGCTCCTTCGTGTTCAATTTGATTGGTTTCATTTGAATTGTTTAACCAGGCAAGGGCTCTATTGCTCGCATCAAATTCTACCGGCAAAGTAATAATACTAAATACCGTAGTCACCATAAACAACACGATGGTCCCTAATAAAAGTGAAGGAAAAGTATTCGCCAGCATAAATGCAATCATCAATAAAAATTGCTGTAAGAAGCTTGCAATCTGAACCACTGGTACAATTTTACTTCTGAAAGTTAGCATAGGATAGGATACCGCGTGCTGAACCGCATGACCACATTCATGGGCTGCTACCGCAGCTGCAGAGATTGATCTTCCATGAAATACATCAGGACTAAGATTGACCGTTTTGTTTGCCGGATTATAATGATCAGACAAATAGCCTTCTGCTGATTGAACGGTCACATCATGAATTCCATAATGCGATAACATTCTTTCTGCTATCTCCTTGCCTGATCTTCCAGACGAAAGTGCCTGTTGACTGTAGTGATTAAACTTCGCTTTCAGGCGATTATGTATTAAAAATCCGATTAAACTCATCACCCCTGCAAGAATGTTGAATATCATATAAGACGGATCCATGAAAAATCCCATAATTGTACTTGTTTATTGTAGTGATTAATAACAAAAATAACTTCAAAAGATTTCAAATAATTCGAATTTTTTTAATTAATTCTACTTTAAATATTCCGTTCCAAAATACTTTTGAAGGGCAATCGGGATATGAATCCCGTTCTCACTCTGATGATTTTCCAGTATGGCAGCCACAATTCTGGCTAAAGCCAATGCAGATCCATTTAGGGTATGGGCCAATTGAGTTTGTCCATCTTTGTTTTTAAACCTCAATTTCATACGATTGGCCTGAAATGTTTCAAAATTGGAAACCGAACTTACTTCCAGCCATCTTTTTTGAGCGGCAGAGTAAACTTCAAAATCGTAGGTTAAAGCTGAAGCAAAACTCATATCCCCTCCACAAAGTCTCAAAATTCTATAGGGCAACTCTAGTTTTAAAAGTAATCCCCTTACATGGTCCAGCATCTTATCCAGAGCTTTATAAGAATGATCGGGATGTTCAATTCTTACGATTTCAACTTTATCAAACTGATGGACACGATTTAATCCTTTAACATGTGCTCCATAAGAACCAGCCTCTCTTCTAAAACAAGGCGTATAGCCGGTAAGGCAGATTGGAAAATCGGTTTCCTTAAGTATTACATCTCTATATATATTGGTAACAGGAACTTCTGCGGTTGGAATCAGATAAAGATCGTCCTTTTCAGTATAATACATTTGACCTTCCTTGTCTGGTAATTGACCTGTTGCATAAGCAGTTTCTTTATTGACTAATAATGGTGCCCAGATTTCTTCATAACCCGCTGCGGCTGCCTCATCAAGAAAAAAATTAATCAATGCTCTTTGCAATCGGGCTCCATTTTTTCTATAGAGAATAAAACCGGAACCTGAAATCTTAACGCCTAATTCCATATCAAATACCTCGTATTCTGAAGCTAATTCCCAATGAGGTTTTGCACTTAGAGGTAATGAAGGTAAGGGTTCTGTCCATTCTTGAAATACTTCGTTATCTTCAGAAGTTCTTCCTTTTGGAACTAAGGAATGTGGAATGTTGGGTAACTGAATTAACAAGTCTTCTTGAGAATTTTGAATAAGAGTGAGTTGTTCTTCAAGGATTTTGTTTTGTTCCTTTAGGAGTGCAACTGTCTTCTTAGCTTCCTCAGCTTCGCCGGATTTTCCTGATTTCATCCATTGACCTATTTCTTTTGACAGCAGATTTACCTTATTTAAGCCAGCATCTAGTTCAGTTTGCAAACTTTTTCTTTGTATATCCAACTCAAGAATGGAATCAACCATTGACAATTGGGATTCTGTTGCATTTTTTCTTTGCAAACCATCTATTATCCGAGTTCTTTCCTTTCTCAAAACATTAATTTCAAGCATATTGTGTTCTTTCTTTAATCAAAAGCAATTTTACGTCAGTTCAGGTATTTTTTTATAAAAAAGATTTGGATATTGAAAATACTGTATATTTGCAGTGCAGAAAGACATTTTCTGATCCTTTTTTAAATTCCTTTCTATTTATTAACTCCCGATTTTTAGATTAGACTTCTTATAATTAATTTTTTTACTAAAAAATTTTATGTACGATATTTTACAACTTAATGAGATGCTCGTAGGAGAGCTTAGAGGTATTGCTGAAAAACTTAGTATAGCAGATGCCAAGAAGCTTTTAAAACAAGACCTGATTTACAAGATTTTAGACCAGCAAGCCATTGGATCCAATGGCAACAATAATCATGTTAAAACAGAGGAAAATACACCTAAAACCTATGAGATTCTTGAGGATGAGAACAATTTAAGAAACAGACGCAAACGAATCCCTTCCAAAGAAAAAAAACCTTTAACAACTGATAATATTGCAGAGCCGGTTGAAAATGAAATACCGGAATTAAAAAGTAGCAATGGAACTCCTGCCGAAAGTGAGAACTCAAATACAGAACCTAATCAAGAAGAAGCTAAGCAGGAAAGGTCATTTCAGAAAAACCGATATGACAAATACAATCATAAAAACAGAAATCGAAATGATCAGAATTATGATCGAAGAAACAGAGACAGCAGCATTAATAATAGCAATAACAACAACCCGGAAAATACTGAATCTGTATCAGTAGAAAATCAAGAACCACAAGTTCCAGCAGAACCGATATTTATTGTTGATCTTGAAGGAGTTATAGAAGGTCAGGGCGTACTTGAAACCATGCCTGACGGTTACGGTTTTTTAAGAAGTTCTGATTATAATTACCTGTCATCGCCGGATGATGTATATGTCTCCCCCAGTCAGATTAAATTATTTGGAATAAAGACAGGTGATACTCTTGAAGGTGCAATCAGACCTCCTAAAGAAGGGGAAAAATATTATGCGTTACTTAGAGTCTCCAAGATCAATGGACTGGATCCTAAAATGATAAGAGACCGTGTTCCGTTTGATTATCTTACTCCATTATTCCCTAATGAAAAATTTAAACTGACAACACAACTTAATGGAAAGGATTATGGCATGAGAATGATTGACCTCTTCACTCCTATTGGCAAGGGTCAAAGAGGGCTTATTGTGGCTCAACCAAAGACCGGAAAAACTTTCCTACTCAAAGATGTAGCCAATGCTATTTCTGCCAACCATCCTGAATGTTATCTTATTGTCTTACTGGTTGACGAAAGACCAGAGGAGGTAACGGATATGAAACGAAGTGTCAAAGCAGAAGTTATTTCATCTACATTTGATGAACCTGCTGAGAATCATACCAAGGTAGCAAATATAGTGCTTGAGAAGGCTAAGAGAATGGTCGAATGTGGACATGACGTGGTAATACTTCTGGATTCTATAACTCGACTTGCCAGAGCATACAACACTGTCGCACCATCTTCCGGCAAAGTCTTATCGGGAGGAGTAGAAGCCAATGCCTTACAGAAACCAAAAAAGTTTTTTGGAGCTGCAAGAAAAATTGAAAATGGTGGTTCTTTGACCATATTGGCAACGGCCCTAATTGATACCGGGTCGAAAATGGATGGAGTAATTTTTGAAGAATTCAAAGGAACAGGGAATATGGAATTACAATTGGATAGAACACTTGCCAACAAAAGATTATATCCCTCTATAGATCTCACAAAATCCAGTACCCGTAGAGAGGACTTATTACTTGATGATAGCATCATTCAAAGAATGTTTGTATTAAGAAACCATCTTGCAGACATGAAACCTGAAGAAGCCATTGAGTTTATTAAAAAACACATGCAAGGTACTTTCAACAACGAAGAGTTCCTGGTATCAATGAATAGTTAAAACACCAAAGAAATCAACTAAAATATAGCCACTTAGAGGTTCATTTGCGAAAAAATATTATCTTTGCACTCCCTTTTACAAAGGGCTCACAATTAAGCTGTTATGAAACGTACATTTCAACCTTCCAGAAGAAAAAGATCCAACAAACACGGATTCCGTAACCGTATGGCTTCTAAAAATGGACGCAAGGTACTGTCCAGAAGAAGGGCGCGTGGAAGACATAAATTGACAGTTTCTGACGAATCCAGGTTAAAATAAGAACCAGATTTTTCGGCTATGGGCCGAACCTTCACTTTTCCATCCGATTACAGACTTAAATCTCGTAAAAAAATTGAAGACCTGTTTAGGTCATCCAGATCGGTATTAGCTCATCCGGTCCTGTTTAAGTATCAGCTAAATCATGACTCAGAAGCCGCATTCATACAAGTCGCCTTTTCCATAAGTAAGAAAAGTTTTAAAAAAGCGGTAGATCGGAACCAAATAAAAAGGCGTATGAGAGAGGCTTATCGACTGAATTGGAAAGAGCTGCTGAATCCTTTTGAAGCTGAATTTGGACTTAACATAATGCTCATTTATCTTGATAAAGAGATTCAAGAATATGCAAAGATTGAAGCGTCTGTGAAAAAAGGACTTTTGAAAATTGCAGATGAAACAAGAAGTAATAAGTTAAGGTAATATATACTTTCTCAGGAATAGTCTTACTTTTATTCCCTATTGAATAATATAATAAAGAGGTTTGCGGTATTTTTATTGATTCTTAATATCTTAGGGTCAATCCTATATTTTCATTCCATTAAATTTGTTTTGAGATGTCAAATGAAATCTCGTCTCGTTCATGAACTTCAGCACAAAGACGTATTGCAAATCAATATTCAAAATAAAAATTCAATTCATTGGGTCGAAGAAAATGAATTTTTGAAAAATGGTAAAATGTATGACGTCATCTTTTCTTGTCAGGAAGAAAATCAGTCGTTTACCATATTCTGTATTGAAGATAAAAAGGAATCTCATTTTATTCAAACACATTTCTCATACCTCCGAAATAAGAATGTAAATCAGACTTCTTTTCATCAAATCATTAACTATTCTGTTGATCAAATTATTTATGTTCTTTTTGAAAATGATTTAATTAATATTGAGAAAATTCGACATCAAAAAACATATTGGGTTTTTAAAAAAAATTACACCGAAGCTTTTGTTTCGCTGCAATCTCCGCCACCGGATCTTGGCTAAGGCACTTTCCAATTGAGGAATACCTCAATTCAATATTTTTTCTTCACAATTATAAATAAACAGATTTATGAATTCAATCATAAAATTAATTATACTTTGCATTATAA
Organism: Saprospiraceae bacterium; assembly: GCA_020848695.1. GTDB lineage: Bacteria > Bacteroidota > Bacteroidia > Chitinophagales > Saprospiraceae > Vicinibacter. The sequence continues at coordinate 24,873 of JADLHT010000001.1, forward strand.
CGAGCACCGTACTCAATGCACAGACAGAACTAATAACAAATAATGATACCTTATCCTCAACACTTGATGAGGTGATCTATTCGGTACATAAAAATGAAAACAAAAGAAAAGATGTTCCCAATCAGATTAATATCATTAGTAGAAAAGACATTCAATTTTTAAATCCTCAATCTTCAGCAGATATGCTTATTAATTCAGGAGCTGTATTTGTTCAGAAAAGTCAGCAAGGTGGTGGAAGTCCGAACCTCAGAGGATTTGAGGCAAGCCGAGTCCTGATTGTCATAGATGGTATTCGAATGAACAATGCCATTTATCGTGCCGGACATCTTCAGGACGTAATTACAATCGATAATAATTTAATTGATCGAACAGAAGTATTGTTTGGTCCATCTTCTACTATATATGGTTCAGATGCATTAGGAGGGGTCATGCATTTCTATACACGAAAGCCAGTTTTCAAATCTGAAGCCAATAATATGATTACGGCAAATGCATACACCCGCTGGTCATCCGCAAACAATGAATCAACTACACATCTTGACATCAATCTTGCTGGCAATAGATTCTCATCACTTTCAGGAATTACATATAGCAACTTTGGGGATCTTAGATCTGGAAAAAATCGAAATCCATTCTATGACAGTACTTTTTTCAGAAGAGAATATGTAGAAAGGATTAATGGTGTTGATTCCATCATTGCAAATGACCGTTATACGAAACAGATTTTTTCTGGATACAAACAGTTTGATCTTTTTCAAAAACTTGCTTTCAAGCAAAATAAGAATATCACACATACCCTCAATTTACAATATTCAACTTCTTCTGATATTCCAAGATACGATCGTCTAACTGAATACAGAAACGGAAGACTAAGATTTGCTGAGTGGTATTATGGTCCCCAATCCAGATTTCTTGGAGCCATCCAATCAGAAATTAAAGCCAATACTTTTTTCAATAAAATGAATATTTCACTTGCTTTTCAGGATATCGGTCAGGACCGTATTAGCAGAAGCTTTAGAAGTAACAACAGAACTTCACAACTTGAACAAGTTAAAGTTTATTCGATCAATGTTGATGCGCATAAGCTGTTAAATCCAAAGAATGAGTTAAATTATGGACTGGAACTTGTACATAATCGAGTTAATTCTGAGGCGAATACATATAATATAATTACGGACTCGATTTCCTCAGCAGTAACCCGTTACCCTGATGGGGGAAGTCAAATGAGTTCAATAGCCGCGTACTTCAGTCATCTAGGATCAATAGGATCTCGTCTAAAAATCCAAGAAGGAATCAGATATAGTCTTAGCTCTCTAAAGGCTAAATTTGTAAACAAGCAATTCTTTCCTTTTCCATTCAATGAGATAGAACAGAACAACAATTCTCTTACCGGAAATCTCGGACTCGTATTTAATCCTTGCAATTCTCTTCGAATAAGCGGTATGGGATCAACTGGATTCAGAACTCCCAATGTTGATGACCTGACTAAAATATTTGAATCTTCTAAAGGTATTTTAATTGTTTCGAATCCTGATTTGAAACCTGAGTACACTATAAATGTTGAAGCAGGAATCGAATATCAGCTTAATGAGACTCATACTTTATCGCTTAATGCATGGAATACCTGGATGGATAATGCGATGGTACTAAAGAATTATAAGTATGAAGGCAAAGACTCGATTGATTATTTGGGAACTTTAAGTCAGGTTCAAGCCTTACAAAATGTCAATAAGGCTTTTATAAGAGGCTTAAGTGCTTCCTACAAAATTCAACTCAGTGAGAAATATTCATTCAACAGTTCGATTACTTATACTTATGGCAGATACAAAGAAGTTGAAAAAGATACTTTAGTTCCGTTGGATCATATTTCTCCTGTTTTTGGAAGAACCGGTTTGTCCTACAATGAAAAAAACTTTCAATATGAAATTTATGCATTATACAATGGATGGAAAAGAATAAAAGATTATTCACCTTCCGGAGAAGACAATCTTCAATACGCGACCTCACTAGGAATGCCTTCATGGGCTACAATCAACTTTAAAGCATCATATTCAATGTGTAAAAATCTTACAATTCAAGCAGGAATTGAAAATATTCTGGACACCCATTACCGGTATTTTGCAAGCGGAATCAGCGCTCCGGGTAGAAATGTATATATCACTCTGAGAGGAAAAATTTAAGGATTAATTTTACAATAATTCAATCACTAATGCAAATTAAGTCCAATAAATAAACTTTGAAAAGCATCTTCGGAAGATTAATCCCGGAGATGCTTTTATAATATCAGAATATGAATTTTCCTTTCATTACAAAACGGTATTGCATATTCAGGATAATCTTTTAATGAATTTTATACTGAATAAAAATTGATACTGATAGGTTTGATTAGATGATCTTTAACTCTTGAATAAAGAAAATTGAAGTTTTGAAGATCTGTTTTCGAGAAGAAATAAAAGTTAGTGAAACTACTCTTCCTACTTTTTTATCAATACCACTCTTCCCGGACGAATTTCATCATTTTCGGTCAACTGATTCCATTCCATCAAATCATTGAGCCCAACATTAGTATAGAGGTTAGCTATTTCTGAAAGGCTTTCACCGATACGAACCAGATGATATTGGTAATTCTTGAAGTTTTCTACATTAGCAACCGGTTTATCCTTTATATTGGCATAATCTAATGACTTATAGTCAACAGTTGCCTGTCTTTTAAATTTGACTTCAGGAGGCGGAGGCTGAAAAGGTCTAGAAAAACTAATCACTTCTGAAATTAATTTACGATAGAGTGATTCCTGATTATTGTCTATATCAACTTTTTCCTTATGGGCTTCCAGATAATATTCAACAAAGGAAACCATCATACTATCCGGCAGACCAATATACAAACCTTTGTTTAAAGGGGATATTGTATTTTGTTTGATGGAAGCATTATAAGTGCGAAATAATTCTTTCGTGATATGAGTTTTCTTAAAAAGTTTACCAAGATTTACTGCTCTGTCAATCTTTATAAAAGTGATATTCTCCAAATAAACATCAGATTCGACCGGTAGAATATTGTGTTCGTTATAATATTCCAGCATATAACTTACTCCTAAAAAAGTAGGAATAAACAACTGAGTTTGTTTGGGAAGAAATTTTTTAATGACATGATAACTATTTGTATTATTCTCCTCCAATAAATTTTTGATCTTATACTCACCACAGTTATAAGCTGCCAACACAAGATTCCAGTCTCCAAATAATTCGAATAATTTATTAAGATAAATTGCTGCTGCTTTGGTTGATGCAACCGGATCCAGTCTTTCATCAATTGTTTTATTAACGATTAGACCATTATTTCTTCCGGTTTCAGGCATCAATTGCCATAATCCGGCTGCACCTGCATATGATTGTGCACGTGGATTAAGAGCGGATTCTAAGGCAGCAAGGTTTCGAAGCTGTGAAGGTAGATTGTTCTCCTGTAATATCTTTTCAATTAAAGGAAAGTAAACTTCGCCATTCTTGAGAATTGATCTACTACCATTTCTATCATTTATTATATATCTCTTAACCTGATCGAGAACATCGGAATCCGTATTATGGTCTACGATTGTATTCATCCCATTGATTCTGTCGATGACTACATCTTCATAATAATTGTAAAGTATCTTTTCTGAGAAGAAAGCTGAATTAAAATAATCTATAGCTTTTTCGGCTCTTGTATAGAATACACAAGTGATGAGTAGGATAAACAACAAGAAATGCCTATTGGTCATAATAAGTCATTCATGGATTAAAAAACGATTTCTAAACGGTTAAAAGCGATAGGGTTAAAAATCAGATACCATCAACCGCTTATAGACGAATTCCGAATAGAACGACAAAGATACATATTATGTTTTTAAAGAAAAAGTTAAAGCCTCAAATACAGTGTTAATACAAATTAAATAAATTTGATATTCATATATTCTTGATTATCAAGATTTAAGAACCGATACAAGCTCATTTAGCGAGACCAATAATTCTATTCCAGTCTGTTGATTCTTAAGTTTATATACATTTTTTTTCTTCTCTTCATCTCCTATGACTATTATATATTTCGCTTTAATATCTTCGGCATACTTAAATTGCTTCTTAAGTTTCCCGCCTTCAGGATAGGCTTCGGCAATAATTCCTTCTTTTCTCAACTGACAACAAAGCCCAAACGCAAGCTTTTGTGCCTCACTGTCCAGAGATAACAAGAGGACCTCTATATTTGCGTTAAGAATTTCAGGAAACAAAGAAAGTTCCTCCATAACATCATAAATACGGTCTGCTCCGAATGAAATTCCCACTCCTGATATTCCCTCCAGGCCAAAAACTCCTGTTAGATTATCATAGCGACCTCCCCCTCCAAGACTGCCCATTATTATACCAACAGGAATCACTTCAAATATAGTACCGGTATAATAACTTAATCCTCTAGCCAGATTAGGATTAAATAAAACCTGAGTTGTATCAATTTCAGCCGATATACAATATTCAATAATTGAATAAATCTCATTCTGCCCGACAATACACTTATCATTCAAATTGAAATCCTCTAATTTCCCTTTTGTTAAAAGTTCTAGCAAATTCTGAACTTTATCATTTTCAAATCCCAAGCTAACCAATTCTTCTACAACATGATCAGGACCTACCTTATCAAGTTTATCAAGTGCAACCGTCATTGGAATAAAAAGGTCCGGCCTTCCGGCATGAATAGCAAGACCTTCCAATATAGAACGATGGTTGATTTGAATTTGAACAGGAATTTTCAATTCCTTAAATACTTCCAGATAGATTTTAATGAGTTCAGCTTCATACATCAGACTACTTGAACCTACTACATCTGCATCACACTGATAGAACTCTCTATATCTTCCCCTCTGCGGACGATCGGCTCTCCAGACGGGTTGGATCTGATACCTTTTAAATGGAAATGTTATCAGATGTCTGTTCATAACAACCGTTCTGGCAAAGGGTACTGTTAGATCATAACGAAGACCTTTTTCGCAAATCTGAGAGATTAAAGCATTACTGTTTTTAGAATGAAGTAATTCCTCAGAGACCTCATTCAGATAATTACCACTATTCAGAATTTTAAAAAGCAGTTTGTCTCCTTCTTCACCATACTTACCGGTCAGGGTAGTGAGATTCTCCATTGCAGGAGTTTCTAAGGGTTGATAGGCGTTTAATTTAAAGCAATCTTCAATAATTTTAAAGATGAATTTTCTTTTCCGGGATTGTTGTGGTAAGAAATCCCTGGTTCCTTTGGCTAATGAAGGTTTGCTTGACAATGTTCTATGCGTTTTTAAACTGTCTAAGAAACCTTAGATCATTTTCAAAATAATAACGAATATCAGGTATTTTATACAATAACATGGCCTGTCGTTCAATTCCCATTCCGAAGGCAAATCCACTGTACACCTTTGAATCTATTCCGCAATTATCCAGAACAGCCGGGTCAACCATTCCACAACCTAGAATCTCCAGCCATCCGGTTCCTTTTGTAATTCGATGATCTGTTTCATCTTTTAATCCCCAGTAAATATCCATCTCTGCAGAAGGTTCCGTAAACGGAAAGAAAGATGGACGAAGTCTGATCTTAACATCTTTTCCAAACATTTCTTTCGCAAAAAATAAAAGTGTTTGCTTCAAATCTGCCATTGAGACATTTGTATCAACATACAATCCTTCCACCTGATGAAACTGACAGTGTGATCGTGCTGAAATGGTTTCATTTCTAAATACTCTGCCAGGAGCAAGAATTCTGAAAGGTGGTCGATGTGTAGTCATAAAGCGAGTCTGAACCGAAGAGGTATGGGTTCTTAATAGAAAGTCGTTTCGATCCTTAAGATAAAAAGTGTCCTGCATATCTCTTGCAGGATGATCATCAGGTGTATTTAGTGCTGTAAAGTTATGCCAATCATCTTCAATTTCCCGATCTTCTACTACTTGAAATCCAATCTTTGAAAAAATGGAAACAACCTTATCCATAACCAAGGTAATAGGATGTCTTGATCCAATCCGGGTTAAATCTGCAGGCAGACTAAGGTCTTCCGTTGATTTATTCTCTGTTGAAGATGATAATTCTTTAAACTGGCTGTACTTCTCATCAGCAAGGCTTTTAAGTTGATTTAACAACAGTCCATATTCTTTTTTATCCTCATTAGGGATACTTGAAATGGCAGCAAATAAAGGTTTTAGAATATTTTTAGTACCTAAAAATTTAATTCTAAATTCTTCCAGCTCATTTCCGTTCTCTATTTGAAAATTAAGTATTAAGCTTCTAAAATCTTCAATCAATTCACGCCAATGCTTATTCATTCCGTTGCAAAGTTAAAAAAAAACGCTTGTTCGATGCTTAAGAAATTGAAGAAAGTGTACGGTTAAGATTGAACCTCAAACAGTATAAAATTATTATTGGAAAAAATAAAAATTAAACATTATCTGATTTTGTGACAGAAAATACAAATTTAGGATAATTGGTTTAAGTTGTGCATTCAATGATTTCTACAAGATATACTAATAGGTTCTAATAAAAATGATTTTCCGGTCATTCTATACTAAGAATTTTTCAATACAATTATCTAGATACAAAATCATTGGACCCTTCTAATCAAAACTAAAACTATATTCTACTTCTATACCTTTGAAAATACAAAATTCTAAGCTTCTAAATGAAACTCGGTTTCAATTCAACAGCTTTCTGAATCTAACGATATAAGGCTTGTGTCACATTCGGCTAAACTGCAATTTTTCAGTATCTTTCGGCGATCCAATGAAATCAATACTTTTATCGGTTACAATCAATGATATTTTTTGTTTTTTTCTATGTGCATTCGCATTTTCATTGCCTTTTTCCAATTATGCGTTAAGTGTTTCGATGTTCGGGATGTGTGCTTGCATTATTTTTAATGACACTAAAGAAGGCATAAAATGGAACTTCAAAATTTTCAATGATTTAACTTTAACACATCTCCATCCGGTTTATATTTCATGGATATTTATATTTCTATCTGTTACTCTATCCTATTTTTGGTCTACTGACCAAAATCGTGCACTACAATACATTCGGGATTATACACCATTTTTAGTTCTCCCATTTACTTTTTCAAAACAAGGTAAATTAAATTCATATCAAATTCAGCTTATTGCTGTAAGCGGAATATTATCTATGGTTGTACAACTAAGTCTGGTGTTGTGGAATTACAAATTAAATTATCAAGATTTGAATCTGGCTATGTTAAAAGGTCAAGTTATTCCAACCCCGGGAACACATATCAGCTTCAGTTTGATTCTTGCTCTAGATATATTGTTTTTAATCTATTTCTTAATTCATCGGAAGTTCCTTTTTAATAAAAGCGAGTTGATTATATATTCAATCCTTGCTGTATACTTTATTTTTGGCTTGCACATACTCAGTGTAAAAAGCGGAATTCTTGGCTTCTATTTTGGTTTAAGCTTATTGTTATATATGTATTTCAAACAAAAAAATAAATCAAGGTGGTTATTATTGCTTTTTCCTTCTTTAGTAATATTATTAGTGTTAATGATCAGCTTCATTCCCAGTCTAAATTCCAAATTCTATTTCATACTTTGGCAAATAGAGGAATATAAACAAGGTAACTATCGCTTCTTTTCCGATATAGAACGATGGCAATCCTATGAATTTGCCTGGCGAATAATAAAGGAAAACCCTATCCTGGGAACAGGTATTGGGGATTTAAGTAATGAAACAGACAAGATTTATTTAAAATTTTTGAATTCAACCGATACCAATCTTGCACATAATCAATTCCTTTATTCATGGGCTTATTGCGGGATATTTGGTTTATTGAGTCTGATCATGTTGTTTTATTTTAGTCTAATCAGACCCGGATTAAATAGAAATATGTTAAGCCTCGGTTTGCTTGGTCTAATTTTAACTTTCATGTTGGTAGACTGTAGTTTTTGCAAACAAATCAGTCTTTGTTTGAGCATATTTATCTTCTATATTTCACTTCAATTGGACCTTTCTTATTACAAGTCCAATGAGTGAAAACCATGCTTTAAAATCACACATTTACTTAAGTATTGTTGCTTTCATTTATGGAGCAAATTACACCATTGCAAGGACAATCTTAGTACCCCATCTTATTGAGCCCAATGGCTTCATATTGTTGAGAATCGGTTCAGGATTATTCTTATTTACTGTTTTTTATGGGAGTTTAATAAAGGTTGATAAGAAAGATCTTCTTGAGCTAATTTTCTTAAGTATTACAGGAGTGCTTATCAATCAAATATTCTTTTTTCATGGCTTGTCAAGAACCAGTCCTACTCATGCCTCTTTAATTATGTTGACTACTCCGTTACTTGTACTTTTATTAACTTCCATTGGAAACAGAGTGATTTTTACATTGACACACTGGATAGGCACAATAATTGGATTTGCTGGAGCAATTTATTTAGTCCTGTCCATTAGCAATCTTAGCGATCATTTGGCGAGTATAGAAGGTGACATTATGATTTTTATCAACGCACTATCGTATGCGGTATATTTAAGTAGGGTGCCCAGATTACTAGATAAATATGATGCGGTTGAGATTCTAAAATGGATTTTTGCAATTGCATTTGTATTCTGTTTGCCTTTCGGAATTTGCAATGTGCTTGAAATAGAATGGAATGACTTTGAAATAAAACATTTTATGTCTATGGGATTTGTATTAGTTTGCACAACTTTTATTGCCTATCTACTGAATATCAAAGCTTTGAAATTAAGCAATCCTTCATTAGTAGGGAATTACATTTATTTGCAACCTCTAATAGCTATTGTTATAGCTTGTTCACTGAGGGAAGATCAATTGACAATTCAAACATTAATTGCAGGTAGCTTGATATTTTTAGGAATTTTTCTGAGTACCTCTTACAAACCGAATAAGCAGTAATAATATCAAAGCTAAGATTGAGTTAAAAAATGGGGTAAAGAGTACATCCTAATTATTTAATATTTGTAACTCCTTCAAAAAATCAAAAACGGAAGGAATAATTCATTTAGACTAAAAATAATTTGGATACATTTAAAAAAATATTTCTGATTTTACTTTTGTATGATTTCTAACTGATTATAAAATCCTGATTATAACATTTGTTTTTATATTAATATGTAGGATATTGATTAAAAAAGATTTGCAGATATTAAAAAAGAAACTAATATGTTGTTACCAAATCAAAAAAAAAGAAGCAGTGGGTTTTGTTATCGTATAAAAATGTACTTTTACGGACTCATTATTGAATCCAACCGGAGATAGTGAACCGAAAGACGAAGCCAAATTCAAAACTAGCTGAACTTATCCATGAGTTCGAATTCCAGCAGGAAAATATTCATCCTGAACACTGGGAAGATAAATCTTATCACAAATTAATCGATTACTATTCTAACAAGGGAGCATTAGATCGCGCGCTTGATGTTGTTGATACTGCAATAACACATTACAAGTTTAGGACAGAATTTTATTTGATCAAAGCCAATCTTCATATCAAGCAAATGGGTTTTCTTGAAGCCTCTAAAATATTAGATCAGGCTGTTAAGTTAGCTCCTTATGATCGAGATGTTCAGATCCTGCGCGTTCGACTTCTTGCTCTAAGAGGTCATTGTGAAGAAGCCCTTTTGCTAGTTGAAGAAATTAAATTAATCTTTCATAAAACCGATATTTCAGATTTATTACTCATCGAAGCCTTTATTAGAGAAACCATGAAAGATTTTGAAAAAATGTTTTACACATTGAAAGAAGCCTTAACCCTTAATCCAGATAACGTTGAGGCTCTGGAACAAATCTGGGTTAGTGTAGAGTTTTCAAAAAAATATGAAGAAAGTATTCAACTTCATTTGAATTTAATTGATCGGAATCCATACAGTTATCTTGCCTGGTTCAATCTGGGTCATGCATACTCGTGTCTTGGTGAATATACTAAGGCTTTGGAAGCTTTGGAATATTCTTTTATCATCAATCCTCAATTTGAACAAGGATATCATGATTGCGCTGAACTTGCTATCCAATTAGGACAGCATGACAAGGCTTATGAAATTTATTCTGAATTGCAACTTCAGTTTGGATTTGACAGTGAAGTTGTAGCTTATATGGCTGAATGTCTGATTAAGTTAAAAAGATTTAAGGAAGCAAGAAAAGTTCTCAATAAAGCATACAAAACCGATCCGTATAACGATGAAATATGTTATTATCTTGGATTATGTCATCTCGAGTTTAAAGAATATAATAAGGCCATCCACTTCCTAAAAGAAGCTATAATTATTGAGGAGTACAGAGAAGATTATCATGCTTCGTTAGCAGATACGTATGTCTTGCTCAATGAATTCAATCTAGCGGAAACCCATTATGCTAAAGCAGCGAGAACCGGACTTGAACAAAGTCAATATTGGACCAAGTATATCTGTTTTTTGTTGGAAAGAAAAAATTATGACAAGGCTCATAAAATAATCATTAGAGCTGATAAATACAGTGTAGGAACGGATCTTTTATTTTGTAAAATTGCTTACAACCTTATTGTTGGGAATAAAGCAGAAGCGCTAGAGGATTTAAAAGAAGCAATAACTGATGATGCCAGTCAGCTTTTTATTCTGAATCAATTGGTTCCTGAATCAAAAAACGATCCGGATATTAGAGGAATAATCAGATACTATAGTAATCTCTAGCTCGATCCGGATTATAATTGATAATCCTTATAAGAGGAATCATCTATCGCAAGCCAAATTAAGTCAGAATTTGTTCTAAAGTTAAAATTAAAATTCTCTACATAAGAGTATTATTTCAATACTTTAATTTTCATCTTAACATCTTCAAGCGGTCTGTCTCCTCGAGCAGTTTTAACGGATGCGATTTTGTCAATAACATCAAGACCTTCGACTACTTCACCAAAAACAGTATAATCGCGATCTAAAAATGGAGTTCCTCCAATTGAAGTATAAATTTTCTTTTGTTCTTCCGTATATTTAAATCCTTTCATGTCCTCAATTCTCGATAATCCTGATTCTGTCTGTATGCTTCCCTGAACAATAAAGAACTGAGATCCAGAAGATCTTTTCTGTGGGTTGACCTGATCTCCTGTTCGCGCGGCTGCTAATGCACCTTTCTTATGAATCAGTTCATTTCTGAATTCTGCTTCAATAGTATAACTGGGACCTCCGGATCCTAATTGTACATCTGCACCCGCTCCTCTAGAATTAGGATCTCCTCCCTGAATCATAAAACCATTGATTACCCGATGAAACAAAAGGTCATTATAATAACCTTCATCGACCAACTTAATAAAATTATCTCGATGTTGCGGGGTCTGATCGTATAGCCTGATTGTCATATTGCCATAATTGGTTTCAAGCACAACCAAACAATGATCAGGATGCTTTACTTCTATATTCATTTTAACTTCTTTTACTTTTGATCCAAAACTTGCTTTACAACTGACGGTATAATTTCCGGATGCCTCAAATCGGTGAATTGGGTTTCTATCTGTTGAACTTGAACCATCACCAAAACTCCAATTTAAAGCACTTGGTTCAGAACCAGAATACATAAAGTTAACCAATTCTGATACTTTAACCTGTGATTTATCAGATTTAATATGCAACATTTTTTTCGAACAAGCAGGAAGGATCAATATTGTAACCAATAAACAAAATACTCTTATCATACTTTTCTTTCTCAACGAATGTTTTTAAAATTTTTTTAATAAAATAAATATCTACAGAAAAATGGAATCAAACCATTATTTAAGTCTCATTATTGTGATCAATTATTTTATGATCACATTCATTTTTACGTCTTTCAATGGTCTATTTGACTGATCACATTGAACAGCAGCAATTTTATCAATCACATCCAATCCCACAGTAACTTCACCAAAGACGGTATAATTTCCGTCTAAAAAAGGAGTTCCTCCTACTTGTGCATACCTTTTAATTGCTTCAGCAGGATAATATTCACCATTGCTCTGTTGAGTATATTTCATCTGAGATTCGGCAATTTTTTGTCCCTGTACAATATAAAATTGGGATCCTGAAGAACGCTTCTCAGGATTCATCTGATCACCGGTTCGGGCAGCAGCTAATGCTCCTTTAAAGTGAAACTGACCGAACTCAGCAGGAATTGTATAACCCGGACCTCCCTGACCTAACATGACTCCAGCTTGCGCATTCCGAGAGTCTGGATCTCCACCCTGAATCATAAATCCGGAAATAACCCTATGAAACAATAAATCCTTGTAAAAACCTTCTTTTGCCAGTTTAATGAAATTTTCTTTATGCTTTGGTGTTGAGTCATACAGCTTCACAGTCATATTGCCAAATTCGGTCTCAATTACAATTTTTGGATTTTTATTGTCAGTACAACCTATAGCAATAATTAACGTGCAAAAAATGAAAAAATACTTTGTCATTGTTACTAATTAAGTAGATAATATTTATTGAAATAATTAATGATTAATCTTTTTAACAAAACTTCCTGTTCCTTAACTCCTTTTAAAGTAAATGGTTTAATATTTTCATAATGTGGCCATCCATCCTGATCCTGACCCTTGTATTCAAAGTAACCTTCTTCACTTAATAATCTACAGCTCCCAATATGCATTAAGTCTCTTTTTTCTTCTTTGGTAAATTTCTGTGAAACAGGTTTGCCTAACTCTTGAATCCCTACCAGGAACAGAATTATATTAAGATCCGGTAACTCTTCTTTTTGAAGGCGTTCTTTTATAAAATGCCTGACTTTTAACCATTCAAAATCCAATTCCCAGGACTCCACGCTGCAAAAATAGAGGTTTCAAGCCAGATTTTCTAATTCTCTCTGTAAATCAAACCAACTTCTTTAATCTTTCGGGCGGGTAAAACAGAGGCAAGTAAAACGATAGTAAGGACTACAATTGCCACTATGATAAAATCAGTAAGTCTCAATGAAATCGGATAACTGTCAACAATAAAATCGTCCGGAACATTAATTAACGCATATGTCTTCTGTAGCTTATAAAAGACTAAACTTAAAATAAATCCTACCAGGATCCCGATGAGTCCAAGACTAAAACCGACGCCATGATAAATTTTTTGAATTTGAACATCCTTCATTCCTAAGGACTTTAGTATTGATATATCTCTTCGCTTTTCAATAACCAACATCCATAAGGTTCCAACTATTGTAAATGATACTAAGACTAAGGTAAACATAAACAAAGTAAAGAATAACCATTTTTCTAAATTCATTATTTTAAGGAAAGCCTCATCTTGCAGGTAGCGATCTTTAACAATATATTCAGATCCCACAATTCCAGAAATTCTACGGATTGCTTCTTTATTCTTTAATGGATTATTCAATTTTATCTGAATTGAACTTAATATTTTTGAATTTCCAATATACTCTCTTAGTTTTTTCAAATCAGTTAAAACAATTTCGTAATCCGACTCTTGCTTAAGCGAATAGATCATTACCGGCTGAATTAGGTATTTTTTGAAATTATTTTCGTTAAGGTCAATTTTACCATTTACAAACCCTGGTGTATAAATAATTAGCTGCTCAAAAAATTTTTCAATATTAACGCCTAACTTATTACTAATACCCAAACCCAGATAGGCAAAATTTTTACCGGTCGGTTCAGACAAAATTTCACCTTCTATAATCGCTGAATCCAGAGAAATCAACCTAACAAAGTTCTCATCAATACCTTTTATTTTCGCAAAATCCTGTGTCTCATTATATTGAATCAGACAATTCTGTTCAAATACCCGTGAAAGTACTTTAACTTCTTTTAAGTCAATCAATTTTGAAATCATCAAACTATCTTCCTGAAAAGGTCTTTCCTCCTTCTGCACGATTTTAATATCTGGATTATACTTGCTGAACATTCCGGAAACCAACTCCTCAAATCCATTGAAAACTGACAAGACAATGATTAAAGCTGCCGTACCTATTGCCAATCCAAATATCGTAATTGACGCGATGATATTAATACTCAAAGATGTATTTCGTGCCCACAAATATTTAGTAACAATAAATGGTACTATGCTCATATTACAGATAAAGACTTATAAATTAAATCTTGAATTTTAACTCTGAATCTCAATTTGTGTAATAAATTAATGGATGAATCAGGATAAGTCCGGTTTGACAAAAATATATAAACAATATTGTTTTCAGGATCAGCCCATGCGCAAGTGCCAGTAAAACCGGTATGTCCGAAAGTTGATTTAGGTGCAAGATTAGAAATATAAGGATTATCAATCTGAGCTACTTCCGGCATATCAAAAATCAATGCTCGTCTATTTAACTCCTTATCTCTTCTGGTGTACTTCTTTATCATGTCATTACTAAAATATTCATAGCCTCCATAATTCCCGAAATTTAAAAAACACTGCAAGATGACAGCTATGTCTTCAGCATTTGAAAAAATGCCTGCATGACCACTAATACCACCAAACATTGCAGCTCCCATATCATGAACGTAGCCCCTTAATTCCTGATGCCTGAAGTAAGTATCGACTTCAGTTGGAGCAATTCTTTCAATTCCAATACCATTTTGCAATGGTGTAAAATTCATATTCCTTAAACCTAGCCGTCTATAAACTTTCTTTGCTAAAAATGTCTCAAATTCAAGGTGTGAAGTCTTTCTCACCAGTTCAGGTATAAAATAGAAAATCAGATCTGAGTAAAGATACTTTTTAGATTCATGAAGCTTACTATTCTTTATTACAGCTAATATTGTATCCTTATAATCAGATCTTAAATACATCTTATCGGCAACAGGAATATTAAAAGAATCAGAGGGCGTCTCTCTATAAAAATTAGTATTAATAATATTTAATGTATCCGGGGAAATCAAGGTGGATTTATAATAAGGTATCCAACTCACTAAACCTGCCTGATGCAACAATGCATCTCTAATCTTTATAAATTCTTTATTGGAATCTTTCAAATCCGGAAAATAATACGACAGATTCTTTCCAATACTCAATGAATTATTGTCATCCAATTGCATTATACATGGAGCACTTGCAACAATCTTTGTCAAACTTGCAATATCATATATTGTGCTTTCCGTTACTTTCTGTAACGAATCATACTTTTGAAATCCAAAGCTGTGTTCAAAAACAATCTTATTGTTCCTAGCAATTAAAATTTGACCGCCAGGTGCAGATTTCGATTCAATTATTTGTTGTGCGATATCAATAATACCATTCAAAGTGTCCGAATTCATTCCTTGTGATTCCGGAAATGAGTAACCGAGTCGAAATAAAGATGGTCTTCGGATACCATAACCTGATTGGTAATTTTTACCTAAGCTGATGGGTAAAGTTCCCGAAATTGGATCTGTACCAAACATCATCTCAGCAGTAATATTCTGAATTATATCGTTGTTCTCATATGCAAGCAGAGCGGATGATACTTCCGGAAACAATTGTATTACATAAGGGGATCCAAAAACAACCAGATGTACTTTTCTCTTTTTAGATAGTTTATTAATGAACTCAATCTGATCGTTACTCAATCCATAATTGTTTGCAGACTTGAAATTCAATTGATGCAAGCTGATAATGATATGATCAGCATCCCTTAATATTGGATTATTCTTCAAGTTGATACTTTGTTCAGAATAGACAAAAGATGGAACTTCAATATACTTTATCAATCGACTCTGAAATGAAGTAATCTTATCCGTTCCTATACAGATGCTTACAAAAGAATGTTCCAAATCTCTAAAGGGTATGTCTTTCTTCTTATCTTTTACTAAGGTAATAGAATTGCGATATAATTTTTCTTTTAAAGAAAATGAGTTATAAGTGTTAATATCTTTTATAAGTCTGCTGGTTTCAATTTTATTTAGTTGATTGAGTTGAGCATCAAACTTATAAGATAAAATTTTTTGAACCTTTGAATCAAGTTCAGTTATCGATAGTTCACCATTCAGAAATAATTGCTTCAATTTAAGAAAGGCTGCCGGAAGATTTTCAGAGAGTAACAAAATATCTACACCGGCTTTATAACACATAACTTCCAATTCACCTGCAGGAAACTTATTGGCAACTGCTTTCATCTCCAATGCATCGGTAATTATCAATCCATTATATTTCATTTGATCTTTTAACAGATCTGTAATGATAGATGAAGAAAGAGTTGAAGGAAGATCATTGGTCTTTTCTAATGTCGGAACCTGAAGATGGGCAACCATAACTGCATCTACTTTTTTTTCAGCCAGAATTCTAAAAGGAAAAAGCTCGATGGAATCCAGACGACTTCTGTTATGATTTAATACTGGAAGCTCATAATGTGAATCTTTATCAGTGTCTCCATGTCCCGGAAAATGCTTTGCACATGCTAGAACATGCTCATCCTGAAGTCCCTTCATATAAGCGTAGGATTTGGATACAACATTAATTCTGTTATCACCAAATGATCGTTCGTTGATTACTGGATTATCAGGATTACTGTTGATATCCACAACCGGAGCAAAATTTAGATTAACACCAATTCTCTTCAATTGACTTGCTACATCCCGACCCATTTCATAGATCAGCGAATTATCTCTAATTGCTCCCAGACATAGTTGTTTTGGATAACTGAATCCATCTGATTTCAATCTCATACCAAGACTCCATTCAGCGTCCATGGAAATAAACAAAGGTGTTTTACTGATTTCTTGATAATAGTTGGTAAGTTTTGCTTGAGTCTCAGCATTTCCTTGAAAAAAACAGAGCCCTCCTACATAATAGTTCTTTATTAAATCTTCAATTGATTTTATATGATCTGTATCGTCTTTACCATAAGCTCTGGCAATAAAAAGTTGACCAATCTTCTCGTCCAGAGAAAGACTATTAAATCTGTTCTTAACCCATTCATCCTTCTCAACTAAATTCTGAGCAAATAGGTAATTTGAAATACTCAAAAATAGAATAAAAGCAATGCGCATGAATTATTGGCTCTTTTGTTTAAACTTATCCAAAATTTTCGGATCAATTGATGTAGCTTTCTGAAAATTCTCCTCTGCTTTCTGTTTGTCACCTTTATTCAAATATGTAAGATATAAATTGAAATAAGCATCTGCAGATTGAGGATTCTTTTTCAATATAGAATAAAATATTTCCAATGCCTTATCATAATTTCCCATTACTCCATTGGCTACGCCCATTAAAGATATGGTCTCTTCGTCGTCCGGATTAAGTTGCAATGAAGTTTCCAGATATTTTAATGCTTGTGAAGGGTTGTTGTCTCTCATTCCAGCAAGTCTTCCTAATTCCTTATACATTAACGACTGATTTATTGAAGCATCCTTATTGTCAGGTTGATACTTTATAATAAAGTTGTACTTTTCAATGGCTTCGTTGTATTCTTTAGCTAAGAAATGAGCATTACCCAACAATTGATACGCTTCAAAATAAAATGGATGAATTGCAATTGCTTTTGTAAGATGCTTTTTTGCAATCGCTACTTTCTCCTGCAAAACCTTCTCATTCTTTTCCTTCATGTATTTTTCAAGCAATATGCCCCCTACAGCTGTATTGAGCTTTGCGCTATTTGGAGAAATTTGTATATCGTGCAAGATTAAACTCATGTCATTCTTCCAATCCCTATTTCGGGTAATGGTCTTAAATGCTGAAGCTGCAATCAATAGCAATAGTATTGAAACAGATAAATAACTCTTCCAATGTAAAAACTTTACAAAAAAATAAGCCAACAATAATGCAAATCCAAAAGAAGGCATAAATATAAAACGTTCGCCCATGAAGGTACCGACAGAAAATAAAAGATTAGAAACAATGAACAAGGGTATAAGAAAAGCTGTAATAGAAAAGGTGATAATTCTTTTCAAATTTATACTTTTCAATGCCCAATAAATTAAAATGGAATATATTAATAAAGAGCACATGGATAATAAAGAACCCATGGAATGAAGTTCAATGTGCTTGGGATAATAATCGTATGTAAGAGGATGTGGAAAAAGTAATAATCCTAAATATTTAATCAAGGTATAAAAAATAGTACCTAGCTTTTCCATATTGGTAAAAGGAATGTACCTGCCATTGACAAATTTGAGAAAAGGATTATTCATCAATTCCAGAGAATGTCCGGCAATCGGGTTCCATCCTAAAATCTGGGCACGGCAATAAAGAAATATAAAAGTGGGAACAAGGAGAAACAGAAAAAACTTTAGACTCTTTGCTCCGCCAATATTTCTAAAAAAATACAAACCTAAGGGTATTAATACTAGATAACTTATACTATTCTCTTTTGCAAATAAAGCTAACATAAAAGCTGATAGAGACATAAGTAGATTTCCAATCCTCATACTTTTACTCCAACGCAATGCAAAATAAAATGATGTCATGGACAATAGGAGTGCAAGTATTTCGTCAAGTCCTTTAATATTAGCAACACATTCCGTATGAATCGGATGAATTACAAAAAACAAACTGCATAGAAATGAAATTGCCTTGAAATCTGATTGAACATATTGCTCCAACAATAATTTACACACTTCGTAAATAACTATTCCTAAAAGTGCAAAGCAAATAATATTAAGCAAATGAAAAACTAAAGCGTTTGATCCGAAAATTTGAAAAACAATTGCAAAGGCGACCAATGAGAGAGGTCTGTATCTTCCCCCGGATACCAACTTATCTTTACCTTCAACTTTAAAAAACCCTCTGAATGTATCTTTGGTGAGAATGTCCGGAATTCCGGAAATACCCTTCTTCGTATAAATATTTTTTGTAATTACAATACTATCATCAACAGCAAAATCATTCATCAAAGTATTTCCATAGAAAAGAAAAACCAGACCAACTAATAGAATTCTGTGAACCTTTCCACCACTTTCTATAAACTTCAATATTTGCTGAATCATTCTGTTAGGATTCGAAAGTCCTATTCCATTGTACTATAAACATTCTGTACATCATCATCCTCTTCAATCTTATCCAAGAGTTTATTGAGTTCTTCCTCTTGAGCCGAATCCAATTTTTTGGTAACAGTAGGAACTCGGTCAAAACTGGATTCAATAATTTCGTAATTGTTAGATTCAAAAAAACTCTGAAGACTTCCAAAAGTCTCGAAGGGACCATAGATAATAAACTCTTCGTTTTCTACAACAAACTCTTCACATCCATAATCAATTAATTCCAGCTCCAATTCCTCAGAATCAATTTCCGGTTTTCTTTTAATTCTAAAATTACATTTATGATCAAACATGAATGAAACCGAACCAGAAACTCCCAGACTTCCATTATACTTATTGAAATAGGATCGAATATTAGCAACGGTTCTTGTAGGATTGTCTGTGGCTGTTTCAACCAATACCGCAATTCCGTGAGGACCATATCCTTCATAAGTCAATATTTCCAAATCTTTTTCATCCTTGGATGTAGCTTTTTTTATTGCGGCTTCCAGTCTGTCTTTAGGCATGTTGACAGCTCTTGCATTCTGTATTGCAGCACGAAGTCTTGGATTATTCTCAGGATTAGGACCTGACGCTTTTACTGCCATAAAAACATCTTTGCTTATTCTTGCAAATTGTTTGCTCATTTTTGCATATCGAGCAAACATCTTGTGTTTTCTTACTTCAAAAATTCTACCCATATACTTTACTAATTTCTAAACGATTTGAATATTAATGATAATTATTATTACTGAACGATTGGCTTTTGCATGTTCAACAATTTCGCACCAAGACCCTTATCTAATTTATATGCCTCTTTAATATATTTCGAACCCGTTGTCTTATCACCCATTTTATAATAAGTATTTCCTATATTTACCAGGAGCATTCCGTTTGTAGGATCCAATTGAATAGCTTTATTAAAATAATCAATAGATAACAGATACTCTTTCTTAACACCATAAGCCATTCCCAAGGATTCCAACAATCTTGGGTCATTAGGTTTAATTTTGAATGACTTGATTAAAATATCAATTGCCTTGTCTATTTCTTCTTCAGATTCTTTAAGAGCAATTGAGCGACCAAATTCACGATAACAAATTTGCAGATTTCTTAATACATCAGATCCGTTGGGATTCAGATCCAAATATTTATCATAAGCATTTGCTGCTTTCTCATAATCCTTTCTTAAATAATGTAAATTGCCAAGGAGAAATAATGCGTTTGCATGCCTTGGGTAGAGTTGAACTGTTCTTTCTAAATGTGGTATCGCTTCAGCAATTAATAAGTCATTCGCTACACTGTCAGGAGAGCTTTTAATTTTTTCAACCAGGTGATATGCTAATTCGGTATGAGCCTTAATGCTATTCTTAGAAATTTCGACATCCGTAGAAAATAAACTGTACTCATTTTTCCAATCCGGATTTCTTTCAATGGTTACATATGAGTATAAACCTATAATCAGCAATAAACTGCTAAATAGGATATTCAATTTATTTTTCAAAATGGAATACATCAAATATCCGAGTACCAAAGAAAATCCTAAAGAAGCCGTAAATGCAAAACGTTCTGCCATAGGAACACCCATAGGTACTACCAAATTGGAAACCAATACTAAAGGTAAAAGGGTTAGCAAGATTCCAAAACTAAGGACAGGTCTGGA
The DNA here is from genome assembly GCA_020848695.1 of Saprospiraceae bacterium. Taxonomy (GTDB): domain Bacteria; phylum Bacteroidota; class Bacteroidia; order Chitinophagales; family Saprospiraceae; genus Vicinibacter. Next base: position 45,445 of record JADLHT010000001.1, read on the forward strand.
TTTTTTAATAACATATGAATAAATTAAAAATGCAATTAATAAAATAAAAGGTATAGCTGATGTGGGTGACCCCAACTGTTGTAAGCTGGCGTGTTGCGGAAAATAATCATGCGTTAAGGGATACGGAATAAAAAATAACTTTATGTATTTACCAATACTGGCAAAGATCATCCCCATTTTTTCTGACCAACTTGCTTCCGTAAGACTCAGCCCACGGATTTTCATAAATGGATTAGTTAGAACATCTCTAGAAACATCATCATAAATTTTTGTTCCAATAACTGCCATTCTTGCTAGACCATAACACAAAAAAGATGCAAGTGCAGGTGCATTTGAAATAAAAATCTGCTTCCAGCTAACGCTTCTAAAAAAAAATAATATTAAAGGTGTTAAATACAAGAAATTGATTGCTGACTCCTTGCTAAAAATCGCTATACTATAACTTATAAAACTCAAAATCAGAAATTTGATTTTAAGAAAATCTACATACTTTAGAATAAGATGCATGCCAAGAATTCCAAATAATAAGGATATGATCTCGTCCAGACTTTTTACATTATTGACAACCTCTGTATGTATTGGATGAGCAACAAAAAGTAAGCCAACAATGAAAGATACCGGCCTAGCAATTGATTCAAACTTTTTAAAGAGTGCATAAACTAAAAACCGATAGATCATCCAGCTCAATAGAGAATACATTATTACATTAAGGAGGTGATAATACATCGGATTTAATCCAAATACAGGATAAAGCGACGAAAAGACAACCAAAGTAAATGGTCTGTATCTACCTCCGCTAACACTTACCCCACTATTATCATTTACAAAAAATCCCTTGAAACTGTCATTATTCAGAATATCACCTATTCCCTGGAATCCCTTCTTTACAAATTCATTCTTCTTTAAGACAATATTATCATCCAATATAAAATCATGATCCAGGGTATTGACATATAATAAAACGGACAATAATACAAGGATAATCTGATGCCATTTGCCATTATTCAAAAACCTTTCCATGAAAATAATAATCTTTGCTCTAATTTAATTGATTAAAGGGCGCAAAGATACAATTTTCAACTCATAAAAAGTCAATAAGTATCTAAAAATGAAGACATTCCAAGTTCATAGGTTGGCAATATATTATACAGTTTCAAATTATTGACTTTTACCTTTTTTTAAAAACTTCTATTATTCTCTGAGTATATATCTGAAAATGTTCTATGGACAAGAACTCCCAATTTTTTCCGTATAAATTTACTTCTAATTCGAATGACTTCAATTTGTTTTAATCATTTACTGAATTGCAGCAAACTTTTTATAAAATCTGAATTCTTTAAAATTGCAGTTGAGAAAATAAATTCCTCCGTAAAGCGGACTAATATATTTTGAAAATCTATACTCATCAGTTTGTTTAAATTCACGAAAAGTTTGTACTAATCTTCCGCTTAGATCTAAAATATTTATTTCAAACCTCCCTCGATACTTTCCATTTATAAGTAAGTCTAATTTATCTCTGACAGGGTTTGTAAGAATTTCGATATGCAGATCAGTTAATTGATCCTGATCAATTACAGAAGTGGTAAAGTTAAATTTTGCCATACAGGTTTTAATTGTATCACAATCAGAATGAACAGAGAAAATCACATTATTCAGTCCATAAAGCGGTAAATTACTTGAATTGTTTGTTATCACAGGGTTGCAGCCACCATTCGTTGTAACACTTTGTTTCCACTTATTAAATAAATCCTCTACTTCATTGACAAGATCAGTCTGGATTCCTGTGTCATTTGGACACTTCAGCAACAGCTCCGGAGCTTCCGTTACTTTAAAAGTGGAAGAACAACTTACAGGACTTTCACATTCAGAGATTACTTTGAAAAGGACTGTTACAGAATCACCACAATGATCCGGAAGATTTCCAGGAGTACTTGTTTGTACACCTTTACATCCTCCACTAAATGATGTGGTTTTCATCCAATCATTAAATTTACTATTAATTTCTGTTTGTGATTGGCAAGCTGGTTCAATAATATCAACAGGACATTTCAACCTTACCACCGGAACTTTATCAACAGTAAAACTTGCTGTACAACTTACAGGAGTTTCACAATCAGAGCTAACTATGAAAGTGACTAAAGCTTTTCCACCACAAAGACCTGGAGCCTTTCTGACCATATTAGTAAGTTGACCATTGCATCCACCAGTAAAGGATGCAGTCTTTTTCCATAATTCAAATCTAGAATACAAATCCATACTATCTTGACAAGCTGGCTCGATAACATTGGATGGACATGTTAATGTAACAAATGATGAAGGTTTTACTTTAAATGTTGAAATACATGAATCATTCTTTTGACTCGTTGAGCTTGCAATAAACATTATCGTCGTTGATCCACCACAAGAATTAGGTGCCGGCAGAAGTGTATGGGACAACTCGGTTGCACAACCACCTGAAACACTTGCGGAGTTTAACCAGTCCTTGAATTTTAAATCAATTGCAGCTTGAGATTGACAAGAATCTTCAACAACATTTACAGGGCAGGTAATAACAACCGGAGGGACATTGCCAATGATAAAGCTTGTCACACATTTAACATCTGGCTCACAATCAGAAGTAACAGTAAACACAATATCATTGCATCCTTCCTGAGGGAACTTATTAGGAATTTCATAATTTATTTCATGATTGCAACCCCCTGAAAATTTTACTTTTGGAATCATCAATTCAAACTTAAGGATAAGATTAGGATCATTAATACTATCAATCTTAACAGGGTCAGGACAAATCAATTGAACCCTCGATGAATCCACTGAAAAACTAGATGTACAACTTTTTATTGGTTCACAATCTGAACTTACGGCGAAACTAACTGATACCGATCCACCACATGCATTTGGAGAAGCTGAACCATTATTGGAAAGAGTACCATTGCAACCACCCGTAAAAGATGCTGAATTTTTCCAGGCGAGAAAACTAGAATCAATTTCTTCCTGAGATAGACATGCAGGTTTTATAATACCAACCGGGCAGTGCAAGACAACGGGAGGAAACTGAGTTACTGTAAAAGTAGCACCACACTTTTGATCTGGTGCACATTCACTTATTAAAGTCCATTCAACTGTGACACTACCGCCACATTTATCAGGAGCTATAGCAGCTGTACTGATTAATGTGCTTGCACAAGTAGTCATAAACGAAGCTGATGACTTCCAGATTTCAAACTTTGTATTGATTTCACCTTGTGTCTGACAGGCAGATTCAGTAAGGTTGATCGGACAGGTTAAGGTAACATCTGCTTGATATTCAGTTTGTGGTGAAACAATTATTGCTCGTGAATTTTTCAGCTCTTCTAGCTCAATGTCAATTGAATCAATTCTGTAAACCTGTTTTCCGATTAGTAAATTAATAATCGAAGAGAACAAGTACAGGACAAAAATATTTTTCATACACTCAAAAATAAAGAAAAAGATTAATACTTAATTTATAGATTTTCTTGTAAATCAATTGAAGGAAAATTGCCATGCCCTATTTTAAGGAATAAAAAACCCTGTCCTTATGAACAGGGTTTAAAAAATTTTTTAATGGATCTAAAAATATTATCTCACGACGACAAATTTTTTGGATACCTGAGTTTTTTCTGTACTTACTTTTAAGATATAATTTCCTGAAGCAAATGAACTAAGATCAAATGAACGTATTGTCTTGGCGCTTTCATTATTTGTTTCCTGATAAATTATATGTCCTAATGAATTTACAATCTGATAATTAACTCTAGTAGCATTTTTCAAAGATACTTTTGCAGTTAATATTTCTGAAACTGGATTGCTCAATAATTCAATATTCATTTCTGAATTTCCTAAATCTTTAGTAGCAACAGGGCCGCTGATAATATGAACTGCTATATCAATAGGTGAATAAACAGTTTCATCCTCATTAGCTGCACTACCGTCACAATCAAAATAGAACAACCCGGCTTGATCCATATCCGGACCTCCGGTAACTGCCTGAGTTGATGAATTAAGATATGGATAATCCGTGATATCTAAAGTACCTGCCGAATCTTTAGCTTGTACATAAATTTTTTGGTTGTGATTGTGATCATATCCAAAAAATACAGAATGAGAACCACCCGGATATTGAATACTTGCAAAATAAACATCCCCATCTTTAGGAACTGTATATATAGGTTCAGATCCATCCAAATTCTCTAATGGAATTCTCATTGTTGCTGAAGTACTTGTTTCTGAATCATCAAACTGATTAGAACCCAAGGCAACCAGGGTCATTTCTTCAGTATTAATATTATTGTCACTGTTAAGATCATCCCATCTATAAATTCTTCCTTCAAGATATGCTCCGGCTAATGCAACATCTGCGGTAATATTTCCATATATAGTGTCAATCTTTGAATCCTTGCCATAAGGAAGTCTAAACGGCATCATATATTCACGATATCCTGTTCCCCCTCCAAAATAATAAGCACCACTGAAAACAGGTGCGCGGTTCTCAGGGCTAAATCGTGATTTTGAAATAATAGAATTAGAGAAATCAAAATAAGTATTGTAAGCATTATCCGTCAAGTACGGCTCAGTATTCGTAGTGCTAGTTGTATAACTGAGGTTATACCTCCCTTCTCCTTTTGATAGATCTTCAAATGGTGAAGAAAACCACGAACCTGCTTTTGAGTCTGAAGCTATATCTTTGATGACCACAGTTTGCTTATATAAGGACTGATTGTTGTAAGTTATTTCACAATCCAGATTTGCAGTTGATTCAGTTAGATTTCCAACATTATCAACAAATCCTCCTGGCAGAAAAGAAAAATCACTGTTGCCTCTCAATTGACTCATCAGATATGAACCATAGGTTGGATGAACAAGATTGGGTTGTGTATGAGTACCATCACACTTACTCCTTGAAATAGCAAGATCATGATCTGCTTTTGGAAATCCACCCATTGTTACATTCACAGTACCACTAGCCATGGCTTCTTTAATTAATACACCGTCAGTATATCCTAACATAACTACAGGAATAGTTACTGAGCCTGTTCCACCCATTTGAAAAGGCGGTCCACCTCTGTTCGATTGATCATTGTGATTAAGAATGATTACCCCAATAGCTCCTGCATTTTCAGCCGCAAGTGACTTATCTGCAAACAAGCAAGTACCTCGGTCAATTACACAAATTTTTCCTGCTATTTCAGCACCATTGGTTAGTTCAGAGCATGCAAGATTCGGTTGAGCCATTACGAGATCACTGGTCCAAAGTTTCGAACTTAGATCTGCTCCAAAATCTGCTCCTGCAAAGACTTTCTCACCGGCCAATGAACCCGGTGAATTAACAACAACTGCTGTTTTCTGGGCGAAACAGTCAATTGTCAATAACACAAATAGAAATTGTAAAATTTTCATCATACTTTGTTTTTTTCCTTTTATTGATAAATGATTGAAAGGTGAAGTTAAGCCAAACTTTTGTTTATTTATTTAAAAAATTTTTTTTTATTTTTATCCTTGAAAACTAATTTTATAAAGATTATGAAAAAATACTATATCTTATTTTTATTCACAATTATAAACGCATGCAACTACGAAATTAATCGTAACAAAGCTAGTATACCTTCCTACTTTGCACAATCAGAAGAAGGAATTCAGGATGGAAATGTTCGTGTTCTAAAAATAAACACCTTAGATACTATTCATAAAATATGGACAAAAACGATCGGAAATAATTCCAATAAAAAGCTGCTTTTGCTAAGTGGAGGTCCGGGTTGTTCACATGAATATTTTGAATGCTTCGAAAGTTTTTTACCTGAGCATGGAATAGAAATCATTTATTATGATCAGTTGGGTACAGGACATTCTGATAATCCGAATGATACCGCGTACTGGGATCTAAATCGTTATGTGGAAGAAGTCGAACAGGTGAGAGTTCAACTTAAACTTGATAAGAGTAATTTCTATCTATTAGGTCATTCCTGGGGAGGAATTCTCGCGATGGAATATGCAGTCAAATATGGAAATAATATAAAAGGATTAATCATATCCAATATGATGGCATCTTGTCCTAAATATGATCAATATGCTGAAGAATACCTTTCAAAAAAAATTGATCAATCCATATTGGATACAATCAAGCGAATTGAGAAGGAAGAAGATTTTGAAAATCCGGAATATATGCGTTTGCTGCTTCCCAATTTCTATAATCAATTTATCTGCAGAATTCCATTAGAAGAATGGCCGGAGCCGCTCACAAGATGTTTTGAAAAATTGAATCATAGCCTTTATGTTACGATGCAAGGACCCAGCGAATTTGGAATTTCTGGTAAATTAGAAAAATGGGATCGCTCAGAATATTTAAAAGACTTTAATATGCCTGTACTTGTCATTGGTGGCAATTTTGACACTATGGATCCGGATTATCTAAAATGGATGAGTCAACAGATCAAAAATTCAGAATTCCTCTTGTGTACAAAAGGATCACACATGTCAATGTACGATGATCAGGAAAGATATTTCGATGGATTGATTTCATTTTTAAACAAGCATTAATATATCGAGGACAGACGATACAACCCATAGATACAATTCATCAGATCTTACAACAATATTTGTCTCCATACTTTCGAAATCAAGAAATTGCGGATTGCATAATTATCAGAATATGCTGACTTCAAGCATTTTCAAAATTATTATAAGAAATCCAAAAACAATTAGAACCCTATTTCAGATTATTGGCCCGATACTCAAAACTGGATGGCTTCAAGTCTGCATAAGCAAGAAACAGCTCTAATGAATTTCTCAATATTAAAGTTTCCACTTGACGGCTATCACAAAGGATCGGGACAAGTAGTTCAACTGGAAAACTTAATCCGGTACAATTTATTTTTTAAAATGGAAGAATTAACTTTTCCAATAGTTATGCTAATATTTAATTTTATTTTGGAATGAAAACAAAGTAGTATCTTTACGCGTTAGTACTGTGAAGTGTTATTATGATAATAAGTTTTGGAGACAAGGAATCGAACCTAATATGGGAAGGTATTGTATCTCAAAAACTACCGATAAATATTCAACAATCCGCTCGCCGGAAACTTAGGATGATTAATAATTTTCACAATATCAACGATTTACGTGTTCCGCGAGCAAACAGATTGGAAAAGCTAGAAGGTAAGTATAAAGGAATGTATTCCATCAGAATAAATGAGAAATGGAGAATCATTTTTGAATGGAATACCCCCAATGCATCGAATGTAAAAATTATAGATTACCAATAAAATGACAAAATTAAAGAATATACATCCAGGTGAGGTCCTCAAAAAAGAATTCCTAGAACCAATGGAAATAAGCATGTACAGATTATCTAAAGAAATACTTGTACCACAAACAAGAATGTCAGAAATCATTCAAGGTAAAAGAAGTATTTCAGCTGACACCGCTTTGAGGTTGTCACTGTATTTTGGAAATACAGCAAATTTTTGGCTTGGTTTACAAAATGATTTTGACATTGAAAAGGAAAAGAAACTTAAGAAAAAAGAATTATCAAAAATTAAAGAGTTAAAGTATGACTGGGTATAACATTAGTGATAGTTGAACAACCAATAGAAAGTGTATCAGTTAGGGTTAAATTTGAAAAAAATAAGGTAAAAAAGCCGGATTTCTTCTGTACTTTATATGCTTTAATCAAAATCCTAATTCATACATCAAAAATTTGCTAACTTTGCTTACATTCAAATCGCAAATAAGCAAAAAATTACTCTAATGAATTTCTCAATATTAATGTTTCCACTTGACGGGTATCCCAATGGATCGGGACAGGCAGTTCAACTGGAAAACTTAATCCGGTACAATTTATTTTTTTAAGATGGAAGAATTAACTTTCCTTTGAGTTGTTAGCGGGCAGTTTAAAAGACGACTACAAAACAAAGAACTAACAAACAATAAAGAAAAAATATGATTCCAGACTACCAATCCTTAATGCTTCCTTTACTCAAACTTGTTTCGGACGGACAAGAGCACAAATACAGGGACTTGATTGAAAGTTTGGCAATCGAATTTCAAGTAACAGACGAAGAAAGAAAAGAACTTTTGGCAAGTGGCAACCAAGCTATTTTTGACAACAGAGTTGGTTGGGCAAAAACTTATTTAAAAAAAGCAGGTTTGCTTAACTCACCCAAACGGGCGACATTTGTAATCACCGACCTTGGCAGACAGACTTTAGCGAAAAATCCTGACCGAGTTGACGCAAAATATTTAAGACAGTTTCCTGCCTTCTTAGAGTTTCAAAATGCTTCGAGAAATAACAATGAAACTGAAGAAGATGAGGCGATATTAATTGAAAACAACGAGCAGACACCTGAAGAGAATCTAGATAAAGCTTATCAAAGAATTAGGAAGTCGTTAGCATCTGAACTACTTAACAAGGTTGTTGACCTCACTCCTGCTTTTTTCGAGCGACTTGTAGTTGAGCTTTTAGTAAAAATGGGTTACGGTGGCTCAATCAAGGACGCAGGAAAAGCAATGGGGAAAAGTGGTGACGAAGGAATTGATGGAACCATAAAGGAAGACAAACTTGGACTTGATATAATTTACATTCAGGCCAAACGCTGGAAACCAGGAAATGTAGTTGGACGACCGGAATTACAAAAATTTGTTGGTGCACTTGCTGGACAAGGTGCAAAAAAAGGAATATTTATCACTACATCAAAATTTACTAAGGAAGCATTGGACTACACACCAAGAAATGAAACAAAAATTGTGCTCATTGACGGTGAACAGTTAGCTCAACTAATGATTGATTACAATCTTGGTTGCACGACGCAGCAAACGTATGAACTAAAAAAAATTGACAGTGACTATTTTGGAGAAGAATAATACCTATAGGCAGACAGAAGGTCGACCTGCTAACATCGTAGCTAATGGTAGGACGACACTCCGAACATCGAAATGACGACCAAAACATAAACAGAAAGTAAACCATTTTGACATTTATGATGATCATTTAATTCCGGGAATGTATATGAATGCTGAAATCGAAATCCCTGAAATGCAAAGCTCAGCCCTGCCGGATGAGTGTATCGTTTCTTTTGAAGGGAAGCATTTTGTTTTTAAACAGATAAATTCAAATAACTTTGAAATGAGAGCGGCAGAAGTTGGAAGAAGTGGAAATGGTTTTACAGAAATCGTCAATACCAATAGTTTAAAAAACAGCAAGATCGTTCAAAAAGGAGCATATACCTTACTGAAGGCGATGAAGAATAAGGGAGAAGAGTAGAAAACAAATTTAAAAAATATTTAACCTTAAAATTCAAAGTAATGAAAAAGTTAATTTTAAAAACAGCTGCGGTTATATTGATAGTTCTTTTGGTAGGTATCCAATTCTTTAAAACTAAAGAAAACAAAAGCACTCAGAATTCTGGAAACGCTATTACACAGCATTATGATGTGCCAAACAACATTAAAAACATATTAAAAACAAGCTGTTACGATTGTCATTCCAATAACACCAATTATCCCTGGTACAACAAAATACAACCTATTAATTGGTGGTTGGCTAAACATGTAAATGAAGGAAGGAAAGAATTAAATTTTGATGAGTTCAATACCTATTCTACCAAAAAGAAATTGCATAAATTAGACGAAGTGATTAAAACTATCAAAGACAATGAAATGCCATTAAAATCCTATACGCTTTTTCATGGAGATGCCAATTTATCCGACAGTGATAAACAAGACATTGAGGCATGGGCGAAAAAGATTAGAAATGTAATTCAATAGCATTTCTAAACCGTTCTAAAGCATGAAGTATAATTTGCCTGGTCATCTCAAAGGGCTTGACGATAGTCAAGTAGCTGCTTCACAAAATCAATACGGCTACAACTCAATAAATACTAACCAAAAAAGTACTTGGTTCTTAATGCTATTGGACATCTTGAAAGAGCCCATGTTGTTATTGCTGATTGCAGTTACTATTATCTATGTGATTGTTGGCAGTTACTCAGAAGCACTGTTTATGTTTGGGGCAATCATTGCCGTTTCAGGAATTTCTTTTTATCAGGATAATCGCAGTAAAAAAGCATTAGAAGCGTTAGAAAAATTGAATGAACCACTCAGTTCGGTTATTAGAAAATCTAAAGTGATACAAATCCCTACGCACGAAATTGCGGTTGGTGATTTGTGCATTATCGAAGAAGGTAAAATGATTAATGCCGATGGGAAAATTGTACATAGCAACGATTTTTCAGTCAATGAAGCTTCTCTCACAGGAGAAACTTTTTCGGTGTTTAAAAACTCTGAAACGGACGATAATAAGGTTTACAGTGGCACTTTAGTGGTTTCGGGGCTGGCTGTGTTTGAAGTTGAAAATATCGGTGTTAAAACAAATCTTGGAAAAATTGGTCAGTCCATTCAGAATATTAAAGAAGAGATTTCACCTTTGCAATTACAAATTACAAAGTTTGTAAAGTGGATGGCATTCATTGGAATTGCTATTTTCTTATTGGTTTGGGCATATAGTTTTTGGCAAACCAAGGATATTGTTCAAAGTTTGTTGACAGGATTGACCTTGGCAATGTCCATTTTACCCGAAGAAATTCCGGTTGCTTTTACCACTTTTATGGCTTTGGGATCTTGGAAACTGATGAAACAAGGTGTAATCATCAAACGAAGCAGTATTGTTGAAACTTTAGGAAGCACTACCGTAATCTGCACTGATAAAACGGGCACGATTACCGAAAATTCAATGAAGCTGAAAGCTCTTTTTGATTTTAAAACCAATCGGATTTTTGATGATAAAAGCTTTGAAAAATCTGAACTTTCCCAACTCATTCAATATGCGATGTGGAGCAGCGAACCGGTTCCTTTTGACCCAATGGAAAAAACGCTGCATAAGGTATATGAGGAAACACAAACTTTAGACTTGCGAAAAGACTTTCAAATGATACACGAATATCCGTTGGAAGGTAAGCCACCCATGATGACGCATATTTTTGAAAACAATTTGGGTGAACGATTCATTGCTGCAAAAGGCGCACCGGAAGCTATTTTAGAAGTTGTTCAACTTTCTGAAAATGTGAAAGAAAATTTGCGTTATCAAATTAAGGAATTCGGCAAACAGGGTTATCGTGTATTAGGCGTTGCCAAATGCGATTTTGAAGGAAACGATTTCCCTGAAAAACAGCAGGGTTTTAACTTTGAGTTTATTGGATTTACTGTGTTTTACGATCCGCCAAAACAAAACATTCAACAGGTATTCAAAAAAATATACGATGCCGGAATAAAAGTAAAAGTAATTACCGGAGACTATGCCGACACTACAAATAGCATTGCCCAACAAGCTGGTATTATAAACAATGCACCAGCTATTAATGGAACAGAAATTGTACATCATTCAGAAGCTGAACTCATTTCACTTTCAAATAAAACCAACTTATTTACCCGTATGTTTCCAGAGGCTAAATTATACGTTATAAATGCGCTAAAACAATCTGGAGAAGTTGTGGCAATGTTGGGAGATGGCGTGAATGATGCTCCTGCACTTAAAGCTGCACATATTGGTGTAGCAATGGGCAACAAAGGAACAGAGATAGCGAAAGCAGCAGCAGCCTTAGTCATCACCAACGATGATTTGGATAAACTCATTATTGGAATAGAAGCAGGAAGAAGAATTTATACCAATATCAAAAAAGCCATTCAGTATATTATTTCTATCCATATTCCAATTATATTGACGGTTTCGCTACCCTTGTTTTTAGGTTGGAAATATCCCAATATTTTCACTCCGGTACATGTAATATTTTTAGAATTAATTATGGGACCCACCTGCTCTATTGTTTATGAAAATGAACCCATAGAAAAGAATGCCATGTTGGAAAATCCTCGAAAAATGACAGAAACCTTTTTGAATTGGAAAGAGCTAAGTATCAGCATTGTTCAAGGTTTAGTGATAACAATTGGTATAATATTCGCTTATCAAATGTCTGTTCAAAATGGAGCAAACGAAGAAAATACAAGAGCAATGGTTTTTACCACACTCATTTTTGCCAATGTGTTTTTAAGCCTAACAAACCGTTCTTTTACTTATAGTTTTTTTGAAAGTTTTAAAAACAAAAATATCCTGTTCCCAATAATCATCGGTGCTACTTTAGTCTTACTTTTTACAATTTTATACATACCCGCTTTTTCAAACTTCTTTCATGTAAGCAGTTTGAATTTAAAGAATTTGGGAATTACATTTCTAATTGCAATGGTATCAGTATTGTGGTTTGAGGGATATAAAGGGATGAAACGGAAAAAATAAATTGTTACCTTTGTGATTGAATATCGACTAACTTAAAATCAAAAATCAGCATCAAAAATCAAAATTATACATATCCACTTATACCTATCGGATTAATTGTAATGTCTCTTGTTTATGTCCTTTGCCTATTACTTATCAAAAAGGATAAAAAACTCCAAAACAATTCTACCCATTGGATTTATTGTCATTGCAACATGGGCAGATATTGATTATTTTATATTGAAATAAATATTGCAAACTGTCAGCAATACTCCTTAATTAACTGTTTGACTTTTCTAAATTATACACTAATTTCTTCATTTGTTCCTGTTGCTTTTGCAGGATTGGGAAAATTGTAATGAAATTTCTGGGCTTTTGTCAAAAAGAATGAGCAACGCTCTTTAGCGTTGATAAAACCCTATCAAAACACCAATAGAATAAGGCATCTTCGCTTGTAAGTAGAAATTTAATTAGTCGTAATTTTGAGAATTAATCATTTCAATATATTACGAGAGGCATTTCAATGAATTAATCCTTAAAGAGTATCGGGAGTTTATGAACCTCAATAATTTTAGTAAGAAGACGATCAAGATCTATTACCATAAAGTGCATTACTTTTTAAGCTTTCTTGCGATAGTTCAAAACAGACCAACTTATTAATACAATTGCCATTGCAATCATAGCTAAAATAGATGGTAATATATCCCAGAAATCACTACCTTTCATAATAACCATACGATTGACCTTCACAAAGTATGCGATGGGATTAAAAATGGTTACAACTTGTGCCCATTCCGGCATACTATCAATTGAGGTATATAATCCGCTTAACAAAATGAAAATCATCATAAAAAAAAATGAAATCAACATAGTTTGTTGTTGAGTATTTACGTATGTCGAAATCAATAGTCCAAATGACAATACAACAAACAGGTAAAATGTAGAAAACATATAAATCAATCCAATACTTCCTTCCGGTCTTATTCCATATATCCAATAAGCAATGCACAATCCTATCGTTAAAACAAACTGTCCCATAATCCAGAATGGGATCAGCTTTCCTAATATAAACTCGTATTTCTTAATGGGAGAAACATTGATTTGTTCAATGGTTCCGATCTCCTTTTCTTTCACAAAATTCAAAGCAGACAAATTAGCCCCAACCATTGTCAATAATATTACCAGAATTCCAGGAACCATAAAATGTCTGTAATCCATAGAAGGATTAAACCAATAAGAAAATTCAGTCTTCAACATGGGTAGTGGATTAATTTTAGGAAATTGTATCCACTTTAATCTAATCTGCTGATTATAGTCTTGTAGAATACTTTGAAGATATTGTCCACCTATACTTGCACGAGGTCCATTTATTGCGTTTATACTAATTCCAATGGAGGCTTCATTCTGCGTGATAAGTTCCTTTTCAAAATTTGGCATGATTTCAAGAATAATGTCTGCCTTATCATGTTCAAACAATTGCATTGCTTTATCCATACTTTCTTCATATGCAGTTAACTGCACATATCCGGAAGATGTTATTTTCTGAATCATCTCATTTACGTACCATGAATGATCATGGTCAACAACGCATAATTGAATATTCTGAACTTCATAATCAGCTGCCAAAGGAAGTATCAATAATTGAATTATGGGCATCGCAAGTATCATTCTAACATTCCCACTGTCTCTGAAAAATTGTTGAAACTCTTTTCGAATGATCGTTAAGATATTTCTCATGCAATATCCAGTCTTTTGTTAAACTTTCTTATGCTAATAAACAACATCAGTACAGTAAATCCCAACAAGATTAGTACTTCTCTCCATATAGCCAATATTCCCAAGCCTTTAATCATCACTGATTTCACGATGATGAAAAACCATTTTGAAGGAATCAGATTAGATAATAGTTGCATGGGCCAAGGCATGTTGTCAATAGGAAACATAAAGCCACTGAACATTAAGGTAGGCATGAACAAACCAATGAGTGTGCCAAACATGGCCGCAGTCTGAGTTCTTGTAGTTGACGATACAAACAGACCAAAGGAAAGTGATGTTATTATAAAAAGTATACTCACTCCCATCAATAATATTAAATTACCTTTAATGGGCACTTTCAATACATAGTAACTCAATAACAATATACTCACGATGTTCAATATGGAAATAATCAAATACGGAATTGACTTTGAAATAACTACAAAAAATGGATTAAGAGGCGAAACCAATAAAACTTCCATAGTACCTAATTCTTTTTCCTTCACTATAGCTATGGAAGTCATCAATGCGCAGACCAGAAGAAGAACCATTGCCATAACCCCCGGAACAAAGTTGTAAGAAGCTTTCAATTGTTCATTATAAATCATTCTTACTTCCGGCTTAATGGAGTAAAGTATAAGCTGATTTCCAAATAACTCCTTTTGGTAATCATTGATAATTGAACTTGCATAACTAATTAAGGTTGTACCGACATTGGGATCCGTACCATCGGCAATAAGCTGAATGATCGCTTCATGAGTATGCTGTAGATTCTTATCAAAATTATTCTCAAAAACAAGTACCAGCTTTACCTTGCCCTTTTTAAATATACGCTCAATATCTTTTGGGCTGGTCAAGTTCTCTTCCAAATCAAAATACTTACTTGCATCTATTCTTTCAATGAGTTGTTGAGTAATCTGGTCTTTGGAAAGATCGAGTACTGCAATTTTGGAATTTTTTACTTCATTTGAAAGGGCAAAACCAAAAATCAATATTTGAGCTACGGGCATCCCAAGTAAGACAAATAATGTCTGTTTATCCCTTAGAATATGCCACATTTCTTTTCTTACAAATACCCAAAACTGATTCATATTCCTAGATTTCTGTCCGCTTAGATTGTCTTGCTAATGAAACAAATAAGGTATGTATATCAGGTGAGTTAAACTGTTCCTTCAAGTACTTGGGCGAACCCATCGCTTCAATTCTTCCATCAACCATAATTGAGACTGTATCGCAATATTCGGCCTCATCCATATAATGTGTAGTAACAAACAGTGTAGTCCCCTGATGAGCCGCAGCGACTATTAGCTCCCAAAATTCTCTCCTTGTTACCGGATCAACTCCACCCGTAGGTTCATCTAGAAAAACAAGCGGAGGTTCATGCAATATGGAAATTGAAAATGCAAGTTTTTGCTTCCATCCCAATGGTAATGATTTGACGAGTTTGTCTTTATAGTCCTGAATATGGAGTACCTTTACTATTTCATCGGTCTTCATCTGAATTTTACTATTTGACAATCCGTAAATACCTCCATAGAATTTCATATTTTCTAAAACAGTTAGATCATCATACAAAGAAAATCTTTGGCTCATATAGCCAATGTTAGCTTTTATTTTTTCAGATTCCTTATTAATATTAAAATCAATAACTCTTGCAGATCCTGAGCTTGCTTGCAACAATCCGGATAACATTTTAATTGCAGTAGTTTTTCCAGCACCATTTGCCCCTAAAAATCCAAATATTTCTCCTCGCTTTACTGTAAAACTAATCTTGTCAACCGCTGTAAAAGATCCAAATTTTTTAGTTAATGAATCTACTTCTATAATATATTCATTATTCATTTGCGGATCATTAGTTGCATGAAACAATCTTCAATGCTAGGTATAATTTTTACAATTTGAATTCTGTCATGACCTTTCTCTGTCAGGTATTGCTGTATTTGATCAGTTGAAATTTCTGAAAGTTTAAAACTTACATGAATGTTTTCCCCAAAAGAAAAAGCAGAATGAACTCTTTCCCAGGATTTGAGATCCATCATCAACTGATATCTATTTTGAGCAATTATGCTCCATAATTCTCCCTTATACTGTTGAATAACATTTTGCGGTTCATCAATACTCATAATACTTCCCGATTGAATTAATGCAATTCGATCACAAAGCGATGCTTCATCCATATATGGGGTTGAAACAAAAATTGTAATTCCTTTCCCTTTTAACTCCTTAAGCATCTCCCAAAATTCTATTCTTGATACTGCATCAACACCCGTTGTTGGTTCATCTAAAAACAAGACCACTGGATTGTGAATCAGCGCACATGACAAGGCAAGTTTTTGCTTCATACCCCCGGACAATTCTCCTGCTTTTCGCTTCTTGAACGGCTCAATTTGCTGGTAAATATTCTTAATCAAATAATAATTTTCTTTAATACTGGTGTTAAATATGGATGCAAAAAACTGAAGATTTTCTTCTACTGTTAAATCCTGATACAAGCTAAATCTACCCGGCATATAACCGATTAAGGTCCTTAGTTTCTCATAGTCTTTGACTACATCGCAATTTACTACTTTCGCATTTCCGGCATCCGGCAGGATTAAACTGGTAAGTATTCTTATTATACTGGTCTTTCCAGAACCATCCGGTCCTATCAAACCAAAAATTTCTGATTGATGTACTTGAAGAGATATATCATTCAGAGCCAGTACCGATTGCTTTTTTGCGGTATAGCTTTTTGTAATTCCATTGCATTCTATACTAAACATTCATCAGAATATAACTTCACCGTACATGCCTAACTTCAAATAGTCATCATTATGAACTAAAATCTTAATTGCATAAACAAGATTGACTCTTTCTTCCTTTGTCTGAATCGTCTTAGGGGTAAATTCTGCTTTATCGCTAATCCAGATAATCTTACCGGAATATTCTTTATCCTCATTCTCTCCAAAGTCGGTTCTTACTTTAACCTCTTGATTCAATTTAATTTTACTTAACTGTGATCCGCTTACAAAGGCCTTCAATTTTAATATTCTAAGATCAGCAATCTTGTATAGGGGTTTAGCAATCGTGACCATTTCGCCTTCATTGACATACTTAGCAAGCACTGTTCCCTGAACGGGATTTATTACCTTGGTCTTATTTAGTTGATCATTTGCAATTTCTTTCCTTTTCTCTAAGGGCAATTTTTCGCTGTTAATACCATAATTTTGTGCATCCAGTATAGTCTTTTGAGATATAATCTGCTGTTCAGTTACTCCAATCTGTGCCAGCAAAGATTTAATTTGTTGTTGAATTAGCTCAATAAGATTATTTGCATCATCCAATTGCTTCCCGGGGGCTGCATCGCCTTTCACCAATCTCTCTATTCTTAGCTTTTCTTTCCGGGCTGTACTTAATTGTAAAGATAGCGTATTGACCTGCTCTTGTTGTGACTTCACTTGAGACTTTAATATTTCAATCTGGGCTTCAACAGGGATTTTTTTTCTATCAACAGCTATTATACTTGCGTCAATTTGTTCTTGCTGAAGCTGATATATATAAGAATCAACTTGCCCTATTATAGAATCCTTAGGAAGTACAGATCCTTCTTGAATAATAAAATTTTTCAATTTTCCATTTACCTCGGAGGATACAATCACTTCATCTGCTTCAAAAATTCCTGAAGCATCGTAAGTTTTCTGTTTAACTTTACAACTTAGAGTTATTAACGTTGCTAAGAAGATTAATAACAAGATTATTGATTTATTATCCATTAATTTCCGAATAAATTTGAGGTTAGGTATGTTGCTTGTATAAAAGAAATTCGATGAACAACTTCATTCATTTTTGCTTGTTCTTCGGCATGCAAATCTTTCAAATAGTCTGACCAATCCTTTATTCCATTATCGTATTGTAGCAACGAAGCTTCCCGAATTTTTGTCTGTAATAAGATTAAATCCTGATCCGTTCTAATAAGTTGTCTGAATTTTGAAATATCAACTTCATATTGCGTTTGAGCAATATTTAGTTGGTAGTTCAGAGCTTCTTCCTGTAACTGTGTTATTCCTAAATTCAACTTAGTTATTTTATTTCCACTATTCCGCTGATATAATGAACTTATATTCCAATTTAATCTTACTCCCGCAACATAATAAGTTTGAAACTCATTCTTTAAAAAATTCAATGCAGGATTGGAGTATCCGACCTGAGCGAAGCCAGATACTTTTGGTATGGAATTGCTAACAAAAACTTTATTTTGATACTTAAGCAATGCACGTTGCAGTTGAATTAATTTCAATTCAGGCCTGTTATTTGTTACATTTGAAGGCAATTCCATAGGAAGTATGAATTCATCTTTACTCTGAATAGATCGACCGCATATTTTCTGTAAGGTCTGAATAAGAATTGTTAACTGAGATTCCAACTCAGACTGTCTTTGACTAAATTTGATGTCTTCTGCAAGTATTGAATTCAATTGATATGCTGAAATTGTCTTGGCATCATAGGCAATCTGCGCTTTCTTGAGACTATTACTGATTTCATTCTTAGTCAGATTTAGTATGCTCAGCTGTTCATTAATCAATAAGATTCCAAAATAGGTAAGAATAATCTTTTCTTTTAGTTTAAAAAACTCTCCTTCAATTTTAACTTCTTCGACATGGGTAGTACTTCTGACGATATTCTTCTGATGCCTGATAGTCCCTCCATCAAATATTAACTGACTTGCATCAAAGTAAAACTTGTATTGATCACGAGGTGGAGGAGTAATTGTTGGAAATCCGGGAGGCAATATATTAATATCAATAACATTAGATTGATAACTTGCCTGTGCCGTGCCATTTAGTGTCGGCAACCAATTAGTGCTAATATTCCATAATTGTTTGTCAAGTGCCTCGTTCAACAACTTAATCTGTCCATATTGAGGAAAATTTTGTCTGGCAAGATAAATGCATGAATCAAGCGTTATCTGGGCGTGGATATTGATACCCGTCAATATTACAAATATAGATATTAGGAATCGCATTACCTGAGCAAAGTAAATAAACGGATATACAACAACAGTGGGTGTAAAAAGTTAAATTTTATCAATCTAAATTTTATTTTTGCAATCTCATTCAAAATATAATAATGTATAGGTCACACACTTGCGGAGAATTAAGAATTACTGATGTAAACAAAGAAGTTATTCTTGCCGGTTGGGTACAAACTATTAGGAATCTCGGAGGATTAAGTTTTATTGATTTAAGAGATCGATATGGAATAACACAGATAGCCTTTAACATCGAATCAAATCCGGCACTATGTGAAAAAGCAAGGACTTGTGGTAGAGAATTTGTTATCCAGATTCATGGTAAGGTGTGCGAAAGATCTAGTAAAAATCTTTCCAGACCAACTGGTGATATTGAAATAATAGCATCACAACTATCTATACTTAATGCCTCAAAAGTTCCACCCTTCACCATTGAGGATGAAAGTGATGGAGGTGAAGATATACGAATGAAATATCGTTATCTTGATATCAGAAGAAACCCGGTTAAAGTAAAAATAATGTTTCGTCATCAGGTCGCTCTTCATACCCGAAAATATTTAAGCAGTTTGGATTTTTTGGAAATTGAAACACCATATCTTATTAAATCAACACCCGAAGGTGCAAGAGATTTTGTAGTACCAAGCAGAATGAATCAAGGTCAATGGTATGCCTTACCACAATCACCTCAAACCTTTAAACAGATATTAATGGTTGGTGGAATGGATAAATATTTTCAAATTGTAAGATGTTTTCGAGATGAAGACCTTCGCGCAGATCGTCAACCTGAATTTACACAGATCGATTGCGAAATGGCGTTTGTCAATCAGGAAGATATTCTGAACACTTTTGAGGGATTGATAAAATATCTTTTCAATGAAATTCTACATATCGACCTTGATGCCTTTCCTCGAATAACATATGATGAAGCAATGGAAAATTATGGAAATGACAAACCAGATCTGCGATTCGATATGAAGTTTGTTGATCTTGAAGGATTGCGAGGTAAAGGATTTCAGGTTATAGATAGCGCAGAATACATTAGAGGATTTGTGGTTAAAGAAATCGAAACAAAGTTTACCAATAAAGAAATCAACGAATTAACCGAATGGGTAAAACGACCTCAGATAGGGGCCAAAGGACTCATGTATATAAAGTTTACAAATGAAGGTATCAAATCATCAATCTCCAAATTTTATTCAGAAGAAGATTTAACAACCATAGGAAGTTCAATAGATGCCAAAACAGGAGATGTTGTTTTAATTCTTACCGGTTCTAAAAATTCTGTTCTCAAGCAACTCAGCGAACTGCGACTCGAAGTTGCCAGAAGAAATAATCTTATTCCGGAGAATGTATTTAAACCACTCTGGGTCATTGACTTTCCTTTACACGAATGGAATGAAGAAGATCAAAGATTTTTCGCCATGCACCACCCTTTCACAAGTCCTCTTCCGGATGACCTTCATAAAATGAAATCTTCAGATCGATCAACCATTGAATCCATTCGTGCAGCTGCTTATGATCTGGTATTGAATGGAACGGAATTGGGAGGTGGATCCATTAGAATTCATGACCGCGAACTTCAAGCCAGAAATTTTGAACTTCTCGGATTTACTAAAGAGGAAGCTGAACATCAATTCGGGTTTATCCTTGGAGCTTTTGAATATGGCGCACCACCGCATGGAGGAATTGCCTTTGGTCTGGATCGAGTATGCTCCGTTATGCAAGGAAGCACAACCATTAGAGATTATATTGCTTTCCCTAAAAACAATATGGGAAGAGATACTATGATCGATGCGCCTTCTTCTATTGATGAAAAACAACTTAAGGAATTAGGTATTATCTAATATCTGATTTTTAAGTTGCGACAATTTGCAAAATTATCTCATTAATTTCTTATTATAGGGTTTACCCTGAATTTTAAAAAATAATCTTCCAAAACTTGTAACGCTGTTCTCTATAGAGTATATTTGCTTATATAAATGTTATGCGTATGGAAGCAGCGATTACTCCACCTCACAGGTCTGGTCTTTAGAGAAAGACGGTAAACAATCTCTCGTGAACATATTGCACTTAGTCTTTATATTAATTAACATGGGTTATGTTCATCATACTCCTCTAAATCATATCAATTATGGAAAAAATCATTAATTTTCAGCCCTTTTATTTAAGCACAGAG
>JADLHT010000002.1 GCA_020848695.1 Saprospiraceae bacterium
ACAAAATTTGAGAAATTAGAATTTGTAGAAACATCAATGAAATATCCTGTAGTATTACTATTGCTTTGCCAATTGGCTGTAAATCCTATTGCACTGATATTCGTTGCTGCCAAGGCTGTAGGAGCAGCGGGTGCCAAATTCGAAGTGGTGACAGATATGACATTACTATTTGGGCTGGTTCCTACCGCATTACCTGCTCTGATTCTAAAATAATAAGTTGTGTTTAATTGTAGTCCTGTTATATTAGCATTTTGAACATTGCCAACTGATAAATTATTATATCCCGTTACAAAACTTGAGAAATTAGAATTTGTCGAAACATCAATGAAATATCCTGTAGTATTACTATTGGCTTGCCAATTGGCTGTAAAACCAGATGCAATCACATTGGTAGCCGCTAATGCTACTGGTGCGATTGGTGCCACATTTGTCGTGGTGACCGAAATGACATTGCTATTGGGGCTTTGGCCATTGCTATTTCCTGCTCTTATGCGATAGTAATATGTGGTGTTGGGAGCAGCTCCCGTGATTGTTGTGCTTAACTGGTTTCCAGCATCGAAATTATCAATTGGCAAAGTAGAGAAGCTTGGATCGGTGGACGCATCCAAAAAGTAACTGGTTGCACCGCTCACTGCCTGCCAATTGGCCGTAAATGACGTCTCTGTAATATTGCTTGCCGCAGTTGCCACCGGAGCGGATAATGCATTGCAGATATTAAGAACCGCTTGTTCATTCAAACAATTTCCGGCATTTCCAGAAATACTGCGCGCACCGCTTCCTTGTAAATAGGTACAGAAATTAGGGAGATTACACAGATTTAATACTGGATTATTCAAAATTATCAGACCGCTTCCCTTAATCAATTCAGGAATAATGTTTTGTAATCCGCTGATATCACTCAATTTAGAATTGTTACGAAGCTGAATGCTTCCATTCATTCTGGTGAGCTTGGTCAGATTATTGAGATTTTGAAGATTAGCATTATTCTGAATGACCAATTCTTTAATCAGATCAATATTATTAAGTGCTGACAAGTCTGTAAGGCTGGAATTATTGTCCAGAGTGAGTATGGAATTTATCCACATGACAATACCAATACTTTCTATTTTTTGAAGTTTAGGATTGTTTTTAATGGTTACATTTTCTACAGTTTGTATGACTTTGGAATTCAAATTCACTATAGCCAACGAGTCATTGTTTTCAAACACAAGCCCTGGCATCACCGCTATTTTTGGAAAACCAGAAATCTCTACTAATTGCGGATTACTACCAATATACAAAAAGCCCGAGCTGGTAAGATTCGTAAAATCTTTAACTTGTCTTAAAGACTTATTGGCAGCTATCCAAAAATTAGAATTTACCTTGGTTAATTTACTTAAACCGGTAAGATCATTCAATATGGCATTGTTAACAATATTTAATTGACTCTTTATTTCCAGAATATTACTAAATCCATTTACATTTGAAATGTCCGGCCCATCCGTTATGTTCAGATTTCCATTGATGATGGTACAGGTCGGATATACTAATTTAAAATTATCAATTTGTGCCTGAGTATTCACAATAACAGCACCTGGCGGACATTGTACATAAATTACATTGATCGTATTACTACTTGGGCTAACTCCGGAAGCGTTTGCGGCTCTCACCCGGTAAAAGTAATTTTGATTGTTGGTGATTCCGCTAACTGAAAAATTCACTACATTATTGACATTTCTATTATTATATGCAGGCAAGATGGCCGTAAAATTTGAATTTGTGGACACATCTAAATAATATGCAGTGGCTCCGGTAGCGGCATTCCAATTGGCAACGAAACTCGTTGCATTGACATTTGTAGCAGCAGTTGCAATGGGAGCTGACGGAGCATTCACAGGGGTGATCCCATTAATGGCTAAGATTGCAGTATTTCCTGTTGATGATGTTTTGTTAAAGCTAATGCTTGTCAGAATTTTTGTATTGAAAGGCGGTGCCAAGGTAATCTGATTGTCATACAGTCTTGGATTTTCAGAATCGCCTGTAAATAAATCCGGAGCCTGTGTTCCGATTTGTGTTCTTGTTACACGACCAATTCCTTTAATTGCAAAGTTTGAACCGAAATACCAATCTGGAACAGAAAATGTTGAACTTGAATTTGTGCCATCACTAAAATTTAATACAACATTAAAACCTGATACGCCTTCGGCACTGGAACCTAGAAAAGCAATTTTTGAGAAAACACCTGGTGTGCCCAAAACCAAGGTTCCTGTACTTCCATTTGTTTTTAGCACTAAGGCATTCTTTCCGTCGTACGGCGCAAGTAAATAATTTGCGCCAACGAGATTAACGCTATTAATAATTCTGTTCACAGGCAAACCAAACGGCGGTGCTGTATTCGGGTTATTATTTCCTCTAAAATCTTTGGAATACATCACGTTATCTCCTCCTGCATTCACATTATCGAAGGTTGTCGTTGTGGTTGAATCCGCCCGATTCAGTCCGCCGGAACCTTCTGCAATGAGATCATGATTAAATCCTGTGACAGGGATAGATATATAGGATTGTGCATTTATTTGCCATGTAAGAAATAAACCCAGGGCAAGAAATAAGTACTGATATAGCTTATGAATGACAGTCATGACTATCTGTTTTATTTAATTATTAACGATTACTTTATTATAATGGATTTGGTTTCACTGAGGGCTCCATTCTTGTCCGGCTCGAGCTTGACACGAAGGGCATAGTTGTACAGAACATTCTTTTCCAGATTTACATCCTTAAATGATAAATTATCGAAATTTAATTCCTTATAAAATTTAAGGCCATCTTGCCCTGTTGATCGGGATAGAACAAACATATATTTTTTGTTTTCTAAATACTTTGGCAAATCAAATTTCCAGCTAAGAACTACTGCATTTGTATTTTTTTCTTTAACCACATTAAATTCTTTGATAGGTACATCATTAGAATTTGACTTTATGATGCCTCCTTTCAAAGGAGAGAAATCTCCTATATTCCCAGTAGAATCAATTGCCCGCAATCTGTATTGATAGTCAATATTCAATTGGGCTGATTGATCAATAAACACTTTTTCTACGAAGATTGTATCGATTAATTTCCAATTTGTATCAACAGCATTTATCTCTCTTCTAAATAATTGAGTTAATTTTACATCATCACTTACACTTTCAACAATATTAATTTTCATTCTTAAAGAATCTGTATGAATATTTAGAATATGGGGAGAAGCGGGCGGCACGACATCACGTCTCCTCAATTTTAACACGATTGCTGCATCACTTCTGTTGTAGGCATAATCTTCTGCACGAAGTGTATAATAAATATTTTTGGTCAATGACTTTTCTTCTATATAGTACTTATAGCTTGTATCCGGAATAAGTTTCTGACTCACCAAAGAGAATTCAGCGTCCGTACTGTTGGCCCAATACAGCCAATAACCTTTGACGTCTTTTGAACTGCTTTTTGTCCACTTCAAATTTACAAAACCCAGACTATCGATAAATCCACTCAAAGTATCCGGAACAGCGGGATTGGTATAATCCGGAACAAAAGACATTTCAAAATTACTTGCGCTCATATTTCCGGCCTCATCGTAGCAGTCAATCCTGAAAAAATACCTTCCTTCCATTGTTTCGGAAAAGTCAGATCCAAGTTCATAACTAAAATTAAAATCTGTAAAACTTAGTTTTTCACTTAATGCAGTATATGGACCATTTTCTGATCGCGCCACCATGACTTGCTGATAAGCAAAGTCTGCGCTCATGCCTTCAATATTATTCTCCCATTCGATATTGAAAATATGGGCTGTATCATTATATGTAACACGATCTAATTGCGGTGGAACAGGAGGTGTTAAGTCTCTTGGTGTGCCTTCCACAGAAGCCGGCAGACTAAAATCCCCAAAGCTTGTTCCCCCATACAGGCGATAGTAATACTTTGTATCGTTCACCAGATTAAAACTGTCTGTGTATACAAATTCGGGAACAGGCTTGCCGGACTCAGATGTCATAAAAACAAGCGGGCGTTCCGTTAAAGCAAAAAAATTCTTATTGTCATCAGATCTCTCAATCCTATAATAGGTAAACGCACTATTATTGTAGTCCTTACTCCAATGCAGAGTAAGTGCTTCGTCTCCTGTTCTTATCCCCAATTGGTAAGGTGCTCGTGTTGGCTTATATGTATTTTTTACTAAAGAAGTGGCGTTGTACTTTCCTACGGTATAGACCGGATTACTGATTTCGTAGTAATATGTTTCTCCCACTACAACATTTTTATCCACATACCTGAACCCAAGTATATTTGCTGCCTGAACTGAAAATTCAGACAACATTAATGACATATTCAGCAACTGCTCATTGGCCCGATATTCCTGCATAATACCCTGAATCTTACTCCGATCTACCTTTCCATACAAAATTCCGGCAGCCATCAATGCAAAGGAATCTTTCGAAAAAAGGCTGGTGTCAATTTTTTCGAATGGTACAGGTAAAACAGTTGTAATTGTTTTAAGGCTCGCACTATCCTTCCCCCGCTTGATAACAAAACCTGAATTCTTTGCGCGCTGCCAAAAAGCATAATCAGAAGGGGCAAAACGCAATACCACAGAATCACCATACGCTTTTGCCAACATGCTTATACCCTCCTTTAGTTTAGATAGTTTGGGGATTAAGGTATCCTTTAGAAATATACGTCTGGAATGATCGTCTTCGTCGAATATTGATATAGTTCTTTCACAAGTCCTTACAAATGTAACAGCTGAAGCGCTTACATCAAATGCAAGCAACTGCAGTATCAATAAATATATGAATCGCATACGCATATTTTTACTAAATTTCAATTTTTTCAATTTTTACTACTTTAAATTTTCTCGATTTACCTTTAATGGAAGCAAATTATTTTTTACTTCAGGTGAATTATAGATTCTTCCCCCGAGCCAATAGCCATCAAAAGGCAATGCAGTTCGGTCAGAATCAATAAATATTTGAAGATCACCGGTATGATAATCCTTCCAATTAAATTGACGCGATTCCCCATTCCAAGTAATTTTAAATTCCGGATTTTGTGTGTATTTATTATTAATCCAAATCGGATGATCAGGCTCATCAGGCCAATTATAAAATACTTCATATCCCTTATGGTCAAGATAATTCTTTATCAATAAAAACTGAAGAGCCCTGGTACTTTGAAATCCATCTTCAATGATAAAATCAAAATCAGAATTTTCATCGTATATAAATCCAGATTCATAATTTTTGCCTAAACTCACTGACTGCAATTTTCCACTTTGTATTTCAGCATGTGTTATCTCATATTTATTCACTTCCGCCCGATTACTAAATAATTTGAAATCAAAAAATCTACCAAAAAAGACGGATGACTTATTCAAAAGATTGCCCTCAGACACATATGCATATGAGTCTTTTAAATACTCATAATCCGGTATGTTTTCTCCATCTAGCTCATAATAAGTATTGTCGATCATATGTAAATTCTGTCCGTTGTCATATTTAAATGAATTCCACTTTGAAAAATTAAGTTCACCGGTAGCGTAAACATCAGAAAACCTTCGCAAATAATCCAGATCGAATAAATCTATCCCTTCTTTTGTTCCATTTATCCCCAGATAAGCATTCCGAGGTATCAGATTTAATGAGTCAGCAATCGATCGATCCACTACAGCTTGGATATCGTCTTGTGTAAATCCCCGGTAAGAATCACTCACAATTCCCGGATTGTCCTTGTTTCCCAGAACTCTTTTACTTTCAGTGATTGATAAATCTGTCGCCCCAAAACTTACAGAAATGTCATTCATTTTATCTTTGAGGCTGGCATATTGACTGACTCCAAATGAGTTGTGATAGATGGGTATTTGATATTTGGATTCTTCCTCAGAATATTGTGCCAACAAAGCATTTAAGTCTGAAGGACTTTTATCTTTAGGGATCGCCCTATAGACAACCATATTGCACAAGGATCCTTTGCTCAGAGGAAGTTTATTGAGATTTAAATAGGAAAGATATCCCTGCTCTCTGGCTACTGTTCCAACCTCACTACCCAGATCCTTTAACCAATTCCCTTTCCACAGATGGAAATAATTACCGTAAAAGGCGGTCTGATAGCGCTCCCGCTGATTACTGGAAGAATTATGTTCATCAACGACACCGGTTTCAAATCGATCTTGTTGATTGTCGGAGGTTGGAATATTCTCAATGGGTATCTTATGAATTACGATCGAACCATCTGTTTTATACTCTTTGATAATTGCAAAGTATAAATACAATTGATCATTCGGAAATATCTTTCCAATTTTTTCATTGGATACATTTGCTTTAAACTTTAAACACGGGATTGCATATTTATTGTTCCAATAGCGTTGATGATGACCAGGAATAGCATACTCCAGCATATCATGTGTAATGACAGCATCTGCTTCGGCTGTCGTAAACTCGCTTCGTCCTTTCTCATCACTTCCCGGAAGATCAGTATAGCTTAATTGATTGTCTATCGATTTTTCCCAAACATACAAATATTCAATTTCGTAGGTAGTCTCCGGTTTCAATTTCTCCAGAATAACCACCTGATAATTACTTTCTAACTCTCTCAATACCTGCTCAGTTTTGACAATTCTTCCTCCTTCCTTTTCTCTAAGAATAAATGACTTAATTCTATATCGCACATATTTATTTGGCAATTTAAAAAAGCCGGCAAATGTAGATTGACTATCAATACAATAAGGCTTAAGATACGGCAGTCGTGTTTCCACTTTTATCGTGTCGAGATATTTTATATCTGTACTCCCATCTTTTGGATTCAGGTCTTTGTGAATGATTAACCCGATCGTTGGATTCGGTGTTCTGACAATACAGGGTTTATTCCCAGCATCAAAATCTATTGTCTCATCACCTTCTTTAAGTCCACCTAAAATACTATAATGAAAACTAAACTCTCCTTGCAGATATCCAGGATTTGGGAAACCAAAATCCATAACAAAGTCCATCTTGCTTTTAAGTATATTATACTTTCCGCTATAAACAAAGGGAATATTTACTTCCAGATTGACGTCTGCATTTAAACTTGCAAAAACATTTCCTCTTGCATAATATCCATTGGAAAATCCAATACTACTTCCGTCCTCATTGCATGAATTTGATTTAAGAATTTTCGATACTGTGAGGTTCGCACCAAGCATTCCATCTGCCTTATACGTAATCAGCGCAAATCCGCCTTCCATTTTTGCATAGAGTATAAAACCAGCATTGGCTCCGGAAGTCGTTCCTGTTGGACTTACATCTGTCGCATTGGGCATAATCTTACCGCGATAATTCGGCATAAAGGTTTTGACTGTAGGAAAACCATCGATTTGTGTTCCTCCCTGAAAATATAATCCGGCCATTACTTTACCAATCAAGGGGGCATCAAAGCCTGCAGAAAGAAAATTGAGCTTTGAGTAAGGTTTTACATCACTTCTGTAGAAGGGTAAAAATTCAGGAATGCCCCAACTTCCTGCATGGACATAATTTGCATCTTTAGAAAACAGGAATTTTATTTCATTCCAACTGTTTGCATTTGTATTTTTATCAACAGGGGCAGCAATATCGATCGGACCTGCCTTCTTTCCAAATCTAAAACGAACTCCTCCATATGCTTTTATATCTTTCTCAAAGTTAACCGTTAAATCTCCTCTGATTTCCACCGCATTACTTTTCTTTCTGGACTTATAATCGGTATACAATGCAAAACCATTTACTGCGATACCAAATTGTTTGAATTTGAATTCCCCTTTAATAACACTCATTTCAACAGAAACAATATTTTCCAAAGAGACGCTTGCCTTATGAGATATTTCAGCCATTAGATAACCGCCAAAACTTCCTTTACTAACTTGATATTGCATTCCGGACAAGGATTCACCGGCTTTGAGACCAGCTACCTGACAATGATCATTGTTTACTTTCTGCGGACTTTCTTTCTTATTATCCTTGCTTGCTTCTGGAGAGCTTTCTTTTTTTACATCTTCAAATTTAGGCTTTACCGTTTCCATATTAAAATAAAATCCGCCACCCACGCCTGTTAATGAAAACTGACCTGCATTATCAAGAGGCAATCCCGGATTTCCATTAAACGAAAGGTCGACGAAAAAATATCTGAAGTCTTCTACATCCGCTGTGGCATCCGGTTTGTCAAACTTAACACCGGTCTGGAATTTAGTTTTAAATTCATAATTAAGTACCCCTAATTCAATCATTCCCAAGAATCCATTGCCCCATTCACTTTGTGCAGCATTCGGATCAAAGTTGCTGGCATTGGTTTCATCCCTAAACAAATTAAGTCCACCTTTAAATGATAATGGTCCAAACTCTCCTCCTAAAGCAAGACAAGTCAAGGCCACATCTTTAAAACCCTTGTTCGTAAAACTTATTTCTATATCTCCACCGGCAGAGAAAGCACCGGTTTTCGTTTTTTTGGCTTCATCAAGTTTAGACTTAAAGTCTTCTTTAAAGTTTTCTGCTCTTCCTTTTAGGGTTTTGTTTTTATCGTTTTTGGCAATTGCTGCTTTTGTCTGGGCATCTACTTCATTTTGTGCAGCTTTTACAGTTGCATTTTGTTGCTTAAATGGCTTATACTTGTCTTTTACATTTTGTAACGAGGTAGTAAATTTATTATTGACTGCTTCAAGTTTTTTATTGAGTTCAACATGTTTATCAATAATTACAGTTAGTTCTTTACTGTTAAAAATTTCACTAGCCTTCTCTTTTTTTCCCGCTTCCGTGTATCTGTCAATTTTTTTGGCGAACTTCTTTGCAGCTTTTTTATTTTGGTATATTTCTTCTAATAGAGCTTTTTTCTCATTCGCAACAGATTTTATATTTTCTTGTGCTTTGCGATACTCTTCCTCTATTGGCTTTAGAGCAGCTTGACTTTCCGTATTTTTACTCTGTGCCGTTTCTAAAGGATGGAATTGATCATATTCAACCTTCTGTGCATCCGTAAGATGTTGTTTATCTCTTGTGATGCTTAGATCCAATCCTACAATCAATTTGTATTCTGAGCCGGTACATGTAAATTTAGGCTGATGAATATTGATCTCAAAACCGGCTAATTTACTAAGTCCATCAAATTTTTCCTCCACGCCTTTCCCTATATTGGTCCCTTTCGCTTTATCCTTCAATTTTTGTCCCGATGATGACCTTGCTAACTTTTTCATTAAAAAAGTATCTTGATTAGAAAATGGCGAAATGCCCCAGGTGCCAAAATCAATGGATTCAATTCCATCCATACCATCACCTTTGCATAAGCCAGAAACACTATAATTCAACCGTAGCGATTCAAACTTAAAAACCGGAATTTTTGCATCCAGCTTTTTAATGGTATAGATGCCTCTGCCGTGCAATTGCGTCCTCGCTTTCAATTTTTGAGATTGTCTTTCGTAGTAAAATTCTACATTGGATTCTTCTTCCAATTTAATTCCCAAGCCATCAATGTGTGCAGATTCAAAAACACTGGTATTAATATTATTCACAAATCCTGATATACTGGGCACTTTATCTTGTCTATTATATTCTATGCCAATTTTAAATCCTACCCAGGAGTCATTATAATCTTCCAACCATTTCTCTTTGTCCTTCTCCGGCGCTTCTTTAAATAAAGGTAACTTAACAGAACCTTTCAAGGCAAGTTTGTTTTCATCCAAAGCACTGTATTCTATTTTCATACTTATCGTATCAAGATAATATCGCCATCCTCCAAGTCTTGCATTATTCGTTTTTGTGACTTTGTTCAGCCCTTGATAACTGGCAAAAAAGGCAGCACCACTCAAATCATAATAGGCATTATAAATTGTATCATTAAATGGCTCTGGTGTTGCTGTTTCATTCAACCTATTCATCTCCAATACCGGCACATCGAATTGCAGTTGTTTAAATAAAATTCCTGTAAACCCTCCACTATTCATCCATTCAGTATGGAATTCATCCATCCGACTGTTGGGATGAGTCGATGTGGATTCAGATCTTACCGGACTGAAATCCAAGTATGCTTCCAGAGACTTGCCAGGAGAAAAAATTACATGCGGATCATCGATCGTTGTAAACTTCCATGTCATCCATTCTTCCTCGATTCTATTAGTAGATTTTAATGGTGCAATAAAATCAGTCAACAGACTCACATTATTGTCGATTTGGTCTTCGATCAATCTAAAACCAAAAACTGCAGGCTGCGGCTTTTTGTTTACTTCAGTTACGATTGTATTAAGAGAACTGGTTAAATGCCCTTGCAAATTGAATCGACTCAGGCCATCTTCACAACTTAAACTGGCAAAACTTCCCGCGTCAGCTGTACTTTCTCCGGCACCATCTTTTATTGTCGCAAGATAGCTCACATTATTATTTAATTTTGTATCATACAATAGATGCATTTGCACATCCTTGAGGGCTACTTTATCCGGGCCGATCGCAATTTCCTTCAATGTGCTGAATTCAATAAATTTAATGAGCCCATCAACTTCCAACTTCCCCACCAAATGCAACTTGATGGTGGCATTCTCCAATTTATTGGCCCCTGATTTGAATTCTGAAATGTATAACACAAAATTATATGGCAAAGTATATGCTCCTTTAAACCCAAACTGAGACCAGAGGTCGTCAGTAATTATAAGCGGGAGACTTAAAGTATCACCAGAGTTGTTTTCAAGATTGTTAAAAGTCAGTTCGTTCCAGGGAATATTTGTTTTCCCAAACATTGGGTGCTTATATTTACCTTTATAAACTTCGCCCTCTTTTTCAATATTTAGATACTTGTTCAGGAATGGAATGTAAATAACGGATTGATCCATTGATGCCGGAAACCATGAAATTGATTGTTGCTTGATCATACTCTTTTCAACTTGCTTCAGCAAAGGATTCGCATGATCACCATCAGAATTCATGATCCCGCCTTTAGTAATGGTTGTCTGATCTCGAAGACTTAGAGTTTTCTCATAATAATCTTCAATAATTCTCTCCCATTCATCCTTAGTCGGAAGAACATTCAACACAGTACAATTACATTTTAAATCTATCGTCTTGATCTCAATTCCTTCAAATTCAAAATCACCACTTTTGGCTTTTGACCATACAATCAGCTCCACCTTGCTTTGACCTTTGACTACAATTAATTTTAAACCCAGCCTTTCTTGTTCATGCTCAGATTCATATAGGAAAGAAGCACCGGAAAGCGCATTGTTTGAGTTTCCAAATACAAGGTTTGTCTTCTTTGCATCTAATTTTTCAATTTTATATTGTTCTTTCCTTACTTTAAAAGGATCAGCAATTAAACCATCTATTTTTAATTCTTTCAGATCAAATGACAAGGATTCGAGCTTCAAAGCCTTTTTCAACTCGTCTATCGTCGTTCCTTTATTTTCATTTAATATCGCATCCTTAAACTGTTTATCTGAAAAATTAAGTCTCAACATTCCATTAAATTTTCCACTTGGTATCAGCTGTCTTGATTCTTCTTGTTCAATCCACAATCCTTTTACGTTGGAACCGGATAAAACTTGAAAGTTACCATGCCACATATCCATTTCTAAATCAGTTTCCGGAACCTGAGCATCCAGCTTAACCTGTCCTGTGGAACTACTTTTGACCACAGCTTTGTAGGGAAATTGTTCAGTAAAGAAAGGTGTTTTGATTTTTCCATGAATCATTAAATCTGTTACTTCTTTTTTCTTTATGGCAAGCTTCATAGTATCTATACTATACTTCCAAGGACCCATTGTTCCATTCTTCAATGACAATACATCGGTCTTGATAAAATGACTATATGCGAGTTCATGATCATTAATTAAGATATCGCCATTTTCAAAAATAATCGGAGACCTGCCATCAATAAAATTATATTTTGGAGGGGCTGTCGCTTTTACATTTTGCAGATGCAAGCCTTTCCAGCTATTGACTGTTGCCTCATCATACACTGCAAGATCTTTTAATTCCTCACTTATTTGATCACTTAAATCAAGAATACCTTTTTCGGATACAAACTCAAAGTCAGATAATCCATTAATAGAAAATGGGGGAAAGTTTCTTACCTCGGTAATAGAATTATTGATTATTGACTGTTTAGATATCGTTTCAAAACTTACAGCTTCGGAATCTCCCGTACCTCTTAAAATATCTTGTGATACATTTAATTGATTGTGCTTATTAACATCCAAATACCCGTGACAATCCCAGGTCATTTTACTATTTTCTGTATATGAAATGCCGGATTCAATGGACTCCAGAAGTTTATTCCTTGTTTCAGAGAGACCTTTAGAGTTGATGAGACTGAGGTGCGCGTTGCTTTTTATACCATAAGGAGATGCTGGAATTAATGTTCCTGCAAAAACAGCACCTTCATTAACTTGTGAAATAATATTAAGATATGCATTTGTTGTAGTAAATTCAATTCCTACAATTGAGATTCCGGGATTTTCGTTTCCAGATTTTAATTGTAATGGCAAAGAAGATTTTTGAACCGAACCTTCTGCAAATTGATTTATAATCTTGTTGGGTTTGGATAGTTCTTTACTAAGATTTATCAGATAGTCTTCATTTAATATTAGTTTCAATTTCTCTTTTGTAATATTCTCTACATCTATGTACAATTTTGCATCAACGATGCTTTGTATTCGTTCCGCTTCATAAACCCTACCTTCTTTATTGACCTTAATGTTATTGAAACGAACCTCAATCAAAGACTTAAGCATCGGAAACTCAATTAAACCTTTCCCCGAATATCCTATTGAAGGATCACCTGAAGATTCTGTAATCTTCATGGTAAAATATCCAACTTCAACATCTTGATTTGGGGCAAGTATAGTCGGAAAGTTGTCAGACTTCTTTACCGATCCATAACTTGTCTCATATACTGAACAACCTTGTGGTGCTGGCTTGTTGAATGGATTTAACTCTGTAGATGGAGCATCGCCATCATACATCAGAAACATGGAAATTTCACTCTTGCCATCATTCTGGAACAACTTACTTGTAGCATAGCTGATGCTATTAACCTTTACACGCCATGCATAATAGGTATTGGCGTTAAGGATGGGTTCAGAAGGAGAATAAATAAATGACGTTGACATTACAGTTGTACTATAAATTTTCAATGCACTTTCAAATGCATCATTAGCGTTCATAACTCCAAGTGGTAATTCAACGAGCTCAAACAGATATTCTACCGGCCCGGGATTATTGCCACTGTTCAAATGCATAGGCATCCAAGAAAAAATCATGTTCTGTACAGGAGGCATTTTAATTTTCTCATTGAAAGCAGGTTTTATTAATTGCGGCGATTGATTCAATCTGAAATTTGCAGAAATACAAAACTTATTAGACACCGGAACTACACGATCGACTCCATACATTTGAAGACAAATCTGTGTAAACCCTTCAGGAACCATAGTTGATCCTCTACCAATCCCATTATTACCAGTTAGGGCATCAATTGCCAAGTATTGGTCTAAAGCTTCACCACCTATATTGTATGCAACAAACTGATTAAGCACAATTGGCTGTATGCTTGCATTCATATCTGTGCGATAAATCACATTACCATTCTGCTCAACTGTAACAACAGGAATCACCTGAAGGCTTAGTTCGTCAGGATCATTAAGCAGAACCTGAAAATTAATATCATCAGGTCTATCGATTCCATAAACTTTTAAGTCAAGAGAATGCGGCGGAAGCATAAATCCGGTAATCTGAACCGGCCACACTTCTGTTTGTGCATAAGAAAACTGAATAACAGTACTTAGAATACTGAAAATTGAAAGAAACTTATTCATAACAGAAATTATATTAAAATTAAGCGTCGTTTTCATTTAGATTTTTTACGATTAGGTGTGTAATTAAAAGAATATTGAATTCCCAGATTTCCAATATTCTCTGTGAATGAAGGAGCTGTGTCAGAAGCTGTATGCAACAAACCCCAACCAAATTGTAAGTTTAAGCCTTTAAATAATTTTGTACCCAATGAAAGTTGCACACTTGAATTGGATGAATTCAAACCAGATTTATTCTTATTATTATAATAATTACACGTCAATCCCATATTTACCTTTTCTTTAAATATTGCTTTTTGAACAGAAGCTCCTAATCCAATTCGAGTCAAGTCAGTAATTAATACCTTATTGATCGTATAATTAACCCTTGTCATTAGGGTCCATTTTGACTTAGTTCTTACAGCATAGCCTAGATTGGCAAGATATAACTTCGATACAGAGACCCTGTTGGGCTTCTCAATGTCATCACTTACATCCTGGATATTTCCGTTCAGGGTCAGTGAATGTGTGTTTTCTCCCTTTAATGGCAAAGTATAACTTAAATTCAATCCGAGATCTTGTGTAACAACAACGGCATTCAATGAATCCAGTTGCTGATTCAATATATACTCCACTGAAGAAGAATTATTACTGTAATTGAACTGAGCATTAAAAGCCTCTTCTGACCAGGAAGTTTGAACATCATAGATCAATCTTCTTGTTGTTGAACTTTTGCTTCCATCAAGATTATTCGATTGAATACCCGCTTTTACAGATGAATTCAGTTTGTTTTGTATCAACCCAAAATTTGCAAAACCTTGAATATCCATAATGTCGCGATTGAAAAAGTATGCACCAAATGTTCTAAATTTGTCATCAACCCGATTCACCAGGACTCCGGCATTTATGCTTTTACCTTCAAAACCAAGTGAGCCTTCAAGTGCGTTACCGTAAAAACTAGTATTTCGTTTCTTTAAGATAAAATCTGTTAAACTTTTCGTATTTGACTGCGCATCCAGTAAGTTAGGCGAAGTACCACTACGCGTAAAGTCAAGCTTTATTCTAATCTTTTTTAAAAATAATTTTTGAAGTTGGACACCCAAAGCAAAATTAGCTTCAGGACTTACTTGCTTAGGATAGGTCCCCGGAATTGTTAATGAATTTTCATCATCCTTGGCGGTAAATAAAATAATATCGGCTGATGCCTGATCATCTCCGAATCCAAATTTTGTACTCCATCCAATTCTTTTATAGATTGGAAGATTGGGGGTTGTCAACGAAAGATTTATGGGTTCTGCTTTAGCAAGTCTTCCAAACATTGCACTAAATTTAAATTTATCAGGAGAAAGTTCAACTCCGGCGCCATAAAAATTCAAATTGCTTAAAGTGTGTTTTGAAAAGTTCATAGAACGATGACCTAAATGGAGTTTAGCCCATTTATAATGTGGACTAATTCCAAATCTCGCATATCCATTCACTTTAGACTTAGCTTGTTCTTTCAAGGAATTCACCAAATCCTTTATGCTTGGATAAGATTTACTTGTATTCTTGGCAGTCATCATGACTGAGAAAGGAATATCGATCTGATATACTTTAAAATTTAAGTTTGCCCCTAAAGTATAAAAGAAGGGATCCTGTCTTAAAGTCGATCCATTACTACCATATGATCTTAAGTTAAGAAATACACCACCACCCATTTGAAATGGATCTCCAAAAGTGTAAAAATCTTTAAGAAAACTTTTTAATGACTTTTTTAGACTGCCTTTCTCCCAATCCTCTATATTTTCGAGAGAACTGATCTGCCCTTGAAGAGCATATAGGCTACTTATACAAATAAATACTGTATAAAACAATTTCTTTGACATTTGAACTGATTTTTGAATACCCCGAATGTAAATTTTATCCCTTGTAAATTCTTTGTCCTAACTTTATGAATCGGCCATATATAGTTATACATTCTAATTACTTTCATACTATCAGCTACAAATATTATCTCAGAGCTAATTTTATTCGATAAAAAACTTAAGAATGTTACGAATGCCCCAAAATATGTTCTGAATGAGGTCATTTCAGGGTTAAAAAATACTAGAATATTTAGAGTTCAATAAAATTAAACAAGAAGTCAGGTGGCCCTATTGAAGGACATTGACCCCAAAGTTTTTTGTTTTTCACAGCTCCAAAAGCTAGAAAGATTTATTTTAAATCAAGCTAGAAAATGCATAAAAAATTCATACTTTTACTTGAATGAAGACTCATTATGTGTTGGCAATATCCGTTATTTTTTTTACATCCTGCATCAGGAAAAAAATTTTAATAAATTCAGAAAATTCAAATACAGTTATTGAAATAGCAGTCTTAGGCACAAGCCAAGATGCAGGAAGCCCACAGATCGGATGCCTAAAAGCTTGTTGCACAAACAAATTCAGTAATCCGGCTTTAAAAGAATATGTTGTGAGTTTGGGTCTAGTTGACCATGGCAATAATCAATATTGGCTTTTTGAAGCAACTCCTGATATTGCCTACCAAATGGATGCTCTCGGAAAGATAATTGAAAATAATTTATTAAGGCATCCGGAAGGTATATTCATCACACATGCTCACATTGGACACTACACCGGGCTGATGTATTTAGGAAAAGAAGGAATGAACTCATCGGGTCTGTCCGTGTATGTAATGCCCAGACTAAATCATTTTTTAATAAATAATGGACCGTGGAGTCAACTGATTTCTCATAAAAATATAACAACAATCGAAATAAAAGCAAATAAAAAAATAAAACTCAATAAGAATTTATCGATCGAGCCTGTAACTGTTCCTCACCGGGATGAATTTTCAGAGACTGTAGGATATTTTATTCACGGGCCTAACAAATCTGTCTTATTTATTCCAGATATAGACAAATGGAAAAAATGGGATCTAAAATTAGAACAACAATTAAGTAAAGTACAATACGCATTTATTGATGGAACTTTTTTTGATAAGGATGAGTTGCCTGGCAGAAATATTTCAGAAATTCCACATCCATTTATAAAGGAAACAATTGAACAACTTTCAAAGGCTGAGGATACCACCAAAAATAAAATTTTCTTTATTCATTTAAATCATACCAATCCTTCGTTAAATCCTGCGAGCAAAGAATCAAAATGGGTGGAATCTCAAGGGTTTCATATCGCTCGAACAGGCATGAAATTTCGAATATAACACATTCATTAAAACATTAATAGGACTAATTGTAAATACCTTGTTATTCAGTAATTTACAACGAATAAAGAGCACAAAGTAAGACACACTAAGAGAGTTTTCGTCAATAAAACAGCATTATTCGTCAATGAATATGTATGGTTTATCAATCATTAAATCTATGAGCAGGTCAATAAATCTATTTTTGATCCTTAAGTAAATTTATTAACCATGAATTCTCAGGTCAGCATTGCCAATAAAAGAAGCTCATTAATCTGTGTTTTATTAAACAAAATAAACATTGAGCTCTTCAACAGGCTGTGTCTGGCTATCGTATTTTTTTGGTTTGGATTTTTAAAAATATTAAAAATTTCACCTGCAGAAGATCTCATTCATAAACTTCACGCAGAAACAATTTCTACATTCATTTCCTTTGAAAATTTCTATGTCTTATTAGGCTATGCAGAATGTATTATTGGATTGTTATGGATTATAAAAAAATATACCAATACTGCATTTATTCTTTTTATTCTACATATGACAACAACTTTTCTTCCATTTATTTTCCTACATGAAGAAATATCAAGTGGAGGATTAAAACTTAATTTGACAGGACAATACATCGTAAAAAACTTGGTACTCATTGCTTGTGCAATCAACATATTATTATTAAATTATCAAAAAGAAAATTCCCAAAATGTATAAGAAAATTTTATTTGGCTTAGCCATATCCCTATCAACTTTAATTCTATTACGTGGACAATCCCCTAACTATACCAAATCACTGGCTCACCAATGGCTTGATGTGGCACTGGAAGTAACAGCTAATGACGTAGATCGAGTAGGTGCAAAACCTACAATACAGAGCAGGTCACTTGGAATTGCAGTAAATGCTATGTATGATGCTTGGGCTGCATACGACAACAAAGCCATAGGTACTATATTTCAAGGAAAATTAAGAAGACCGCTAAAAGAAAGAACATTAAACAACAAAAAGATAGCCATATCTTATGCGATGATGATCGTTCTTAAAGATCTTTATCCTTTAGACAAAGATTATATTCAAAAAAGTTTTGAAGGATTTAAACTTAAAGTTAATCCAAACGATCCTTACTCTATCAAAGCTAAGGAAATTGGAGAGAAAGTTGGAAAGTCAATCTTAGACTTCAGACATCATGATGGAGCAAATCAATTAGGAGATGAAATTGGTTCGAATGGACAAGCTTATTCCGATTATACTTATTACAAACCGGTAAATAGTTATAAAAAAATAATTGATAACGATCGCTGGCATCCAATTCCGTTCTTGAATCAGAAAGGAGATACATTTCTAGTTGATTTTCTTACTCCACAATGGTATAGGGTCATTCCATTCGGACTTAAATCACCAAGTCAGTTTAGAGCGCCTGAATTTCCAAAATTTGGTTCTGAAGAATTAAAAAAAGAAGTAGATGAAGTTATCATGTTCAATTCGCATCTAACAAGTGAAAGAAAAGCAACTATCGAATTCATGCGAGACGGACCAAGATCAACGGGACAATCCGGTCATTGGTTAAAATTCGCAGAGATGGTTTCAATCCGCGATAAAAATAATCTTGATCAGGACGTGAAATTATTCTTCACTGTAGGAATGACAGCAATGGACGCCTTTATTGCTTGTTGGGAAACCAAAAGGTATTATGATAGTAACAGACCTTGGGGTTATGTAAGAATTTATTATAAAGATCAAATGATTTCCGGCTGGGGAGGCCCTGATAAAGGAACTTTACAAATTCCAGCTTCAAGCTGGCATCCTTATTCTCCTGCCAATTTTGTTACTCCTCCATTTCCAGGTTATGTCTCTGGACACAGTACTGTTAGCGGCGCCTGCGGGAAAATATTAGAGTTATTTACAGGAAGTGACAAATTTGGAGAAGTTGAAATCAGAAGACCGGGAATAATAACAGAAACACCAGGAGATCCTGTATCCCTGCCACTTCCAACTTTTACTGCTACGGCAGACATGGCTGGAATTTCAAGGGTTATGGGTGGATATCATATTCAAGCAGACAATGTTGCCGGGCTGAAAATGGGACGTGATGTTGCTCATTATCTATGGAATGATGTCTTTACAAAATATTTTGACGGCACTTATAAGAAAACTAAATAAACCAAACCACTAATATGACCAAAACATTTAAACATTTTATTTTTATCTTCTGCATTGGGTTATCAATCACCCATCTCAGAAGCCAGACTCCTACCGATGCATTGTTGATGGATAAAAATCAACTCTGTATTGCTCCAATGTACACGCACGAAAGCTGGAAAGAGTACTGGGAAGGAACTTTATTACGGGATAATCTTAACATTGGAATCTTTACTAAACAAAGTATAAACCCTATGTTGGCTTACGGTATTACGGATAAAATTTCTGTCCTATTATCTTTGCCATACGTTACAACCAAAGATTCGAGAGGACAGCTGCAAGGTGTTTCCGGAATTCAAGACTTATCCTTATTTTTAAAAGCAAAGTTGCTAAATTTTAAAAATTCATCTCATGATTTCGGTGGATTTTTAACGGCAGGATTTGGAACACCGATTTCAAATTATCTTTCAGATTATCAACCTTACGCAATCGGTCTAGGTACTCAAGAATTCTCCTTAAGAGCTATCGTAAAATATGAGTATAAGACACAAACTTACCTTCGACTTGGGGCAGGTTACTATCACAGAACAGACACTAAAGTTGAAAGAGATTATCACTACAACAATGGCTCCGTGTATAGTGAATACATGGATGTACCTAATGCAATGCAGTACGAAGTAACTTTAGGTCAGTGGGTCGCAAATAATTCACTTCAGATTGAAGTAGGAACACACATCCAATCTTCAAATTCAGGTGATGACATCCGAAGACAAAATCCTGGTCAGCCAACTAACAAAGTGAATTTTACAAATGGTAGCATCTCTCTAAGGTATTTCCCTGCATTCCTTAACGGAGTAAGTATTATTGGTTCATATGCTCAAAACTTTGCTGGAAGAAACATTGGTAAGACTCAAGCTTTAACGGGTACGATTACTTATCAGTTCTATCTAAAGAAAAAGAACAACAGCGAAACTGCCAATTAATTTATTAATTCATTCAACACAATTTTCAATTCATTAAAATATGAAAAATTTAATTTATTTATTTATATCTGTATTCCTGTTTGCCACGTTTCTCTCGTGCGAGCATGATTTACCTGCAAATGCTGACTTTGATGCTTATAATTATCAATCCATCGATGAAAATGGTGGTAACTGGAAACCAATTATCCTAACGAGCAATGAAGATGTTGTTATTCCTGCACCAACGGATGTGAACTCTGCAGAATACAAAGCGGAGCTAAGCGAGATGATTGCTGCACAAAAAACTAAGACAGACAATGATGTCAGCGCAATTAATTATTGGGGAAATAATCCAGCAATTCGTTGGAATGAAATTACTTGTGACTTAACAACCAAATATAATCTAATACCTGCACCAAATCCGGACGGAACTTATCCGGGTCCAAATGCTGCTAATCCAGGAAAATATCCACTGTTCCCTTATACACATCCACCCTATTCCTCAAGAGTATTTGCAAATCTATCAGGTGCTTGGTTTGATGGTTTAATATCAGCCTGGCACTATAAATACAAATTCAACAGACCCGCAATCCACAAATCCAATACAGAGGTTCAACAGCTACTTCCTACTTCAGAATTGCCTTCTTACCCATCAGATGCGGCTGTAATAAATGCAATCTCTAGAGTAATACTTACTGCAATGTTTCCTTTAGAAAAAGATGACCTGATTAAAAAATCAGATGAGCTTAAAAACAGTCTTTTTCTATCAGGTAACGCAGTAAAAAGTGATATAGAAGCCGCAGACTCCCTAGGTAGAGGTATCGCTAAAATTTATCTTGCACGAGCTGCTGGCGATGGAATGAAAAGTGCTCAAACACCAAAGCCTATATCTGATTCAATAAAAAATGCTGCCTTTCAACGCTTCGGATGGTCATGGACTAATCAGGAAATTCCTGAAAGACCGGTAGGACTTACTCCATTGTACGGAAAAGTAAAAACCTGGTTCGTTCCAGATGTTGCGGCAATTCGACCTCCAGTACCTCCTGCTCCTGGTTCTGAAGAATTTAAAAAGCATGAAGCTGAGATGAAATCTATTTCAGAAAATATGACAACGAAACAAAGAGCAATAGCAAATTTTTGGAACGAT
Source organism: Saprospiraceae bacterium (assembly GCA_020848695.1). Classification (GTDB taxonomy): domain Bacteria; phylum Bacteroidota; class Bacteroidia; order Chitinophagales; family Saprospiraceae; genus Vicinibacter. The sequence continues at coordinate 21,201 of JADLHT010000002.1, forward strand.
GGTTTAAATACCTATACTCCCCCAGGACATTGGAATCGCTTTGCAACTAACGATATTGTAAAGTATAAACTCAATCCATTGCGAACCGTTCGCATTCTTGCTTATTTGAATATGGCTATGATGGATGCCGGAATTTGTTGCTGGGATGCAAAGTTTTATTACCATTACCCAAGACCTGTACAGGCAATTTCAGGATTCCAAACCATTCTTGGAACTCCTAATTTTCCTTCTTATACATCAGGTCACAGTACTTTCTCTGCAGCTGCAGCAGAAGTTCTCAGTTTTTTTATTCCTCAGAATACTACAACATATAACCAATATGCATCTGAAGCATCTGACTCTAGAATTTATGGTGGAATTCACTATAGATTTGATTGTCAGGCAGGATTGGTTCAAGGTAAAAAGATTGGTGAAATTACAGTCAATGTAGCAAGAAACGATGGTGCACAGTAATCTTGTGTGCCATCTTTCTTTGGGTTAACTTATTAGACTCCATTGAATTATTAGTAGATTGTGAATAAGGACAGATCATTTATTTCTGTCCTTATTTTTTTATTTTATTTCATATTTTAATAATCCAAATCAAATTTCTGATTGAAATTTAATTTGGATTATTTTTTTATAAATTCTGCTTACAACAGATATTTCATATCGATTATTAGTTTTTCATCTATTTTTGCCAACTTTCTGAATATAATAAATTCATTATTATTTGAGTTACGTTTTTATAAAAGCTTTATTGTTTGGTATCAGCATTAGCGCCTTTGTCGGTCCTTTACTTTTTACCATTATTCATAGCGGTATGCGTTTCGGATTAAAAAAAGCAATATGGCTTGTCTATGGAACATGGATCTCGGATCTTATCATTTTGCTTTCTACTTTTTTACTGATTAGCCGGATTCCATTTCCAAGGAGTGTAGATGATTTGGATAACCGCATCGTTATAATAATGGCTTTACTCCTAATAATTCTTGGTATAACCATCATTTTTAAAAAATCCAATCTTAATAAAGAACATGAATATAAACTTCTTGACAACAAACCAACTTATCTTTTCCTAAAAGGATTTATAATCAACACAGTTAATCCGGCGGCTTTTTTCATATGGTTGGGTCTTGCCGCTTACACAAATGGTTCTTTAACTAATCCAACTGAAGGATTACTTTTTTATTCAACAATTTTTCTTATAATTATAGGTATGGATATTTTGAAATTGTATCTGGGAGAAATATTAGCCAATAAACTGACCGATCGCACGATTGATAATGTAAAATGGATATCGGGACTTGCCTTTACATTGAGCGGGTTTTTACTTATTTTTAAATATGTATTCCATTAATAAGTAAAACTTTACATATAAATTATTTATCCGACTAAAGTATATTAATTGGCATAATTATTGCCAGATTCTAATAGATATTTATGTATTAAATGGATGAAGCTTTTAGGAATTAAGCTCATTCATTGACCATTTGCAAATTCAAACGAACCAATCCCGCATGTATTCAATTTGTCTTTCAATTAGACGCTTTTTCTTTTATCAATTTATTATTTTCATTTTTTTTGTTCCGTGCTTGTTCTCTCAGCTGAGTGGCTTGGTTTTTAGAGATTACAATGGTAATGGTCTAAGGGATTCTTCTGCAACAAATTTTGAGTCCGGTGTCTCAGAATTTAAAGTATTGATCTACAACCAAAATGGAATACTTGATTCGGTGTACACTAACTCTCAGGGATATTTTAACTATATGAATGTCTCCAATCAAGCTTTGCGACTTGAGTTTAAGAGTGCGGATGAAATGGATTATCATGGTTCAATTTTAAACTCTGGTTTAGGGTCCGGAGGAAATGTTCAATTTGTAAGTTCTTTTCCACAATTCGTTCTTTATGGACTTTTCTATCCAGGTGACTATTGCCTTGATCCTGAATTGGTATCTCCCTGTTACGTATCCGGAGATCCTTTAATTCCCGGTTCATCTACAGAAAATTATGATGATTACATTAGAATGAAATTCAGCTCAGGCGGTCAGGGCTTTAGCAATATAGTTCCTGTGAGCCAGGGAGGCGCAGCACCTAATTTTGAAATCATAGCTAAAGCGAAAGATTTAGGCTCCTGTTGGGGAGTTGCTTATCAAAGAAAAACAAATACCCTTTTTACAACCGCAACTTTAAAGAGGCATATCGGAATTGGTCCACTAGGTTACGGTGGTCTTTATATAATTGATCTAAATAATCAAACTCCTTCTTCATTTATCGACTTAAATACCATAGGAGTTCCTTCTGGTGAATTTTTAAACAATTCAGAACGAGGATTACCCACATTCTTTCCTCCACTCTCTGCAGACTCTTTAGCCTATAGTTATATTGGAAAAATCGGTTATGGTGGTATAGACTTCAACGAAGATCATACAGAACTTTACATAGTAAGCCTTTATACCAAAAAATTGTATAAAATTCATCTAGGCAACCCATATTCAATACCCACTACTGCAGATGTTGACTCCTTCTCTATTCCGGATCCAAATTGCAATAATGGAGAATTCAGACCCTGGGCATTAAAATATTATAAAGGTAAATTTTATATTGGTGTCACCTGTGATGGCAGTGGTGCTAACTCAACATTTGCTGATCTTACAGCAAACGTTTATTCTTTCGATCCGAAATCAAAAAATTTCTCTAACATTCTGAGCTTTGATTTTAACTATCCTTTTAACAATTTAAGACCTGCTTTCTATCCTTGGTTAGACAATTGGGATCCAAACTGCGAAGGTTTACCGGGAATTTATTGTACACATCCTCAGGCAATCTTGTCTGACATTGAATTTGATGGTCCCGACAACATGGTTTTAGGCATAAAAGACCGATATGGATTTCAAGGAGGAACCCTTCAGTACGATTTAACAGGAAAAGGCAAATTTTCAATACTGACAAGCGGAGATGTTCTACGAGCAAGCTTAGATAGATCTATCGGACAGTTTAAACTTGAAAACAATGCGAAAGCAGGAAATCAACAAACTGCAGGTGCTAATACAGGCTATGGCCCGGGAGGAGGCGAATATTATCATGGAGATTTTAGTGCAAACAAACAAGGCTTCATAGTTGAATTTGAAACTTCAAATGGTGCGGTAGCCGTTTGTCCTGGCAGAAATCAAACCGCAACTACAGCAAGTGATCCGATTGACTTTAATTCATCAGGAATAATATTCTTAAATAATACATCAGGTAACTGGGAACGAAGATATCAGATTATAGATCCAAACTTTGCAACTTTTCTAGGCAAATCAACTTCTCTTGGAGATCTTAAACTAATTAATCAGAAGGTTTCTCTTGAAATAGGAAATTACGTATGGAATGATCTTAATAAAAATGGTGTACAAGATCCGATTGAACCTCCTCTGGGAAATGTTGAAGTTCAGTTATTAAAAGACAATGTTGTAATTGCTACTGCAATAACCAACAAAAATGGCGAATATATCTTTTCAAATGCAAGTCAGCCTTCCGCACTTCTACCTGATCCTGCAATGGTCTATGGCATATCTGAGCTTCTTCCAAATACTTCATATATTGTAAGGATCCCTAATTATTCCTTTCAAGTTTCGTTGAATACCTTCATACCTTCCCCATTGAATAGCTCAATGGATCAAAGAGACAGTGATGGTGGTCTTAATGGCAATCACCTGGAAGCCATGATAACAACAGGATCAGAAGGTCAAAATAATCCGGACATAGATTTTGGATTTTACACAAATAATTCCTGTCAAGTTTCTTTGTCTAAATTATTCGTTAGTCCTTGCAATCCAATTAGCAATACATTCAATCTATCTTTCAATCTTGAATATGCCAACACACCGATTGGTCCAATAGTTGTTGAATTAAACACAGGTCAAAAAAAAATAATTCAAAGCAATAATGAAGGATTAAATCAAATATCATTCAATTACATACCTTCTGAAGGAATAAAAAATATCTCCGTAAAGGTATTTTACGTATTTGACACAAATTGTATTAAAACATTCTTGAATGTTTTCAATCAGCCAACTTCATGCTGCGAAGGCATATTAAGTTTATGTTCAAATAGACCTAATCAAATATTGCTTAATGCTATTCCTGATATGCGTACCTATACCTGGTATGATAGCACCACTCGCACACCTATAGGATTTAATTCCAGTATAATCATAGATAATAAATCGCCCGGAATGGAAGATGGATATGAATCTTACTACTTTGAATCAATTGATTCATCTGGAATTCAGATTAAACAACAGTGTTTGTATCGTGTACAGACAATCGATTGTTGCAATCTAAAGATTTCTAATTTTATCAGTCTTGGTTGCGATAATAATGGTACGGTTAACAATATTTCGGATGATTGGTTTTCAGTATTAGTAAATGCAAGTAATCCCGATGCAGGCGTAAGCAATCAGTATGAAGTAATACATAATGGTATTACCTTAGCAACCAAACCCTACAATTCCGCTGTAGTTATCGGCAATTCCTCCATTCCGCCTTTCAAAGCAGATGGACAGTCAACCTACCTTATCATGTTACGGGACATCGATTCCCCAAACTGTTATGATACGATACGCACCTCATCAAGAAACTGTCCGAAGCCAAACATAATATTGGATAAAACAATTGAATCCATAAACATTCAATCGGATGCGAGCTACAATGTACTTTATAAAATTCATATTAGCAATATCGGAAATGAAATTGGAACATATTCTCTGGATGACGAACCCGGACTTGACGAAGATCTTTTAATTACTAATGCTTTCTATACAACTACTATTCCCGGCAAGCAAGGTGCAGCATTAACAAGCTCAGGACCCTGGAAACTCATTTCAAATCAGATAATTGCTCCCGGACAAAGTCATGATATATTCATCAATTTAAATTTAGAATTTGACGATTCAGTTGGATCAACCGGTGATAATATTTACAATTCCTGTGGATCATTTAACGGGGCTCCCAGAAGAGGCGAAGGATTATTCAACAGGGCTTTAATGGATACAAATTCAGATAGTGCAATTGACAAGATTGATACCACATGTGATAATCTTCCGTTGTTCGAATTAACAAAAACAATTCACAGACAACGTCAGTTGAATTTAAAAACTCATGAACTGATTTATCTCATCAATGTTAAAAATAAAGGAGGATCAACAGGTAATTATTCCCTCAATGAAAGACCTGGATTTGAAGATGATTTTATTCTTCGTCAAGCCAACTATTCATCCAATACTGGAGCAAATGGAATTTTACCTACAACAATTCCTTTGAATGGCTGGAAACTTCAGGTAAACAAATCTCTTGCCCCTGGTGCAATAGATAGTTTTTTTGTTCTGCTTCAGATTGAAACTGATTTCAACCCAACCAGTCAAGGCAACAACAAGTACTCCAACTGTGGATTTGCAAATCCATTGATTCCTAGAGCTGGTGAAGGTTTATTCAATGTGGCACTAATAGATTTGAATAATGATGGCTTTCCGGAACTTAGAGATACCGCCTGTGGCGATCTTGCTTCAGTTGAACATACAAAAAAATTTATACATTCAAAAGCCTTAAGTTCCGATCAATTTGAAATAGAATATGAAATAATTATTACCAACAAAGGAGGAGCGATTGGCAACTATGACTTATTTGATCTGCCTGGATTTGATCAGGATGTTCTAATTCAGTCATTCAGCTATTCATATAATTCCGGACCAGCAACATTCCCGATCTCGTTTAATCCATTGCGAGGATATCTCCTGGCCAATGACCGTTCCATTAACGCATTTGATTCTGATACATTCAAATTACTTTTTAAAGTTTCACTTGCATTTTCAGATGGCAACATAGGCAACAATGTTTATGATCCCTGTATCGAAATTACAAAAGGGAATTATGTAAGCGGAAACGGAATGTTCAATACTTCTTCAATTGACTTAAACAACGATGGTTTAAATGATCAGGTAGATACTTCTTGCGGAGATTTAATTTTTTATGATCTGGCATTAAGAAAAATTTGCCTCCAAACCACACCCGTAAAATTTAAAACAAATGTTGTTTTTAGAAACACCCTATACAATCAGGGTTTGGCAAAAGCATACAATATTGAAGTTATAGACAATCTCCCAAGAATATTCAAATTTGATCCAATTCTAAATCCTAATTGGACAAAATTAGCGAACAACTCATTTAAATTCAAACTGGATTCTTTATCAACCCAGGACAGTATTTCATTTGATCTTATTGTGTTGGTAGATTCGCAATATCACAACATCAATGAACTTATTAATCAGGCGGAAATTTTTAATTTTACTGATCGTTCAGGAAACAAGGTATTAGATATTGATTCTTCTCCCGACATCGATCCATTGAATGATGGGCTTGTAATACCAAACTCTGAAGATGACAATAATATCAATGGTCATAGATTGACAAATCCAACAGACGACGAGGATGATCACGACATTGCGATAATTCCTGTATTCGACCTGGCATTATTAAAAACAATAAACACCAAAGGTCCATTCAGCGATGGGCAATCTATAAATTTTGAAATCAAAGTAATCAATCAGGGATCATTAACTGCTTCGAGATTTACAATTATTGATTATTTGCCGGAAGGATATAGTTATAATGCCAACAACAATCCAGGATGGTTATTACAGAACAATGAAATAACTTTCTTATACGATCAGAATTTGGATTCTGGAGATTCAGTTACTATTCCTCTGCAACTTCAACTTATAGGCGGAAAAAATTATACAGATTATATCAATTTAGCAGAGCTTGCATCCGCCAATGTAGTTCAACTGCATCTAACAAATGTTCCCGCAACGGATTGGGATTCTACTCCGGATAAAATAAAAGATAATGATGAAGGAGGCAAAGTAAATAGCGCGAGTGATGATCATATTTTAGATGATGCTCTGGATAGTGATCAGGACGGAATCCAAGATGAAGACGATCACGATCCTGCGATATTAATCTTTTGGGACCTGGCTTTGAAAAAAGTTCTTTACACAGCTCCTCCACATACTCCAAATACCTTACTTGACTTTGGCATTACCCTATTTAATCAAGGAACAGACACTGTTGGTTCAATTACAGTTAGAGACTATATTCCGGAGGGTTATACTTTTAATGCAAACAACAATATCGGCTGGATACTTAATGGAAACTACGCAGACTATACTCACAACAAAATTATCAGTCCGGGAGATAGTTCAAAAATCCATTTATTCCTAACTTTAAAAGAAGGTCTTAAACCATCTTTAGCTTATATAAATTATGCAGAAATAATAAATTCGAAAAACTCAAAAGGCGAAGACCAATCAAAAGCTGACATTGATAGCAATGAAGGTAGTAACTCTGCATCAGAAAACAATATCAAACCCAACTCTCAATATGATAATGATATAAATCATTCAGACAAAATGGGTGATCAGGACGATCACGATCCAGCTACTGCAATGATTATGGATCTGGCATTAATGAAAACGAACATGCCTAATCAATTTGTCAAATACGAAGACACTATAAACTATTCAATTGAGATTTACAATCAAGGTTATATTAGAACAGATCAATTCTCTATAATAGATTATATTCCTACCGGCTTATTATGGGTTCCTAATCCGGGTTGGACATTTAATTCCGCAACCCGTTCTGCAACACAAACAATAAAAACAATTTTATTACCAGGACAATCCTACCAGACTACTATCAAATTAAAATTCAATTATCCTTTGCCCTTAAATCCTGACTTAACCAATAGAGCGGAGATATATTCTGCAAATGATTCAATTGGAAACATTTACACCAAGGACATTGATTCCAACTTCGACATTGATCGATTCAATGATCCGGGAGGTATTCCTAATTCTGCTTCAGACAATAATATTCATGATGATGGATTTGATACCGATGGCGATGGTATCACTGACGAAGATGATTCTGATCCGGCCATGATTGATTTGGTAGATTTTGCACTTAGAAAAGAGATTGATATAAGCAAAAAATCGAGTGTTAACGACACGGCAGAATTTATTATTACAATAGTAAATCAGGGAGTAATTAGTAGTAGCCAGATAAGTGTAGCTGACTATCTTACATCTGCGTATCAATTCTTACCTGCAATAAATCCAGACTGGAACTTATCAGGTAATCAATTAATAGGAACATTTAATCAAATTCTAAATCCGGGTGATAGCCTTCAGAAGAGATTAAAGCTTTTAATACTTCAGGACCCCATTGCAAAAAACTATTACAACTATGCAGAAATTTATAGTATCAAGGATGCCAATAATCAAGAAATCAGTAAAAAGGATGCGGATAGCAATCCAAATAGTGACTCTAACTATGAAAGAAATGTGGTTCCCAATTCAAATTTTGATAACCTAATTAGCGGACGAGGTGCCAGATATAATGAAGATGAAGACGATCATGACGTTGCAGGAATTCCTTCTCGGAGCAAATTAGGAGATATGGTATGGCACGATAAAAATGGGAACGGGATTATGGATAAGGGTGAATCAGGAATTTCAAACGTACTCATTCAATTATTTGATTATAATACCCGAAAATTGCTTAAATCAACCAAAACAAACAATCAGGGAAAATACCTGTTTGAAGACCTGTCAGGAGGAAAATATTACATCAAGGTCATTTCACCTGATGGATACTCGTACACACTTGCCAATATAAGTTTAGATACTCTTGATTCTGACATTTCACAATTATTTGGATTTGGCACGAGTGATTTGATTACTTTACAAGATGGGACAACTGACCTTAGCTGGGACATTGGACTTTATCAATGTGCAATTATTGATGGATTTGTATTCTATGATCACAACCATGACGGAATCCAGCAAGTAATTGATAATGGAATTAACGGAATCTATGTCTATCTGTATTCCTATCCGGACAATAAATTGATAAACAAGATTCTAACCTATTCTACCAGAACCAGTTCTATTTTTCATGACGGTTACTACCGATTCTGCGTCGCACCGGGCAACTATTATATTAAAGTTGAAGAACTATATAATTTTGAAGCTTCTCCATTTCAGCAAGGATCTGATCCAAAATATAATTCCGATATAAACAATCAGAATGGACCGTTCACAACATACACTATTAATCTACTTTCAGGAGATGCTGTTCTTGATATTAATGGAGGAATTTATAACAAAAAATTACTTCTAGGTCGCAGTTCAAATTTACATTCGGATTGGGTAGAAAACAATCAAATTGGAACCTTAAGTGGAATGATAATTAACGATCATGTTCAATTAAATTTTAATTCAGAATCACCAACTTGCAATAGCCTTCTATACTTATACAGAAAAAATATTGACGAGAACCAATTAGATCTTATTGAAATAAGAAAAATCAATAATGAACTTTCTAAAACTAATTGTGAAGAATTTTTTCATGATCCCATAATACAAAGCCATTCAAACACCTACGAATATTATATTCTTACTTTGTCACTGGATGGAAAGTATTATAGAAGTAATATTGTCAAAATTAATCAAAAACCTATTCAGGAATTAATTATCTATCCAAATCCGGCTGACCATGAACTAACTATTGAATGGACCTCAGAATCATATGATGAACCAATCGGTCTCGAAATAAGAAATCTGGAAGGCCGATTAATGACGAGTTTGACTCTACTCCACAAAAATCAATATGTATTGGATTGCAGTAGTTATTCAGCAGGAACGTATCAGCTTGTTTTCAAGAGCAAGATAAATACGATCTCAAGACTATTGAAAATACTACATTAAACAAATAGTTCAACAAATAAACTAATATTCAGAAAATATTAATTTCCCTTAAACAGAGTTATAATATTACAAAATTCCAACATCAGGTCTTTTTTATCAAACCTAATGTAAACAAATAACTCGCGTAAAGAAACTGCAAATCCACTTAAATTCAATTTCTATCAAAACTTAATAAATTTTCTTACTTGGTTTTTAGAACTTTTGATTAGATAAATTCCAGAATTGAGATCTTTTATATCAAATATAATTTTAGAAGCATCTTTCTGAATAACTTGCAGGTTGAATTCCTGCCCGGAAACATTAATCAAGGAAAAATTTCCTTCCTTAGCGAAGAGTTCCCCTATTATTTTCAACTCGTGATTGTTTGAAAAAATTTGAAGATTATCATCATCGTAAGTGTCATTAACCAGAACTGAACGGCAATTTAATTCTTTCACCAGATCTCCCGCCTCAATATCCAGCATAACACCTGATTGCGTACTTTCCTCAAGTTCAAAAACCTTTATAGATTCAACCTCATTCAGTTCAAGTTTATCTTTTGTAACTGTAAAAGCAAAGGAAGAATTACAAGAAGTAGCGGAACTGTCCTTTTGAATGGCAATGGCGAGCTGTTTTATTCCTGCTCTATTCGGTCTTGCCGCCAACAATAAAGTTCTAGAATCAGGGCTGCCTACCTTAGAATGGGTCGCAATACTTGAATTATAAAATCCTTCTTTATAATAAGACATAAGTTCAGGAATTGCGTTTAAATTATTTATTGCAGTTATTGCATAACCTTCCTTTCCATCATTAACTGATCTTTGACCTGACAACAAAAATCTTCCGGGGATTATTTTAAAATCTTCCAAAACAAACTCTCCGCTGTAATTTCTCCATGTTTTCAAATTAAGATCTCTATCTATTAATGTAATACTAATCTTTCCAAAATTATCGCGACCATAAATTTCCTGAACAGCAAAATACAAATTTTCACCAGAATAAGCAAGCGGAACTGTTTTAAACCTGTTATATTCAATATCAAGACTATTGTAAAAAGTGAACTTGCTTGTTTTGAGAGGATTCCCTTCAGAATCCAACTGATTCAAATAAATATAACTTTTACTATTGGTCAGGGTCGGTTGTTGTAAGAATGTGAAATATATAAAGTCATTGGGATGAACTAAAAAATCAATGAAACTCGAATTATCTAAGGCATCACCATGATATTCTCTAGACCAAATTTCTACACCATCGATATCCAATTTTTTTAAATAAGTTGCTGACTTTCCTCCCAAACCATGGATATCATACATGATATACAAAGTATTCTTTTCAAGCTCTAACTTAGCATTACTAAACGAAGGTGCATCAGTAATTATCTTTGAAAAGACAAACTTCTTTAATCGCAAATCAAAAGCTAATAAATCCAATCGAGATTGATCTGTACCATTCTCCTCTTGTATGAGAAAATACAATACATTATTTTCGATTTCACCATTTAGTAATTCCCATTTCTTACCATCTGATTTAGTTAGTTTAATATTAGTCTTGATCTCGCCTAATGTATTAATTCCAACCAAATAACCTATTGTGTTGTCGATTTTACGGTCATACGAATTACACAATATTAAAGACTCACCGGAAGCTGAAGAGATTGCGCTCTGAGTTAATACATCTCGAATATCTAACTGTTCAATATTCTCATTCGAAGGAGTTAATGTAAAGCTTGATTGAGATTGCAGTTCTGAATTGAGAAATAACAATATTCCTAAAGTATAAATTTTCATTTTCATTTAGATATAATTGATTAATGATTTTGAATAAATATTTTATGGATCGAAACTTTGTTATCTGTTCTTAATTTAAAAATGTATAAACCTGAATTTTGCACATCCAACTTATTGAGTACATTGGTAAAGAACTTCCCATTATAAATCTCTTCACCGCTTAAAGCACAAATTGACAATTGAACTTCTGTATTATATTTGCTGGAAATATAAAAATTATCAGAAACCGGATTTGGAAAAATAAAATTAATATTTTGATCAAGGTCTTTAGAATTCAGTTGCGTTCCATCAGATCTATAGTCTGTTGATACAATATTGATTCCACCCCTAGCATTACCGATAGCCATATCCAGAACCCCATCTCCATCAATATCGGCTATTGAAAGATGAACTGAATTACCCTCTTTAAGATTGCCGTAGTCCTTTTCGATCTTGGTAAATTCATTATAGATATTATTCTCTATACTATTAAATATCTGTATGTTTCCTAGTTCATTCCCGGTGAATAATGTATATTTTCCATTAAAATCCAATACAATAGGCGAAGAATAGGCAGCATAATTCATATCTACTATTGCTTTTCCTACACACTTACTATTTGGCAATTTGTTTTGATCAGAATCAAAAATGGGAGTTGTACGGGAACCTTGATTCTCAAAGTAAGTAAAACTAGAGCATAAATCGAAATTGGAATCATTATTACTCAATCTGCTTCCACATAAAATATCAATTAGACCATCTCTGTTTAAATCTATCAGACAAGGAACACTATATCCGAATACATCAATATTTTGATAGCCATATACCGGATTTTTAAATGCAAATGTCTTATTTGCACCGGCAATATTTTCACAATAGAATAGTCTTCCATTACTTTCACCACACAACATATCCAAGTCTCCATCTGCGTCCAGATCTCCAAATGTCGGGGTAAAATTTGTTACTTGTGATGCAGACAAACTGAATCGTTTAAAATCCAAATAATTACTATCCAAAAGATGAAATTCTGGCAATTGACTTGTCCCCTTATTAACAAACAGCACCAAACTTCCTGCTCTTGTGTTGTTCGTAAAAAATTCACCTTCTGTACCGACAATGAGATCCATTAAGCCATCCTGATTGTAATCAACAAAACATGGATGTGTTCCTGATCCAAAATCCAGCATATTGTCAACCAAAAAGTTTTTCGCAACTAAATGATAATCCTTTAATCCATTATTTAACTTCCCTTCATACAAATGCAAATTATTTACATTTATTGAACTATAAAGCGCATTGGGAGCTACCACAACATCTGTAATTTGATCCTGATTATAATCAATCTCAAACGAAGCCGGAAATACGGTAACATTGACAGATTCACTCATAGAATTCCATTGAGGATCCTGATCTTTCATCCATGGAACCTTTAGATTACCTCCATTCAATAGACCAACCAATCGGTTGCTGGAAATATCTCCGACCAACAAGTCACTCAATCCATCCATATTAAGATCTGTACTCAATAAGGTTGAACCAGCATGTCTTGATGTGCCACCAAGCAGATTATTGCATTCACCAGGGCTATTTGCAAGGAAAATATCTCCACTAAATCCACCTTCTCTAAAACCTCCATAACAAGCAGATTCCTGAATGTAGATTAATGAATCCTTTACCCAGCCACGTTCTATTGCAACATTTTTATACCACTCGGCATGAATTGCGCCATTGCCAAAAGTAATTATATCCATATCCCCGTCTTGATCAACATCATCAAATGTTGGAATATCAATTCTACTGGAATAAATCTGAGTTTCCGCTGATCCCACAGGCCACTTTAAATAAGTATTGCCTTTGCCATTGGTTGCAAGTTCAAACTCAACGTGTTGATTCTTTCTCACTCCCCTATATACCTCTATTCCATCAGGACCCTGAGACGTGGAACTTGAGGCAAATATGTCTGTAACTCCATCTTGATTATAATCTTTCAAAATAACCCAATCATACAAGGGAGGAAAGTATTTTTTAAATTCAGCTTTATATTCATATCTATTAATGAGATTATTGAATATTAAGGGCAATACAACATTTCCTTGTCTGTCAAAAATAAACAGATCATCGAATCCATCAAGATTTAAATCAGCCATACTCACCTGTGCATTGTTGACACCACCGGTTAATGGATAATTTAATAATTTTCCTTCAACATAAAATTGAATATCTTTGGTATCTAAAACCTGCGCTGATGCAATCCAAAATTGAATGGCGAATAGAAAAAATAATTTACCCCGCATAAGATTTCAACAATTAATTTGTAAATATAACAGAATACTTAAAACCAACGTTCAATTCCAATAAATGTCGTCTTTTGGTGTACATAAATCATGGATTCTCATTAGCCTAATTTTAGCTTCCATGATCATGCTTTTTCTAACTTGCACTCTGGCAATGGTTTATTTACAGATACACAGAGATTTTCACCAGGTCAAACTTCCGTACTTATTCTATTTCAATACCATTTTGCTAATCTTAAGCAGTTTGATTTTTCATAAAGTAAAAAATAACAATTTCAATCTAAACAATTTAATTTCAAAATGTAAAAAGGTTTTATTCCTCAGTATCCTGTTTCTATTTTTACAATCAATCGCCTGGATTCAACTTATCTCGGACACAGTTCGCCTTAATTCTGATCGAATGTCTTCATTTTTGTTTCTACTTTCCGGATTACATTTCGCACACGTATTGGGAGGGATTCCTTTCCTCTTAAATTACATAAACAAGATAAATGCTCTTATTAAAAATAAATCGACACAAAATCAAGTAGATTACACACTTAGATTTAAATTAATAAGAACATATTGGTACTTTTTAGATTTTCTATGGATATACTTGATTATTTTTCTTTATTCAATGTCTAATTTATTATAATCATAAATGAGATCAGGTCCTTTTATATATTCCGACTTCAAAAAACTATTTTCCATTAATTTTTTTCTGACTTTCTCGTTGATGGCTCAGGAATTGTTAATCTCTTATGAGTTGTACAAACTAACTTCAGATCCGTTAACGCTTGGACTAATTGGTCTGTCTGTTGCAATACCCTATATTGGACTTAGCATTTTTGGCGGACATCTTGCAGATCACAGAAGCAAAAAGAGGATTATGACAATTTGTATTTTAGTCTTGATTTTTTGTAATCTTTACTTTATCCTTTTATATTCCAATCAGAACATTGAAAGTCCTCTTAAGGTTAGTTTATCATATATTGGATTTGCAATTTCAGGATTAGCGAGAGGGATTTATCAACCGGCAGCAAGTTCAATCAGAGCCTTATTAATTCCACGCGAATTTTATAGCCGAGGATCAAGCCTAAACAGCACAGCATGGCAGTTGGGATCGATTTTTGGTTCACTCATAGCCGGTATTAGTTATTCTAGTCTGGGCTTAATTCCGAGCCTTATATGCTCTTTGATCATTTGTATACTTTCATTTATTCTTATCTTATTAATTAAACATAAAGAAAAAATTATTGAAGATATAAAATTGAATAATACTCATCTGTGGAAAAGTATTCAGGAAGGAATACAATTTGTATTAAGAAGCAAGATTCTACTTTACTCAATTTCCCTAGATCTGGTTACCGTCTTGTTTGCTGGAGTAATTGCAATATTACCCGTATTTGCGGAAGATATTTTAAATGTTGGTGCAAGTGGTTTAGGATATTTAAGAGCAGCTCCTTCAATCGGAACCGTAATAGGTCTATTGGCAATGAATCGATTTTCCCCTATGAAGAATGCATGGAAGAATATGATTATTGCAGTAGCCGGATTTGGAATTGCCACTTTGATTTTTGCTCTATCCAATAATATCTATTTATCATTGATTTTGCTTTTTTTAACTGGTATTTTTGATAGTATCAGCATAGTTATAAGAGGGTCGCTTCTCCAATTAATACCCCCTGATCACTTAAGAGGGAGAGTTGTCAGTGTGAATAACATTTTTATCTCTTCTTCTAATGAGATTGGAGCGTTTGAATCAGGATTTGCGGCTAAAGTTTTTGGCACCATTCCTTCTGTCGTTGGAGGAGCTGTTTTGACCTTGATAATAATACTATTAGTCTATGTCAATTCAAAAGAATTATTGGGAAAAGACTTCGAATAAAATTTTTCTAAAGATTCAAAATACAGATACTCACCTGAACATACAATTTTATTCATTGAAAATCAACAAATATCAGCAATGCCACTCACTACAAATCGTCGTGTACTTGTTTATAGATTATTAAGTAAATAAATAATAAATTTTACTTCAATTACTCTATCTTAGCAACGCATTTCAAAACAAAAATCAACTTGAATAATTCAAGTCCAATGTTGTATTGCAAAGCCGGAAGTATCAGATGCCGCAATTTTTGATCCCGGGATACCGAAAACGGGGTTTAGAGTAGGTGTAATTTTAAATTAACTTTTATGTTTGATTTTCTATCCATCACATCAATTCTCAACGCGTGTCTTATTGGTATTTTTACTTGCTGTGTAGTAGGACCAATGCCTCCGAGACCTCCCAGAATAGGAACCTTGATTGCTAGATTTCTCACTTATTCAATTTTTTCACTTTTTATTTTTAACTTTGGAGAAAGTCTTTTGAAAGAAATAGTTGTTGGCGAAAACTACATGACTTTAATTGCATTTCTGTTAACGGTTATTATCAATACAAAATTTTCTAAACCAATTATTGTTGATAAACTTTTCAAAGACTAACTCTGACTTACTGACTAGAATTCCTAAGCCAAATTATTATTATTCGTGAAGTTGACACAGGGTCACCTTCACGAATACTTAATACAATCCGGAAAATATGGTCTGAGATAATTCAACTATGATTTTAAAATATTATAATTTATAATTAGTTGAGCCTTAAAAAGTCAGATTCCATTTATCTGATTTTGGAATAAAGAAACTTCGGTTTCTGATGGGTAGCCAGGAGTAAAATAAATCAGCCACATACTCTATTTGTGATTGTAATCTATTTAAAATTAGAGTTAAGAATGCCTTCAATTTATTTAACATTCTTTTGAAATTCATTGCTGCGGCTGCTAGTAAGATATTGATTTGGTCTCCTTTTATTCCTTTGTAATAATTTCTTGAGAGTCTATGATCTGATTTCAGATGGCTTATCTTTGGCTCAATGGCCGCTCTTCTGCTATGTTTGCTCTTCTGTGACTTTGATATGTCATTTTGTTTTCCAGGAACCTTAATTTGAATTTCTTGTACTTGACTCACTCCTCGGTATCCTCTATCTACATAAATCTCTTTTGCTTTACCTGAAGTTAATCGATTATACTGACTTACGGCCTCTTCTAATGTTTTGCTGTCGTGCTTATTTTGATCTATACTTAGGGCTCCTACAATTACGCCTGTCTTTTGATTTACAAGTATTGAAACTTTATTTCCGAATTCATATTTCTTGTGCTCTTTTCCTTTACTAGGGCACTCTACATGAGACTCGTGTATGCTATAAATTTTATGACTATCGGATCTCTTTTGATTTATTATCTTTTTGAACAGTTCCAGTTTGTCACTACACTTTGCATAATCTAGTGGTGCTAGTTTTCTTTCAATATCCCTTACCAATCTGCCGGCAATTGTTTTTATTTTTTTACTGGCTTTTTTCGCTAGACTGGCCTTTTTCATACTATTACGAAACCTCTGAATATTACTTAATTTCTTTACGGTGGTTTTATAGCTCTGGCGCAATTCAATACTGTGGTCTTCTGCTATCTTTTGGCATTTGGTGATTATCTTCTTGTATAATTTATCATCCGTCGGATAGGTAATATTCTTTTCTTGTATGGTAGTGTCTCCACTGAGAACGGTTCCATCACCATCTTTTCCATTTACTCGAATACTTTCCTTTAATATTAATTCGATTCCATCAGAGCCAATTCTATCTCTAAAATGAACCAACTCGCTAGCCTCGCAGGGTTGTTTTGTGACAAAAAACTTTTGACCACTAAAGTATTGATAATAAATATTTTCACTCCATTGTTCAACAACTGATTCGTCGCTCAAATTCCGAACATATTTCAGAATAAGTAGGGATACCATAAGTTTAATAGGCTTTGCTGGTCTTCCCATCTTAGAACTGTACAATCTACTAAAGCTTTCTTCAAACAAATTCCAGTTAATTGCTTCATGTAATTTAACCAATAGATGTGAAAGATTGATCTGGTTTTCAATTAATGTGTTAAAAGGAAGAGTGACTTGATCTTTATTTTTTGATAACATATTCTGCAAGATTTTCAATGCAAATTACGAAATCTCTGTAATATATTATAGCTTTTATTAATGTTATTTTACTGAATATCAGTGGTATATATCGTTTTTAAGGGACATCTATTTCTACATCACGCATCAAGGGATATCTTCCACTTATGACCATTGCTTTCGTCACTTTCCTTTTGAATAACCAACATGTTTTTTTGCCTTAGATGTAGTTTTCTGCTTAACTCTGTTGAGCCAGTACCCTTCTTAGAAGTGCTCATATAATAAATTATGTAGAAGGCCTTTAGAATTGGAAATTTATCCTTTTGGAATAAAGTTTTACTGATTACACAATCCTGATGAATACATAAACTACATTTTCTTTCAAGCCTACTTTGTCCTGTTTGATATTTTGGGTTCTTACAATTTATACAAAGATATCCCTGAGACCATTTTAAATTCTCCAGAACTAAATAACATGATTCATCATCAGGAAATAATTTATGAAATTCAAAAATGTATAAACGCTCAAACTTTTTTCCATTTTTTTAATTTAACTGGCTCTAAGTTAAGCATTTATTCTGCATTTTAGCTGCCTAATTCAGATATTTAATATACTCCACAATATTTCTATTCTTTTCATCAAATCTCAACACATACTTTTGAGATCGACAATGATAGACTGATCCACCATTTATCAATAATGTTGATTTCACTTTCTGAAAATCTTTAGCACTTATCTTCCAAGATCCTTTTACGGATTGGAAAGTCAATCTCCTATATGGGGTAGTCATTGAAAAGACAGTTGACTTAGACAACTTTTTATGACATAACATAAAATGATCTTCTTCCATTTCCATACAATCTGAATTCCCATTCCATTTAGATAATTTTACACCATCAATTATTCTATCGATTTCATTGAAAGAATAACAATCTTCATTTGTCATTTCGATCTTTCGATGATTAATTACTTTTAAATTATGGCTAGCCTGCTGCGCATAAATATTATCTCCGGAATTAGCGATTTCTGACCAAATTCTTTTAGATTGATCCTCTTCGCCTACTTCTTTTGATGCAAGAGCATACGCCAACCTTAGCTGATCCTTGCTTCCACCTTCGGCATATAGCAAGATACTTTTCTTATTCAGTTCATTATTCTTATAAAAATCTAAAGCTTCATGATACTGCTGCCTCAAAACAAATAAGCTAAATAAATTTACTTTAACAGAGAATAACTCTGGATTTATTTTATTGGCTTCAACAAAGTTTTTATCAGCTTTTCTTAGGTACTCATTTTTAAGTTGAATATCTTCTTTACTTAGAAGCTCTCCTCGCGAAATTATCGGCTTCTTCATACGAGTATTCCAATTCAGTTCAAAGGGATAAATATATTGATCCGAATTTTTAGCTGTGAAATTGAGGGCAAGTTTCGAATAATTTACACCTAAGTTGTTATAAATCTCACTACCCTTATACCATTTAGCAACATACTCGTAACACTTATTGGATAATTCATATTCCTCCATTGATAACAGCATATTGCCGGCTTCAAAGGTTTCGATCAATTCTATGATCATCTTTTTTACTTTTGCTGCCGTCCGCTTTCTTTCATCCAGACTGGGATAACCGCTCAGTTTTTCATTAAGTTCAAACTCTTTATATATATCATCAATGAGCGGCTCAATAATTTCAACACAATTATAACCTGCGAGGTAAGCCATAAAAGCACCTGTTACATCAGCCATTTCTTCGTGAAGCTCTGAGGTATTGTCAGAATTCGAATAGGCCAAAAAGTTGGTTTTGCTCGCTTTTAAATCAATTTGAAATGCATGCGACAATTCATGACCCATTATCCATGCCAGAGCAACACTTGAGTCCTTACCATATTTGCGACATACTGAGAAACACTTTTGTCCAATTTCGATCTTGTTGCTCCTGTTTTTAAATTCTTTATCAAACTTATGGTAAGCAGCAGCTGTGCTTTTGTCATTGGAAAAGATTATTCCAGGCTTTGAAATAATGCGATTACCATAATACTTATATAGATTGTCAAGCACCTTCTGAGCCATAACTTCACTTTGAGAATGTGCCTGTGCCGGCATCACTATTAAAAGTAGCACCGGCACTAAGTTTATTATATTAAATACTTTCACTGAAAGAAATTTTAAGATTAATTGAATTTTTCAAACTATGTTATCACACAATTACTTTTCTTATTTATAATCATTTAATAAATCAAAGTAAGCTCTGGCATGATCAGTATAAATAGAACTAGGATCGTCAGCCAGCTCTTTTAGTAAAAACTTGGCAGTTTGAAGGTCATGTTCCGTATTAAATTGAACATAACACATTGAAGCATACCACTTTGCAAGATCTCTATCCTCATTTGATGAGGCAAGTCTGGTAAGCGGAGTCAGGTATTTTGCACCTTTAGCATACTTACCGGCATGTACATAGGCAATTCCAAGATAAAGTTGAGCAGTATTATCATCCGGATATGCCTCAAGGTATTGATGCAATGCATATCTTGCTTCTACATACTGATCAGCTTTAAGAAGTAGTATTGCAGAACTTAATGAATCTTTTTTACCTTTTTCCTTGTCTGCAAAACCTGCTACATTCAGCTCTGACAAGGTATGGGCAATATGGGGTTTTTCTAGCTTTAACTCTGCAATGTTTGGAAGTGGAGGAACCTGTGTTCTATTATTAAAAATCCATAAACTCAGTCCTACTAGCAGAACCATGCTTGCCGCAAAAGCCCATACTTTAGTATTATGAATTGTCTTGTGTTTTATGGAAATGGTATTTGCTGAATTACTATTGAAGAATCCTTCTTTTTCAAGATCATTTTCGACATTAGTTAAAATTCTTCTTGTTCTTTCATTTCCGAACCTTTCAATGTATTGAGTGACTCTGTCGTAATCACCAAGCTCTTCTTTCAAGTCTGAATCTTGTTTTAAACGGTTTTCAAACTGGAGTCTGCTAGTTTCATCCATTTCGTTGTTCTTCCAAGACTCTATTAAATCTAAATTATTCCAAGTATTTTTCATGATTCTATATTTTTATATTAATTTAATTATTAATTTGTTTTTTGTTAGAATGTTATCAGTTCTTTTAATGAATTCATACACCTGTTTTTTTTCACTCTTATAAAACCCTGGGTATATCCAAGGATATCAGCCACTTTTTGCAAAGGAACTTTATAGTAATAGTAGTTCATTATTATTTCTTTACATTCTTTACCAATATTTTCTAATGCCATTTCCATTTTCTTGTATTGCAACTCCTTTAATTCGGGATTATCTTCATCATTTATATCCCGCCAATCAAGAAGCGAATCGCTAACTTCTACGGTTTCAGAATTTTTATTTTTTACAAGGGAAGCCAGCCATTTGTTTTGAGCAATAGACATGATATATGTGCTGAGCTTGGCTCCACTATAGAGTTCAAATTCAGGTTTGCGAATGTTTTGCATTAATGAAATTAATACTTCCTGAAAAAGATCCCTGGCCTCGTCTTTGGTGCCATTATTTGTAATAACATATTTAAAGACCATAGGATAGTAGTCGTGGTACATTTCTTTATATGCCCACTCCTCATTAAGCTTGAGTGCAGTAATAAAATTTTCATTTGTTTTCATAAATAATAACTTTTTTGGTACATCCATGAATTATTATTTGTATAAAATGTTATCATGGTTTAAAAACTATTTGTAAATTTATTAAAAATTTATCCTTTTTTAAGCCGTGCAGAATAAATTGTTGAAAAAAACTATTTTAGTGATAACATTTAGAGTTGATTAGAATAAATGGACGTAAAAAACTGTATTTAAAAATGAAATTCAGGCTTGTTTATCAATTGATTGTTTTCCTGGCAGTGGGCTCAGCAGCCACAGGACAAAACTCTACTTATGCACTCTTGACAGGGGTTGGCGAATTCCCTACTCAATCAGGTTGGAATCCTCTTTCATCTAGCAATGATGTGGCTTTAATTCAAAAAAGTCTGAAAGAATATGGAATTCCTGCAAACAACATCACTGTTAGAAATGACAAATTAACCAAAAATGCCTTGCTAAATTCTATAGAAGATGATCTTATTAAAAAGGTTAAACCGGGAGATTTTGCTTTTTTTCACTTTTCAGGTCACGGCCAACAGATCCCAGACCAAAACGGTGACGAGATTGATGGATTAGATGAAGCTATAGTTCCTTATGACTCACCAAAAAAGTTTGAAAAAGGCAGATATGAAGGAGAAAATCTAATTTTAGATGATGAGCTTAATCAATTATTCTCAAGACTTAGAAAAAAACTTGGTCCCACAGGAAGATTATTAATTAGCTTAGACGCCTGCCATTCAGGGTCAGCAACAAGGGGCATTGTTAATGCCAGAGGTACTGACTTAATCATGGCTGAGGATCAATCTGCATTTATCAATAGCAATCAGGAAGAATATACTAATTTGGACCTTATCAATCAGGACAATTCTAACCTCGCACCTCAAACGAATTTCTATAGCTCCAGTCCACATCAGTTAAGCTATGAATTTACCGCCAAAAACAACAAAACGTATGGGCTGTATAGTTACGCATTCTGCAAATCATTGCAGGAACTATCAGCAGAAGACAGCTATATCAAGTTATGGGAAAGATTATCCTTATTTATCTCTTCACAGAATAATATACAAACTCCCTATGCAGAAGGTCGGATTAATGAAAAAGTATTCGGAAAAATTTCATCTGAAACAAAGTCAGCGATCAGAATAAAAAAAGTTATAAAACCTGACTTTATCACCATTTCCGCAGGAGCCTTACAAGGTATTACTGAGGGAAGTATAATAGGAATCTATTCCATCTCTGACCAAAATTTTACCAAACCACTTTTGACCGGAATCGCTGATGGAGTAGATGCCTTTACTTCAGACATACAATTAGAGAGAAAGTGGAAGTTCAATAAATTATTGAACTATAAAGTAAAAATTCATGAAATTCAGTTGGATGAATTTATTGTAAAATTAAAATTCAATGACTTTTCTCCTATTGTTGATGAATTAAGTAAACAATTAAGTAGTCACAAATTTATACAATTCGATAATAATAATTATGAGTTGGCTGTATCCACAAACTACTCCATCCAGGACAGCATCCAACTGGAACTCATCACCAAAGAAGGCATTATAATATACAAGGTTACATTTCACAACAACAATCTTCCGGAAGAAATAACCAATGAACTCTTTCAAAAAGTATTTAAATATTCCAGAGCACGAAATTTAAAATTATTGGAGAGCAAAGACAATTTTTTTCAGGCCAAACTTGAATTATTATTATTGGATTCATCAGGTCAATATGTTATAACCCATAAAACCATATTCAATAAAGGGGATTATATAAAAATAAAAATATCCAACAACGGGAAAGAAGAATTCTACTTCAGCTTAATAGACATCCCTTCAAATTCAATGTTTACAACAGTCTATCCAAATCATGAGATAAATGCAATAGATTGCTTAATACCACCTGGAAAAGCATTTATAAGTTTAGACGGATTCGAAATTATTGATCCAAAAGGAACCGAAGTACTTAAACTCATCTGTTCCAAAACACCTATTGACCTCGCGTCAACCAGAGGTCAATCACCCAACAGAAGTCCATTCCAAATGTTCCTCAATTCCGTGCTCGAGCCAGACTTAGAAACAAGAGGACTTAAACCAAACCTTTCAACTGAACAAGGTTATATTGGATCATATTCGTTTATCGTACATTGAATTATAGAAATATTAACCTGTTAAATTTTTTCAATTATCTGAAAATCATTCAATTTTTAATCTGAACCATTGAATTATAAAATAAGAGCATTAAAGATTCTTTTGAATTTCTTTTTGTTTTTATATAAAATATTGATTATAATAAATATATATGATTCTAAAATTATCGTACTCTAGTTATTGTAAATTTATAATTGTAATCCTAAACTTGTTCTCGGATAATATTCCTAATGAGTAAAAGCGATCAATTGTCCTAGCCCATTTATGTATAACTTAAATTTTCTCAGAAAATGAATTTTTAAACTTAAATATTTCAATATAATATCTACAAATTCTGACTTACTTCATAAAATATTAATTTCTACAAAATTATATAATTCCTTATGTACTTTAGTATTCGAAATTAGTAACCTTGCTTACACTTAACTTATTAATAGTCAAAGTATCGATGGTCAGCTGCCAACCAAACCTCTCCAGTCCAGGTGTATGCAGTAGTTATACATCTTCGGATATGACCTTAACGTATAAAGGCAGCACTAATTCATGTTCTTACTACACTATTAATTTTACAGATGATAATGATATTATAAACTGGGATTGGAAATTTGAGCAAGTGGAAAAAATTCATATAATTCAACCATGAATTATTGTGATGTTGTAAATGGATATCCACCTTATTATACTTTCTCATTCAAAGGATGGTATTTTATAAAATCATTAGAACCATCGCTCTATACTAACAATTAGCAGGCGAATGAGCTCAATTATATATAATTCCAGCTCTTGATTCAATTTCCTAAGTAGCTTGTGAATATATTTCAAACTAAATTTCATGATAAGACTAATTCAGCTATACCGACTATCTTTGCAACTTTCCAAGTCAAACTCATGCAAAATCCGGGCATCGAAACAGCCAAAAAATTAGGGCTTCTCGAATCTGAATACCAAAAAATCTGTGATATACTAGGTCGCGAACCTAATTTCACCGAACTTAGTATTTATTCAGTGATGTGGTCAGAACATTGTTCTTATAAGAATAGTATTATTTATCTTAAAAAACTACCTCGCAAAGGCTCAAGACTGTTGGTTGAAGCAGGCGAAGAAAATGCAGGATTGGTGGATATTGGAGATGAATTAGCCTGTGCTTTTAAAATAGAGTCTCATAATCATCCATCAGCAATAGAACCTTACCAGGGGGCAGCCACGGGAGTAGGAGGAATACATCGGGATATTTTCACCATGGGCGCAAGGCCTATTGCAGCCTTAAATTCTCTTCGGTTCGGAAATCCAGATCTAGCTCATACAAAAAAGCTAATTAAAGGAGTCGTCAAAGGAATTGGAAATTATGGAAATTCTTTTGGTGTTCCGACTGTTGCAGGTGAGGTCTATTTTAATGATTGTTACAATCAAAATATTCTGGTAAATGCAATGTCTGTCGGCATTGTTAAAAAGAATGAAACAGTCTCGGCCAAAGCAGATGGTCCCGGTAATCCGGTATTCATTGTTGGTTCTGCAACAGGGAAAGATGGTATTCATGGCGCTACATTTGCCTCCGCTGATTTGAGTGAAAATTCTGCAGAAGATCTACCAGCTGTGCAGGTAGGCGATCCTTTTCAGGAAAAATTATTGCTGGAAGCAAGTCTTGAAGCAATTGCAACAGGTCAAATTATAGGTATGCAGGATATGGGAGCAGCCGGAATAACTTGTTCAACTTCTGAAATGTCTGCCAAATCCGGCACAGGAATGAAAATCTGGTTAGATAAAGTTCCGACAAGACAAAATAATATGAAGCCTTTTGAAATATTACTTTCCGAATCGCAGGAAAGAATGTTGATTGTCTGTCAGAAAGGAGGAGAAGAATCTTTGCTTAAAATCTTTGATAAATGGGATCTGGAATGTGTACAAATTGGTGAAGTAACATCAGATGGGAGACTAAAATATTACCTTGGTGAAGAACTTGTAGCAGATGTCCCGGCAGAAACCCTAGTACTTGGAGGAGGAGCACCGGTTTACGAAAGAGAATATGCACGTCCAGCTTATCTTGATAAGATTGCGGATTTCAGTCCATCAATAGTTAGTTCACCGGATGATTTAGTTGAACTCGCCAGGATGATGATCTCTCTTCCCAATATCGCTTCAAAGGTGTGGGTGTACGAACAATATGACAAAATGGTCCGTACGGGAACTATGACCTCTGTTAAGACAAGCGATGCAGCCATAGTACGCGTCAAAGGAACTGAGAAGGCTTTATCTTTAACTGTTGATTGCAATTCTGCCTATGTCTATGTTGACCCCCATGTCGGCGGAATGATTGCTGTAGCCGAAGCCGCAAGAAACATTACCTGCTCGGGAGGAACTCCTGTCGCTATTACAAATTGCTTGAACTTCGGAAATCCATACAATAAAGAAGTCTATTATCAGTTCGTACATGCCTTAAAAGGAATGGGTGAAGCCTGCGAAAAATTCGATACTCCTGTAACAGGAGGAAATGTCAGTTTCTATAACCAATCTCAAATTGGTGACAAAACAGAACCCGTTTACCCTACTCCAACAATTGGAATGTTGGGAATAATTGATGATAAAAACCATATCACGACCATTGATTTTAAAAATGAAAACGATTTGATCTTTTTAATAGGAGATCAAAATAATCATATTGGTTATTGTGAATACTTACATCATTATCATGGTATAATTCACGCGCCAGCACCTCATTTTAACCTGGAAGACGAATTCAGAATGCAAAATGCAGTTCGATCACTCATTCAGAAAGGCCTTATCAGTTCAGCTCATGACGTTTCAGAAGGTGGTGTTTTTGTAAGCTTGATGGAATCAGCTATGAGTTCTACTCTGGGCTTTGAAATAGATATCCCTCTGAGCTTTAAACCGGACATTTTCCTGTTTGCAGAAAGTCAGGGAAGAGTTATTTGCAGCCTTAAACCTGAAAACAAAACAGAAACAGAATTGTTATTACGCTCGCAAAAGGTAGAATTTTATCATTTAGGTAGTGTCAAAGGATCAGAAGCAATAATTGATCGAGTTCATTATGGAAAAATTTCGGATTTCAGCTCGTTGTATGCTTCAGCCTTAAGTTTAAAATTAGAAAATTAATTAAATAAAAAATAAATTATGAAGTATTATAAACAACTAACCTTCTTATTTCTAACCTTACTTTTTATAGCTTGTAATAGCAAGCCAACTATAAAAGGTAATATTTCTGATGGCGGTGACGGAACGGCTGTTTTAGAAAGAATGGGTCTGGACAATAGTAGCAGCTCAATTACTAGTCAGCCTATGACAGGTGGAAAATTTACATTAGAATTTTCTGAAAAGCCAAAACCTGGATTATACAGAATTAAAATGGGCCAACAACAAATAATCTTTGTATTAGATGGCACAGAAAAAAAAGTTGAAATAGATGGCAATGTTGCTGATATTAATCAGGGCAAATTCAATATTAAAGGCTCTAAAGTAGCTGAAGAAGTATCGAATTCTTTAAAAGACCTATTAGCCGGACAAATGACCATGGAATCTGCAAATTCAAAAATTGAGGCAGCAACAGATCCTTTATCCAAAGGCTTGCTGGCTGTTCAATTGCTCGGATTCAGACCAGAATTTATTGACAAACATAAAAGTATTGTCAATGATTTAAAATCAAAATATCCGGAATCAGAATTTACCAAAACTTATGAGACTTATATTGTTCAAACTGAGCAGGCTGCCCGACAAGAACAATCAAGTGCATCTATACAAATAGGTATGGAAGCTCCTGATATTGACCTTCCTTCCCCTAAAGGCAAAAACTTTAAACTTTCTGACCTAAAAGGTAAGGCGGTGCTTATTGACTTCTGGGCTAGCTGGTGTGGTCCTTGCAGAAGAGCTAATCCTCATGTAGTAGATGTATATAATCGTTACAAAAGCAAAGGATTCACAGTGTACTCTGTTTCGCTCGATGGAGTTGATTCAAGGACCCGTTCGCAATTGGGTAATGAAGGCGCAATTAACCAATATATGAACGATGCAAAACAAAAGTGGACTGATGCCATTGCAAAGGATGGCTTAATCTGGGATACCCATGTCAGCGACTTAAAGAAATGGGATTGTGAGCCTGCTGGAAGATACGGAGTTAGATCTATTCCAAAAACTTTCCTTGTAGATAAAACAGGTAAGATAGCAGCAATTGACCCAAGAGACAACTTAGAAGAAGAACTGAAGAAAATACTATAAAATAAAAGTAAATTAGTACACAGAAGCAGAAGTCAAGACTTCTGCTTTTTTTATTTTTAAAACATTTTGATGAACCTATTACAAAAACTCTGACATCATAGTCTATTGAAAAAATTTGCATCTATTCCAGAACAAATAGTACAGACGCAAGAAATTGTAATTGATTCAAAAATCTTATTTTTATTTGGATTATTCAGAGTCAATAACTAATTTTGTTTGGCAATAAAACTGCCAGGTAGAATGTCAGTCTTAATTCTTAGATCGAAATTAATATTTATCTTCCTGATATTATTAATTCGAAATCCAACTTCTGCGCAACCCATTGATGAATTGCTCTCCTCTTATTTGGATAACAATTCCAAAGGATATTTACAACCCCTTTCGGATCTCTTATCTGCCAATATGAATACAGGGATAAGAGAATGGTCGAGGGTAGATAGCTCTTTTCACATCCGACTTGGTTTCCTTGTAATGAGCTCATTTCCAACCTCTCCCATGAGAACATTCACAGGCTCCACCGGTCTTGGATTCGAACCCTCACAAAGCGTAAAAGTACCAACCATTATAGGCAGAAACGAAGCCGTCAAGGTTGACGGAATCAATGGAACAGCATTTGTATTTCCGGTTGGATATAATTTAAAGTATCTACCTTTAGCCGTTCCTCAACTAAGTCTTGAAGGAATATACCACACGGAATTAAGTTTACGTTTTTTTAGTTTTGATCTGGAAAATGATTTTGGAAAGATTCAATACTTCGGTCTGGGAGCCAGACATGGATTAAATCATTACTTAAAAAAATTTCCCTTCGATCTTTCCGTTGGATATTTTTATCAAAAAATTAATTCCGGAGAATCTATTTCAAGCACGAATCATTTAATTTCCGGATATATTGGAAGATCCAATAAACGTTTCTCTGCTCAGCTGATGTTAGCTTATCAAAGCACCTCAACGGAATATAGCTATAATTACTCAGAGGATAATCAACTGAAAACTTACAAAGTTCTGACCAGTGGAAAATATCCTTTTATTGCGGAATTAAGTGGCGCTGTAAAACTTTGGGTTTTTAATATTCATGCAGCGGCAAGTTATGCAGGTCCAATTACTGCTACCCTTGGCTTAGGAATTAGAATTTAATCAACATAAGATATGAAAAAATATTGCTTTTATTTAGGTATTTATTGCGGACTATTTATTTTTTCTTGTTGTGGAAGTGAGTATTCTTTCGATGAATTTTGTGCGGATCAGGTATTTACAGAATCAAGAACTATTCCAATAGATTTTACTTATAAAGTTGATAGAACAAGTAAGTTTCTTGAAGCCCACAAGCTCACGGCAGATGACATTAAAAGGAATTTAAAGGCGGAAGGCTCAAATTTTAAAGTAAAAAGCCTGGAATTAACTTCGGCATACATTTCTTACCTTAGAGAGGCTGACAATTCTTCTCCAGCATTATTTGCAACAATAGCAATTGCAGATAACACGCTGCAACTTGTTCCATTACTTCAAAAAGATCAACTCCTGCCTTTAATAGATGTTCCGGCTACCCTATTTACTCCCGAGATAAATATCAGCAAGCAACTTAACTCGAAAGGAGTTTCTGAATTAAAAAAAATATTACATCAACAATTTGATTTAATAAACAATGATGGAGTCAGTTTTTTATTGCTTGCCGAACCATCTCCTAAAGGTACAAGAGCCCACTTTCAACTCAATTTCAAAATGTATGTTGCCATTACTTATGAAATTTGCCGTTATGTCCCACTGGGTCAAGGTGAAAGAATATGTGAGTAGATTCATGAACCTGGCTCAAACAAAAATATTGAATGGTCGATAAAATTCTGAATAGAATAATCCCACGAGCGAAAACTTATTGAATAAATTCATAAATAAAAATATTAAACTTTTCAGTCTAAACATTTTCTACAATCAATTTTAAGTAATTTTCAATGCAATCCTGCATCTCAAAATTTATTCAGATCATTTCCTTAATATTTTGCTTCATCTTGAATAGCTATGGCTCTACCTTCTACGTTTCTGCAAACGCGACAGACCAGGGTGACGGCAGTTTCAATCATCCCTGGAAGTTACAGATTGCATTGAATCACCCTTCTAAATTAAAAGCAGGAGATACGATTTATTTAAGAGGTGGCATTTACCTGAACGATTTTAATACAGAAACATCTTTTAGTTGTTTTACCAAGGGTACGGAGAATGATCCGATCATTTTTAGAAACTTCAATGGTGAACGTTCTATTCTGGATGGCAACAAAACAAATACACTCTACGTTGCCATAAACAATAGCATTCATACCTGGTTTTGGGGTATAGAAGTTACGAACTCTTTTAGCAAAGACAGAAAGCATGCAATTTCAGGTGGAATAACTTGTACAGCACCCAATATAAAATTCATAAATATGATTGTTCATGATACCGGCGGAGGGATAGACATCTGGAAGACAGCCATCCATTCAGAAGCAACAGGTTGCATCATTTATCACATAGGATACAATCAGTTTAACAACGGAAACTGGGAAGGACATAGTCACGGAATGTATTTGCAAAATGATACATTCGGGATAAAAAAAATCCATCAGAATATTATTTTCAGTACTTATGGATATGGCTTGAAAGTATGGCAAACTACAGCAACGGCAGCGATTGGAGATTTTGACATCAGGGAAAACATCATATTTAATGGTGGTTCTGCTTCAGAAAATTTAGGTGGTGTGGGGAACAACTATAGAACCCATAACTTTTTTGTTGTTTCCAACAGTATTGGAAATCCGGTACTCAGAACAACAATAGTTAATAACTATACTTTCTCAGGTAGCAATACCCCCAGACCTCCTGTCAATGCTTTTGGATTAAACTATGGAATGAAAGATTGTGTGATAGACAGTAATGTTTTCACCGGCCAATTGAGACTTGGATATAATAACAGCCCTATCTTTCAAGCCAACTTACAAGGAAATAAAATATTTAATGGGATTCCTGACGTTTATGGATACTACCTCTGGGGGTTCGGTTTAAATGATTTTCCGAACAATCAATATTATGAGAAATCCGAATCCAATCCAAGTTTTTACACGTTCATTCAAAACAAGTACGAACCTCTAAGAAATCACCTGGTCATATACAATTGGGATTCTTTAGATCAGTTTAAGGTATTCGTAGACAAAGATCAATGGAAGGCAAATGATTCTTACCTATTAATTAACGTTATGGATTGCTTTAAAGATACAATCAAAGGTAAAATAGATCAAGATCACCAAATCGAAATTCCAATGACTGGATGGACTATGGCGAAAGCTGTGGGTTCAGATAAAGATCCTGTCTCCCAATTCCCGGTCTTTGGTGTTTTTATATTAATTCGAGTACCTGATAATTTTACAACAAATATACCCACCTTTAAATCCCTGATAAAAATATTTCCGAATCCATGTAATGAAGAAATTGAAATTCTATCTGAAATTCCTCCGATTGAAATAGAAATATATAATTCTAATGGCTACTACATGAAATCATTTATGAATATTAATGCAAAGCATAAGCTGAACTTATCCGAATTTTCAAATGGTGTATATTGGATGAAATTTCGCTTGAAAGATGAAATCATTGTTAAGAAATTTATTGTTCAAAAGAATCAATAATCCTAGAACTAATTTAACAGAATACATTTTATAACCAGAATATAATATCACGGTATTATATTATATGATTAAAGGCATGAGCAATTACCGAAAATTCTTCAACATTTAGACTGGCTCCACCTACTAAAAAACCATCGATATTTTCTTTAGAAGCAAGTTCATGAGCATTTGATGATTTTACCGACCCTCCGTATAGTATCCTGGTCTGATGTGCACTTTGGTCTCCAAATTGATCAGCAATCCAGTTTCTAATGCATAAATGTATAACATCCGCTTGTTCAGCACTAGCAGTAAGTCCTGTGCCTATTGCCCAAATAGGTTCATAGGCTATAACTATTTGCTGAGGGCTCCAGACTTTCAGTTTTGAAAAACTATCTTCCAGCTGACTGATCACAAATTCCTTCTCTTCATTTCTCTGTCTCACTTCAAGCGATTCGCCACAACAATATATTATATTTAGCTTGCCTCTCAAACAGTTATCAATTTTCTTTTCCAGAAAAATGTTTTCATTGATATTGGATTCTCTTCTTTCGCTATGACCAAGAATAACATATTGCACTTGAAGATCCTTAAGCATATCTACAGAAATCGAACCTGTAAAGGCTCCGGATACTTCAGAATGTACATTCTGTGCACCCAATGAAAAATCTGCAGAACTTAAATGGCTCATCAATGCAAGATGGGTATAAGGCGGAGCAATAACTATATCGATACCAGTATTATTAGTTCTGTTTTTTATTTCCTCTGCAAGCTGACATGCTTTTGAAGGCAAAATATTCATTTTCCAATTAGCCACGACAAGTGGCTTTCTTAACTTTTTCATTTCGCGTTCAAAAATATGATCTTTAAATCATTTCCAAATACCTTTGTCCGTATAATCAACCTTGATACTTGAATAACTTTAAGAAAATAGTTCTTCAATTTGAGCGATGAAACAAAGACAATATTTAATATAAATATTTTATAATCAATGACTTATATATTACATAGATATATACAGTATAATGCCGGATTAGGGAGAAAAGCCTTAATCTCAAAAAACCAGTCCTGCTCCATAATTATACTCTGATAGAAGATTTTTCGATATGAAAGAATTGAACAAATTGTAATATTAAGCCGTATTCTGAGCGCATGAAGAAATCAACTAACTTTAACCTAAATACTAAATCCATGAAGTTTTCCTCATTTTTATCAATTCCAATACGATCATTAGGAGAGTAATAATGTAGTTTGTAAAAATTCATAAAGACAAAAATTAATTATGGAAGAGGATAAACTGCTATCCGAATATGAATATATCGATCGTGATCTGAGTTGGTTGAACTTCAATTATAGAGTTCTTCAGGAAGCCAAGGATCCTTCCGTAAGATTAATGGAGAGATTAAAGTTCTTTGCTATTTATTCTTCCAATCTGGGTGAATTTTTCAGAATCAGAGTGGCACATCATAAGAATATTGAAAAGCTTGGAAAGAAAACCAAAAGCGAATTGGACTATGATCCTAAAAAGCTTTTGAAGAATTTATATTCCATTGTTAATAAGCAATTATCTGAATTCAATGACTTGTTTGATAATGATCTTATCCCGCGACTGTCGCGTGAAAATATTTTTCTACACTCACACAGAGAATTAAGCAAGCAGCAACAACACTTTTTAGATATCTTTTTTCGGGAAAATCTACTTCCATTTGTTCAACCTGTACTATTAATAGGCAATCGAATTAAGCCCTTTCTCAACAATTCAGAATTATATCTGACCATAGTTCTTAAAGCAAAAGAAGGCGATGACGAAGCAGAGCAATATGCCATTGTAAAGATTCCTTCAGACCACCTTCCTCGATTTATCATACTCCCGAGTTTAGATGAATCTCATCACGTTATACTTCTGGATGAGATCGTAAGATATTCTCTAAAATGGCTTTTCCCGGGATATCATGTTATACATTCTTACTCCATAAAAATTACGAGAGATGCGGAATTATATATTGAAGATGAATTTAGCGGAGATTTATTGGATAAGATCAAGAAGAGTTTGATTAAGAGACATATAGGTCCCGCATCAAGATTGGTATATGATGAAGCAATGCCTAAGGAGATGTTGCATTATTTTTTACGCCTACTTGAGATTCGAAAGACAGATTTAACACCTGAAGGAAGGTATCATAACAATTTTGATTTTTTCAACTTTCCTGATTTCAAACTTAAACATCTTAAAAACAAAGTATTAAAACCTCTACCCTATATTCCCTTTCTTAATAGTAGTATTTTAAATGCTATTGAAAAAGAAGACCATCTACTCTATTTTCCATTTCATGATTATGAAGTAATGGTCAAATTTTTTGAAGAAGCTTCTGTAGATCCTGAAGTCAGCTCTATTAAACTAACACTTTATCGGGTTGCCAAAAAATCCAGAATCATTGATGCTTTGATTGAAGCTGCAGCGCAGGGAAAAAATGTTTTTGCATTTCTAGAAGTTAAAGCCAGATTTGATGAAGAAGCGAATCTAAGATGGGGAGAAGAAATGGAAAAATCCGGGATAAAAGTTCGTTACAGTTTTCCGGGATTGAAAGTCCATGCAAAATGTGCACTAATTACAAAGAAGAAAAATAACGAATCTATCCATTGTGCGTATTTGAGTACAGGTAATTTTCATGAACAGACTGCCAGAGCTTATACAGATCACGGACTTTTTACAACTCATGATAAAATAACACAAGAGGTAGCTCGTGTTTTTGCCTTTTTGGAAAGCACCAAACTTCCAACTCAACCATTTCATCATCTGTTGGTCGGACAATTTAACATGAATGATGAACTTAAATCACTAATCCGTTATGAAAAGGAAATGGCTTTGTCAGGAAAGAAAGCGCATATCATCTTAAAGATGAATGGACTTCAGGACAAAGATATGATTGATCTTCTTTACGAAGCCGGACAAGCAGGAGTAAAGATCGAACTTATAATAAGAGGAATCTGTTGCATCATTCCTAACAAACCCAAACTTAGTGACAACATCAGAGGAATTTCTATTGTAGATCGATTTCTGGAACACAGTCGTGTATATTATTTTCACCATGGCGGAGAAGACAATATTTACATTTCATCCTCTGACTGGATGGTAAGAAATCTGCACTTCAGAATTGAAGTTGCATTTCCGATCTACGCTTCAAAACTAAAAAAAGAAGTTATGGATATCCTGCAATTTCAACTGAATGACAATGTAAAAGCCAGATCTATTGATTATCTCAGAATGAACGAATATTTGCAAAACCCTGATGAAAAAAATCTAAGATCTCAATTAGAAACTTATAAGTATTATAAAAAACTTTATAAAAATTCTATTTCTGAAACCATTATTGATACTCTCCATGAGGAAGATTAAACTTTTCTATGTTCCATGCAGAAGCAGAGCCGAAGCCGTTAAAATAGCAAAACTATGCCTTCAAAAAAAATGGGCTGCTTGCGGAAATATCTTTCCTGTAGAATCATTCTATTATTGGAAAGAAAATTTAGAACAAACAAAAGAACATATATTGATATTAAAGACTACCAATCAGCTCGAATCTACGCTCCGCAAAGGTATTCATAGTATTCATACTTATGAAGTACCCTGTATAGCTTGTACTGAATTCAAGGTCAATTTAAGTTTTTTCAATTGGATGAACAAGCAATTAAAGGATAGGATATAAAAATCGCTATGGTTAATTCCTAAAAGTATGAAAAGAAAGTTCGCTGATCTCTATATTCTTTACCATGCATCCTCATCATGGAAAACCCTGAATTTCTAAAAATAATCTCCCAAAACTTGTAACGCTGTTCTCTACAGAGTATATTTGCTTATACAAATGTTACGCGTATGGAAGCAGCGATTACTCCACCTGACAGGTCTTGTCTTTAGAGAAAAGACGGTAAACATTCTCTCGTGAACATATTGCACTTAGTCTTTATATTAATTAACATGGGTTATGTTCATCATACTCCTCTAAATCATATCAATTATGGAAAAAATCATTAATTTTCAGCCCTTTTATTTAAGCACAGAG
>JADLHT010000003.1 GCA_020848695.1 Saprospiraceae bacterium
TCATATTATAAAATAATTTTCTAACCCTGAAATTACGTAAAAAGTACGGATTTCAGGGTTTTTTTATTAACTTTTTTTATAATATATTTTTGATAATCAGAAGCTTAGGTATTTACCGAATGAGCCTTAATAGGATTCAAAAAAAATGAATTAATTGAGTAACACACTTTCATATCAACAAATTACCAATGCAATTCTATTGAATCATTGTTGTATTATAATTTACATTTCAAACTTTTCACCGGGCTCAAACACAGTCTGTTCAATTTTATTTTTAACAGGAGCTAAGGTTTTAAGATATTTATAGATTGCTTTTAATTCAATAGTATCCATCCTGTGAAAAGCACCCCAGGGCATAGGACTTCCATCGTGAACTCTTCCTTTATTAAATCTGGCTAAAAACTCATCCTGAGACCAGCTTGCGATAACACCAGTTTCAGGATCAGGAGTTAAATTAGGAGAACGAAAAGAGAAGCCATTGCTAAATGGATCGGGTTCAAAATAAAATCCACCTGCAAAAGGCTCACCAATAAAATCACCGGTCTTCAAATCTCTTTTAGTGTGGCATCCCACACAATTTGCAACATAATTGGCAAGATATTTTCCATATTCTACTGTGCTATCAATATTTACTGATTTGGCCGGTGTTCCTTTGGTTCCTTCCGGTTTAATTAGACCAAAAGCTGAAATCGCCTTTCCTAGAAAGCTTAATTCAGTTCTTGGAACTGCGTGGTTGACTGGTTCTTGTGATCTTAAAAATGATACTATTGCAGTAAGATCATCATCACAAAGCTCGGCAAAAGGCATAAAAGGAAATACACATTTATTAGTTGGAGATACCATGTGTCGCAAGACTCTGGCAATCTCTTCATCTTTTAGATTTCCAATACCTGTTTCTTTATCCGGAGTAAGATTAGGCGCTCTGAATGTTCCTGGAGGTATTGTAAAAGTCCAACCGCCACTAAGCGGATAAATTGCACCATTTTCAACCTCCTTAATTTTATCCATAGGCATATGACAGGTTCCGCAATGTGCAGGTCCATAAGCAAGGTGCTTTCCACGTGCGATTATCGCGCTGTCTGAGCTAGCCTTAATATTGGGATAAGGAGCTTCATAAGTTTTATCATAACTTGATTGAATAAAAATAAACAGACACACAATCAATAATACTAAAAGGATGAGTATCCATTTCAAGAATTTTAAAATTGATTTCATATTTTAGGTTTTTCGTTTTTTTGTTTAACAAATTTAGTTAAATTTCTAAAATATACGAAAAATTTTAATTAATGGATCTGTTCGTCCATTTAATTTTTGCAAGTGCACCAAGATTACATATGATAAATATCAGGAAGGTGCTTAGAAATACAAATTCAATTTCCAATACAGAATTAAAGTAGTTATTCACCTTTCTTAGCCACATAGCAATTGGATACGGTTCCATATTAACCATTCCAATTCTCATTCTTACCAGAGTACTGATAAACTCAGTTGCAATTAGTAAGAATAAAATTAGAAATGAAATGAGCACAGGTTTCCATCGAAATCGTATGATCGCTCCAGATGCTATCCAAAGACTCGTTAAAAGACAGATTGGTAACACAAAAAAACTCCAATAAGAGAGACCATAATTCTGAAGATCTATATTAGATCCTGATGCAGAAGGATTTTCCAGTTCTTTAAACAGTCTTTTAACATTGATAAAGTTGATTACTGTATCATCCCCTTTATTAGGAGGATAAGTTCCTTTAAGTTCAAATTTTGCAGTTGATATTTGACAAGTTACCGGTTTGTTGTTAGTTGCCTGAGCGATCATTCTGACTCCTTCAAAGTGGTCTGACAAATTTTTATTAAACCAGTTATGAAATCTGCGAGTCAACATCCTTCCAACATTGGATTGATGGTAAATGGCATAGGATCCTATGTAAGCTGATGAAAACAGTAACAATGCATATAATAACTTCTTTAGACTTATCATTCAGTGACTTACCGAACCCAATATATAAAGTAGAGTAATGTAATTATAATAAATAAAGCTTGCCAAAATTGTATATGAAAAAACTCAAACCATTCGGGCGAGTAAACGCCCAAGAGAAACAAACTTATTAATCGTATTAAATTCACAGTGAATAATAACAATAAGCCAAGTCCAATTCCTTTTAACTTAGAAGATAATTTCTGATCTGGAAATAAACCAATTCCTGCAATGAGCATTACAGCCGGTGCTACAGCATCACATCCTTTAGATACCGACATCGTAAATTTTAAGTTGGAGAGCTCAACTTCGTCAACGTGAGTATTTTGCTGAAATACATTTAAAATAAATGAGCAGATCTTCGCATATATAGAGTTAACCGGTGTGCCAATCCAGTAATCAAACAACTCTGTTGAAGATATTACAAAATAAGCTAAGACGATGGCAATAAATAAAATCCAAAATTTAACCATTTCATTAATGCAGACTGTAAAATTAATGATGAATCAATAAAAAAGGGTAAACTTGTTTATATAAAGTTTACCCCTGGTAGTAATTGATTTTTAATTTGTTTTAGTATCCTTTGGCATATTTCTTATGAAACAGATAGGTGTAAGCCAGGATGATTGAAGAGATCAATGAGCCCGGAATATCATAAGCAGTCATTTCGTAATTGAAGAATAGAACTGAAATTCCAAAAATCAAATTTACAACTAATAATATCAAGAAGCTGTATTTGATTAAATCGCCAATACTATGCTTAATAAGATTGTAATGAGTATTGCTTGAACTTGAATCCATGCTCATTTCTCCATTTCCTAAGGACGTTGATACTCGAAGTTTCTTTTGAGTAACAAGTATACTGCTGATCGAAAGGAACAACAAGGCCAAAATAATAATTCCCCATTGACCTAAAGTAGGTGTAAGAACAGTATTGGATGCGAAACCAACCAAAAATTGTTGATCTAAGTTTGGAAATGGAGTCTTGCCTCCAGCACTAGAAGACCACCAGGGGGAGCCTCCTGCATATACATTCGAGTTGCAATACGCCAAACCATTAGCAGCACTTCCCTGAAATGGCGGGGCATCACTGGTTATTTCGTAAGAATTGACTTCTCCAACATTAATTGGGATTGGCGGAATAATAGTTATTGTGTTGGCTCCAACGACTAATGAGCCAAATGGAACAACCTGAGTATGCAGTACCGGAAAGGTCCAGTCCGGTCCATCAAAAATCTGAATTCTCATGTTGGAACCAATATGAGTTCCTAAGGTATTATAATAAAAGGTCAAGGTATTAATCAAGCCATTTGAACTGCCGCAATAGGTAAATGAACTTCCATTGCCTTGCCAGGCAAAAGTTGTTTGATCATTACACAAAGAGTTGCCTGTAGTGCATGGTTGGGCAGTCAGAATGCCTAAACTAAAAATAGATAGTAGTATGAATAAGTTGCTTCGAATTGCTTTCATTTTTTTAATTTTACTATTGTTCAATAATCAAAGTTGAAATTATAAAATCGTAAGTTTTAATTTGAGATTGGTGTATTTGTGCTCAAGAAAATGAACAAGCTGAGAACTTCTGGGTTCCATGCTGCAATTTCCTTCTACTGTACTGCTTCCATTTAGATTCTTATTGCAAAGGAACGTTTCTATAACGCTTCCATTTCCATTTTCGAATGCATCAATTTTAAAATTGTAATTGGTTGGAGCGGCATTACCATTAATAATTCTTAAAAAAAGTAATTTTCTACCATTCATACTTCCGTATTGATAGGGGCTACATTCAGTCAATTGGTAATAAACGGTTAAACCATTCTGGTTATGTAATAATTCCCATCCTACAAATTCATTGCTCGGTAAAGCACTCTCTTGAGGATTTATCGGGTTAAAGAAATGATTTAGGTTGATAAATAAAATAAGTAAAAGTTTCATATTATAAAATAGGTTAAATAATCAGGTTGGTAAATTAAAACAGATTTTAGGTCCGATTGATGATTTTATGGTTACATCTAATTAAATTGCAACAAAAATTCCTCACCAAATTTTCGCTTAAATCCTAACAAATTTATAAAATAGTATATTATGTAACATATTTTTTTCAATAAAAAAAATAAGTATTTGCTATTGTTATATAAATCAAAATATTACATATATTTTAATAATTTAATATAAGATAATTCTACTTTTTCAATGTAATATCTTCTTGAAATTTAGATAGTTATATCTTAAATTTAGTTACCAGAGTAATCTATTCTATATTTGTGTTTCGCTCATGGATTTAAAGCTTATTTTTCTGGAATTAACTTTATTTTTTTGGATTACAAATAGTAATTGCCAGGATTGCGGATTAAAACAAAAAGAACAAGGGAGAAGATATTCTTATTATAAGATCCATACAGAACTTAATGATTCAACTCATGTGATTAGGACGATTCAGGAAATTAGATTTAAAAATCACACGGATATTCCTCTCGATAATCTTTACTTTTATCTTTATTTGAATTCATTTAAAAATGAAAAAAGCAGCTTCCTGAAAGGTGCCAATGAGATATTTGGTAATCCGTATAAAGATAGATCTGATCTTGAATGGTCTGATTTAAAAATTCTTAAACTAAGTGTTGTTCAAAATAAACATAGTGCTGATGTTTTGAATCATTCTCAAGCGGTTTTTTTTGATGATGGGAACAAAGATGATGAATCAGTATTGGAAGTCTGTTTGCCAACCTTGTTTCTACCTGATGATACCATAATCCTTAAATTGGAATGGGAAGCAAGAATACCCAAAGTTATTGCTCGGGCAGGTTACAGTCAAGATTTTTATCTATTCTGCCATTGGTTTCCACAGCTCGGAGTATTGGAGAAGAATACTGCCAACCAATGGTACTGGAACTGTCATCAATTCTTTAGAAGTACAGAATTTTATGGAGAATTCAGCGATTATGATATCTGGATAAAATGTAACAAAGACTTCAAACTTTGTTCCAGCGGAGAGTTTATTGATGAGATTAGAGTAGGAAATAACTTGATTAAGCATTACCGTGCAGAAAAGCTCATTGACTTTGCCTGGGCAATTCATAAGAACTGTTATATCAGAGAATGGAAATGGAAAAATATTCAGATTAGATTGATGCTCCCCAATGATTATAGGGAGCAGGAAGAGAGATTTGTTGCAACGATCAACTTTGGATTACAATATATGTCCACGCATTTGGCTTATTATCCCTATAACACCTTAAGCATAGTCTGCCCGCCATTACATGCCTTACGTACAGGTCTGATGGAATACCCATCCCTTATTACGACCGGTAGTATTTTTGGTATGCCATCCTTTATACACAATGCTGAATCCTTGATCATGCATGAATTTGTCCATCAATATTTTATGGCAGTACTCGCCAACAACGAGAAAGAAGAGCCATGGATGGATGAAGGATTTGCAACTTATTATGAGGATCGCATTATTGATGCTCTATTTGGTGATCATCAGTCACTTATTCATTTTATGGGATTTAAGATGGATAATAAGCAATTAACCAGAATGGAATATACCGGAATGAATAATCCTTCTGAAGGAATTATTGCACGTCCGGCGTGGTGTTTTACTGAAGAGACAAGAAAAGCAATGATCTATAGCAAAACAGCCACAATCTTTCACTCTCTAGAAAGAATCATTGGACAAGTTAATATGGATACGATCATGAGTCGTTATTATCAATGCTACAAATTTACTCATCCAAGTGGTAAAGAATTTATGCAATTTGTACAAAATCAATTGTATCAACTTGTAGATTCTTCAAAAGCATTTTCAAGTTATAAGTTTGTAAAATTTGGAATATATAATGAAGGATTTATGGACTATACAATTTCGGAAGTAAAAGATTCTGCAATATCAGATTCAATGCATCATTACAGTATAGTTGTTCAAAACAAAGGAATCTGGAATTATCCCTTAAGTGTCAAAATGATCTTTGAGGATGGAAGTAATGCAGTTGAATTTTTAAATGGAAATATCAGTCAGGAAGTTATAGAGGTAAAATCAACTAAGGTGTTAACAAAATTGCATTTGGATCCTGAGCAATTACTTCTGACGGATCTGAACTTAAACAATAACACTTATTCAATACATTTATCGGATTATGCTTCTCTAGGGTTTAGTTATAAGCTTCAGTACTGGCTTCAGAATATTACTCACTTCATAAGTTTTCTGATTTAGAAAGGCTTACATGAATAAATTGTTTGACAAATACAATTGGTTTTGGAATCTGAAGTTTATCCTCCTTCTTTACTTGTTGTTATATGTATTGATTATTCCTGTTCGCTTAATATGGGAGTCAATTCTTCGTTCAATTATTAAACAAGAGTTTATATATGAAAGACTAATAGAAGGATATAATCAAGATATTATCTGGGATTTCTTTAGTAATTTACCTGACAATATAAGTTTGTTGAGTAAGCCAATTTTAATTCTGATTGGATTTTACCTTTTATCAAATGTTGCAGTTAACACGACCTTGATTTATCTGAGTGAACAGAAACGAAAGCAAGAAATTAGCTCAGTAATAAAAATTATTATAAACAATATTTTAAATCTCTTTATGAATTCGGTGTTCAGTTTGTTGATGCTGATTTTTTGGAGTGGAATATGTCTGTATATCATAGTTTTTATTTTCGATCAATTTTTTTATAAACTACCGTCAGAGGCGATTCTCATCCAATCTGCTATTGGTATTTTGTTGATCATGCTTTTTGGATGGATGGTGCTTATGTGTATTTCAGTTATAAGTAAGAAATTGATATTGTTTGAAAACAAGCCACCAATCAGATCTTATTTTTACGCTATTAGAATATTCTTTTTGAAAATAAGAAGTAATCTAATTGCAATTGTATTTTTTAGTGTAGCTCATTTTGTTGTTTTCTATATCTATTTAAAAATAGATAAAATTTATCCACATCAAGCCAATCTAGGTTTTATTTATGGGACTGCAATTGTGCAACAGGTATGTACATTAAGTTTATTGGTTGTGAGATATCTGTTTTACAGAATTATCCCACATTGATCAATA
Source organism: Saprospiraceae bacterium (assembly GCA_020848695.1). Lineage (GTDB taxonomy): Bacteria > Bacteroidota > Bacteroidia > Chitinophagales > Saprospiraceae > Vicinibacter. The sequence goes on from JADLHT010000003.1 coordinate 7,036, forward strand.
GAATATTGAAATCTAACTGTAAAAAGTACTTCTTACTATATTGAATTTTTATCTTGCGAAAGCAGTTGCCCTTTTCTCTCGAATTACAGTAACTTTAACTTGTCCTGGGTATTGCATTTCATCCTGGATTTTTTGGGAGATCATAAATGCAAGATCATCGGCAAATTGATCGGATACTTTTTCTGATTCTACGATTACTCTCAGCTCTCTTCCTGCTTGAAGAGCGTAGGCTTTTGAAACACCTTCATACGAAAGCGCAAGTTCTTCTAATTCGTTAATACGCTTTAGATAACTTTCAAGAATCTCTCTTCTTGCTCCAGGACGAGCACCTGAGATGGCGTCACAGGCCTGGACAATAGGTGAAATTATATTGTTCATCTCAATCTCGTCATGGTGTGCGCCGACTGCATTGATAACAACCTCATGTTCTTTGTATTTTTCACAGAGTTTCATCCCAAACAATGCGTGTGATAGTTCTGACTCTTCTTCCGCTACTTTTCCAATATCGTGAAGCAAACCTGCACGTTTCGCCATTTTTACCTGTTTTGGATTGAGCCCGAGTTCTGCAGCCATAACGGCACAGAGATTAGCGGTTTCACAAGAATGTTCTAGTAAATTCTGTCCATAGGAGGATCTGAACCTCATTCTTCCAATCATTCTTACCAGATAAGGATCTAAGCCATGAATATCGAGATCAATGATGGTTCTTTCACCAATTTCAACGATCTGTTCTTCCAATTGTTTTTTAATTTTTGCTACAACTTCTTCAATTCTTGCAGGATGAATCCTGCCATCTGTAACTAATTTTTTCAAGGCAAGCCGCGCAACTTCTCTACGAATTGGATCAAAACTGGAGATCACGATTGCTTCTGGAGTATCATCAACCACGATTTCCGCACCAGTCGCTGCTTCTAAGGCACGAATATTTCTACCTTCTCTACCAATAATTTGTCCTTTCGTATCATCGCTTTCAAGATTGAACACTGACACTGAATTCTCAATGGTGTATTCCGCACACATTCTTTGAATGGTTTGAATAACGATCTTTTTAGCTTCCTTATTCGCATTGGATTTAGCGTTTTCAATAATTTCTTTTTCCAAAGAAAGAGCATCATTATTGGCTTTAGATCTAACCGCCTGCAACAATAAATCCTTTGCTTCTGATTCCGACAATTTAGAGATTATTTGTAGTTGCTTAATCCTTTCTTCGTTGGCAGTATCCAATTCTTCTTTTTTCTTCGCAATAATTTTGAGCTGAATATCCATATTCTCCCGCATTGCTTTAATCTCAGACTCCCGAACATCGATATCTTGCTTAACTTGTTTGAGTTCTTTTTCAGAAACGCCTAATTTTAGTTCCCTTTCTTTTAACTCAATCATCTGACCGGATTTGAAACTTTCAAACTCAGATTTTAGTCTGTTAAAGTTATCTTTTGCTTCCTGAATACGTTGTTGTTTAATCTGGTCGTGTTTCGATTCAGCTTTTGAAACAATTCGATCAGCTTTGGAGTTAGCCTCATCCATCATTCTTTGAACCGTCAGCTTTGTTTTTTCAAGTTCAATGTCTGACTGTTTGGAGATTTCTTCAATCTGTTTTTTGTTGTAATTTTTTACCAAAGAACGGGTGATAATAAATCCAAGACCTGAACCACCGATCAATGAGAGTATACTAATTATAATTGGATCCATAAAAATGTTTTACAGATCTGAAAAAATAAATTTTTTATATAGGAACTTACTTTAAGAGAAGTAATTCAAAAGTATGAAACTCCTGAAATATCCGTTTTTACAGACACTTAATCAATGAATACTCTTTTATTTTGTAGCAATTTTATATTCTAAAATTTATACGCTTCTACCTGAATTATTTTCCTATATTAGATTTAAATTTATAATTTTCAAATCTTTATATATTAAAAAAAACATAATGTATATTATATATATACACTATATATTGCAAATATAAGGATTTTTCAGATAATTGACAAATATTACCCTAATTCATAATATAAAGCTTAATTGCTAGTTTAAAGCTGAATATATAATGTGAAGCTCCTTAAATATTTTGTGGGAGAACCAATAAAGCACTCGTTTTAAAATACTTAAAATTTAAGTTTGAAAACCTGTTGCTTAATTTAGGATTAATTCCAGTGTAAATTTATTGGATTCAATTTAAAGAATCTCGCTTTGGTTTTTTGTATTCCGGAAACTGAACTTCAGGTTGTAAAGGTCTGGAAGTATCGTAAGGAACCTTGATACTGTCCATTTTGGCTTGTTTGGATTCAATTCTTAAAATAGAATCCGCAATGGATTGAGCGTCTTGATACATAGTTCTGTTGCATTGTATAATTCGTTCTGCAATAAAGTTGGATTTTCTTTCTTCAATCTGTCTGAAAACTTCTTCATTTACTTTCTCTGATGTTATCTCGGTACAAGATAAACATAGGAATATGAGGTATACATTATAAATTCTACTCAAAGCTTCTCAATTGTTTAACTTGATTTCTTCTTACTTCCAAAATTGAATCAATTACTGATTGCAGTTTAGCATGGGTTATCTGGATGCACATCGAGTCTGCTTCCTTTGTAATTTGATTCATCTGTCTCTTGTAAATACTATCAACAATGGGATAAGCGGCGGTTCTTAATTCTCTTTGCAAATCTTCCTTACACGAGATCAGTAGAATGAAGAAAATTATTGATACTCTCATCTTTAATTATTTCTAATTTTTCTCTTCAATTCAAAGTTTTGACCCAGATAAACTTTCCGAACAATCGGATCTGCTGCCAGCTCCTCTGCGGTTCCACTCATAAGAATTTTACCTTCAAAAATCAGGTAGGCACGATCTGTAATAGAAAGGGTTTCCTGAACATTATGATCTGTGATTAAGATTCCAATATTTTTCTCTTTGAGTTTTTCCACGATAGATTGGATATCTTCAACAGCTATTGGGTCAATTCCTGCGAATGGTTCGTCCAGTAAAATAAATTTTGGACTTGAAGCTAAAGCTCGAGCAATCTCTGTTCTTCGCCTTTCTCCACCGCTAAGACTATCTCCCATGTTCTTTCGAACTTTGTGTAAGTTAAATTCAGAAATTAATGATTCCAGAATTTCTTTTTGTTCTGCGATTGTCCGATTTGACAATTCCAATATAGCTTTTATATTATCTTCTACACTTAGTTTTCTGAAGACTGAAGGCTCTTGAGGAAGATAACCAACACCTTTTCGCGCTCTTAAATACATAGGATCAGTACTAATTTCCTCCACATCCATATATACTTTTCCTTGGGTAGGTGTTATGAATCCTACCATCATATAAAAAGTTGTTGTTTTTCCTGCACCATTTGGGCCTAACAAACCGACGATTTCGCCTTGTTTGAGTTCAATAGATACGCCGGACACTACTTTTGAAGCTCCGTAGCTCTTATGGAGATTATCAGTCCAGAGTTTCATTATTGCATTTTTATATTCATTTCCAAATCCCAATCCGCTCTTAATTCTTTTAGCTTAAATATAAACACTTCTTCTGCTAGAATCCTTGTATCGAGCTGACATGGGTCCCAAATTTTATTTTGGTTCATATCTTCAATTATTTTCAAGTCATATTTACCCGGAACAAGATTATTATATTGGATCTCATGCTCACGGAATTTAGAAATAAAATTTCTTTCATCTATTATTTTTTCACCAGATACAAGCTGAAGAATGTATGTTTGACCAATCTTCAATGAATCTAGTTTAATTTTTAGTTTAGCCACAGTCGCGGGCTCAATAAGTTTTATACTCAAAGTGTCATTGGTATTCCAGCTATTGTGAATTCCAATGATAGCGCTATCTTTTAAGATCAATCTTAAATTCTTACTTAAGTTTCCTTTAGGATTTATGAATAATTTTCTGGAATCTAAACTGTCTTTTATTATAGAATATTTAAGCTCTTGAGTAAACGAAATTTTTGAAGTATCAAAGGATTGTATCGGTTCTCCAAAACTCAATTCAATGGGATGATTGGGAAACAGTTGTTCAGAATATCTACTCACTCGATATTTAGGAAAGACAGATTCCCAGCGTGTTGGATTTATCCAAAATGAATCTATACTTTCATTGGCTTTAACTATTAATAAACTTGTATCTTTTGTTTTATACCATATTTGCAAACTGTCATTCTCGTGAATTTCTTGAATCTCTTCACAGGTAGTGCAGTTGACTTCTATATTATTAATGATATTGTTGAAGATCAGTTTAAATAGTCCGTTTAAGTTTTTCTTATCTTTGGCTATCATTTTACCTTTTTCTAATGACAATTTCAATTGGATATCTTTAATATTATCTTCAGCAATAACTAGGGGATGTTTAAGAAACCCAATCATTTCTGTTTTCTGATCATAATAATTATTTTGGTTCTTATCGGTAAGTGCATAAACAGAATACGAATTGGACTTTAAATTTTTAATAATGAACTTTCCTTTGTTGTCAGCAATTGTATAATAGTCCGGTCGTGAAGTTCTTATAGAACTCTCTTGAGTATTTAAATAAATTGCAACTATTGATTTTGCTACTGGTTTTAAACTATAAGCATCAATCACAGTTCCGCTTACAGATAAAGAATCGATGTAGTCTCCGGTTGAAAAAACATAGCTAAGATTTTCAGTAATATTATTGTTTGTGATGTCTTTGACTGCATTGTTCATCATAAGCGTATAGGTGGTATTTTGAAAAAGTGTATCCCTAGAATCCAGAGTAACAACGAGCTTTTTTCCTTTAAGTTTGGTAATCAATGGATATTTTGTAGAAGGAACAAGAAATATATTCTGAGATGGATTATTAAGATTTACCCATTCGTTGAAAACAAATTGAAGAGTGCGTCCATTAAAATTAGTCTGTTCATTAACACTTGACAGCTGCGTCTCATAGAAAGGGACTTCTTTGTCTTCCGGTCCACCTTGAATAGGTCTGATATTTGCACATGAGAAAGAGATCGTAATCATGACCAAAAAGATCAGAAATCGAAGAAAAGATAGGTTAATGGATCTTCTCATTTTAACAATAATAGAGATTCTCCTGTCATTTCTACAGGTATGGGTAAATTCATTATTTCAAGCAGCGTTGGTGCGATGTCTGCTAATTTTCCATCTCTTAATTTAAAATCTTCATTACTAATGAGAATACAGGGAACAGGATTTTTTGTATGTGCAGTATTTGGCGTTCCATCCGGATTAATCATGCAATCTGAGTTGCCATGATCTGCAAGTATTACGATATTATAATTTTGAAATTGAGCCAGGGGTATGATTTGGCTCAAACATTGATCGATGGTTTCGGCTGCTTTTACAGCTGCAGCAAAAACACCGGTATGTCCTACCATGTCCGTATTAGCAAAATTTATACAAACAAATTCCGGATGATTTAATTTTAAATCGTTAATTAAGGCATCTGTGACTTCAAACGCACTCATTTCCGGTTTCAGATCATACGTTGCTACCTTAGGGCTTGATATCATAATTCTTCTTTCACCGCTAAATGGTTTTTCCCTTCCTCCATTGAAAAAATAACTTACATGTGGATATTTTTCTGTTTCGGCAATTCTTAATTGCGTTAATCCGTATTTACTCAACATTTCACCCAGTGAATGAGTAACTTCATCTTTATGAAATACTACCTGAATATCCTTGTATTCAGGATCGTACTCAGTCATCGTAAGATATTTGAGTTTTAAAGGACTTAGTTCTTCTTTTTTTTCCTGAGTCAAGACCTGCGTCAGTTGACGCATTCTGTCTGATCTGAAATTAAAACAATAGACTGCATCACCATTCTTAATGCAGGGTAAAGGATTCATATTCTGATCGACCAACTGAATTGGATTAATAAATTCATCTGTTACTCCTTCTTTATAGCTGCTTAATATTTCTGTTAGTCCATCAGTTGAATATTTCCCCTTGTTCTGAGTATATAAATAATAGGCCTTTGCAATCCGTTCCCATCTGTTGTCTCTATCCATCGCGTAATAGCGTCCGATGATAGTAGATAGTTTTGCTTTTTTCGAGGTAAGAAAGTGATTTAGTTGAACCAGATATTCTGCAAATGCTTTGGGATCGGTATCTCTGCCATCTGTAATTGCATGAATATAAATTTCCCGGACTTCAGTTTTTTCAAGAAGATTCAAAATTGCAAATAAATGCTTGATATGACTATGGACACCTCCATCAGAAACGAGTCCGATTAGATGTATGGGTTTAGAAAATTCTAAACTATAAGAAATAAGATCCTTTAAAGACTTTTCATCTTTCAATGAATCATTTTGTATGGCTAAGTCAATTTTGGTCAAATCCTGATATACAATTCGTCCTGCTCCTAAGTTTGTATGTCCAACTTCCGAATTTCCCATCTGGCCTTCCGGCAATCCTACTTTTAGACCATGAGTAACAAGGGTTGAATGAGGAAACTGACTGATTAGCCGATCATAAAAAGGGGTATTTGCGGTCTTGATTGCATCAACTTTAGGGTCAGGTCCGAGTCCGAACCCGTCCAAAATCATTAAAATTGCCTTATTCATCGATTGCAAAATTACGATTTACCTTCACAAACAAAATTTTTAGCTAAAATTCGAACGATTTTATTGATCTTTCCGTTTTAGAAATGAATTCTATTGGCATGAGATTAACTTACTTTTTGGGTTTAGCATTCATTACCTTACACCTATCAGCACAGATGAACTTAGCGTTTGATGCATTGACTAGAAATGACATGGCTGAACTCTCTAAATTATTAGATGATAAGGTGGAGGTTTGTTTTGATAATAGTATTCAGTTTATGGATAGAAATCAGGCCATTCAATCAATTCAGAAATTTCTAAATAACAATCCTGTTAAATCCTGTACAATAACACATAAAGGGGAAGCCAAAGGAAGAACATCACAATACATGATTGGCAGGTATGTTAATATTCAAGGTAAAAGTTTTAGAATTTTTATTTATTTTTCTCAACAATCCGGAAAATCAGTAATTAAAGAGTTTAAAATTGACCAGGATTAACTGATTTTTATGTGCTTATAATTAATAAATGAGTAGATTCAAAGTAAGTTTTGTTCATTTAATTTTTTCGAAATATATTCTCTGAAGAACATTACATTGACTTTTTACAGTTTAAGTATTTAAAGCAGTGATTTTTTTAAAGCAAATGAATATTCTTTTTATACAGACTTTAGGATCAAAGTATAATTAGATGTATGCTTTATATTTGCAGGATATGACTCAGCCTGTTAAACTCATTTCAATTTTACGTGAAGTTATTTTTCTAATACTTGGAGTATCTGCTGCTTCTTTGGGGCTTAAGGGATTTCTATTGCCGAATGGTTATTTAGACGGTGGTGTAACCGGATTCTCCTTGCTCATTAATAAATTGAGCGGATTAGATTTATCCCTGCTAATCCTCGGAATAAATATTCCTTTTATTTATCTGGGTATAAAGCAAATTTCAGTTCAATTTGCTTTAAAGAGTTTTTTTTCAATCTTGTTATTAGCAATATTAATCCACTATGTTGAATTTCCTGTAATTACAGAAGATAAACTCTTAATAGCTGTTTTTGGCGGATTTTTTTTAGGATGTGGGATAGGTTTAAGTATCCGTGGTGGAGGGGTGATTGATGGAACTGAAGTCTTAGCTATTACAATTAGTCGCAGATCCACTTTAAGTGTTGGTGATTTTATCGCTATATTTAATTTATTACTTTTTTCCTTGTCAGCATTGCTTTTTAGTATAGAAATTGCCATGTACTCGATGTTGACTTATCTTGCAGCTTCAAAAACAATCGATTTTATCATCAATGGTATCGAGGAGTATATAGGTGTTAGTATTATTTCTAATCATTCTGTAGAGATAAGAGAAGAAATTACCAAAGACCTTGGTTTTGGAATAACTATTTATAATGCTTATGGTGGTCATGGAAAGACAGGTTCAAAATTTGAAGTGCGGACAGTAATCTATTGTGTTACTACGCGGCTGGAAGTATCTAAACTCATTACCTTGGTTGAAAATATTGATGAGAATGCTTTTATTATCCAGCAACCGGTCAGAGACACTCGTGGCGGAATGATTAAAAAGAGACCCTTGCATTAGTATCAATTCAGCTTAGTCAGGAACTAACTTTATTTTGATTTTAACACCTTAACTATTTTTGAGTTTAGATGATTATCTTGATAAACAATAAAATATAATCCAGGGGGAAGAGGTTCTATTTTAGTTTTGTGATCGATTTGGCTGGTCTTCAAGATCTCCTTCCCGTTCTGATTGTAAACACATAATTGTTTAATTTTCTGAAGGTCATCCATGCATAAATAATCACCTTGAAAATAAAAACTAATCTTTTCTAATTCCGGATCCGTTATAGAGCTTTCTAGTAATACAATTTTCACCGGAATGCGTTGACTAACACATTCTTTATTAACTTCTCTTATCGCCCAGTTATAAAAATAATGATACTCGCCCTCACCCCGGTTGGAATGAAGTATACTTACAAGTTTGTTTTGGTTGATAGGATAATGTAAATTTTTATTACTTCTAAACAACCAGGGTGTAGGATTTAAAAAATTCTTCTTGTTTAATTCGGAAGATGTTGTCAATAAGTAAGTTCCGGTTTTAGAAAATAATTTGAAACCCATAAAAATTCTATTGGCTCCGGTCCTCAAATCATATTCGACCGAATCAATTGATTTTCCTAAGCTGTCTTTAAGTATAAATCTACGTGTCCCAATTCTGTCTGTATAAACCGTAACACTATCCAAGTTACAATCTATATGAACTTTGAAGTAAAGTCCTCCATTGAAGTTTATTTCATGAAAAGGAACACCATCAAATTCTGCTGACTTGTACCCGGCTGATGAGTATTTGTGCTCGTTACTTTCAAATCTTTCTGCCCAATATTCTCGGGTCTTTGTTATTAATCCTGTTTGGAAATTCATGCCCTGATGAATTGCATTGCGCGAAGTATCAGTTTCATACCATCTCGTTTGTTCATCCATTGAAGTCAATAAAATTGAACTTTTACTTTGGATTGTTGTATCTCTGATTATCGGTGTAGAGACTCGATTGATTGTTTTTACCTGAATAGAATCTGAAGTAAATTCTTCACACAATCCGGATATTAGAGCATAATAAGTTCCCGAACGATTTACCACTAATGCGGAACCTGTATCTTGGGTATTCCAAACTAATACTTTAGCACTTAAAGATTTTAATTCAATAGATTCCCCGTCACAGAGAATTACATCATTTTGGACATTTAATGCAGTTGATGTTTCTGGATTAAAATCAATATATAATGGATTGGATTTTACATTACATAATTTTTCATCCCGGGCCTGAAAGAAATAAATTCCTTCTTCTTTAACAATAAGTTCATCATTTGCAATTCCGTTGTTCCAGGTGATATCAGAGAGTCTCCTTGTTGATTTCAATATTATTGAATCTCCGGTACACAATTCAACTTTATTGATATAGTTTAAATCTACTAGTTTATTTTCGCATTCATCTTCAGAAAAATTGTAATAGTGACCGGTTGGTAATCCGAAGTATTTGGATGTTCGGCCACTTGGCCACTTAATAATCAGGCTATCCATGATTTGATCCTGACCGCATCCAAAATGTACTTGATAGCTGTTTGTTACTCCGAATCCTTCACCTGATCGCAGCTCTCTAATTTGACCGACGCCACCGGTATAGCATCTTATCTGTGTCCCTATGGCATTCGTATTTGAAGAAATTCCAGTAAGATTAAAACCAATAAAATTATTTTGTGACTTCTGGCCAATGAATAATCTGTTTCTTATTGTTCCGGGAACATTAATAAATTCTCCAAATGAAGCTAAGATATCTATTGAGCCATCCAAATTAAAATCTGCCGGAGAACAGGAGTTTATTGAAGAACTTAAAAACTGTGTATTTGATCGGATAAACTTCATTCCTCCCTGGTTCAACCAGATTTCATTTTTCTCACCAACAACAAGGAGGTCAAGATCTTTGTCATTATCCATATCGCGCATGAATAACTGCATTCCATTACCCTCGTATTTAAAACCAGAAGCTTTAGTTACATCTATAAAATGATGATTCTGGTCTTGTTTGAATATTAAACTGGGTGTGTAGTGATTAAGTACAATCAGATCCTGCAAGCCATCATTATCTAAATCACCGATTTCCGATATCCAGGACTGATCCAATACGGTTATGTTGTGGCTATCTGCTTTTTCTTCAAATTTTCCGTTGGCGTTTTGAAAGAACAAATTTCTTCTCCTGCGGTCTTTGGGGTCAGCAACATCCGGTCTACACCTGGAAACATATAAATCCAAATCTCCATCATTATCTATGTCCGACCATATTGCTCCATAATTACCGGAATCTGAATCTTTCTCAGATAAGCTGAGATCAATCGTAAGACTGTCAGGATAAAATTTTCCCAGTAAGTTTTTATAAAATCTGGATTTTTCAAATTCTCCACAAACAAATAAATCAGGAAATTTATCATTGTTAACATCTGCTAAGCTGGCAGTTTGGGAATAATAAGAATTTGTATCCAGGTAAGATTTTACGAATTTACCATTTTGAGCTTGTTGATATTGAATAACTCCAAATCCTTCACCCGAAAGTATGATGTCGTTTCTATAGTCCTGATTGATATCGACAACATTGATGGACCAAGGATTTCCATCAACCTGTTCATCAATTAAATTCCAAAAGAACTCATTACTCAAAGTATTAAGACCTACCCAAAGTTCTGTGGATTGATGAACGAGTAATAAATCAGGCAAAAAATCACCATTAAGGTCTGCACTGCTTAATACTGTGCCGCAGTTAAAATTTCTTCCTAGCTCCTCTGTTCTAAAAATAAGCTGAGCATCTGAAATAGTAATTATAAAGAACGAAAAAAGTACTGAATTAAAGTATTTCATCCATGACATCATGGTCAAAAATAGACCTAATTCATTGAAAATTGTTTAATAAATACGTCTTTATTTCATGAGCGTTACATCACCAAAGAGTTTTTCTATTTCTCCATTTTTCCACTCAATTTCGAGAACCCATACGTAAACTCCAGGATTAATATTTGCTTCTCTGAATAAACCTTTCCAACCGTTTGCCGGAGTGTTTGGCTCGAAATTCTGGTTGGTCCAGACCAACTCTCCCCAACGATCATAAATATTCATCCATCTAACGGCTTTGTAAGAATCCGGTTTAACAATCGGATAGAATTCATCATTTACACCATCACCATTAGGACTGAAAACATTCGGAACCCAAATACCTCTTTCCTCAACTCTGACCCTAACTGTTGCAGTCGCTGTACAACCATTGATATCTGTAATATTTACGGTATAGGTTTCATCTTTTGCAGCCTTGTTTATTTTTGGATAAGGACAATCACTGCAATCTAAACTATTTGCCGGAGTCCATTCGAATTTTACAATATCAATAAGTGGAATGGAATAGTTTGGTCTGATTTCATAATTATCACCTACATAAAGATTCACGTCCGGTGTTGTAGTAATTTCAATAGGACTTGCTTTAATTACTGTCAACTGATCTGTAATTTCACATCCATTATCATCAACTACTCTTATACTATGTGTTCCAACTGAAACGTCTATGGGTGAATTGATATCTATAATATTACCATTCAAGTAATAGGTATAATTTGGTTTTCCTCCGGTAATACTAATCAGGTTTAACAGTCCCGGATTTTCGACACATTTAGGTTGATCAACTGTAAAGTTAATTTTAACAGGGACGTTTTGATCTTTAACAATACTAACAATATCAGTAGAAATACATCCATTATTAATATCGGTTACAGTCATCAAATAATCTCCTTCTTTGTTGATGGAAGGGTTAAACGTATTCGAACCATTGACTATTGATCCGTTGATCGTTGTCCAATTGACGATAAAGAAAGATGGGTTGCCAATGACTGTCCCCGACAAATTGAGCTGAGTCAATTTACAGGTTAACAACTGTCCGGTTCCGGCATCTATATCGGGATTCTTAATATCCTGAATGACTTCTACCGTATCTGACTGTATGCAACTATTCGATAGATCAGTAACCTGGAGAATATATTTTCCTATTGAATTAACGGAAACTGTAGATCCATTTCCAATAATATTACCATTAATATCTTTCCAAATTGTGCTAAAGTTTGAACCTGAACTGGAGCCCAAAGAATTCAAGAGTGCAGCCTTCTTTACACAGGTTAGAATATCTCCTGTGCTGCTAACTGCAAGAGGAATTGCCTTGTCTTCCGTAATCCGTATTTCTTTCAAAGAAGTACAGAAATTGCTATTATCCGTTACAACCAATTGGTAAGTGCCGGCCGCACCAGCTTTGATGTTTTTAGTGTTGACATTTCCAAGAATAATTCCTCCATTATTGCTGGTCCAGGCATATGAATAATTCAAGCCCTGAGTATTGTTCTTTATATCAAGATCAAGCTCAGTAGTATTGCATTTCCACTGAAGATCGGAACCCAGATCGATGTACGGTGAAACCGTATCTATATCAACTTTGATACTCTGTGTAGTAGAACAGCCATTCAAAAGATCCTCTACTGTGAGAATATAAGTACCGGGTAAAGAGACCTTAGGACTAAGGGTATTTCCGTCAACAATTGGATTTCCCTGTGTGGAAACCCAAGAGAACGATAAGTTATTTCCACTTGTAGTAGAAGCAGTGGCTGAAAGTTGAATACTGGTAATCTTACAATTTAGAATGGCCGGATTAGCAATGCTTGCAACAGGTGTGTTTTGATCGGGGTTGATTGTAATTTGCTTATTATCCTGACAACCGTTTGTTGTATCTATTATCGTTAATCTGAAGGTACCGGCGCTGTTTACAATTAGCTTGTTTGTTCCTTGTCCTGAACTTATTACACCATTACCTGTCCAGATAAATTTTAAATGATCATATGAAGATGAACCGGATCCATCAATTTCTTTTTGAGTGTCTTTACACTTAAATACTGTATCAACTTTCAGGTCAACAATTGGAGTTTTTTTATCTTCAATTATTAAAATACTATCTGTAATAATACAATGTCCAATTGTGTCTTCTACTTCAATAAAATATTTTCCGCCTTTATCAACCTGAATGGAGCTGGAATTAGAACCATTCAGAATATTACCAACTATAGTTGTCCAGTTAATTATAGCATTTTTTGCATTAATAACAGAGTTAATTCTAACATTCAAGATACTGCAATTGATTGGAGCGGGATTGTTTATTTTAATACTAGGGCTGGATCGCAGATCAAGGATATCAATTGAATCCGTCGTTGCACAATTATTATCCTCATTGACAACACGAATATATACTTTTCCGGATTGGTTTATTTTCTTTTCAAAAAGTCCATCTTCTACAACACTATTACCTCCTGGCAAGGTCCAGTAATATTTGAATTTGCCAAGTTGTAGATCTTGTATAGGTAAAATATTGTGTTCTTCTATTTTGCAATCAATGATCAGATCTTGTCCTAATTCAATTTTTGGATAGTCAACATTTTCATAAATATTCCAATATGCAGTATCAGCACACTTGGAGGCTTTATCTACCACAACCAGTTTTACTTCTCCGGGAATGTTGATATCGATTTTAGTAATGTCTTTAATTTGCTTTTGATCCGGTGTAATCCAGGTTAAGCTAAATACGGAAGTATCAGTAGGCAGTCCATCTAAAGTAACAAACGGCTTGTTGCAATCAATCATTGTATCTCCTGTGATTAATCCGGAGGGAAGTGTTCCGTCTCCATCAACTTTTACTGTTGTTGTAAAATCACATCCGGTATTTTTATCTACGATCTTCAATGTATATTTACCAGGATTGGTAGCTCTTGCAAACGGGGTTCCTTGTCCTGATATAATGTTACTTGCAGGTGACCATGTATAAGTATATGATCCGGTTCCTTGTGTAACAAAACCAATTAAATCAAAAGTATCTTTGTTGCAAGTCGGTTTACCTTGTACATCCAATTGCCCTTCCAACTGATCCGCAGTTTCTACGTCAATTTCTGTTTCGTCTTCGCAAGTTCCCAGATTAGAAGTGTAGATGATTTTTACTTTATAGGTACCTGCACCTTTAGCTTTAATAACTCCGCCATAATTCTGAAGTATGGTACCTCCATTTGTTGCTGTCCAAATAAATTTGATATTTGGGCTTTTAGGCATGGTCGATACTAGTGCGTCCACAGTATATTCCTGAGAATTACAGGTTGGGGCAGGGAAGGTCCTAAGTTTAGCTTTTAGGTCAACAATCTCGACTTCTACTTCGTCCTCATCTTTACATTTTTGAATTAACTCAATATCATCTATAGCAAAGGTACTTCTTGATCCTCTTGAATCTTTTATACACAAGGTTGTAGTACTAGAAGTTGCAACAAAACAGGTTCTGAATTCGACCCATCCACAAACCGGAACATAAGGAGATTCTCCTAATAAGATTCCGTTGGCTTCTGCCTTAAAGTGCATGGGTGCACCGAACTTATTCATTTTAGTTGCAATAAAACGAAAGAAATAAGTTCCACCTGGTTTAGTCGGTACGGTCTGACACCATACATTCAGACCTGCGGAAGCTGAACATTCTCCTAAGAGTACATTGCCGTTTACTCCGCATCTCCAGCTTGCCTCATAAGATTTTGGGTCATCAGTTACAGTATATTCTCCCGGATTTAAATTGCCGGTTGGAACTGAGACATAGGTCATGCTGTTCGTAAAGCCGGCATTTCCAGCTTCAAAATCTCCGTTTATGATGAGATTATCACTTACTGATTCTGCTTTAAGTTTAAATTTATATCTTCCGGGAGCTAAGCTAACAATCGGATCCAGTACTGTAGGATCTGACAGTCCAGCAGTTGGACTCCATTCTACCAGCATTGGTGCATAATTAGCATTAATGCTACCTTGCAGTTGAAGGATCTCTGTGGGATCACAGGTAAAAAGATCAGGACCGGCGTTAACATCCAACTCGCAGCCCTGAGAATAAAGATTCTTCAGTGAACTTATAAGTAATAAGCAATTGATTAAAATTAGTAATGGTAGGTTTTTCATTTCTTCGTTTTATAATAAATAACAACAATAATCAGGCTTAGACCTGATAAGCAATACCTATTTGACCCTATAAAAGGTCAAAACGCTGGCTAAAATTAAAATTTTATTTGCAAATTATTTAAAAAGACAAAATACTTCTTTAACAAATTAAGATAATTATGAGCTATTTTATATATTTAAAAATTTAATAATGTATTAATAATACATAAATAGAAAGTTACAAATAATATTTTAATATATGTAAAGAAATTATTTGAATTGATTCTGTAATATTTTATTTTATAAATCGCAGAATCAGAATTCTGTTCATTAATTTTGAGAGGAGCAATAGTTCTGATTCTCCATGCAGACCCAAAATAACAATAATTTGGGATTATAATACTAAATTGAAGTATTAAGAAACCTCAGTATGTCTAAATAGAATATCTGGAGTTAGAATAAACGAATTTAAAGATTGACTAAGATTTTAGCAAGCTCTTGTGGCTTAGACAGAAATGGTGAATGACCGGATTGCAATTGGTAGATTTTGTCAACGGGTACTTTTTGTATCATTTTTTTTTGTAAATCTAGGCTAAGGGTATTGTCTAAAGTAGTTTGAATATAGACTTTTTTAATTTTACCGTATCCGACCATCAAACTACCGCAGGAAGGATATGAATTTGAGTCATAGCTTTGCCATTAAACAGAAGAGTTAATGACTAAAGAAGAATTTGAAAACTTTCAGAAGGATTACAAGGTATCGAGTTTAAGCTTAAAACGCTACTTGATGGGTAAAGGAATATCTTCTCCACAGTATTATTATTGGAAGAAGAAATACTGCAACAATGCCATAAAGCACTCCGGTAAGTTTATAAATATTACATCCGGGATTAAAGAAATTGCAGAATTCTCAGAGGTAGTACTTGAGTATCCTTGTGGAATAAAGATAAACTTTAAGAAGTATCCGGGAAGTAAAACATTGTTGGAGTTAATTCAAAATTGAAATGATTCCATTTACTAGCGGCCATCAGTATTATATGTATACTGGTGTAACGGATATGCGTAAAGGCTATAATGGCTTATATGGAATCGTCAGGACTATATTAGAAAGTAATCCATTAGATGGTAGTGTATATTTGTTTGTCAATAAGAGACGTAATCAACTTAGGCTTCTTGTCTACGATACCGGAGGATTAGTGATGCTCTGCAAAAGATTAGAAAGAGGTACGTTCGAAATGATTAAAACGGAGTCTGAACAAGTTAAGTTAAACATCAATTGGACACAATTAACATGCATTATGCAAGGCATAAAATTGGGAAGTATACGGTATAGAAAAAGGCATAAGAGTATTGAAAATAATTCATAAAATATTTGGCCAATTCTAAAATAATTCCGATCTTGTATGCGTGATACAAGAAGAATTAATTGTTACACTTCAACAACAAAATGCAGAATACAAAAAAGAAATTGCATATTTACAAAACGAATTAGCCCAACTTAAACGATTAATCTTCGGAAAGAAATCAGAGCGATTTATAAGTACTGAATCACCGATGCCTTCCAATTCATTATTCCCTGTAGAAGAACTTCAGGAGAACAAAATAGAAAATCTTACAGAAGTCATATCTCATAAACGAGAGAAACCATCTGTCAAGAAAGGAGGTAGAAAAGAATTGCCAGCTCATCTTGTTAGAGAAATTACGGTAATTGAGCCTGAAAATAAATCAGAAGAAGATCGTCTAATAGGTACACTTGTAACAGAAATATTAGAATACACACCTGGTGTTATGCTTGTCAATCGAATAGAGAGACCTAAATATGTAAATGATCAAAAGCAAGAGATAAAAGTTGGAGTGATGCCAAGTCGTCCTGTCGATAAGTCACAATTCGGAACCGGCTTAATGACCCATGCCATTGTCCAAAAGTATATGGACCATAATCCATTGTATCGCCAGCTTGAACAGATCAAAAGAATGCATCAAGTGGATATCAGCAGATCCAGCTTTGGAGAATCTGTTCTGCAGCATATAGAATTAATACTCCCAGTCTATGAATCCTTAAAGAAGGAAGTGCTTGAACAGAAGTACTTGCAAACAGATGAAAGTCCATTTAAAGTACAGAGCGAGACTAAGAAAGGCAGCACGGACATGGGATTCATGTGGGTCAGCAGAGCACCGGAAAAAAATTTAGTGTTATTCTCCTATCAAAAAGGAAGAAGTGGACAAAGCATGTGCAATCATTTGCTAAACTTCAAGGGTAAACTTCAAACAGATGGCTGGAAAGTATATGAACAATTGAAAGATAATCCGGAAATGGAATTATTCAATTGCTGGGCACATGCCAGAAGATATTTTGATCAGGCAAAAGAAAATGATCCCCATAGAGCAATATATATGCTCACCCAAATTCAAATCCTTTATGATGTTGAAAAATACTGTCGAGATCATAACTACACTAATGAACAAAGAAGACAAATCAGACAAGAGAAAAGTAAAGCACAACTTGAAAAAATTAAGGAGTATCTGGACCAGCAATCCATGAGCAATATTCTTCCACAAAGTCCTATAGGAAAAGCTATAGCCTATACCTTATCCAGATGGGATGAATTGATAAAGTACGCCGATCATGGAGAAGTAGAGATCGATAATAATCTTATAGAAAACAGCATACGACCTTTCGCTCTAGGAAGAAAGAACTTCTTATTTGCTGGGTCGAATGAATCTGCACAGAGAGCAGCTATGATTTATTCCTTGTTCGGTACCTGCAAGATTAATAGTATCAACCCTTACGAATGGCTCAAAGATGTTCTCCTTCGAATAAAAGATCATCCAATAAATCGAATTTTGGAATTATTACCCCATCGCTGGATGGCTGTAAACACATAGGTATTTTGTTGAACGGGTACGTTTTATCTGAAATTGCAGAAGATAAATATGAACGAAGTTCAATCATTATAACCTCTCAACTTCCAGTAACCAAGTGGCATGAATATATAGGTGAACAAATGGTAGCAGATGCAATACTAGACCGACTCATGCATGCCTCACATAGAATTGAACTCAAAGGAGATTCGCTCAGAAAAAAAGAAAATAAATCCGAAACCACAACTGTAGAATTGAAATAAAAAACTATTTTTGTCGTATGACTTACGCCAGCAATTTTTGAAAATCTTCGCCAGATCTTGGGGTGGTCAGTTTGGACTGGATAAGGGTGGTCAGTTTCACCGGATTTTCCAAATAAGAAAATTTAGTTACCGATTATTAAATTTTGTCAAATAAATTAAATATAAGTTAAATGAAGTATTATAGTTTCGATTATGACTGGGAAAATTTTCCAAAAGGAAGTGGAATAGAAGGTGTAGGTGGAGAAATGCTTAAAGAAGAAGAACAAGTAATAAAGGAAAGTTTTTGGGATGCTTACTGTAAGCCTATAAAAAATAACACTTTTGTACTTGAACCAAGTTTAAATTATCTTAAGTATAAGCCATCTAGGAATTTTTTAAATGAAGACCTTATCGGTGATTTATTTGGAATTGGAATCGTAATTAGCTTAAAATTTAAGAATGTTATTAACAATTTCAAGCTCGGTAGTCATAACTTTATTGATGTATACATAAACTATAAAAATAATATAATCACCGATTATAGTTTTTTTTACTCAAAGAAAAGAAATTATGATATTATTGATTTTAATAAAAGCCGTTTTTATGAACCTATCAATTATAAATCCTTGCTAAATCCAAAAAATTATGAAAACTCATTAATTGAAATTGCTAATGAAAAAGAATTATTGCATAAAATTAATAACAACTCAGTTGCTCCTGCTTTTTATGAACTAATTATTCAACGTGATCAAGCACTTGATATTCTTGATCTTGGAGTTATTAATTCTACATATTGTCTTTTTATTTTCTCCGAAAGACTTGTTGATGCTATTATTAAAGAAAATATTACTAACATTAAATTCTCGTTAAATGATAGAATCAAAATTCTAACCTAAGGCCAGATTGTTCTATCTCTTACAGCAATCCACACATCATTAAGAGACTTATACTTATTTTGATTTTGGTTTAGTATTTTTGATAATCTTTCTAATTCATTTTCTGCGTCTTTAAGCATATCAGTTACTTCTTTAAAGTATAGTTCATCTTCATTGGGTTTAAATCTTGAATGCAAATCTTCAAGTTTTTTCTTAAGCGATGCAGTATATGCAGGGTGCGAACCAGCATGGAATGAATCTTCACCAACCTTTGTTGCAACATATACTAAGTTTCGTGTATCCCCACCTTCGAAGTCAACTTTTTGAGCAAAAGTTTTAAGAAGGGATATAACTATTATTAAAAAGGATATATTAGATTTCATATATACATTTCCACAAAGCTAATAGTTTTAACTCGTTAATTCAATCAGCGATTGCCATTATTATTACCTAAGCTGGGAGGTGCATTGAGTTCAATAAAAATTTCAAGTTCGAGGATGGAAAATTAATTTCTAATTCGTATTTATCGGGTTAATCACTGGTACTGTGTACCAAGCTTCGTATTTTACTTTTTTTACTTTATGCATAAAGTCCAGAAAAGCTCTTGAAACTATAGTGCGATGATTGTATCCAAACCATTCTTTAGTATGGATATAATCGAAATCATTATCAATTTCGAACTTAGGAAAATAATCTATTAATGTTGATTTTGAATACAACTTTTGATTGCAAAATTCACATGCTGCAAATTGCCCATAAGCTGAATTTTTATTCATTGGATTCATTGATTCATCATAAACTGTATTATCTATCAAAAGATTAGAACTCGAATAAGGTGGAATTAAACAGATACTATTAAGACTCAAAGATCTATTCTTGCCAAAAATAATTGGTCTAGGCTTGAATTTCCATTTTTTAAAAATATTTTCATAATTATCTTTGGTTGTAAACCATACGTTATATAACAGCTCAGAGCAATATACTAATTCTGAATTTTTCATTTTTGGCTCTTTATCAAAATGAATTGGCTCTTCCAATAATTTAATAGAATGTGGTAAGTTACAATTGCAACATAATTTTCCATAAGATTCACACAGACAATCAAGTATTTGCTCCTTTGGTCCTTTTAAATCTTTTGGAGACCATTCTAATAAGTAATGTGTAGCTTTATTGATCTCATTCACATCATAAATTGCAAAGTTTTTTTTTGATCTTCCTTCTTTTGCCTTTGATGTTATATTAATTATCTCATCAAATTGAGCATGGTCATCAAAAACTTTGAATGAAGCTGGTCCTAATTCTATTTTAATTCCGAGCTCATTTAATGATTTAACTTCATCAAGATTCCAATTTCCATAACAATAATAATTTAACTTCATATCGTATTGGAGTTTTATAAACCTAATATTTCTAATATCTCGGGGTAGCCTTTATAAATCTCCTTTGCAGCATCTTTAACATCTTGCTTGGTAACGGTATGAACGTTTGGGGGATCCATATTTTTTCTTCCGATTTTATTCAACCATGCTTCTGTAAATTTATCGTGGTCTTGTTTAGTAAGCACAATAGACTTCCACTTATTAGTATTAGAACCAAGCCATTCCGTAACTAAGGAATTTTGTGCTAAACGTATTTCAATTAGATGATGTACTTCTGGTTTAAGTAGCTTATCGCCTTTTATCGCCCCTAATGATTCAAGCTTGGACTCATTATTTTTAACTGCCTTGGTTAGATTTTCATAATCATCAATCCCAAAAAATTTAGACAGCTTGCTTGATGAAGTAAAATTCTTGAAAGACTTCCAATAAATATTATTAATAAAATCATTAAGTTCATCACTTGAACTTCTTAACTTATTTAATTTATTATTGTCAACAGTATTATTTAAAATCTGTTTTAAGTTATCCCTTGCATTTGGTCCACTTAATCTAGACTTTAACTTAGGAATTATTTTTTTGGAATGCTTTGCTGCTGCTTCTACATCATCACCTGCAGCACCAAGCATAAATTGTTTAACTAATTCACCTAGGCTAAATACGCTTACACTAGGAATGAATTCAGTTTTTGACCCTGACTGGTAATTATTAAAGCTTAATAAATATTGTACAGCAGCAGTTAATCCGTTGATAATAGCCTTGTTTTTTGCTGAAGCAGTTTGCCCACCAAATAGACTAGCAACAAAATTTAATGTTCCATTTTTAAATGCTTCTTTTAGACTTGCTCCATCTAATTCTAATGTATTCCAGGCAGTGGCCCAATCAGAGCCAGTTGAAAATTTTTCAAAAACAAGCTGTATTAAGCAATCAAAGAAAATCTCAGATCCAATTTCATAAACTAGTCGTACTGCATACACTAGTGCTTGTGGTGTAGCAACTAAGTTTGCTCCGGATGGATCTAATGCTACATTAAGCAAAATGACATATTGTCCATCCTTCTCGATTACTACCGCATCTTTCCAATTTCCATTCGTTGGTTTATCAACTTTAAATAAGGTATCATTAGATTTATCAAATTTCCTCATTCTAGCATAACCACCTCCATTTTGAAGAAATGATTTCATAGAATATGTTAGGTCAAATCCATGATCTTCAAAATCTAACTTAATGTCAATAGTTCCAATTACTCCTCCACCTGGCGGAGTATTAAAAACATAAATATCATTTGGGCTAAGTTGAAAATATTCAGCAGACAACAGTGCATCAATCATTTCTTGGGCCGAATACCCTTGGCATTTTGTATTAGTATTACAGCAACTAATTTTTCTCTCTAAAGAATTGCTTGCCTTAGCGAGGCCATTTGTTATTCCTACAGCTAAATTTGGGCTTAATAATTCTCTTCTTGCTTCGCCTTCAATTATACCTCGAAGCATTGCGCTAGCATCTGCATCGATACAATTAAAATTAGTAGTATTTGGAAATTTAACTATCGTCTTGACATCAAAGTTAAACTTAGTATTATTTGATAAATAGATATGTAGGATGTAGTAATTAGCTGCCTGACCTGCTTTAGTTTCTGCCTCTTCCCAAGCTTTAAGCATGTTTCCATGCATATTTTCTTCATATACATAACTGCTGAATTCAAGAACTTTAAACTGAGATCTAAACTCTATTGGTAAGACTTCAGCAAACTTTGTTGCAGCAGCCTCAATAACACTTGCATTCTTATTCTGTCCAGTATAATCAGCAAGAACTTGATAATACGATTGAGAGACTAATCCTGTTATTGAGATTAAGCTGGCTATGAAGATCGATCTTATTTTATTAAGTAACATTTCGGGAACGTTTTTTAATAGTTTAATAATAATTTGTTCTTAAAGAGCGCTTTATTTTGTAAAAAGTTCTTAAGGTTGGTTAAGGAAAAGTCCAGTCCTTGTTGCTCTATTTTATTTTTTGCTTGAATTATATTAAATTTCTTTTGTTCAATTCCATTATTAATAATTCTAGCATCTTCTTTGTTTCCAATCACTTTACCTTGATCATTATTCCATCGTTCAGGAGAGCACCGAAAACCTAAGGACAATTCTAATCTTTCGGACTTATAAGTTATTCGTAAATAAACTGGTAACTCATTACTTAAGTTAGACTTAGTTTTTCTTAAAAAAACTAAAAATATAAATTACTATTCATGTGAGAGGGTTTTACAATACTGCACAGTTAAAGTTATAACGAATAATTCAGGGGATTGTTATTCGGGAGTTTTCAGGAATTTTTCAAATTGACTCCCGAATTACTCAGCAATGTTTTGATTACTAATGAACGAATTGAACTCTTATTAAAAAAAATTGACGTTGAAATTCAACAATTTATACATTTATAAATCATTTTGAATTCTCTACTTGTGGTCCCACTTGGGCTCGAACCAAGGACCCTCTGATTATGAGTCAGATGCTCTAACCGACTGAGCTATGGGACCTGAAATACCTACTGACTTATTTTTAAAAAGTGCTGCAAAGGTAATTTTATTTCAGAACATGAAAACTTCTAAATTTTATCTGCATCTTCTAGATAGATTAGTTTAGTAAGTACATTTCCAACCATACCCAAGGTCTTTGGGTCTATGGCATTCATATCATCTTTTTGGGTATGCCAGTGCGGGACAAAATTGGTCTTGCTACCTAAGGGTCTGTTGATGATGTCGATCATTGGAATTCTTGCGATCTGATTGACAAAAATGTGATCATCTACTAATCCGACTCCTGCCTGATTCACAAAATGTTTTTCATAGCCCAAATCTTTTGCAAGCTTCCAAACTTTCTCTATAACTTTTGGTGCAAAATATTGAGAATATTCTTCTTTGTTAAAATTTGGATTGGCAGCACCTACCATATCCAACAATATACCATAATCAGCCCGATATCCGGCAATATGATGATTGCGTGACCAATGTTGGCTGCCTAGACACCAGGATTCCATAGCACCATTGTCATCACCATAGTCCTCCGCATCAAACAAGATCAAATCAATACCTAGTTTATCCAGCTTTTTTTGATTCAGAATTCTGGACAACTCAATAATTATTCCGGCACCACTTGCACCATCATCTGCCCCTAAAACCGGAATTTTAAGCTTCGTGCTATCTAATTCCTGATCCGAAAAAGGACGTGAATCCCAATGAGCTGCAATAATGATTCTGTGTTTCGATTGAATATTATAACTGGCAATAATATTAGCAGCCTTATGTTCTTTACCATCAAAGGTTTTAGCAATAAACTCTTGTTCAATTACTTCAGCACCATTCTTCTTAAACTCACTGACAAACCAAGCTCTGCATTGGCTATGTGCCTCCGTTCCCGGAACTCTTGGTCCAAATTCAACTTGCTTTTTAACGGCTTGATAAGCTTGATTTTGATCAAATTCAGGGATATTCTTCAGTGGATCATTTTTACAACTGGAAATAAGAAAAAGCAAAAACAAATATTTTAAAACAGGATTCATCGCTGATTTGTATGTTCTTTAATTCAGAAAATAAAGATTCAATAAATACAATGTGCTTTCTCTATGTTGACCCATAAGGATTCGAACCTTAACAGACAGAACCAAAATCTGTAGTGCTACCGTTACACCATGGGTCAGTTTGTCAATTTTGGAGCGCAAAATTAATAAGTTCAGTTTAATGTATGTAATAATTTGTGTCAAACAAAATATAATACTTCCAAAAATTATTTAAAATTTTGATATTCAATACTTTAAATATTGATTTAACAACAAATTGTATCCATGAAAATACTGAATTTGCAGAAATCAGGGTTTCTACTGAAGTTTGGATTAATTAGACTATGGATCTTTGTCCTGTTCATGAGTCAATTGTTTTAAAGAAGTAAAGTTGAGTTAAATCTCCCCCAAAACAAAAGGCGATCTATCGGATCGCCTTTTGTTATTTTTGCAGCTATGTATGATTTGAACTATAGAAGACTACTTTTTCTTTTTATTATAATATTTTTAGTAATTATTGATGTTTTCTCCAGAAGTCTGTATGTTTCTTCAAGCAAAGGCTCAGACAAAAATTCCGGAGAGAGTAAATCACAAGCTTTTCTAACAATCCAATATGCAGCAGATCAAAGCCAGGCAGGAGATACTATATTAATTGACTCCGGATACTATGCGAGCTATCACAAAGTTCTTTTGCGTATAACACGATCAGGAGAAAAAGGAAGACCAATAGTTTATAAGAATCTTTATAGCCAAAGACCTGTTTTCTATGTAAGCAATGAAGCGGCGATATCACTATTAAATGTTTTTTACATTGAAATTGAAGGAATTGAAATTACTTCCGATCCGGATTTTGAAAATAGATTTACCAATCAGGAATTTCCATTTAATTTAACCTCCAAAGGTCACGGAATACAGATTGAACGATCTCGTGATCCAAATTTTTTCTCGCATCATATTCGAATAAAAGATAATTATATTCATGATTGTCCTGGATCAGCAATTGATGTATTCAGTGCGGATTACCTCGAAATCCTTTTCAATACCCTTGAATCCAATGGTAGATTCAGTTCAGTAAGTAATTGCGGAATCAGAATTCAGTTTCTTCAGGAATTAGATCAGGCCAATACGGATCACATCAAGATTATGTATAATCAGATCAGTAATCAAAGAATACAGGGAACGTTGTCAAAAATCAACAATAGCTGTGAAGAAAATTATGGGGCCTCCGGAATTGCCATTCGAAACAACCGGTTTGATCCCCTGCAAGCCTTAAAGCTTGCATATTCTCAAAAAATTAGAATTTGTGATAACCTCATTTATCTAAATGGTGGTCTGGCAATTGACATATTTGAAACCAATAATTTTTTTATAAACAATAATACTTGTTATCAGAATAATCAAAATCCCGAATCGACATGCGGTGAAGTTCAAATCAATAAATCCAAGAATTGTTTAGTTCAGAATAATATATTTTACTCTCGAATTGGGATGAAAGGAAGTTCGGTTTCGAACTATGAGAATATTCAATTCAGAAATAATTTGTACTTCAATTCTAAATCAAATTTTAAAGGTGAAAAAGACTTAAACGAAGATCCTCAATTTACCAGATTGGATCATCATGGCGGAATTTTTGAGTTTGAGTTAAGACCTAAAAGTCCAGCAATCAATACCGGTACATTAGAAGGAATTAATTCAATTGACTTTCACGGACACAAAAGAGTTATTAGTCTGAATGTTGATCTAGGGGCTATTGAATATACAGGAACCTTACCCAGACCGCGAGATTCGGAATTAATGCGAATTGACAGAAGACATATGAGTGTAAGTTGGCAGGCGTCTTACTCGCAGACAACAGGTCAGATAATAATACACAACAGCAAAGGAGACATTTATTCAGCAAAGCTCTACAACCATTTGGGAAAGTTATTAATGCAGAATTTGAATATTAATGGAGCGAAAAGGGGAATTGAATTTGACGTAAGTGGATTGCCAAATGGATTATATTTTCTATTGGCATTTTCCGGATCTGATAAATATACTTCCAAGTATATGGTGAAAAACACATTCGAAAATTTGTACCGAGAGAATTAGAATATTATTAATTCCGTATAATCTTCCTGTTCAATAGTAAATCTATACTTGTGAAAATTGAACTTAAATGTCTTTTCAAATCAATTTATGATGGCTTCTACCCCGGGTAGAATTTTTCCTTCCAGCAATTCTAACATTGCACCTCCTCCTGTTGAAACAAAACTTACTTTTTCAGTCAACTTGAACTTATTAATCGCCGCAACAGAATCTCCTCCACCGATTAAGGAAAATGTATTATTAGTCTGCGTGGCTTCGGCAATACAAAGCGCTATTTGTTTGGTACCATTTTCAAAATTATTCATTTCGAATACTCCCATAGGTCCATTCCATACAATGGTCTTTGATTGAAGAATAACCTGTTTGAATGATTGAATTGATTTGGGACCAATGTCCAGACCCATCAGATCATCAGGTATATCGATTCCTTCAGTAGTTACTATTGTTGAAGAATTTTCAAATTTACTGGCACATAAAGAATCAATCGGCAGATGAATTTGTACCTTTTTATTTTTTGCCTTTTCTAAAATGGATTTTGCAAGATCCAGTTTATCGTTTTCGCAAAGAGACTTTCCAATTTTAAATGACTGCGCCGCAAAGAAGGTATAGGCCATGCCACCACCAATAATAATATGATCACAGTGATCAACTAGATTTTCCAAAAGTGCAATCTTGTCGCTAACCTTGGCACCGCCTACAATTGCGGTAAAAGGTCTTTTTGGATGGTTAAGAATTTTATTTGCGTTGGTCAATTCTGCATCCATCAGAAGTCCAAAACCTTTGTGTTGGAGATCGAAAAACCTTGCAATTGTTGCGGTAGTTGCATGTTCGCGATGCGCTGCACCAAATGCATCATTGATATAAAATTCACCCAATTTCGCCAGTGACTCTGCCCATTGAGGATTTCCTTTTTCTTCATCTTTTGTAAAACGGGTATTTTCAAGTAAGACAATTTCTCCTGAACGAAGATTGGAAACAATATCAAGGGTATCCTTGCCACCACAATCTTTTGAAAAATACACCGGGGTGCTAACCAATTGAGAAAGTCTTTTAGCAACAACTTCGAGTGAAAATTTTGACCTATTTATTGTGCCATCCTCATTTAACTCTTTCAAGGGTCTTCCGAGATGAGACATTAATATAATTTTTGCACCTTGATGAATGAGGTTTTCTAAAGTTGGTAGAGACTTAATAATTCTTGTGTCGTCTGTAATAATTCCTTCTTTATTAATGGGAACATTAAAATCCACCCTAACAATTACTTTTTTTTGATGAAGATTTTGTAGCATTTTATTTTTGAAAGAATGTAATTTTAATTAAAACTTTGAAGCCATAAGCACACACATGTCTGCTAATCGATTGGAATAACCTGCTTCATTATCATACCATGCAGTTATTTTTAATTTATTGCCTTTTGATTCTGTCAAGGCTGAGTCAAATATTGAGCTGTTTGGATTACCTATAATGTCTGTAGAAACCAATGGTTCATCAGAATACTCTATAATTTTCGAATGGGTCGTTTGTGTTAATTGAAAGATATAATCGTTAAATTCTTCCCGTGTAAGCTCAGTTTTTAATACACAAAGCAATTCTATCAATGAACCTGTTATTACAGGAACTCGGTAGGATGATGCAAATAATTTCCCTTTAATATTGGAATAGACCTGCTCTACGGCTTTTGCTGCTCCGGTACTTGTAGGAATGATATTCATTGCAGCAGCTCGCGCACGACGAAGATCTTTATGAGGTGCATCCTGTAATCGTTGATCTTGCGTATAGGCATGAATAGTGTTCATGGACGCAAATTCAATTCCATATTTTTCATCAATGATTTTGATTAAAGGTGCTAGACAATTTGTTGTGCAGGAAGCATTGGAAATTACATTTTCGTCTTGCCTTATGTTTTTCTCATTTACCCCAATTACATAGGTATTAACGGAACTGTCTTTAGGAGGTGCAGACATTATTACTTTTTTAGCTCCTGCTGAAAGATGGGCTGAACAGGCCTCCATTGTTAGATTAATACCTGTACATTCAAGCACAATATCCACATTTAGATCTTTCCAGGGAAGCAAATGAGCTTCTTTAATTCCATAGCACATTACTTTTTGAGATTCTATCTGAAAGTGATCTATGCCAGAAATTACTTGTTTATCAAAATTTCTATGGGCAGTATCGTGTTTTAACAAATGTACAAGAGTTGGAATATCGGTTAAATCATTAACGGCTACAACTTCAACAAGATCATTTTCCAATAGAGATCTGAAAGTTAATCTACCAATTCTTCCAAAACCATTGATTGCGATCCTTTTCTTCATTTTTCACAATTTCTAGTAAGCTAATATTAACAATTTGAAACTAAAAAGTTTAAGACAATAAATGAATTGCATTTATATTTGCAGCTCTTTTTGAAAATCTGCCCCGTTCGTCTATCGGTTAGGACACCAGATTTTCATTCTGGTAAGAGGGGTTCGATTCCCCTACGGGGTACGTATTAATTTTAAATTATATTTTTAAACCATTGATTTTCAATGGTTTTCTTTTTTATAAGCATTAGCTCATGAGTTTGATAAATGAAATTAACAAGAGAAGAACGTTCGGAATCGTATCTCATCCTGATGCCGGCAAAACAACTTTGACGGAAAAGTTGCTACTTTTTGGTGGGGCAATTCAAGTTGCCGGTGCTGTAAAGTCCAATAAGATAAAAAAGCACGCTACCTCAGATTTTATGGAGATTGAGAGGCAAAGAGGAATTTCAGTCGCAACTTCAGTTATGGCATTTCCATATAGGGATTTACAGATTAATATTTTAGATACTCCAGGACACAAAGATTTTGCAGAAGATACTTATCGAACCTTGACTGCTGTTGATAGTGTAATTGTTGTTATTGATGTTGCCAAAGGGGTTGAAGAGCAAACAGAAAAGCTCGTTGAAGTCTGTCGAATGCGACATACTCCGATTATTGTTTTTATCAATAAACTGGACAGAGAAGGTAAAGATGCCTTTGATCTTCTGGATGAAATAGAAACAAGACTTCATCTAAAGGTTACTCCATTATCCTGGCCGATTGGTATGGGGCAGGATTTCAAAGGTGTTTATAGTCTTTTTGAAAAAAAATTTATTCACTTCATGCCGCATGGAAAACAAGATGGAGAAGAAGTAGTAAAGATTGAGTCTATTGAAGACCAACATTTAGGAAAAATTGCGGGTGAAAGATTACACCTTCAATTTAAATCAGATCTTGAGACTGTCCATGGTGTTTATCCCGAGTTTAATCGTGAGGATTATCTTAAAGGTAAGTTGTGTCCCGTCTTCTATGGTTCTGCAGTAAATAATTTCGGGGTACGCGAATTGTTGGATTGTTTTGTAGAAATTGCACCGACTCCACTTTCTAGAGATGCCGAAGAACGAACTGTACTTCCAGATGAAAAAAAAATGTCTGGTTTTGTATTTAAAATTCATGCCAACATGGATCCTAAACACAGAGATCGTATTGCATTCTTTCGGATTTGTTCCGGAGTATTTGAGCGAAATACAAATTATCATCATGTAAGACTGGACAGAGAAGTAAAATTTTCAAACCCTACTTCATTTATGGCTGCCAGAAAGGAAGTTATTGATGAGGCCTATGCAGGAGATGTTGTAGGTCTATATGACAACGGGAATTTTAAAATTGGTGATTCTTTGACCGAAGGCGAATCTTTACATTTTAAAGGAATACCCAGGTTTTCACCCGAGATTTTTCGATATGTTGACAATGCTGATCCATCTAAATTTAAACAATTTGCTAAAGGACTGGAACAGTTAATGGATGAAGGTGTCGCGCAACTATTTGTCAAGGAAGAATCACAAAGAAAAATTATAGGGGTTGTTGGTGCTCTGCAATTTGATGTCATTCAATATCGGCTTGAGCATGAATATGGTGCAAAATGCAGTTATGAGCCTCTACAACTTCACAAAGCACTTTGGGTGCAGTGTAATGATCCAAAAAAACTTGAAGAGTTCAAACAAAGACGAAAGAAAGACCTTGCTTATGATAAGGATGGAAAAATGGTTTTACTAGCTGATTCAGCGTGGACACTAAGATTGGTCCAGGAAAATTTTCCTGATGTGCATTTTAACATAAGTAGTGAGATATAAAGTGCATTACGAGTTGAAAAAATAAATTTGTATTTAAATTTTACATTGCATTTTGCTTAAGTTTTGGGTTAATTTCTTACTTTGTTTAATATGCAGATATTCCAGATGAACAATATTTTGCTGGTTTGCAAAGTAGTCCATTAATAGGGTATTTTCAACTTCAATATAGTCTGTGATATGATCAATTTCTTCTGACTCTAAATAAACATTTAGCTCATCCTTTTCTGCTTCAAATCCTATAAGTTCAAGATCGACATGGATACTGTCCAATTTAAGATGTAAATTTTTTTCAATGTATGAAAAAAGAATTTTAGCATTATCAAGTGAGTCTTTAATATTTCCCAAATTTACCGATTTGGAGTGAATTTTCGAGAGAAATGCTTCCATATCATGATTAATTATTGAAATACTTATTTCAAATGAATTGGCTTCCGGTTCGTAATGTATTTCAGTAACTGATTGATGATGTGGGTGAAAGAAAAGAAATCCAACTAAGGCTAAAATGTATATCATTCTAAAAAGATTATTTTACAAACTTAATTGAAAATTATCCTAGCAAGAAAGAAATTTTAATGAATCATTAAAAATCGCAATTAAAAGTAAAAAAGCAAAGAGCAAATACTTTTATATATGTTTCAGCTTATTGATAACTAATTCTACTGTAAAGCTTAAGTATCCATTTAAACTCTGAATTATAACTATAAGTAGAAGGATTTTGTACGGTATCGATAGTATTGAGCAAAATGTTGAACAGGTAAAGAAAAAAACTACGAATTACTTCGTATTTGTAATTTTGATTACTTTTGTTGTTTATTTCTTTATATGAAAATCAGATTAATTTTTATACTACTTATTGGTTGTCAGTTACTTCCGGCACAGAATCTAAGAAATAATCCCAACTCTAATCACGGAAATAAATTTGAGCAGTTGGGAATAATATTACCCGATCCTGGTCCATATCGTACGGCATCCGGATCTCCGGGAGAGGCTTATTGGCAGATGAAAGCGGATTACAACATCAAAGCCAAATTGAATGAAATTGATCAGATATTGGAAGGAGAAGAATGGATTACTTATCACAATCAGTCACCACATCCTTTGCAATATTTATGGTTACAATTGGACGAGAATGAACATTCGTATAATTCGGAATTCAGAAATGCTAACCCAAGTGACTGGAATCCTCCCTTTGATGAGAATACAGTAAGTCAGATGGATAGGTCTGAATTGTATCTTGGTTATGGGGTCAACATAGTAAAAGTGACTGATAAGAATGGTGTTCTGCTTCCCTACACGATTGTTGGAACCATGATGAGAATTGATTTGAATAGAATACTTCATCCTAAGGAAAAAGTAAGGTTTTTCGTTCAATGGAATTACAGAATTCCTAATCGACTGGTCGTTGGAGGAAGGGGAGGTTATGAATTATTTCCGGAAGATGGAAATATTATTTTTACGATGGCTCAATGGTACCCTAGAATGTGTGTTTACTCTGATTTTCAGGGTTGGCAGAACAAACAATTTACCGGCAGGGCAGAGTTTGCTTTAACTTTTGGTGATTTCAATGTTGAGATGGATGTCCCTTCTGATCATATCATCGCATCGACCGGTGAATGTCAGAATTATGAAGATGTACTAAGCGGATTACAATTCTCCAGATATAAACAAGCGATAAAAAACTATAAGACGGTATCAGAAATAGTAAGTCTGGATGAAGCTATTAAATCAGAAAGAAATCCTTCCAAAACGAGAAAAATCTGGAAATATAAAGCTAGTAATGTTAGAGATTTTGCTTGGGGAAGCAGTAGAAAATTTGTCTGGGATCTTATTCCAATTACAATTGGAGGTAAGAGAGTTCTTTGTATGAGTTATTATGGGAAAGAAGCCTATGGTATTTACAAAAGATACTCAACCAAAACTGTAGCTCATACGATTAAAACTTATTCTAAATATACGATAGACTATCCATATCCGGTCGCAATCAGTGTTGAAGCATCCAATGGAATGGAATACCCTATGATTTGTTTTAACTTTGGCAGAACAGAAAAAGATGGAACCTATTCTGAAGGTACAAAGTATGGTGCAATCGGTGTAATCATTCATGAAGTCGGACATAACTTTTTTCCAATGATCATTAATAGTGATGAAAGACAATGGACATGGATGGATGAAGGATTAAATACTTTTGTACAATTTCTAACAGAACAAGAGTTTGACAATAATTATCCTTCCGGAAGAGGACCTGCCGATAAAATTACAGATTATATGCGACTTCCCAAAGAACAGTTAGAGCCCATTATGACCAATAGTGATAATCTTCATCATTTTGGCTCCAATGCATATGCAAAAACAGCTACGGGACTGAATATCCTTCGCGAGACTATTCTGGGACGAAAATTATTCGATTTTGCATTTAAAAAATACGCCCAAAGCTGGAAGTTCAAACATCCTACTCCGGCAGATTTTTTCAGAACCATAGAAGATGCTTCTTCTGTAGATCTGGATTGGTTCTGGAGAGCTTGGTTTTATGATACTGATCCTTGTGATATTGCAATTGATTCTGTACTGGCATATCAATTTACTTTAGACTCGGTTCTAACAGATACCACCAAAACTATCATAAAATCCAATAATATTCCAGCATCATTTTCTGCGGTAAAAATGAAGTCTTATGAACCGATTACAAAAACAAGAAACCGGGAATCGGGAATTCAATTCCTTGTGGATATTGATACAAGTCTAAGAGACTTCTATTATTATTATGATGAGTCAAAAGAGAAAAATAATTCCAAATCTTCTAACGTTCAAGAACTTACTCCGGTAGCTAAACCGAAAAAGCAAGTGATAGATAGTATTGCATTTTCGAAGTATGAGAATCATTATATGTACGAAATAACTTTTAGCAATATAGGAGGAATGGTGATGCCTGTTATTATTCAGTGGAATTATTCGGATGAAACTGAAGAGGTCGAATATATTCATCCCTATATATGGAGACACAATGAAAACAAATTTACAAAGACATTTATAAAGAAGAAATCTGTGCAATCAATTGTGCTGGATCCCTACAAAGAGACCGCTGATATTGATATGACCAATAATTACTGGAATCAAGGTAAGCCTATGACTAAGTTTCAAATTTTTAAAAGTAATCAGATTAAGGAAAGAAGGAGAAGATCCGGTTCTCAGAATTTGAATCCTATGCAAAGGGCTAATAACGGAAATTAAATAAAGAACAATACATTTGTAAGTAATATACATTGGTATTATTTGTTTTGTCAAATTTACTTTTAATTGACTTATGATATTAAAGAAGAAATTTGCTATGAGCAAGAGACAATATGACTTTGTTAGAAATCCTGTATGCTGGATAACTCTAAGTTTTATTCTGTTTAATTCATCTTGTTCTTTTCATAGCATGGTTGATTTTTTTATTGAAAACAGAAGTGATAACAATATCACCATTAGCTATAAATACCACTGGGACACAGTTGTCCGAGTGAACACGATCTCACAACGCACAAAACTTTTGTTTTATTCAGAAGAACTATCTGAAAGGAATGTCGATATTAGTAAAATAAAAAGTATTCCGGTTTTGGACCTTAAAATCTGCAATCATCTGGGTAGGGAATATAAAAAAGATGAGCGCAATTCAGAATACTGGGATGGATATGAGGATGACTCCTATGGATCATTGACCCTAACTGTGTTTAAAGAAGATTTCTAAAACTTCAGTGATTATATGAACTTAAGTTAGTGTTTATCCAGGAAGGCTCGTACTTCTGTGAAGTTTATCAGTCTATCTTTAAAGTATTCTTGGGCTTGAGCCCGTTGTTGATCATTAGCTTTAAGATGAGTCAGAATATTATCAAGATGCATTTTCATGTGTCCTTTCTGAATCCCTGTAGTTACCAAAGATCGAATTGCGGCAAAATTTTGAAGAAGACCGACAGCTGCTGTGATCATCATCAGGGATCTTGCATCGGGATTTTCTAACAATTCTAATGATCGGTTAGCTATTGGATGAAGTTTGGTTAATCCACCAACAGTGCCTAGAGCCAACGGAATTTTCAAAGAAAAGGTAAAACGATTGTCCGTTATATTACATTCACTTAGACTTCTGTATGTATTGTCTTTAGCCGCATAGGCATGAGCACAAGCTTCTATAGCCCGAAAGTCATTTCCGGTAGCTATAACTACAGCATCTATGCCATTCAAAATACCTTTATTGTGGGTTACAGCCCTATATGGATCTTCATGAGCAATTTGTACTGCACGATAAAATCTCCATGCGAAAGATTCTGCATCCATGCTGTCACCAAAACTTCCTAACTCATCAATATCACATTCTACACAGACTTTCACAAGACATTCCGGAGTATAATTTGAGAGTATGGACATTAGTACTTCTATTTCTCGATGTGATTCCGGAATTTTATCGCATTGAAGAATGAATTTTTCCAAAGTGTCTGCAAAAGATTCTAAACAGGTATTGATGAAATTTGCTCCCATTGAATCACAGGTTTCAAAAGTAAATCTCAGCTGATGATAATTTTCTAAACTGTTAATCTTTATTAATTCAATTTCATTCAATCCGCCTCCTCTTTTCTCCATATTGGAAAGAAGATTTTTGGCATCCCGCCTCATTTTGATTTCAATTTCAGGAAGTAAAGTTTCTAATAATTTGTCATCTCCTTTCCAATAAAAATGAATCTGACCTAACTTCGAGGTTCCAATAATTTCTGCTGTTACGCCTCCGCGATCTTGCCAAAATTTGGCTGCTGAAGAAGCCGCTGCGACTACGCTGCTTTCTTCAGTTACCATAGGAACACAATAGGTTTTTCTATTAACAACAACATTTGGTGCAACGCTGAATGGAAGGGTGAAATTACTTATTGTATTCTCTGAAATTCCGTCAATTACTTTTTGTTGATCTTCATTGCGATGCCAATAGCTTATTAATTCATGCATTACATTCTCGGGATCTTTAAAAAAATTTTCAACGATCCATTTAATCTTACCTCTTTTGTTAAGCTTTGAGAAGCCTTCAATTGATTTTGATTTTGTTGTCATGCTTATTGATTCCGCAATTTGAGGTAAGATTTTGCCAGCAATAATCCTTGAATTTGTAAGGTAAAATATTGTTTTAAAGATTCATAAGATTCCAGAGCCGGTTTAAGAAGTGATGAGGCCAGTCCGACAATTGCATTAGAGTTAGTTTGGCACAACAAATAATACATGTCCAGAAAATTTTTTATTCCTCCTGAAATAATGATTTGTTCGCAGTTGATATTAGTTTCTTCCGTTTTTATCTGATTCATATATTGAACCATTTCTTCAGCAGTATGACCAATATTACAGATAGGTTCATATACACTTTTGCTGGAATCTTGTGCCCTAATCATTTCTAACAATGAAAAATTGGTCCCGCCGAATGCTCCAAATTCTATACCCGCCAAGGGAAGTTTGCTGAGCTCAAGTAAAGCAGATTTTGACATTCCCTGTCCGACTTCTTTTACGATAATTGGGAGACTAAATTGATCAAGCATTCGCTTTATAGTGTTCATTGGAGGTTCAATGATTTTATCTCCTTCAGGTTGCATCCATTCCTGCAAAGGATTAATGTGTAAAATCAATCCATCGGCTTCTGTAATTTCAATGATCTGTTGGATAAATTTCTGTTGACCGGAATTTAACCATTGTTCACATTGAGCAATTCCCAGATTGGCGAATAATGGTTGTGAACCGATGTGTTTTCTTACTTGAAAATCAGGAATACTTTCGGGTTTTTCAATTATTTTTCTGCACGAACCCAGGCCCATGCCTAATTTAAAGTCTGAACATAATTTGGCAAGATTAATATTGATTTCTTTTGCAAATTCTGCCCCTCCCGTCATGCTGGATATCCAAATTGGATAATTTAATGCGTATTTACCCCATTGAACTGACCAGATATCCTTTTCGGAGGGATGAGCTGCTATTATTGGATCATAATCAAATCGAAGATCCTGTGCTATCGCCGGAATACCGGATTGAATTGCTAATTGGATGTGATCGTTTTTCCTGTTTGACATGGATATAATACAACAAATTGCACCCTTTGTGGTTTATTTTCCGCAAGATATGTCATTTCATGGGTATTTAATTATTTTTTCATATTATATATTTTTATAATATATTATGAAAGGGATTAACTTATTTTTGCATCGAATGTTCGACAAGAGTTTTAAAATCTTATGTAGTATAGAATTAAATCCTTCAAATAAACTTGGCATAGTTATTCTTTTTCTATTGTTGTGTCATGGAATTAATGCTCAGAGTGATTCAACTAAGAATAAAATTCTTGTTGTTCATGCAGAATTTTTAAATTTTGAAACCTTCAACAATCTTGAACATCAGTATCTGAGAACAGATGTCGTCATAAGACATAAAAATACATATCTGTTTTGTGATTCAGCGATCATAGTTGGCCTTAAAGTGAGAGCGTTGGGTCATGTACGAATTGTGGAAACCGATAGTCTTCAAATTTTTGGAGATACATTGAATTATGACGGAAGTACGCTTAAAGCAGAATTAATTAATAATGTAAGCCTCATCCACCACGATAAGCAATTATTTACACAGAAGTTGAATTATGATTTAAAAAATAGAATTGCAAGCTACGAAAGTAATGGAGTATTGATTAGTTCAGATACGAGAATGAAAAGTAAGAAGGGATTTTACTTCGCAAAAACGGAGAAATCTTATTTCAAAGATAGTGTAAATATTTTGCTCAATAATGGTATGAATGTGCAGACCGACACAATAGAAATGGATGCAAAGGCAAATAAAGTTTATTTTATTGCCCCTACGACCATTAAAAGAGATTCTTTACACATCTATTGTGAAAAAGGATTTTATGACATAACGGAACAAAAGACCTATTTAGATCAATATCCTATATATAGAAATAGAAATGAAAAAGCGGACGCAAGGATAATTATCAGTGATGAAAGAAAGAAAATTACTACACTGTTTGAAAATGCAAGAATATCCGATTCTGTTTCCTTGACGACTGGTGATACAATAATCGTTAATGACTCACTTCATACTATATCCATCTATGGTCATGGAATTTATCATGATAAAGAGAGAGAAATTCAAGGAGACAAAATTTTTTACAATAGAAGAGATAAATCAATTCAGGTTGAAGGAAAGACTGAAGTCAGTGAAGGACCGCAAAAAATTAAAGCCGATAAGATTGATTATAAAGGGAATGATGATATAGGTTATGCTTTTGGTAATGTCGTGATTAGAGATACTTTGTCCAGTTGGGAAATTCATTGTGATACCTCAAGTTATAATAAGAGAACTAAACAATTTTTTCCGATAGGGACACGAAAGTATATCGCTACGCCTTTTGACAATGATACCTTATATCTAAGTTCTCAAATTCTATATTCTCAACAGGTGATCGAAGGCGTAGATACCTTTCAAATCATGGTTGCCGATAAGAATGTAAGAATCTGGAGCAAGAAAGTTCGTGGACTATGTGACTCACTGTATTTTAATGGTAAAGATTCCGTATTCACCTTATTCTATAATCCGGTTCTCTGGTCAGACAGCACACAATTTACTGGAGATACTATCTTGCTTTATATGAAACATAAGATTTTGGATAGAATTCATTTATTGCAGAAAGCTTTTATTCTTACAGAGTCGAGAAATTCTTTAATTGATCAGATTAAAGGGAGAAACATTTTTGCGTATTTTGTAGATAAGAAAATAAACTATGTCGACATTCTTGGTAATGCTGAGGCGATTTATTATGTAAGTGAGGAAGGTAAAGGCTACATTGGAATGAATTATATTAAATGCAGTAAGATGCAGATAGACTTCTTTGAAGATCAGAAGATTGATAAAATTCATTTTTATACAAAACCTGAAGGAAACATGATTCCTGTATATCAGGGTAAGGATAAAAGACTTGAAGGATTTAACCAAAGAACTCAAGAACAGCCTAAAAATTTCGAAGAACTATTTATAGCCATCTATGAGAATTAAGTTTGTTTTTGTATTTCTCACTTTGGTTTATTGTTGTGGAAGTCAGTCCTTGGAAGAAGGAATCCTGAAGTACAAGGAAAATAATTTCTCATCAGCCATTGAGATCTGGATGGCGTGTTTAAAAAAGAATCCAAAAGATGATGCCGTTCTTTATAATATAGGAAATGCATATTATCAGTTAAAGAATTATCCGGAAGCTATTTATTATTTTCAACAAGTTCTTCGATATAATCCATC
Source organism: Saprospiraceae bacterium (assembly GCA_020848695.1). Classification (GTDB taxonomy): domain Bacteria; phylum Bacteroidota; class Bacteroidia; order Chitinophagales; family Saprospiraceae; genus Vicinibacter. The sequence continues at coordinate 45,519 of JADLHT010000003.1, forward strand.
TCATGAAGATGCTATTCATAATTTGAAATTATCTCGATCGGCTGCCGGGCTAGATGATTTTGAGTTTAAAGGATGGAATTCATATTCATTGCTGAAAATTTTTAAAGGCGGAATTGATCCGTTTTATACAATGCTGATTTACTCTATGCTTACCTCAGTTGGACTTTGGATTCTTGTCAGGAAGAAATGGAAGATATTAGCTGCTTTTTGTATTACACTGGGTATTTTATTTTTAAGCTCCACTATCATTCAGAAATTTATTTCTAAGCACTCAAGCGAATATATCCTAATGCAGATATGTCCACTTAAGCGGTCCCCTGACGATATGAGTGAAAGCATTCAGGAACTAAAAGCTGGTGAGCAAATAAGAATTATTGATCAGATAGAAGACTGGTCAAAAATTCAAAATTCAACGTTTGATGAAGGTTGGATAAATTGTACTGTGAGAAAAATTATGGATTAAAAGAAAGAATACTTGAAACCCAGTATTAAAATCTAATTTCAGTATATAAGTAGAATTTCAAACATTCTACCCTGGTGAGTTCAATGAGGTCTATTCTGCGTCAGGGACGATATGAACATATCTCCTGTCATTTACTGTACGTGTAAACTTAACAGTACCATCAATCAATGCAAATAGGGTCCAGTCTTTTCCAATACCAACATTTTTGCCGGCATGAAACTTTGAACCTTTTTGTCTTACGAGTATGTTCCCTGCAATGGCTTCTTGACCACCGAATAGTTTTATTCCAAGTCGTTTACTATTACTATCACGACCATTACTAGTACTACCTTCTCCTTTTTTATGAGCCATTATTATAAATCTTAAGCGTTAATTGAATCAATTGAAATTTGAGTAAACGACTGTCTATGACCATTCTTTTTTTCAAGTCCTTTTCGTCTTTTCTTTTTATATACGATAACTTTGTCTCCTTTAGCATGTCCCAATACGGTTGCGCTAATACTTACTCCTTCAAGCTTTGGAGTGCCAATTTGAATTGATCCGTTTTCAACCAATAGTACATCGTCAAAAGTAACTTTGTCTCCTTCTTTGTTATCAAGATGATGAACATATACCTTCTGTCCAGACTTTACCTTGAATTGCTGACCTTGTATATTAACTATAGCTATCATATTTTTCCTTTATAAGGGCTGCAAAGGTAGCTCTAAATCTTAAATTTTGACCAAGCTTTTATCTAAAATTTTAGAAATCAGGAAATTAGATAAAAATTTGCAATTCGTTATAAACTTAGATTTATCGAATTAGATTAACTACAACTAAATCAAATATATACACATATTATTAATTACAATATATCATGCAATATTATTTCCCGTTTTACTTTTTTACCATTTCTTTTTAAACTTAAGCGGACAGACTCCCGTTTTTTACTGCTTAACATGCCTTGAATTTTCTGTAGATTATAAAATTCACTTGAAATTCCGTTGATGCCTGAGATAATATCTCCCACGTGAATTCCTGCCTGGTCTCCCGGAGAACCCGGTATTAGATGAGCAACAATATATTGATCCAGATTGTAGCCTCCTGCTATGATACTCAGACCACTACGATCATAACGATTGTGATCTTTTCCTTTGATTCTTTTTAAATAAATGAGCTCATCGATATAATTGAATATAATTGAGTAATGATCCAAGATCTGATTCCCAATAATTCCTTGTTTGTATTTTTTTTCTTGGAGATAATATGTAGAGGAAACTTTTTGAAAATTACTTACTACGTCTTCATACTTAGTTTTACAAAAGCTAAGATATTTAGATCTAGAAATATAGCCTTCAACAACTCCACCAATTCCGGACCCTATTTTCCCGGGAATAAACTTATCCGGAATCTGAAGAGAAGCTTGTTCATCTTTATAGATCAGGACCGCTAATCCTGCGCCTGTATCCAACAGAAAGTTCATATGATACACACTGTCTGTGTTACTTAGAGATAAATCTGAATAGACATAGGGTTTGTCTTTATGTACATTTATTTTACATACCTGATATTTGGAGAGCTTCTTTTCAGACAACTTCGAATTATATATATTTATTCTTAATCGTTGATAGTCAATTTCGAAAACTTTATTTTTTAAGAATTTTGCACTGAGTATGCCATCGACTCTTTCTCCTATGACCTCACTTAGGTGGGTATTCGATTCCTTCAGCACAATAAATTGAAATTTCTCCTTAAGCTTGTCTTCAATATTTATATTCAGTGAATCTGTAAGAATGGCTTCAACTTCTCTACTTAAGTCTGATCCAAGTACTTTAATATCTCTAAGATAAGAATCAAGAATCAAATCCGTATGAGATCTGTTAAAAAGCAAATTGTATTCTGCGCCTGTATCAAAAATTAGTTTTAATGGTAAGATTCCTTCAAGTTTGACCTCTAATATGATGAAAGATTGCACATATCTAAAGGGCAAACGGATCACTTGACTATAAGCGTTTAATGAGAACACAGACATTACAATTAATAAAAAAATAGTCTTATAGAATCTTAGTCTCATGAAGATTTTTGTGCGAACTTCTTATATAAAAAACATTAGTTTAATAATTTTTTTAGGCTTAATCGAATCAAAATAATCCCCGAAATAAGTATAATCAAAACATAATAAAATGGCATATACGTAAAAACGTAGATATGAGTTCTATCCAATATCCACATCATTGCCAGTAATGTTCCGATTATAATCATTAATCCGCTTAATTTGTCAAATCCTGGAATTTCATCAAAACTACAGAATCTTCTTATAATAATCAGAGTTGCGATCATTGAAAGTATTGGAAGAAATCGTAATAAAAGTTCTGTGTTCATAATGCTTCCTCTTTCCCAAATAAAGAAATAAATATTAAGTGTTATTGCAAATAATCCGGGGATGGCGGATGCATAAATTAAGAAAGCAAATAAAACATTCCATGGTTGTTGATAACTGTTGGGTTCGCTTACCCAACCAATGATTAAGCTGAGGATTGGAATGCCTGTAAAAAAATATAACGCATATTGCGGTTGATTCTGTACAAGGTCAAATAACTGTTGTAAGGTCATACGTTTATTTAGTCGAGTAGTAATCTTAATGGTTCTTCAAGCAACTCTTTTACTCTGACTAAAAAAGTTACTGAAGTGCTACCATCAATAATACGATGGTCATAACTAAGAGCTAGATACATCATTGGGCGTATTTCAATTTTTCCTTCAATGGCGATTGGCCTATCTTTAATTGCATGCATTCCTAGAATTGCTGATTGTGGTTGATTAATGATCGGTGTACTCATCAATGAGCCAAAAACTCCCCCATTAGTAATAGTAAAGGTGCCACCTGACATTTCCTGAATACTCAATTTTCCAGATCGTGCTTTTTCAGCTAAAACTTTTAATTGAAGTTCTATCTCATGCAATTTCAAGTTCTGAATATTTTTTATTGGTGGGACAACCAATCCATTCGGTGTGGAGATGGCAAATGAGATATCAACATAGTCGTGGTATATGATTTCTTCATCATCTATAAATGCATTGACATCGGGCCACTCCATTAAAGCGATACTGCAAGCTTTGGCAAACAATGACATAAAACCCAATTTAACACCATACTTTTCCAAATAGGCATCGTTGTGATTTTTTCTTAAGAGTTGAATAGCCGACATGTCCATCTCATTGAATGTTGTTAGCATGGCAGTTTCATTCTTGGCGGCTACCAATCTTTTGGAAATCGTCCTGCGCATACGAGACATTTTTTCCTTTCTGTCTCCCCGGCTTTCATCTATATATAGTCTTTCTAAATTTACTTGTTTAGTTGTATATATTTCTTTTTTTTCAATTTGATCCTCTTTGTCAGTAATAGGAATTTTATTGACGGTTAAACTTGATCCATTTTCTTTCTCAAGAGTTGGTTCACTTATTGGTGTAATAGGTGTTTCTATTTTTGCAGAAGAAGTATCAATTTGAGCAACTACAGTTCCAACTATTAAATCATCTTTCTCTTTTGCAAAAAGACTTATTTTTCCTGCTGCTTCTGAAGGAAGCTCAAAAGTTGCTTTATCCGATTCAAATTCGCAAAGTATTTGATCCAGTTTGACAATATCTCCTTCTTTAACCAGCCATCTGGCTAGAGTTACCTCTGTTACAGATTCACCAATTGAGGGAACTTTAATTTCAACTAAACTCATATAAAATTAAATTCAAATATAGCTTGGTTTTTCAATATGCTTGCAATGTATAACAGCTATATTTTTAATTGGTTTTTATTGTGATAAATTCACAGGAAAGTTACATTTGTATATAATATGATAGAGCACAGCGTTCGATATCCTTCTAAAATCCTTTTGATTGGAGAGTATTCAATTCTGTCTGGTGGTTCTGGGCTGAGCATTCCTTGCGATAGATTTTATGCCAAATGGATGAATTCTGATGAGATCGATCCAAGGCTTGAATCCTATTACCAGTTTCTGAATTCTGATTCCGGTATTAAAGAAATATTAGACCTTAACAACTTTAAGAAGGATATTTCAAATTTTTTGAAATTGGATTCCAATATTCAAAGTGGATATGGTTTGGGTAGTAGTGGTTCATTGGTTGCGTCAGTATATGACCGCTATGCCTATCGAAAAGAAGATAACCTCGATGTATTAAAAAGGGTATTTTCAAAGATGGAATCATTTTTTCATGGTAAAAGTTCCGGACTAGATCCTTTGGTAAGTTATTTAAACAAACCAATACTGACCGATACAAATAATATTGTGGGTTTAGCTTCTGAAATTTCATTAAGTCACAAGCTGTATAGGATTAGTTTGGTTGATTCATTTAAGACGAGGAATACGCAACAATGTATTGAGATTTTTAATGATCTTATGAAGGATAAGGATATTGAAAGTAAATTTAAGTTAAATGTTGCTTTGAATAATTCCAGGGCCATTGAGGCAATCATAAGTCAGAATATGAATCAATTTATCGAAAGCTGGAAGAAAATTAGCCAATCTTCTTATGAAATATTATATCCGTTGATCCCCAACTCAATACTTGAGATCTGGTTGCAAGGTCTCCAATCCGAAAAATACTATTTAAAATTTTGTGGTGCCGGAGGTGGAGGATATTTTTTGAAATTAGAATTAATACATTAGGAGCCAAATATTTTCATTTCATTACATTTATTTTAGATCTGTGCTGATCTAATCCTGGGGTGATTGCTCTAAATTATTACATAAATGTTTCTTTATAGAACTTTTCATAAATTTTACGATAAGATTTTTGAATTTTTTTAGCGAAGTAGTTTGCATTCCTCGCGTGCGCTGTTTTAGAATAAAATATATTATTTTTCCATGTTGAAAAATTGTTTAGACGAATAATGGATGGAAAAGGATTTGGAACAATGTTTTCATTCTTATCATAAAGAATATAGGCATCTAAAGATTGATTCTTTGTTTTACTAAATTTTAATACATAGTATGGCCTGTTTCCAAATTTTCTTGTGAAACCTTTTCTTAAATCATTATTCAAAAACCGTCCACCAATAAAATTTGATTTGACCAACTCCAAATAATCATGATCATAAAAAAAGTATACTTTTGAAAATTGATAATGCTGTTCAATAGCTTTGATAAAATTCATATTAAAACTATCGCGGTCTGATATTATTTCCTGTATTAATTTGGTAACTTTTAATTTATACTTTTCATCTCCTTTGCTGAGTTCCTCATTTAAAGCATCAAGTCTATTTTTTTCTGATTTTAACATAATTAATAAATCTCCCTTGACAAGTTCTCCGGCTGCGATATATGCTGTTGAAACCAATCCGGTGTCTTGACCAATTAGCTTAAAGTTTAAAAAGATGTTAAAAACGATAAAACTAAGTACTTTTAAATAAAAGCAATTCATTACTTTGCGTTTAAATTACTATTTAACGTTTGATGAAACATAATATTCCAATTTTGGTTACAATTTAGTTATAAATTTTTATTACATGTCACAATATATTGATATTGAAACGCTTAATCAGCAGATTGCGTTGGAAAGCGGATTTGCAAAAATATTAATGGAAAAGCACGCTTCTGTAATCGTTGGCCAGAAGCAAATGATGAATAGATTATTGATCGGGTTGCTATGTCGTGGACATATTTTATTGGAAGGTATGCCAGGTTTAGCCAAGACATTAGCAATTAAAACGCTTGCTTCATCAATTAATGCAAGTTTCAATAGAATTCAGTTTACACCGGACCTGTTGCCAGCAGATATTCTCGGTACAAATATTTTTAATCCTTCTACTTTGGATTTTAGTATTCGAAAGGGCCCCATATTTGCAAATTTTATACTTGCAGATGAAATCAATCGTGCTCCTGCTAAAGTTCAATCTGCATTGTTGGAATCCATGCAAGAAAGGCAGGTTACCATTGGAAAGGAAACTTTTAAATTGGAAGAACCATTTCTGGTTTTAGCAACACAAAATCCAATCGAGCAAGAAGGAACGTATCCTTTGCCTGAAGCACAGGTTGATAGATTTATGATGAAAGTAGTTGTGCAATATCCTAACATGGAAGAAGAGAGAGAAATATTGAGAAGAAACTTGGATGGAACAATTCATCAACCTGTTCAAGCAATTGTGAATACAGAAGATATCCTAAAAGCAAGAAGTTCAATTGAGAAAATTTATATGGATGCAAGGATTGAAAACTATATTCTCAATCTTGTATTTGCTACCCGAAAGCCCGCTGAGTATAAATTAATAGAACTTAGTCCTTTGATTAATTATGGCGCTTCACCCCGTGCAAGTATCTTTTTAGCGCAAGCTGCCAAAGCGTCTGCATTTTTAAATCAACGGGGATTTGTGATACCGGATGATATTCAAAATGTTGCTAAGGATGTGTTAAGACATCGCATAGGAATAACTTATGAGGCGGAAGCAGAAAATATAGATCAAGATCAAATTATATCTTCTATTCTATCAAAAGTTGTAGTTCCATAATAATAACTAGATGCTTAGATATTTTTCATATTGTTATATAGTTTTATTTTTTATACTTAATGCTGATCTACATTCTCAATCTTTTGGTAAGTGGCAGGAAGCGCTTATTAAAGAGTTTGATGAAGGTGAAAGTATCTGGTTTAGCTATTACTCAGGGACTGATGTTGGTCTCAATAAAATTACTTTAATTTTCGGACACAATCAAAAAACGATAAAAGGAATCCTTCATACTTCTAATAAAAATGAGTACTTTTATTTAGAATCAGATTATAAAAATACAGCCCATTCGTATCTTGTAATGGATACCTTAAGAAATGTATGGGGAAGTTTAAATTGTTCCGAGAAGGACAGTGTGTTAAATGGTTTACTAATAAACCAACACAAAGACAAAGCCATTGAATTTAATGTTTTGAAGTGGACAAAACAAATGTCATTTACTAAAGATTGTCCATATCATTTAAAATATTATTCTTATTCAAATGATAGCCTTGGAGTGAGGCTTATTTTTCAAATTTTTCAGGATAAAAATGTTAGGGGTTACTTTAGTTCAAAGGTTAAGAACAATACTTACTATTTATCGGGACGATGTAATGATGAGTTGTGTAAGAATATAAAATTTCAAATGACCGATTTAAAGACATGGGATAAGAGCAATATTGAGTTGAACATTACAGATGATAAACTTCTTATTAAAAACAATGTAAAGTTTGCTAAGCAATTGTCACGACTGAAGAAGGATAATTCATATCCATTTGTTTGTAAAATGGTTCAAACTAATGTACATGACATTTGGACAGGATATCCCTCAGTCAACAATCGTTCTTATTTAAGATGGCAAGAAGATTATACTGATCATTGGGTTACGAGTCATATCGGACCCAATCAGCACTTTCTTGATTCAACATCGATCGTTCAATTGTATTTTGAAATTTCCAATATTGATCCGATACTCATCAGTGGTAATTATTACTGGATAGAACCTGGATTTAATAGCATTGTTTACTATCCTTTCAACTTTAATTTAAAGTCTGGAGAGCCAATACAATTGATTGATATTTTTGAAAAAAACTCGAATTATAAAACTGTGCTTAAAAACAGTATCGATTCAATTAGAAAATTATTAGTAACTGGTCAATCAAGAACTTTGCAAAATTTTCTAAAAAATGATCCGTTCAATTATTGGAACTTAATTCCTACCGGAATTTGTTTTTATTCGGAACATCATCCTATATTCGGAAGATATCGTTTGCTTATCCCTTATTCAAAAGTAGAGGCATTAATCAGAAAATCAAGTTTCATTAGAAAATACCTTTAAAATGAATGAGCAAATATTACTCAGTAAGGTAAGGAAGATTGAAATAAAGACTAAAGGACTTAGCAGACATTTATTTTCAGGTGCATATCGTAGTGTTTTTAAGGGACTCGGAATGTCTTTTTCAGAAGTTAGAGAATATACATATGGTGATGATGTACGACATATAGATTGGAATGTTACTGCCCGTACCGATCAGGCCTATATTAAAATTTATGAAGAAGAGCGCGAGCTGAGTCTGATGCTGGTTATTGATATAAGCAATTCAACTTTTTTTGGAAGTGACGAACAATCCAAATCTGAAAGAATTGCGGAACTTGCTTCTGTACTGGCTTTTTCAGCTTCGCAAAATCACGACAAGGTTGGTTTGTTATTATTTAGCCATAAAGTTCATTTATACATTCCACCTAAAAAAGGCAGGCAACATATATTAAGGATAATTCGTGAAATATTAGTAGAGCGACAGGATCTCAGAGGAACAAATCTTCAGACTGCTCTAGAATTCTTGAGAGGGACATTAAAAAAGAGAAGTATCTGCTTTTTATTGTCTGATTTTCATTGCGAGCTTCCTGAAGATCAGTTAAAGTATATAGCAAAAAAGCATGATTTAATATCTATGCAAATCCTTGATCCACTTGAAGAAAGCATTCCTTCGATTGGACTATTACCGGTTAAAGATTCAGAGTCCGGTTCGTTTGCTTTGTTGGACACAACAGATGTGAAAGTGATTCATCAACTTAAAAATGATATGAAGCAATTCATACAGAATACCAGGACTGTCATGTTGCGTTCTAGAGCTGATCATATCCAGCTAGATATCAGAAGTTCATATATAAAAATTCTATTAAACTTTTTTAAAAACAGAAGGAAATGATCTTAAGGTTAGTTCATTTCTTTTTTGTGATAGGCTTCTTGTTCGATTCTGAACTTTATGCACAAAATACATTTAGTCAGACTATTGACTCAAATCATATTGTTATTGGAGATCCAATTCAAATCACTCAGAGCTGCAGTAAAATTCCTACAACTGAAGAAGTAATTCCTCAGTTAAAGTCATTGGAATGGCTACAAATTCTAAGTAATAGCGAATGGATCCTTACTCCAAAACAAAACTATGAAAGAAAAATAATATTTTCAGTCTATGATAGTGGACAATATATAATACCTGAATTAAATGTAAAAATAGACAGCCAGATAATTTCTACTGACTCAATGTTTATTCGAGTATTCCTTCCAATTGATTCAACCAATAATTTATATCCAATTAAAAGTATTTTGGAGACGAAGAAAAGCAGTAAGTTGATTTATATTGTTATTGGTTCAATATTGTTATTGAGTCTGATAGTTTTTTTGTTAATAGTATTATTTAGAGCAGATCGTATAAAGATTCGTCCCATTCACTATTTGTCACAAGAAAGTCCTGAAGAGAAAGCAATTCGATTATTGAAAGAACTGAACGAGAAAAATTTGCATCAACAAGGTTTTGTTCAAGAATATTATGATGAATTAAGCTTTATTTTGAGATCATTTTTCAATGAAGGACTTAATCTCCCGGCTCTTGAATCGAGTACTTCTGACTTATTGAAAATACTGGAAAGCAAGCCTATTTCTCTGAAAGGTCAAACGAAACTATTTCAGTTTTTAAATTTAAGTGATTTGATTAAATTTGCTAATAAGAACATTGAAGTTGAACAACACCGAAATTGGTTCAATTTTGCGGAGGAATTTATTCAATCCAACAAACAATTGTCAAATGAAATTCTACTATATAATAAAGTGGATTTTTCAAAATTTTTGGGGAAAGAAATTTCCGAGCAGTTTGAAAACCCAAGTGAGTCCGTTCCGCTTAAATTAATAGAAATAAAGGCATCAGAACTTACAGAGGAAATTTTACTTATTTCAAATTTTGTAAAACGAAATTCTTTTGTTTTGCCTTCAGATTGGGTTAACCTTCACAAAAGTAAAATGGGTCAATTGTCCATTTGGCAGTTAAATATTCTTTCAAAATATAAAGGAATTCAAGGTTCTATTCTGTTGCTCTTTTTACTTCCTGTAATTGCCGGATTTCTACCATTTATGCTTGTAATAGGATTGTTTAATAAGGAAAATGTCTTGCAAAGAGGAGTATTCTCATTGAGCAAGAATAATAAATTAGTAATTAATAATATTAACCTATGAATTGGTTGAAGCATATAGAATGGTATAATCCCTGGTGGTTCTGTTTGTTATTAATTATTCCTGTACTGATTTGGATTTTCAGAAAATCAATAAATTTTCCACAAAAGTACCTACACTACCCAACGATAAAATACGTTCCAAAATCCGATAGCTTGAAGTCTAAGATTTATCGATACTTACATTATTTGCCCTATATGTGCTTGGTATTTTTTATTCTGGCTATGGCAAGACCACAATATATCCTTCGTGAAGAGAAAATTGAAGCTGAAGGAATCGATATTTTCCTTGTTTTGGACCTGTCTTCCAGCATGCTCTCACAGGATTTTAATCCCAACCGATTAGAAGTAAGTAAGTCTCTGGCTATTGAATTTTTAAATAAGCGAAATTATGATCGAATTGGTGTAGTTTGCTTTGCAGGAGAAGGATTTACACAATGTCCTTTAACGGTTGATCATCATGTACTGAACAATTTGATTTCACAAATTGAATGTGGGATATTAGAAGATGGAACTGCGATCGGAATGGGTCTTGCGACCGCAATCAATCGATTGAAAGAAGACACTATAACACAAAGCAAAGTTATTATATTATTAACCGATGGGGTGAATAATGCAGGTGAGATCAGTCCTGAACTTGCAACTGAATTGGCCCAATTGTACAAAATAAAAATTTATGCAATTGGTGTTGGTTCTAATGGAGAAGCCTATTCACCTGTTGGGCGTAGCAATGATGGTGAGTATATATTCGGGATGGTTCCTGTCAACATTGATGAAGCCTTAATGTCACAAATTGCAATTAGTACTGGTGGGAAGTATTATAGAGCCACCAATAAGGATCAATTGCAAGAAATTTATAAGGAGATTGATCGTTTAGAGAAAAATAAGGTTAATGTTCAGATATTTAAGAGGAATACAGAAGAGTATAAGATTTTTTTACTCAGTGGACTAATCTTACTTGCCTTGTATTTTGGATTCAGATATTTTTTAAATCCGCTCATGTTGTAGAAATGTTTAAACTTGAATCACCATATTATCTGTTATTGGTTTTTGGAATTCCGGTTGTTCTATTCTTGCTACATGTATTGAATAGAAGATCTAGTGTGCTATGGAGAAGACTTGGATATTATTATTCTTTGGTTCAATCTTATCATAGAGGAAATAGGTATGGACGACTAAGAAATGTGAGCTTGCTTGTTGGATTTATCTTCCTTATCATTTCTCTCGCCAATCCACAGTATGGATTAAAAAAGCAAAAAGTTAAATCTCAAACAGCTGAAATTATTATCGCATTGGATGTTTCTCTAAGTATGATGGCTGAAGATATCAAACCCAATCGACTTTCACGTGCAAAACTTTGGATAAAACAGTTTACAGAAAGATTTCCAGATCTTCGAATTGGCTTAATAAGCTTTGCAGGAAATGCTTATCTGCAAAGTCCGGTAACCACGGACTTGACATCAATAAATTTGCTAACCTCCATTTCAAATCCAAATCTTGCTTCAACACAAGGAACTTCATTGTCACAAGCTATAGAACTGGCTGCAAAAGCATTCAATAATAAAGATGGATTTCAAAAAATGCTTATTTTACTAACAGATGGAGAGGATCATGAGGGTGAAGCCATTGAGGCGGCCCAAAATGCTGCCAAACAGGGTATAACAATTGTGTGCGTACCTTTCGGAAGTGAAGTTGGATCTACTATACCCATAGTATTTTCAAATTCAATTGATGTAAAAAGAGACCAAAATGGTAATCCTGTTGTTACCAAACCAAATTTGAAATTATTGTCTGAGATTAGTTCAGCATCCAATGGTATTGTGATTGATTTAAACTTAGGGAATGAAGGATTTAAAAGTATTGGAAATAAAATTCAAACCATAATTAGAAAAGAAACAAGCTTTCAATCCTTCACAGAATTAGAATCTTATTATCAATGGCCATTAATAGTGGTAATTATTAGCTTAATAACTTTCATCTATTTCCAGGAAAAAGAAAAAATTCAGATATGAGGTTAAAATTGATTATCTTATTTATACAATGTGTACTTTATGATTCATATGGTCAAAGTATGTATAACAAATTTGCCTGGAAAGCAGATAAAGCTTATAAGGATTCCAACTTTACAGAGGCTGAAGAAAACTACCGGAAGGCCTATGCCGAGAATAAGGATTTTAAATCTCAGTACAATTTAGGGAATAGCTTATACAAGCAAAAACGATATGATGAGGCTAGATCAATATTCGAAAGAGCTTCTAAGGATCCAGGCGCAAGTGAATTTCAAAAATCTAATACATATTTTAATCTGGGAAACGCTTTAATGCAAAAACAAAATTTTTCCGGAGCAGTCCAAAACTACACACAAGCATTAAAATTGAATCCTCTTGATCAGGAAGCAAAAAAAAATCTTGCAAAAGCATTGGCGCAGGAAAAAATTAAGCAACAACAGCAAAACCAACCACAGCAACAGAACCAGCAACAAAAAGAAGACAAGGAGAACTCGGAAAATAGAAATCAAAACAATCAATCTGATAGTCAGAAACAAAGAAGTGAAGATGAAAGAAGTAAGAATAGTAAAGCTGGTTCAAATTCCGAAAATGTTAAGAATCGAGAAGTAGAATCTGAAGTAAATAATAGTCCTGATCATCAACAAGAACAATCAAATAAAAGTCAATTGAATAAATTATCCCGAGAAGATGCCGAGCAAATATTGAATATGATCAATGATAAAGACAAAAATGCCAAAGAAAAACTTCAGTCTGTTCAAAGAAAGAAGAAGTCTAATACCAAAGATTGGTGATTAAACAATTTTATTGAAATTGCGTTAAAATTGAAATATATGAAAGGTATAATTTTATTTTTACTTCTTGTTCAGAATGTTTTCGCTCAAGATGGAACTTTTAGTATTAGTACTAGTTTAGATACTGTTTATCTTGGAAATTATGTAGAAATTAAATTTATTGCTGAAAATCTAAGAGGACAGTTTAAGGAACCCTCCTTTGCTGGTTTAAAAGTTATCTCCGGGCCAAATACTTTTTCTTCTATGACCATGGTAAATGGAGAGACAAGTTCTTCCACTACCTATAGTTATACGATTAAGCCTTCTGAAGTTGGGAATTATATTATAGAACCTGCACAGTTAGAAACAGAAGATGGTAATATAAAGACTTTAGAAAAGTTAATTGTTGTACTACCTAATCCTGAAAATATTCTACAAAACCCTCGTCATAGTGATGAAACTCCATTTGATTTATATATAAGCCCTAAAAAGGAAAAATCTAAAATAAAAAAGAAGATTTATAAGATCTGATGAAGTCAAAATATTTGATTTTTATTTTGACCTTAATTCTTGGCAGAATACATAGCCAAGTCCAATTCAATGTAATATGTGATGTAAAACAGGTATTGACAGGGAGCAGTTTTAATGTTGAATTCAGACTGGAGAACGCTGAAGGAAGAAGTTTTTCTGAGCCTGATTTTGGCGGACTAATTAAAATTTCAGGACCGGGAAGATCAATGTCAACAACAATTATCAATGGTCATATGAGTTCTTCCGTAGGGTATGTCTATAATCTTGTCGGAACTAAATCCGGAAAATACAAAATTGGATCTGCGCAGATTTCTGTTGGAAGTAAAATTTATAAAACAAATCCGATTACAATAGAAGTTATAAAGCCAAGCCAGTCAACCAGTAAAGAGAATATTTCACCTGATGGTTCAAATGGTGAAATTTATCTTGAACTGAGTGCAGACAAGAAGGAAGCATATATTGGCCAACAAATAGTAATCACTACAAAATTATATACTCAAGTTGGTATTAATCATATAGAAGCAGTCGATAACAATAGAATAGACAAATGTGATATTGAATTCATAGCTGGTGATTTTCCGGTGCAACGAGAAGTTGTAAAAGGTAAAGAATTTTTAACAAAAATACTAAGTAAAATCGTTTTATATCCATTCAGTAATGGAAGGCTCAGTATTCCTTCGAACACCTATCGGTTGATTTTAGGTGATGATGGATTTGGTTTTGGATTAAAGTCTTTGTTTTATAATACGGCTAAAGTTGTTGAATCCAATGAACTGGTTATTGATGTTTTGAATCTGCCAGAGCCCAGACCTAGTAATTTTTCTGGAGCAGTCGGAAGTTTTAAAGCAGAATTCTCTTCGCTCAATTTACAATACAGCTCTGCTGACGCCATCAATTGTTATATCCAGATAGAAGGCAATGGGAATTTTAAAAAAATTAATCCCCTGATCAACATAGCAGATACACTTCTTGACATTATGGAACCAACTACAGGAGGCTCAATAAAAGTAAGCGATGAAAAGGAATTGATTAGAAGTCAGAAGTTTGATTACCTCATGATACCTAAAGGTACCGGAAATATTGACCTCAATTTATCTTTTTGTTATTTTGATCCGGATCAGAAAAAGTATATACAATTAAGCGATTCTAACAGAATTGAGATTACCAAAACCATTGGAAACAATAAAATTCAAATTGAAGGTTTACGTCCAATTCAGATTGTTTCATCCGTTAATTATAATGTTAATTATTTGTGGGTTGTATTTGCAATTTTATTTTTTATACCTGTAATAACCGGGCTAATTCTGTATCGGAATTCTAATATTGCCACAAATATTCTTTTTTTTATCAAGCATTGGATACCATTTTTAAAGGCTAAGAGAAGGGGGGATAAACAGATTGTCGGTTCTGACGAAACCTTAATTTTAAACTTGATACTGGTGTATCCAGAACTTAAGAATTGTGAGACATTATATCAAGCCAGGCAATGGATTAGCAAGCAAATTGGGTCTAATACGAATAGAGAGATCTTGGAGATTATTGATGAGTATCAAGTTACAAAATATAATCCAAACCATACTTTGGAAGATTTAGATAGAATTATTTCGAAGTTTAAAGAGAAAGTTTAATTTAAAGGAGAGTTGACTCCGAAATAATGAAATTTTTACTTTTCGTGCTTACATTTGCGGCTTAATTTATGAAAAATAAATTTTTAGTATCTCTGTTTATCCTACTGACAATCTTGCTCATTGATCAGTGTTCAAAAATTTGGGTTAAAACACATATGGAGCAAGGAGAAGAAATTTTAATTTTAGGTCAGCAATGGGCAAGAATTCATTTTATTGAGAATGAAGGAATGGCGTTTGGATTAAAATTTGGTGGTGAAATTGGTAAGCTTGCTCTAAGTCTATTTAGGATTGTTGCAATAGGTTTTTTGTCTTATTTGCTTTATACCATGATTAGAACGAAGGAGAATTTCGGTTTAATTATTTCATTTTCATTAATTCTTGCAGGGGCAATTGGGAATATGATTGATAGTGCTATTTATGGATTGATCTTTAGTCATTCTCCTTATCACGGTGGATTAGCAGAATTATTTCCGGATTCGGGAGGTTATGCACCATTCTTAATGGGAAGGGTTGTTGATATGTTTTATTTTCCAATGTGGCAATCTAAATTTCCGGATTGGTTTCCAATTTGGGGAGGAGAAGATTTCGAATTCTTTAGACATATTTTTAATGTAGCGGACTCCTCAATTTTTTGTGGCATTTGTTTATTTTTTATTTTTTACAAATCTGACCATAATAAGCTTTAAGATTTATTGTTGTCTAATAAAATGATCTGATTGAGGATAGCAAGCAGCAGTCATATTTGATCCATGAAGTTATTGAGTTACGGATTATGAAAATAAGGTACACACCTATTTCGGCATGTACCTTATTATACAAGTAATTGACTTAAATTAAGGAATACAAGTCAATACATCTTGATCGTATTAATGTTTATGTCCTTGGCTTGAGGCATAATCAATCATGCCCTGAAAGTCAATTACAACAACTGGTTCATTACCAACTACCCAGCAATCATGTCCGCTTGGTAAGTAAGAAACATCTCCTGCAACCAGATCCAACATAGTTCCGTCATCCATTTTAACCCTTAAGGTTCCCGATACATGGTATTGAAAGTGTGGTGCATGGCAACTTTCGGTTTTAGCGATTGGTTTTACGGATTCTGACCATTTCCAGCCGGGTTGAAAGACAGCTTTCCCGACCATAGCGCCACCTATTTTAGAAAGGTCTAATTTTCCTAATGGAAATGTTCTAACATCATCTGGTTTAGAAAAATTAATCCTCTCGGCTTTTGCAGCGGAATTGCTTGAAGAGGACTGTGCTATTCCAATTTGGAAACTAAGAATTAAAACACTAATTAATGAAAAAAAAGAATTTACTTGCATAATAAAAAAATTTATTGAATGAATGAATTAAAATTACGATACAAAGATGCGCCTGCCCAAATCTGCTCTTCTTGTATAATTTCCCTGAAGATTTGTAGAAATCAGAGTTTTTGTCTTAATCTCGCAGGGCTAAAGCCGGTTTTTTGCTTGATAAAGTGAGTAAAATGAGCCTGATCCTGAAAATTCAGATCATAAGCGATTTCTGAAATTGACTTATCTGAAGATCCCAATTGAACTTTTGATTCTAAGAGTAACATGTCATTAATAAAATCTCTTGGATTCTTTCCAAAGGTTTCTTTTACAACATCTCCTAAATACTTTGAACTTACATTTAGTTCACTGGCATATTTTGATACGATTCTATTGGTTATAAAATTTTTTTCAACCAGATGCTTAAACCGGGTTGCCAATTTGAACGATCGACTTCCAGATTCCGCTACCTTCTTAACATAAGGTCTGTAAATTTCTCTAATTCTTAATAGTAAGATATGAATGTAATTCTTCAAAATATAATCTTTTTCGTAGGAAAAATTATTATACTCTTGAATTATATCTTTAAATGCATGTTGAATAATCTGACTATCTTCTTCTTTTAAATTAATAATATGTTCAGTGTCAAATTGGAAAAAGGGAAAATCAGTTGAAAGGCTTTCTTTTATTAAATTCTGAATAAATTCTATTTTAAAATGAATACAAAATCCTTTGCAATTACTTATATATTTTGAGGCATAAACCATATTTTCCGGAACAATAACCAGATCATTTGGTTTTAACCACCGGTATTCAGCTCCGAGCAAAACATCATGTTCTCCACTAGTCAATAGATATACTAAATTAAATTGTCTTCTCAATGCTCTGATTCCTTTTTCAGGATCAACATCCTTGTGTTTGTCTTCCAATGTTCCGGGCATTACCATCATATTAATGTGGTAAGTACTCTGATCTTTATTTACAATTTTTTCAAAAGAAGCAAGGTCTTTGATCAATAATACTTCCTTATTGGACTTCATTGGGTAAAGGTGAATTGTATAACAAAAATAGTTCTAAAAAATATATTTACCTATTAATTCATTATAATTTATTTTTACATTTATGATAATTATTTTTTACATTTCTTTGATGTTGTTAAGTTTTTATTCTTATACTATTTACACTCATTCACCTGTTTCGGGAGATACGGCAGTAGGGCAGACATGGTCATTGATTTATTTAGCTTTAGCATTTGCAGGTGCAGTCATTACCATGTTTACTATGATGTTTATAAAGTCGCGTTTTAGCTGGATAAGTGAACAGTTGAGTTTGAGAGTTTTATTGGTATTTTTATTTAGTGTTTTCTTTTTGGTTACGGTGTTTTTTGCAGGGATGTTTAGTATTGAATGGTATTCAGATTCTTCTTATCCGAATTTTTTAAGACTAATTGCAAAAAGTGGAGGATACTTTTGGATTTCGTTGGTTTGTTTTGTTCCATTATATTATTTAATAAAAGGATCAATACCGCCACCGGGCTGGATTCAGAAACTGTTCTATTTTGATTTTGCTTTTTGTAGTATATTTTGTATATCCTTGTTATTCGGATGGATGAAAGAAAGAAAAGCTTTTGAGATGAATAAAGCCTTTGAAAGTCAAAGTACTGAAGATGAATACCATCAGAAGATTATTGATGAGATAAGTAATTATCGACTGGATCAAAACATTACAGGACTGATGAGTCATTCATTTGTTTATAGATCTGAGGATTTACATAAGCTTGCTGTTCAAAAAATTAAAGAAAGACCTGATTGGGAAAATGAGATTTTAGAAGTTCTTAAGAATAGAAAAAGTTTTACTGAGTCATATTATTTTTTATCTGGCAATTCCTTGGAGCATCCTGAGTTATTTAAGCAAGCTTTACACCAAAGTATTGGCTACCTAATAGTCGATGTTGGAGAGTATTTAAGAACCAGTAATAATATTCAGGAATGGATACTGGATCATTTTCACATCGATCTGATGTTGCAGAGTATAGATTTTCATTTTAGAGAGAACAAATCTGAATTTATTCCAGCAATCAAACAATTAGAAGAGGTAATCAATTTAAATCTTCCCAAAGATTCAAAAATAGTAAAGCTGAATGCATTGAAATCAATAGAAAAATGGATCCGTTAATATGAGAAATCGATTCTTTGATTATATTGTAATAGCAACCATTATTATTATAGTATTTAATGGGTGTTTTAGTAAGTTTGCTATGAAGAGTAATGATCTAACATTATTAACCGATAGTCTGGAAATTGCGAATTGCATACATGAATTCTATCGGTGGTATGATCATTTTACAAGCGACAGTTCAGGTATTATTGATTTTGTCATAGAGAGTGACTCACATTATGTATTAGATAGAAGCAAGTTAAAGATTTACTTAGACAAGTTGTTTGCTTCCGGATTTGTAAATGAATCCTTTATTAATCAACAAGATAGAATGTATCATGATTGTGAAATACTTTGGAGAAAAGAAAAATTAGGTGAAGTTCCATCCTGTCTTGATGGTGATCCAATTTTTTGTAGCCAGGAATGGGATTTAAGTTTTTGGACAAAAAGTGCAATTCAATTGATTCGCTACAATAATGATTCTGCAAGCGCAATCATGTCAGGAATTTCTTTCGGGATTCCTCATATTGAGAAATTCGAACTTAAATTGAAGAAAGACCGCTGGAAGATTGCCTTCATTCCTTGTAAATTGACAGGCGAAAGTATCAAGCCCTAAAGAGATAAGTTAGTTATTCAAAAACTTTGAGTAGCTAGATTTGTTTGGAAAGATCAGCTGTTAAGACCATAAGATTAAATTAAGGTTTTAATATACATGATATTGTCGAGGCGAACCATGTAATTTTCAAGTATTTACTAATTGTTAAATTGTAAATTATTATTATTCAGTTCGATTTAATCGGTAGTGTAATTGTAAAGATGAAAAAGTTGTCTTAAGCTTTCTATATTAGCTTTTTATTGAGCAAAGTGAAATCTTTTCTGTGTATCTTTGTTTGATAATGAGCAGCCGGATTATTATTTTTTTTATTGTCTTACTACTTGGAGTATCCTTACATGCCCAAATCTATGTAGTCCTTAAATCACCTCAGGGCATTAATCCTTGTCAGGGATTACCTATAGAAATTAGAGTAATTAACGAGGGTAAAAATGTAATTACAAATTCGAATTTGCAATTTTTAAAAGGCTCTCACCTTACTTATCGTCAGGGAAGTCTATCCGGGGATTCTATTCAGATTATAAACTCTAAAGATCCGAAAGGACCTCTTTTTCGAATTGATCGATTGGATATATGCGAATCCCTAACTTTTAATTTCTGGATGGATCATGGATGTGCCTCTGAGATTCATGCCGATAGCTTTAAAGCAGAATTGTACTTGAACAATCGGGTTATAGAATCAGAAATTCAAAATATTAAGATTTTTAGTCCTAAAATTTCGATTATTAGCCTTAAATTAGTTTATGATGAAACGAAATCTACCTTTCAGAAAAGGTTTAGCATAGTCAATATCGGGGAACTAGCCTTAGATAGTTTTTCTCTGTATATTTCTGGTAATGATAAGATGAGTATCCTTAATTCCAATTATGGGATCCTTAGCCTCAATGGAGATACTCTAAATTTTAACCAGAAGGATTTTACAGGTATTGGAAATGGTAATCAATTTTTTGAACGTGGAGAGAGCATCGAAATTATTCAAGAGATAAACCTGAATGCCTGTGAAACAGATTTTCATATAACTCATAAGTTAAATTTACCTTGTAACAAGAGTGCCTGTGAATTTATTATTGATGATAATATAAAGCTACAAGCCATTGTTGGAACACCTAAGTTAAACTATTTGTTGGATTCACAAATCATCGCCTCACCGTGTGTTGATGGAATTGTTAAACTTCAATTATTAAATTTTAGTAACAACGGAAGCTTCAATTTGGGAAACAGTTTATTCAATTTGTATTTGAACCTTGGCTGGTCAATTCTACAAGGTAATCAACTTACGGAACCATTGAGAGATAACTGCCTTAGAATTATAGAAGCAAGACTAAATGGTAAAATCGTACCTATTATAACCACAGCTTTCAGTGGTTACGGTCTTGACTTCAGAAAATATGTATCAGATCCGGATGGACCCGGAGGTTTAGATGACCTGGATAACGATGGATACTATGATGACCTAGGTCCAAAGGATACTTTAAGGCTAACACTTAAGTATGATATGGATCCAAATTGTCTGCGTATTGGTTGTGATCAGGTTGTCTTCGACTGGCGAATACTTCGTATTAAAGGTGAATATAACAACTATTGTGGTGTTAATGGATCAATAGATAGGTTTGTGTCAGAACAAAGTTATCAATGGACTCGACCTGCAGTATATACAGGAGGATTGAAGGATGTTTATTATAATCAAGAGACAGATACGGTTTCTTTTGTCGTTAATAGAAATGAAAAAAACATTCTGAATTATTGTAATATGGATAGTTCATCCGTACGGATAATCTTACCCCCGGTTACTGACTTACTTCCAGGTGCTGAAATTCTTGTAAATGGTCTTCCTGTAATCTATAGAAGAAGCGGTAATCTAATTTTTTTTGAAACAAAAAATAGTAATTTTAATGTACTTCTTCCATTAAAATTTATCTGTGATCCAAATTTGGGATCAGGAGGAGTCAATACTCCCTGTACATCATGTGCAGGCAGCGGAACACCGAAGTATAACTTGAGAATAGAAGTTGATTATTATTGTGGAGATCAATGTTTTCAGAAGATTCCTCTTTATTGCGGCAATTCTTCCGCTTTTGCAGCAATCTGCAGTCCAAGTGGAGGAGGAGCTGGCACTTCTGGGAAATTGACAATTGAAAAAATAGAATTCAAACGACTGACAACGGGATATAAGGATTCATCGCATCAGTCTAAGGTAAATCCAAATGTAGATTCAATAAATCATAATTCTTTTTTTACCTATGATACATTTTTAATTCATATTCCGTTTGATATCCTGTGCGATGCTTCATTTTCAAATATTTATTTTCGACTGGCTTATTTGGCAAAATTGTTTTATGTTGCACCAAATCAATATGATACCTTTCATGATATTAGATGGATATCAGATACACTCAAGTTTTTTGATGGAGAAACCAATCGTTGGTCCTATTGCAGTTCAGCACTTGGACAGGAGTTTTATAGTTCAAATCCAAATATTTTCTATAGTAACTTTCTAAGGGAACTTGATATAAGTTCAAAATTTTCTAACTGTCTATTGGGTAGTTTGAGTAGCTCTGATTCCATGGTTTTCGTTATTAAGGCAGCCATTCCATTTTTTGAAAATACACAATTTTCAAGGAATACCTTGACCGCGGAGTTGACTTATAATCAAGATGGATGTAACATGAAACAAAGAGAATCTGAGCAAATGAGTATATTTACAGGTAAGCCTTATCCAGGTAACATTACTTTAAGGCAAGATTATTCAGGAGTACCTGATTTTACTAAATTTTCACCATATCTTTCCGTTTGTGGTAATTTTAGAATAGAAACTGTACTTGATAATTACGGTTTTTATTCTGAAAATGCAGATCCGTTTCTAAACGAATATCGCAATACCTACCTTGTCGAGAATCTTAAAGTAGTTATTCCTCCATTTTTTATGTATCAGAATAATATTCCAAATTACGTACGGATAACGAGAAAAACTCAATCTTCAGATTTGCAATATGATACCTCATACATATCACCAAGTGTCAGAGATAGTTCCGGATATACTATTCTTGAATTTGACAAGTTTAATGATAAGGAAGATTTTGAAATGGTGCAGCACTTATTTTACTTTTATGTTAGACCAGATTGTTATGTTAATCAAATCGATACCATTCGAATCCATAAAAAATTTAAATATTTGCGACATCTTCAGGATTCTTCTTTGTATAAAGACCTTTATTCTGTAGAAAATTTTCTTGTTAATACTGCGACAACAGATTTAATTTTTTCAGAAAAGCAAAAGCAGATCCTTCGTGATACCATCGTAAGTTGGAAATTTGGAATCACTTCAAAAAGTAAAACTTCCGTACCGAAGAGATTTTTCACCTATAAACATTTATGGGTATCGTTCGACAATCCTACGGGTAATATTCTAATAGATAGTTTAGTAGAATATGATACTTTAGGTAATCCAACATATCATTTACCAAAAATTTTAAGCTCCGGAAAACGGGTTTATGAACTTGATAGTCTATACGATGAAAGGAAGTTTGAATTATTTACGCATTTCAATTCGTGCAATAAAGATTCTATTATTGTTCTGTCTGGAAATTCATGTTCTTCTTATCCCTCAGATTATGATTTCTTGACAGGAAAATGTCGCGATTATGTTGATCAGCAAGTATTGATTTACGAGCCTGAAGAATCGGCGATTCGACTAGATCTTATTTCACAGCCAATTGACAGCTTAAGTCAACCCTGTGACAGTTTCAAATATAGTGTTGAAGTCTATAATTCAGGATTAGGTCATAGTTTTAATAATCGTTTTTATTTTTCAGCGCCTAAAGGAATGATTCTTAAAGAAGCATGGCTAGAATATCCAAAAGACAGCTTTACACTTCTTTCTCTGCCTATTACTTCTCCTCAGGCGGGTACTTATTTTTGGGAACTAAACCCAATTATATTTCCAAATGGTCTTACCGGATTTTACAGAATTGATGAAAGTTATTTTAAAATCCATTTCACATTTGATGGGAACTGCGAACTTGAAGATGGACAATCTATTTCATTTTACCTTGTATCCTCCAATGTTTGCAACCAGGAGCAAAGATCTCAAGTTGTCAATTCGAAGCCATTCCGGTTTGTTAGGAATACTCAAAATCAACAAGATCTTTATAATATTCATCTAAGTTTTTCCGCAGACAGCGCCTGTGGTGATTTTTTTAAGGCTCGATGTGTTCTTTATTCAAAAAATGACAGTATTAATCGATTCAAGCAAAATCTTTATTTCATCTATGCAAAAGAGTTAAGCTTTAAGCCAGGAACTTTCAAAGCAATAAAAAATGTAAATGGAAGTAAGGTCAGATTTTATTATTTAGATGGAATAGAGTCACTTGAAATTCCTTTTTCCGGACCAATACCGAAAGGTGACAGTGTTGTTTTTGAGTTAGAACTTGAGCGAACATGTATTGTGCTTTGTAAAACTACAGATTTTAAACTACACTTGAATTCTGAACAATCAGTTGAATGCAGTAGAAGTAGCGGAGGTCAATGTGCTCAACTTCTTCAAATCCAAGATTGGGAATTTAAAGACGTAGAACTTAGTCCGCGACTTAGTATAGAAGACTCAGAACTTAATGCAAAGGTTCTACCCGGAGGATTAGAAAATCTAAACGTAAAGTATCTGATCGAGAATAAATCACCTTTTGCCGGAAAGATTGATTATAAGATTAAATTTTATTTTGATCAGAATGGAAATGGACTCTTAGACTCCACAGATATTCTGACTAGGACAGATACAATTAATGGTATAGATGTAAATGGATTTTCAAAAAGCTGGCATGAATGGAATCATGTAGTATCAGGTATACACTCTTGCAGACTGATTGCAGTTATTGAACCAGCTGATAATCCTTGTTTATGTACAGCTGACACTTTAGGTTTAAAACCTCCAATCATTAATGGGGAATCTAAGAAATTTAGAATTTGCTATGATCAGAAATTATATATTGGATTTGATTCAATTCAGGGATATATATTTAGATGGTTGCAAGCAGATCGTCTCGATTCAGTAAATAAACCTTATGCACAATATCACTATCCGTTGAATCTATCCGCAGGAACAGAACTTAAAGACACATTGTTTTTGTTAGTTTCAAAGGAGAAGTCATGCTTTTATTATGATACTGTTTTTATGGAGTTATATCGACCCGATGCTGAACTATTACAAATAGACAGTATTCGATGTTTCGGAGAACAAAGTGCATCATTAAGAGCACTGGGATTTTTTTATTCTGGTGAATTGAATTATGAATGGCAAGGAAGACTTGAAAAGAGCCCGGAAATTAAAAATCTTGGACCTGGATGGTATAAAATAAAAGTGACAGATAGCCTGAAGTGTTCCGCATTTGACTCTATTCTTATCATCGAACCTCCAGTTTTAAATTCTAATTTAACTGTGATTACAAATTACAATGGTTATTCTGTGAGTTGCAATGGTTATCATGATGGTGGCGTTAAAGTGCAGGTACAGGGAGGAACACCAGATTATATTTACCAATGGTCCGTTAACCGGAACGCAAGGGATACGATTAGTGGTCTGGAAGCGGGCTGGATCAGGGTAAAGGTTCTGGATAAGAATTTATGTCCTGCAGAAGACTCCATTTTACTCAATCAACCACCTCCATTATGGCTTACAAGCACTACTTTTCCTGCAGGATGCATAGATCAAAAAAGTGGCGGAGCTGAAGTTAAAATTACCGGAGGTGTTCCAACTTACCACTACTTATGGAATACCGGAGACAGTACCGATAATATTCGAAATATTAATAGTGGTACATATACAGTGGAAGTAACCGACGCGAATGGCTGCAAGGTGGATGCTGAGCTTAAAGTAGATCAGTTGTCTAATCCTCAGATATCACTAAGTATTCAAGATACAATTATTGAATTCGGTTCAACATTAAGACTATACTCATTGACCAACGTTAACTTCCCAAAATATCATTGGATTTCTGATGAAAAAATTTCTTGTGATACTTGCTCTTCAGTGACAATAAATCCAACCAAAGATCAAACCATTACTCTAATCGTTATTGATGAAAATGGGTGTACCGCTGAGGCCAAAATGAATATACATGTATTAATTTCTAAAGAGGTTTGGACTCCAAATGTTTTTTCACCCAATTCAGATTTGGTCAATGATCATTTTACGATTTATGGTAAACCAAGCTTGATTAATATTGATCGTTTACAAATTTTCAACCGATGGGGAGAACTCTTGTATGAAGACTACAATTTACCTCCAAATGATTCAAGTTTTGGGTGGAACGGAACTTTTAGAAACAAACCTGTCAATCCCGGAGTTTTTGTTTTTGTAGCACAGGTAAAATTTAGCGACGGAGAAATCCGTCAGTTATCAGGAGATGTAACATTAATCCGATAATATTTTTCCAATGAAAGATTAAAACTAAATTATTAAGTTGAGCTTAGCAAGACTCAAAAGTCCAATAAAGTAAATTGCTCACGGAGTTTTTCTACCACAGACCAGTTTTTTTTTATCGAGGATATTTATATGAGTAAGTGTTTGGGATTAAAGGAATCAATGCTTGTAGTAGAAAGTCGATTGAAAAACTGGGGTTAAGGGAAAGGGGACAAGTTGAAATTTCTGAAATCAGACAGAAGGATAACAATAATAATTCTATAAAAGAATTACATGACAATTACACAGAAAAACTTTCTCCGCATCCACAGGAACGTGAAGCATTTGGGTTGACGAAGTGAAAACCTTTACCATCAAGACCACCGCTGAATTCAAGTGTAGAATCAAACAGATATAAGAATGATTTTAAATCAGTAACTACCTTTATTCCATTGTCCTCGAATACTTGATCATTAGGTTCTAATTGATCGTCAAATTCCAGATTGTAACTTAATCCGCTACAACCTCCACTGGTCACTGATGCTCTAACAAAATGTTCTGAGCCAACGTGTGCTGAATTCATTAATTCATGAATTCTATCCTTAGCCGATTGAGCGACATGTATCATTGTCAATTGTCTGAATTCTTACAAAGAATTATGCAAGACCATTTTTGGTTTGATAATCTTTAATGGCGGATTTGATTGCATCTTCTGCCAATACCGAGCAATGAATTTTAACGGGAGGAAGAGCGAGCTCTTCTACAATATCCATATTGTCAATCTTCATTGCGTCTTCTATATTTTTACCTTTCAACCATTCTGTAGCTAAAGAAGAGGAAGCGATTGCGGATCCACAACCAAATGTCTTGAATTTAGCATCTTCAATCGTATTAGTGTTTGGATTAACCTTTATTTGTAATCTCATCACATCACCACATTCGGGTGCTCCAACGAGACCAGTACCTACATTCGAATCATTTTTATCAAGACTTCCAACATTTTTTGGATGTTTAAAATGATCTAAAACTTTTTCTGAATAAGCCATATTTTAATTTTTAAAATTCAATATAAAAATACATAGAAACAAAAATTTAATGGGAACTCCAAATTACTGTCTTTAAGTCAACTCCTTCCTTATACATTTCCCAAATTGGTGATAGATCACGCATATGATTTACACCTGACGCAATAGCTTCAATAGCCTGATCAATTTCTTCTTCTGTCGTGAATCTTCCAAGACTGAATCTAAGAGATGAATGCGCCAAATCATCTCCCAGTCCCAAAGCAACTAATACATAAGATGGTTCGAGAGAAGCTGAGGTACATGCAGATCCCGAAGATAAGGCTATATCCTGATTAAAGGTCATCATAAGACCCTCACCTTCTACGTGTTTGAACGACATATTGGTTACATGAGGCATTCTAAAATCCTTTGAGCCATTAACATAAACCTCTTCCAATTTGCTTTTAAGTCCGGATTCCAATTTATCTCTAAGTTTACTCAGTCTTTCTGCATCCTGTTTCATTTCTTTTGAGGCTATTTCTGCAGCTTTACCAAATCCTACAATACCAGGAACATTTAATGTGCCCGAACGCATACCTCTTTCATGTCCGCCGCCATCCATTTGCGCAGTAACTTTTACTCGTGGATCTTTACGGCTAACATAAAGTGCACCTACACCTTTTGGTCCATACATTTTATGTGCTGAAAATGCCATGAGATGAACACCGTTTTCTTTTGGATAAACAGGGATTTTGCCTACTGCTTGCGTAGCATCCGACATAAATAGAATTCCATGTTTGGCACAGATGTCGCCTATTTCTTTTATGGGCTGAATGACTCCTGTTTCATTATTTGCCCACATAATGGAAATCAGAACCGTACTTGGTTTTATTGCAGATTCTAACTCCTGAAGATTTATACGACCATCAGATCCAACTTCCAGATAAGTAACTTCTGCTCCTTTTTTTTCCAAAACTTTACAAGTATCAAGAACTGCTTTATGTTCTGTTGTTGCAGTTATAATATGATTTCCTTTTCGGGAATACATTTCAAAAACACCCTTTATCGCTAGATTATCAGATTCGGTCGCCCCTGAAGTAAAAATTATTTCTTTCTCATCACAATGAATCAGCTCTGCAATCTGCTGCCTTGCTGTATCTACAGCAGCTTCAGCTTCCCAACCGAAAGGATGACTTCTACTGGCAGCATTTCCTGGATGTTCATAGAAGTATGGCAGCATTGCCTTAACAACTCTAGGATCGCAGGGAGTTGTAGCATTGTTGTCTAAATAAATCATTTTATTTTGGGCCATATCAGCGAACTTCTTTATTGCACAATTTAACGTTAATTCCTTGAATTTGTTCATTCTATGAATATTCTGAACATTTTAAATTGTTCTCCTTCTTACGGCTTAAAGAAAATTTTTTAATACCATAAAACTAGGATAGGTTCAAGATTTAGAAAATAGTTAATTTTGTTACTGAATAAGTGCGAATTACATATTAAATAAAATTGTATAATATAAATATAACCGATTGGGTAAACTTAATTGTACAGGGAGATAGAACTGCTATTTCTAAAGCCCTTACTTTGATGGAAAGCAACCTGGCAGAAGACAAGCTTAAAGCGGATGAACTTCTTAAGTCAATTGATGCTAATCAGCTCGAGAAAAGTATTCGTATAGGCATAACCGGTGCTCCCGGTGTTGGAAAAAGCTCATTAATAAATCAACTGGGTCCCTATTTTGTCAGACAATTTGGAAAATTAGCGGTGCTGAGTATTGATCCTAGTAGTCAAATTTCCGGAGGAAGCATTATGGGTGATAAATCACGGATGAATAAATTAGTCAACGATCCAAATGTTTTTGTAAGACCTGGAAATACAGCCAATGAATTAGGAGGAACAAACAGAAATACGCATTCATGTATTATAATTCTGGAAGCTGCCGGATTTCAGACGATTATTGTAGAAACGGTTGGGGTAGGCCAATCAGAAATAGATGTGGTTAATATTTCAGATATTGTTCTATGTCTCATACAGCCTGGATCAGGAGATGAACTGCAAGCCCTTAAGAGAGGGATTATGGAATGGGGTGATTTATATATTATTTGTAAAGATGACGGAGAATTGGAAGTTTCGGCTAAAAAGAGTTTGATGGAAATTCAATCTATTTTAAATATTAATTCACGACAAGGCAACAAATTACCTGTAAAAGCAATAAAGATATCTATAAAAAAAGAAGATTCCGTGTTAAATTTATTTAATTATATTGTAGATTTTATTAATATATTAAATACTGATAATCTTAAAGAAATTAACAGAAATGAAAAAAATGCGCGTTATTTTAAACATCATTGGATAGATACTTTAAAAATTCAATTTGAAAACAACCCTATTTTCAATGATACACTTAATGAAATCTTAAAAGAAATAAAACTTGGTAAGTTTAGTATAGAAAGCGGCATTAAAAAGCTCAATAAGTTTATTTTTGCGGAGCTTTTTAAAAAAGGATGAGTAGTAGGAAATTCTTCTTAGTCATAGGAATAATATTGTCTTGTATAAAAACAGATAAAGCAACTATAGCATTTAGACCAATCCTTCCTTTTTTCTTAAGTTCACCTATTACGCATAAAATATCGGTTACAGGAAGTTTTGGAGAAATTCGATCCAATCATTTTCACGCCGGAATAGATTTTAGATCTTCTAAAGGAATAGATGGAGATTCATTAATCTCTGCGGCGCCGGGGTTCATCAGAAAAATTAAAATTGATTCAAAAAACTATGGGAAGAGTCTCCTCATCGAACATGAGGGGGGTTATTCTACATTTTATGCACACATTCTAAGATTCCGCTCAGACATTGAAGATAAGATTAAGACAGAACAATATAAGAGACAGGAGAACGAATTAGAACTAGAATTAAATCCGGAAGATATACCAGTTGCCACAGGTGAACTTGTAGCATTTATGGGTAATACAGGCGATAGCAGAGGTTCTCATTTGCATTTTGAAGTTAGAATAACCGGTACGGATCAGGTTGTGGATCCCTCTGAATTTGGACTTCCTATTGAGGATCATATTCCACCTCATTTAAACCGATTTAAGTTGTATGGATTTGATCTCGATGGCAGACAAGTTTCCGAGAAGTTAATTCATAGTTCAAAACTGAACAAAGTACTAATTCCGGGTGATGTTTTCGGAATGGCGGTAGAAGCATATGATCGAAGCAACAATTCTTGGAGGAACATCGGAATAAAATCTGTAAGAATGTTTGTTGATCACAGTCTGTTTTATTCATTTAGCTTAGATTCTTGGTCCCTCCAAGATGCGCGTTATCTTAATGCCCACATTGATTATGAAAGCAGATTTCAAGGTAGATTTCACAGATGTTTTAAATTACAGGGTAACAAAATACCAATATATACTTCTGTAGAAAATGATGGATTCTATTATATTGGAGATGGAAAAGAGCATCATGTAGAACTTTATATATCTGATGCACTTGGCAACGAAACAAAAAAAGAATTTACAATTCAGAACGCACAATACAAAGTTCAAAATACCAAAATTGAGCTTCCTTATACTCTGTACTTTGATAGGCGATTTGAACATGATTTTGGATTTGGAAAATTTTTGTTGGAAGCAGGATGTATTTATGATCATGTGCATTGTAAAATTGACACTATTAGCAATAGTTCTCATTCCTGTTTTTGTCCTTGGATTGGAATTTCGCCCAATAATACACCGCTTCACAAACCAATTGAAATTTCTCTAAAACCAGTAAAATTGATTCCTCAGGAAATGATTGATAAATGTTTTGTAGGATTAAAACGAGGAAAAGCTGCTGTTTCGTTAAATGGTGAGTGGAAAGATGGAGTTTTGATCGCAAAATCTAAGCAACTTGGCTATTTTTCAATTTTGACCGATACCATTGCTCCCAGATTAAATCCTAAGAATTTTAAGTATAATATGCTGGGCAGAAAGAGCATGAGTTTTACCATGACGGATAATGTAGCAGATGTCACTGAAAAACGCTCCAGTATAAAGTACAATGCTTATATTGATGGGCAATGGATAATTTTAGAACATGATCTTAAATCAAGAACCATTACGCATCAATTTGAACCCTGGTTGAGTACTGGTACACACGAGTTGATCATTGTTCTTGAAGATGTCAGAAAGAACAGGAAAGAGTATAAATATACTTTTTTGATCTAAATAATTTCTTTTATGGAAAATTATAAGCCCAAATTTAAAGTTTTAGAAGGTAATATTTTTCCGGATGTTACTCTTGCAAATCAAATTGGAAATTTAGTGTCAATTCATAAGATTGAATCTGAAATTACGATTTTATTTTTTTATCCACAAGATGATACACCAACCTGTACGAAGGAAGCCTGTGGGATCAGAGATAACCTTGACCGTTTAAAAGATTATGGTTGTAAAATTTATGGGATAAGTCCAGACAATGCTAAATCACATCAAAAATTTATAGAAAAATTTAAGTTGAATTTTGATTTATTAACGGATTCGGATCATCTACTCGCTAGCGAATTAGGAATATGGGGTAAAAAACAGATGTTTGGTAAGGAATATGATGGCTTGCATCGTGTTACCTATGTATTAAATAAAGTAAAAAATATCCATAGAATAATTTATCCGGTTGACAGCAGCATACATTCACAACAGATCATCGATGCAATAAATTCTTAAGCTTGATAAGTTTTGAGAATTGTTTTATAAAATTGATCATTATTTTGTAGAGTATAGTTGCTGTTTTGTGGATGATTGATTAGAATTTTGGAAAGTTAAAAGTCCTTGAACCTGATTTTGTTGATAATGATAATGAATTCTTTAGGCAGTGTAAAAGTTTTTGCTTTTTTAATCGAGTATGGAACATTTATAATTAATACTTAAATATGTGATTCATTGTAATCAAACCCGGATATATATTAATTTACTAAAACATATGAATTATTTTAAAACTTTCTCTTGAATTTCCTTAATTAATCTGATCTTCGTAAAATCTTATGAGTGTTTTTGATAGAGCAATAGAATTGCATGAAAAGGCCAAAGGCAAAATATCAGTTGAGAATAAAATTAATATTCAGTCAACAGAAGACCTTTCTCTTGCATATTCTCCCGGGGTAGCTGCACCTTGTATAAAAATATATGAAGATTTAAACAAGGTCTATGACTATACAATAAAGGGGAATACTGTTGCCATAGTATCTGATGGTTCTGCTGTATTAGGGCTTGGCAACATTGGGGCAAGTGCATCTATTCCTGTAATGGAAGGTAAAGCCATGTTGTTCAAAAGATTTGCAGGAATTAACGGATTCCCAATCTGTCTTAATACCCAAAACTCAGATGAAATAGTATCTATTGTAAAGAATATTGCACCTGTATTTGGTGGAATTAATCTAGAAGATATTTCTTCTCCAAGATGCTTTGAAATTGAAGATCGTTTACAAGATATCGGAATTCCTGTTTTTCACGATGATCAACATGGTACTGCCATTGTTGTTCTTGCCGCAATTATGAATTTTTGTCGATTGACGGGAAGAAAAATGGAAGATCTGAGAGTAGTAGTTAATGGGGCAGGTGCTGCAGGAATAGCCATCAGTAAATATATAGGAAAGAAGGATGCGCATACTGCCAATCAGCAAATTGTAAGGGACATAATTGTATGCGATTCTGTTGGAATAATTAACAAGGATCGAACAGATCTAAATGGTGTCAAAAAAGATTTATTGAATTTTACAAACAAAGAGAATTTTGGAGGAAGCATCTTTGATGCTATTCGGAATGCAGATGTTTTTATTGGTGTGAGCAAGGAAGATTTATTAAAAAGAGAAGATATCAGAACAATGGAGAAAGAACCATTAATACTTGCTTTAGCCAATCCGGTTCCTGAAATTCTTCCTGAAGAAGCTTATGCGGGAGGCGCTTTAGTTGTTGGTACTGGTAGATCTGATTTTCCTAATCAAGTAAACAATGTTCTTGCATTTCCAGGTATATTTTTGGGAGCCATGCGGGTTCGTGCTCCTAGGATTACTCTTGCAATGAAATTTGCAGCTGCTGAAGCGATTGCCAGTGGAATATCCGATCTGAGTCGGGATCATATTATTCCTCCGGTAATGGACGAAAGTATAGCTCCCAGGGTAGCTAATGCAGTTGCAGAAATTTATCAGAAGAGCTTGCAGGTCATATAAAATATTTATAGTATTTACTTGAAGTTCAAATTGTTCAATGGAAGTACTCCAGACTTTTCAGGATTTAGTGAATGCATTTCAACGAGATCCCTATCCCGATATCTCTAAAAGACTTGATAAATTAAAAATATTAAGAAAAGGAATCGTTCGTTATCGTCCAGAGATCCGGTTAGCGCTTAAGCAAGACCTTGGAAAGTCAGATTTTGAATCTGATAGTTCAGAAATACTGATCGTATTGAGAGAACTGGATAAGACATTGAAGAATTTGCAATTTTGGACTCAGAATAAATTTGTAAGTTCTGATTTTCTATTGATAGGTAGCCAATCCTATATTCGCTATGAACCAAAAGGTGTTATTCTTATTCTTTCACCATGGAATTATCCTATTAGTTTAGTACTTAATCCACTCATCGCGGCTTATTCAGCGGGAAACAGAGTATTAATTAAACCTTCAGAGTTTGTCTCAACCTGCAATAGAGTATTGCTAAAGATCATTAGCGAATGTTTTGATTCCAGTGAGGTAATCATTGTGGAAGGTGATCATACATTGGCCAACAGTTTGTGTTATCTTCCATTTAATATGATTTTCTTTACGGGTTCAGGAAAGACAGCTAAAAAGGTTTTGTATGCTGCATCTCAAAATCTGAGCTATTGTGCACTCGAATTAGGTGGAAAATGCCCGGTAATTATTGATGATCATACTAATTTGAAATCGATTGTACAGGATATTGCTTTTGCAAAAACTTTAAATTCTGGTCAATCCTGTCTTGCACCGGATTTTGTCTATTTAAAGGAAGATCAGGTTGAGGATTTTGTGCGGTACTGGAATGAATGGATTAATAAGATGTATGGTGAGGATATTTTAAATTCAGAAGATTATTCTAGAATTATTAATGAAAAGCAATTTTTGAG
This sequence comes from Saprospiraceae bacterium, assembly GCA_020848695.1. GTDB lineage: Bacteria > Bacteroidota > Bacteroidia > Chitinophagales > Saprospiraceae > Vicinibacter. The sequence goes on from JADLHT010000003.1 coordinate 79,494, forward strand.
AATTACAGAAATGGTAGATCTTACATTGTCTTCTGGAGCAATTGCATTGAATGAATATAAGGTCGATTTGAAACGTCTTAAGATTAAGCCTTTATTATTAGGAAATATACAATGGAACCATGCAATTATGCAAGAAGAAGTATTTGGTCCGGTGTTACCTTTAATGGTTTATCATAGTAAAGAGGATATTGCCAATGAACTAATCCATCAAATGCGCCCTTTGAATATGTATGTCTTCAGTAATAATGATAACTTTATTAAGAGTCTTTTAAAGAACGTTCGTTCAGGGAATGTTTCAATCAATCAATGCCTCCTGAATTATACAGAATGTAATCTTCCCTTTGGTGGTGATCATCACAGTGGGATTGGTAAGTATCACGGGTATTTCGGATTTATTGAATTTTCCCACCAGAGGTCAGTTTCCAGACAAAGCAAAATACCTTCAACCTTAAAATTGTTTTATCCACCATATAAACAGTTAAAGATTAAATTGATGAACTTATTGATAAAATTGTATTCTTAAATTTTTTATTATGAAATTTATTATCTATTCAGGAATTTTATTGCTTAATGGTTTAGGCTTGATCGCTCAGCTAAAGAATCCAACTTTGGAAGATATTGTTGAGAAGGGTGTATTTCGTACTAAGGGTTTGAGTGGATTTGAATTCAGTACGGATGGTAGAACTTATACGAATTTTGAGAGCAATAAAATTAATCGATATTTAATTGAAACAGGAGATTTTGAAGAAGTGGTTTTTGATGTGGAATCAAAATCTCCGGAATTATTGAATAAAATTCAATCCTATGAATTTTCAAAGAGTGGTAAGCTCATACTATTCACCGTAAATAGCGAATCCATTTACAGATATTCTACAATTGCGCAACACTATGTATTTAATTTTGAAAGTAAAAAGTTGATTAGAATATTTAACCTGGAATACATCATGTATCCAAGTATTTCTCCGGATGATAAATATATTGCATTTGTGTATCAGAATAATTTGTATTGTCAAAATCTCGAAAGTGGCAAGATTAAACAAATTACAAACGATGGGAATAAAGGCCAAATAATTAATGGAGCTTCTGATTGGATTTATGAGGAAGAGTTTACCTTGACCCGTGCATATGAATGGTCACCGTATTCTGATCAGATTGCATTTTTAAAATTTGATGAATCCAATGTAAAAGAATTTAGCATGGAATACTACAAAGACCAACCTTATCCTGAAGTTTACAAATTTAAATATCCTAAAGTTGGAGAAGAAAATTCAAGCTTAAGTGTGTGGATCTACAACCTTAATAAGAAAAAACCACAGATATTGAATACCGGAATTGGTTCAAAAGATAATGTTTATATTCCTAGAATTAATTGGACACATACAGAAAATCAGCTTTGCGTAACAACAATTAACAGAACACAAAATAATCTTAAATTAATTCTTGTTAATACCAATGTGAATACCTTTAGAGTATTGTTGGACGAGAAGAATAACTACTATATAGAATTGCATGATAATCTGGTTTTTAGTAAAGATGGAAAATATTTTTTTTGGTCTTCAGAACAGAATGGATATAATCATTTCTATCGTTATAGTATGAATGGAAAATTGATAAACCAGATTACAAATGGTGAAAATGAAGTTAGCAGCTTTTATGGAATGAATAAAGAACAGACTATAATATATTACCAAAAAGCAGTAAACCGTGGTCTAGAACGAAAATTGTATTCGATTCATACCGACGGATCTTTCGAATCTTGTATTACTCCTGAATCAGGTGTTCACTCAGGGATATTGAGTGTGGCGGGAAATTATTTGGTCATTTCATCCTCTACAATATCTTCTCCCCCCCATTCATAGAATATGTAATCTTAAAGGAGAAAGTCTTAGAATACTTGAAGACAATAAGGCTTTAATAAATAGAATCAAGGATTACAATCTTTCAACGTTTGAAATTGGGAGCATAAAGAACAGAAATGGGGATGTTCTTAATAGTATGATGATGCGACCTTCAAACTTCGATTCTTCCAAAAAGTACCCAGTGTTGATGTTCGTATATGGTGGCCCTGGAGATCAGAAAGTAATGAATCGTTGGGCAGGTATAAGCCAATATTGGTGGCACAATATGATTGCTCAGAAAGATTATGTGATTTTTGTGGTAGATAATCGGGGTACAGGAGGGCGAGGTGAAGCCTTTCGAAAACTTACCTATAAGCAGTTGGGTAAATTTGAAACTGAAGATCAAATAGATGCAGCTAAGTATCTTTCCGGTCTTAAATATATCGATGGAAGCAGGATTGGGATTTTTGGTTGGAGTTATGGCGGATACTTGTCTACACTTTGTATTTTAAAAGGCAGTAATGTATTTAAATCAGCAATTGCAGTCGCTCCTGTTACTAATTGGAAGTGGTATAATAGTATATATACTGAGCGATATATGGGTGATGTTACCAATAATGCAGAAGCCTATCAGGAAAACTCACCGGTATATTTTGCTAAGCACTTGAAAGGAAATTATTTATTAATTCATGGTCTTACCGATGACAATGTTCATTTCCAAAATTCAGCAGAGATGATGAAGGAATTGATCAAGCATAAAAAGCAATTTGATACTTATGTTTATCCGAATAGAAATCATTTCATTAATGGGGATAATGCGACCTTTCATCTTTTGACAAAAATGACTAATTTTGTGACTGAAAAAATTTAAATCATGAAGAAATTGCTGTACAGTTTATGTTGCATTTTGCTTGTTTCTTGCAATTCTAGTAAGAATGGATTTGGACCAAAAGGCACCAATCTAAAAGCAATGACCGGGACCTGGCAACAAAGAGGCAAGCAGAAGTTTGAGAAATGGGCCATTGTAAGTCCAACCGAGACAATCGGAGTTGCATATGATATGACTTCAGGTTCTACAACGATAAATGAATCCATGAAATTATTTAAAGCAGATGAAACATGGATCTATCAGGTGAAGACTGGAAAGGATTCATTACCAGTTCAGTTTAAATTAATACCCGATAAGTCTTGTAAGTTAAGATTCGTCAATGAGAAGAATGATTATCCCAATGTAATCAAGTATTTCATAGTCTCAGATACCTCTATGTATGCTGAGATTACCGATATGAAAGGTATCAATACTGAAAAATTTGACTTTGTAAAGTATGTTAAGAAATGAGCGAACTCGAGATTGTTAATCGAAAAGCTACACATCTATATTTTTTTACCCAGGTTTTTGAAGCAGGAATAATTCTAACGGGAACAGAAGTTAAATCAATTAAAAGTGGAAAAGCAAATCTAAGTGATGCTTATTGTGCCTTCGAGCACGGTGAGCTTTGGATTCGCAATATGCATATCTCAGAATACGATTCTGGATTGCAAAATCATGAGCCTAAGAGACCTCGAAAATTATTATTAAATCGTTCTGAATTAAGAAAGCTAGAACGAAAAGTGAATGAAAAAGGAAATACCATAATACCGTATAGGGTTTATCTATCTGACAGAGGAATGATTAAAATTGAGATAGCCCTGGCATCAGGCAAAAAATCATTTGACAAAAGAGATGCTATAAAAGAAAAAGACCAGAAACGGGAAATGGAAAGAATTCAGAAGTATAAATAATAATAGTCAATTATATGATGATGAATATCAATGAGTGATTGAAGGAAATACTGGATTTGTCATTTCATTTAATTCACGTATTATATGATTAAGGCTCAAATTTTAGAATAGTAATTGTTGCATGAAAAGTATTGCATCAGCAGAACGAAATTGAGAATATCTGAAATTCATTATGATAGAATTTGTTATCCAAGCTCCGGATACAACGGAAATTTTTTCATATATTCATTTACCTGAGCTTTTACAGAATGAATTATAGATTCATTATCATGATGTTCTATTAATTCATTAATCCATTTTGCTACTTGTGTAAAATCAGATTCAACAAAACCTCTTGAGGTCATTGCAGCTGTCCCTAATCGAATTCCGGATGTTATGTTTGCCGGCTGTGGGTCATTTGGAATCATATTTTTATTGGTTGTAATATCCGCCTTAATCAGGATATTTTCAGCATCTTTTCCGGTGATATTTTTAGTTTGGAGATCAACAAGCATAAGATGATTATCCGTACCCCCGGATACAATTCGGAATCCTAACTTTACAAGTTCTGCTGAAAGATGAGCGGCATTAAGTATTACTTGTCGGGTGTAATGAACAAATTTTTCTTCCAATGCTTCACCAAATGCAATCGCTTTTGATGCAATAATATGCTCCAAGGGTCCGCCCTGAATACCCGGAAAAACAGCACTATTGATTAGATTAGACATCGGAATTAGATTTCCCTTTTTATCTTTTTTGCCAATTCTGTTTGGAAAATCTTTTCCAATGAGTATTATTCCTCCACGAGGACCTCTTAAGGTCTTGTGAGTCGTTGAAGTTATAATATGACAATGAGGGAGAGGATCATTGAGTTGATGGGCTGCGATCAAACCTGCAGGATGTGCTATGTCTGCAAGTAAGGTTGAATTAGTTTCATCGGCAATGGATCTAAATGTTGAATAGTCCCAGTCTCTTGAATATGCAGAAGCACCACATATAATTAATTTAGGGGAATGCATTTTAGCCAATTCTCTTACCTGATTGAGATCTACAATACCATTTGAGTCTAATCCGTAACTAACAACCTTGTAATATTTGCCGCTGATGTTGACCGGTGATCCATGAGACAGATGACCTCCATGTGCCAAATCAAGCCCAAGAATTGTATCACCCGGATTAAGTACTGAAAGTTGTACGGAAAGATTGGCTTGCGCCCCGGAATGCGGTTGAACATTGGCGTATTCTGCATTAAAAAGTTTTTTCAATCTTTCAATTGCTAGACTTTCGATTTCATCTACAACTTCACAACCTCCGTAATATCTTTTACCAGGATATCCTTCCGCATATTTATTGTTTAGACAAGAACCCATTGAACTGACTACCTGATAGCTGGCGAAATTTTCTGAAGCGATTAATTCGATGCCTCGTCTTTGTCTGTCAAGTTCTTTAAATAATAGTTTTTCTATTTTTTGATCTAATATTTTCATGAAACTTTGTATCTTTATTTTATAGTATAATGTCTTGTTGTGTTTTGTAATAAATACTGAAAATCTTTTACGCTGGATAGAGGATAGACGGATTCGTCTTTTGCTTTAAATAGGATTTCTCCATCTGTAGGATCATAAGCTCTAAAGTCGATTTTGAAATGCAAGTTCTTTAATTTTGTTGTTTTGGTTGTAGAATCAAATAAGTCCGAATCGCTTACATTAATTTTTAATAGTTTTCTATTAATTAATGCATCAGAAAGTTGAGCAATTTCCAGATCTGATGAAGTTTTACACATTTTCAATAGTGACCAGATGTCAATATCATCAATTAAAATGAATTGATTAAGAAAATTAATCCGGTCAGTTTGAGAATTTATTTTTAAATCCATTAATTGTAGTATGGGTAAATTAAAATCAAGTTTATTTTTTCTTTCAGATATCAAAGATAATAGGTGTTTCAACATTTTTTCTGCAACAAGAGCGGCTTTGTGTAGATATACTTGGAGATACATGATTCTTCGGGATGCAAGAAATTTTTCAACCGTATAAATAGATTTTTCTTCGAGAACCAGTTCATTGTTTACAACATTCATCATATTAATTAAGCGGTCGATTCCAATATTGCCTTCGACAACGCCGGTATAAAAACTATCCCGTTTTAAATAATCCAATCGATCAACGTCAAGTTGGCTGGTTATAAGCTGATGTAAAAATTTTTTCGGATATTGGCCTTTAAATAATTCAATACAGAGATCCAGCTGACCCTTAAATTCTGAGTTCAAAAATTCCATAATCCATAAGGTGATGGACTCATGTTGTACATTGATAAGACTATGTTCAAGTACATGGGAGAAAGGACCATGACCTACATCGTGCAATAAAATAGCAAGTTGTGCGGCTTCTTTTTCTTCTTGAGTTATGGGAACCTCTTTTTGACGAAGCTGTGATAATGCTTCAGTCATTAGATGAAAAGCTCCTAAAGCATGATTGAATCTTGTATGAACAGCTCCCGGATAAACATAATGAGTCAATCCGAGTTGTTTGATCCTTCGGAGTCTTTGAAAATACGGATGCTCAATTATTTTCATCAGAATCCCATTTGGTACAGTAATAAAACCATAAATAGGATCGTTAAATATTTTATTTGAGGACAATACTCTGCAGTTTTATAGTTTTGTGTAAAGATAGAGTGCTTGATAGAAATTAATGATTAAGCTCCTAGAATTGTTTAGATTGTTTGAAAGATTATTGAATTAGAGAATGGAGAAGTTAAAAATACTTTGGGCAGATGATGAGATTGATACACTTAAACCACAGATTTTTTTTCTTGAAAAGAAAGGGTTTGAGTTGTCTATTTTTACAAATGGTTATGATTTACTAGAAGATACAAAGCTGAACCCAAAGTTTGATCTTGTTTTCTTGGATGAAACAATGCCTGGTATAACCGGTCTCGAAACACTTGAAAGAATCAGGCAATCGGGATTTAAAGTTCCGGTAGTGTTGGTTACGAAAAACGAAGCCGAGAATATTATGGAACAAGCAATTGGAAGTCAGATTTCAGATTATCTGATTAAACCAATCAATCCCAACCAACTGCTATTATGTATTAAGAAACTCATTGATACAAAAAGACTCGTATCGGAGAAAAATACTACAGATTATCAGATGGCATTCCGAAAGTTGTTTATGGAAATATCTGAGACAGAGAATTATCAAGATTGGGTAACAATTTACAAGGAGTTGATTCAATGGGAGTTAAAGTTGGATCAGGGTGCTGATTCACAAATTCAGGAAATTTTTGCTCAACAAAAAACAGAGGCCAATATAGAATTTTCAAAATTTATTAATAATCATTATCAAAGCTGGTTTAATAATACGGGCCAATCTCCGGTAATGTCTCATACTGTGTTATTAAATAAGGTTTTTAAATCCTTGAGAACGGATATTCCAACAATTTTTATTTTATTGGACAATATGAGATTTGATCAGTGGAAGGTTATCGAGCCCATATTACTAGAAAAGTTTAATTTGAATCAGGAAGATTATTTTTATAGCATTCTGCCGACAACAACTCAATATTCAAGGAACAGTATTTTTGCCGGGATGTTGCCAAGTGAAATTGAGAAGTTTTATCCTGAATGGTGGCTCAATGACAATGAAGAAGGAGGAAAAAATTTGAAGGAACCTGATTTGTTAGCTCAGAATTTAAAGCGATCTATTCGAAGGGACTTGAAACATGAGTATTGGAAAATTACAAATTCAGTAAAAGGAAAACAATTGATAGATAATGCTCATAATCTCTTACAAAATGAACTAACGGTAATTGTATATAATTTTATTGATATGTTGTCACACGCTCGAACCGAACTTGAAGTATTGAAGGAGTTGGCATCAGATGAAATTGCCTATAGATCCTTGACTCGTTCATGGTTCCTGCATTCACCACTTTGGGCAGCCTTACAAAAAATTTCAGACCAGAAATTCCAATTGATAATTACAACGGATCACGGGACTATTAGAGTACAGGACCCAAGTAAGGTTGTTGCAGACAGGGACACAACAACAAATTTGCGTTATAAAGTTGGTAAAAATCTTTCATATGAACGAAAAGATGTTTTAGAAATTAAAAATCCTCAGGAAGTTGGTTTGCCCAGACCAAACTTATCTTCTACTTATATATTTGCCAAGGATCGCAATTATTTTCTCTACCCGAATAATTATGGACAATATATGAACTACTATAAGAATACTTTTCAACATGGAGGTATTAGCATGGAAGAGATGATTTGTCCCATTATACATTTACAGACCAAGTCGGTAAAGGATTAGTGCTGACTGGTTATTTTAGACTGAAGCAGAGAATATTTCTCAGATTCTACAATAAAATAGATTTTATTTCCAAAAATTCCTTTGTGCTTGAGATTTAATTTTCCGATTTGACGAATAGAAATTGACTTACAAGTTAACGATTCAATTTGTTCATAGGGTATTCTTACTGTTTTAAAATAATTAGATACATAGATATAATCATTGTCTATGTCAATTCTTTTTAATTTTAGAATTGTACAATAAATTCCTGTGCCAATTAAAATAAAAAGTCCTAATATAATCCAACGCAATCTTCCATAGAAACCAAATGGGAGACTTTCCTGATCAGAAATTAAGAATGCCATTGTTATTGATCCGAAAAATACAAACCAGAAAATGGGAATAAATAAAGCTAGTATCAGTGTTGAAGCAGATGAAATCCTCGTCATACTTTAAATTGTGCTTAGTTCTTTCGGAAAAGTTTTGTCTGCTACTAGAATACTAACTTCATATAGTAAACTTAATGGAATTAGAACAACAATCATGGAAACTACATCCGGAGGCGTGATGATTGCCGCTACTAGTGCAAGGACAAGGAAAGCATGTCTTCTGTATTTTCTTAAAAAAGTACCACTCACAACTCCGAGCTTGGCAAGAAAATAAGCCGCCAATGGTAATTCAAATACCAAACCGGTAAAAAAAGTAAACATAATCATGATGTCAATAATCGAACTCAAGGTCGCAGAACTTTTAACCAAGTCACTTACATTATAAGAAGCCAAAAAACTCATAGAAAAAGGAGCAAGTATAAAGAAGCCAAACAGAACACCAAGAATAAATAAGAATGAAAGGATAAACACGATTCCTTTTGTAGCAAATCTTTCTTTTTCATAAAGACCAGGCTTCACAAACTCCCAAATTTCTCGAATTACCAAGGGTGAGGAAATAAACAAGCCTACAAAAAAACTAGCCTGAAGGTGTATCATTAATGCTTCCGAAAGTTCTCGCGTAAATATTTCTGTTTTGGGTGGCTTGATACATGTAAGTTCAGATAGTGCACAAAAAATTCGATAGGTTGGAAAATTTTCATTTAATGGACCAAGAATAATATAATTGAAGAGAAAATCTTTATTTAAAAACGCAACAAACATACCGATGGCGATATACAATGCAATTCTAAAAAGATGTTTTCTAAGAACATCAATGTGATCCATGAAGCTCATTTCAGCAAATTCGTCATCAGGTTTCTTGACCTTTCCGAAAAGCCTACTAAAAATTCCCTGTAGCATAATTTGAACAGCAAAGATATAAGACAGAATAATGTAAAGTGTACTTGTTTCGTTAATATACACTTAAAAGCATTTAAAAAGCTGAAATTGAATACATTAGTTTCTCGTAGAATGAATAAATTTGCCATATGATCCGTAAGTGTATTTTTGTTTTATTAAGTTTTCTCACAATTAGTCCACTGTTTACTCAGGCGAAAAAAATTGCTTTTTACAATTTTAAAAATTGTAACCTGACTGATTCGAATGGAAACTATCCCGATTTGAACTCTGAATTTCCGCCAGAATGTAAGTGTGGTACTGTAGAGGATGCGATAGATTTGAATATGAATTCATTCAATATGAGTAACACCTACGACAGTTTGTTTAGATTTAACTTCACCTTGTGTTTTGATGTTTTAATCGAAAATCCTATTGGTGATGTTAATCTTATATCCAAATCTGCAATCTGTAATTCAGATACGGCTCTTGATATTAGTTATAGGGTAAGTGATTCTGTATTTGTATTTTTCTTAAAGGAAGGAACTGATGAAGTTTATACTTTTTTTGCGGATGCAGATCCCAAAAGTTGCTGGCAAAATGTTTGTCTTTCTGTTAACGGAATAGACATCAGGGCGTACATAAATGGTAAAGAGAAAGCCAGCATAATTGCCAATGATCTACTACGCCTTGACAATGGATCTTCAATCGGATTTAATAATTCGGACTGTCAGAATAATGGCTTAGTTGCTCTTCAAGGAAGGATCGACCGAGTTCTTTTTGCGAATTATGCATTCTTGCGGGAAGATGTTGAGGCTTCATTCATTCCACAACAAAGAATATTAACCCAGGATACCATCATATTTCTTGGTGATCAATTCGAGTTAAGGGCATCAAGTGTTTGTCCAAGTTTACTAGCCTGGACTCCAGGTATCGGACTTTCATCAACTTCAATACTCAATCCAATTTGTAATCCAACTTCAGACATATTGTATTCAGCTTCATTTCGATTGGGAAGATGTAGTATTCAGGATTCTGTACTGGTAAGAGTAGTCGATAAGGACAAATTAGAATGTAATGAGATAAGACTACCAACTGCATTTACACCTAATGGCGATAATCTCAATGATGAATTTTTTATAAGCAATCCATATATTATTTCAGAATTAGAATCGTTTGAAATCTTTGACCGGAACGGAGGTGTTGTTTTTCGTGCTAAAGAAACTTCAAGTCATTGGGATGGAAAATATAAAAATAAGGATTTAAACAGTGGAACATATTTCTACCGAATAGAATATACCTGTAAAAACGAATCCTATAAATCTAGAGGGTCAGTCATGTTAATGCGGTAAAGCCTAACTTCCTATATTTGTTTTATTGACGATATATAAAGGTCTTTTCAGAATATTTCTATTCATTCTACTGATGTATTCTCCAATAATTCCCAGAGAGAAAAGTTGTACACCTCCTATAAACGCCGAACTAATAATAAGGGAGGTCCAACCTGTTATCGTACGATGAAGGATAAAATGTGAATAGATAGCATAGAGTATCACGACAAATGAAAATAAAGAAATAAAAAGCCCTAAGCGTGTTACAAGTTTAAGTGGTATATCTGTAATACTGGTAATTCCATCTATGGCAAAGTTCAGCATCTTGCTATAAGAATATCCGGATTTTCCATGCATTCTTTCAGGACGATTAAAATAAATTTGAGTTTGATTAAAACCCAACCACGCAATCTGGCCACGCAGAAATTTATTTTGTTCCGGCATTATCTTCAATAATTCAACAACTTTCCGGCTAATAATGCGATAATCACCGGTATCAACAGGAATTTTAAATGAAGTAATTGAAGATAAAAGTTTGTAAAATAGTTTCGCAGTTATTTTTTTAAAAAAACCTTCACCTTCTCTTTTAATTCTAGTGGCATAAACAACTTCAAAACCTTCATTAAGTTTTGCATAAAGTTCAATTATCAATTCAGGTGGATCTTGCAGATCGGCATCAATGATAACAACAGCTTCTCCTTTTGAAGCTTCTAGACCTGCAGTGACAGCAATCTGATGACCGAAATTCCTGCTTAGGTCAATAAAAAAAACATGACTGTCTGATTCCGCTAGATCGGAAATCATTTGCATGGATAGATCCTTGCTACCATCATTAATAAAAATAATTTCATATTGATCGGTAATTTGAACAATGGTTTTGCAAATGCGATGATAGAGATCTTTTATATTTTCTTCTTCGTTATAAATAGGAATGACAATGGATAATTTTAGAGAGAACATGCGAGATCCGACGATAAAATTTAGTTTAGATTTGCTTGGTGTTTTAATTATTTATATTTGAAAATTATCTTTTATCAATACAAAATGTACTTTTTGATTTTCAAAATATTTTTCTGATAATCAACTTTTCGTTATAAATTACTGTGCTTTTGTTTAGACTATAATTTATGTTTTAAAAATATTATCTCAATACGGTAAGATCTCCTCTGTAAACCAGTGAGAAGCCATCTTTAAATTTTACTTTTGCAAAATATACATAGACTCCTGGATTTACAGTTTCATTTCTAGTTCTTCCGTTCCAGGTTCTAACAATATTGTTATTTATTATTGGTTTTTCAATATGATACAATCTATTGCCCCAGCGATCATACACCTCTACAAGTTCAACACTTTCAACATCTTGACCCACTACAAATTCAAGAAAATCATTAGCATTATCATCATTCGGTGAAATAACATTTGGAGCAAAAAAACGTCTGACAGACTCTACAACGATTTCTACTTTATCAGAAGCCCTGCATCCATTTTCATCGACAACAGTCAGCATAAATACAGTAGTCTCAGGAGGTTTAACATAAGAGTCTGTGCTGTTTGGATTACTAACAAAAAGATTAGGATCCCAGATTATTGAATCAATCCGGGATTGTGAATTAATAGAGCCAATCAATCTTATGCTATCTCCCAATTGAATTGTATCAAAATCAATACCAAATTCCAATTCAATATCACCGATCGGATTAGGAATCGAAACGAATGTATCTTTTGTACATCCGTTTTTATCAAAAATCGTTATTATATAGTTTCCAGGAAATAGTGGTACAAAGTCTCCAATACTATTTGGCTGACTGTTATTGATTGTCCATTTATAGCTTGCGCCGGCTCCTCCGGAAGCATTTATAACTGAGAATTGAGATTGTCCATTCGAACATTTTGGAGTATCTATAGGCGATAAGTTAAAATTTATAGGAGTCGGTTCTGAAATTACAAAACTCGCGGTTCCAGTACAGTTATTCCTATCAGTTACAGTAACCCTATAGGTGCCTGCTCCTAAATTGTTTAAAACAGAATCCTGACCTGAATTTGGGAACCAACTAAAATTTCCTTTTCCACCAGAACCTCCATTCCAGGCAAGAGTTATTACACCATCCATTTTTCCAGGACAACTTACATCAAAACTGGATCCTGGTATAATCTGCACTCTTATAGTGTCCGGTTGTCGTAATCTTATTGAATCAAAATGTACACAACCGCGGCAATCTGTTATTTTTACTTTGTAATACCCATCAACTAAAGAATCTATTCTTTGAGAAGTTCTCGCAGGATTTACCCAATCATATGTAAAAGGAGAGCAACCTCCTTTAGCGGCAACTACAATACTTCCATCATTTCTTCCGAAGCAACTTGGTTTGTTTAAGATCAAATTGGCTGTATCTAAACTTATCCTTTGGGGCATATCTACATTAAAAAAAACTGTGTCTGCACAAAGATCATTGATTGATATGATTACATACTGCTGTCCGGCACATAATAATCTTGCAGTATCTGTAAAAGTACCCGTAGTGGAAATATATCTTTTTTGTTCACCACTTGACCAGGTAGCTACCATGATTGAATCAGAAGTATTAATAGTTACAATCGCTGATGCATCACAGGAAAAAACTTCTGCGCAGGAAATATTTGATATCGAACTAAGCTGTATTGATGGTTTGGGTCTGTCCACTAAATCGAAAGTATCTAACAAGGGAGGACAGCCGCCAATGTCATCAACGCTTAGAATGTATCTGCCAGCTTTTAATCCAGAGTTTACGGGAGAATTAATATTGTTAGACCAAGTGTAGCTCAATTGACCTGATCCTCCTTTAGCAAAAGCAATAATTATACCATCGCCTTTTCCTGGGCAACTTGGATTTATTAATATAATGGAATCGATTACAATACCGTTTTTACTTACATTAACTCTAGCACTTGAAGTATCAGAACAACCGAATTGATCAGTTAATATTACCGTATAACTTCCGGTATCCAAATTACATATTTTAGAAGAATTTCCGGGAACATTCCAGGTGAAATTTACAGGCGAACTACCTTGAGTATAGAGCACTTCAACGCATCCTGAAAGATCCCCAAAACATGGAAGATCTGTTACAGTAAATCCATTAATTACAGGGGCCAATGGCTTTGTTATTGTAAAAGACTTTGTTGCGGAGCAATTGTAATAATCCGTTACGGTAACCGTATAGGTTCCTGCTCGTAAAGTATCAATCCGATTGCTTAATCGTCCGTTACTCCATGAATAACGGTAGGGCGCCGTTCCATCGATACCTCTTAGATCAATAAACGCATCTCCACCCGGAGTACAACTTTCTGTTGTGTCAATTTGATTTTCAATGATTGATAAAGGTGCCGGTTCAATGATGATTATAGTATCTATTTTTTCACAACCAATATTATCTGTTGTGTGTAAATAATAAATTCCCTTGTTCAATGCATTACTAACATAGGAGGTATTGTTTGTAACACCGCCCGGTATGGAAGTATTTGTAATATCTCGGAGGTCAAATGTGATTGGAAGGTTAATAGCTCCTGTAGAGAATAAGGTTGCATTGATTCTTGCAAGGTCACCAGGACACTTGATGCTGTCAATACTTATCTGATTTTTAAGCGAAGTACTATTGCCTAAATTAAAGTAAATGGTATCTTCACACTTTCTGCTATCTCGTATAACCACAAATTGATTACCACATAGTGAATCATTAGAACACATCCTGTCCTGTGGACAATCATACTTTGATGCCTGACTCCATACAAATTCATAACGCTGACCCAAATAGGGTGTACCTCCTGTTGCAGTCACAGTAGCCTTTCCGTTACACAAGCCATTGCAACTTGCATCAGTGGTTACTAAATCGGCTTTTAAGGTATCAGCTCTTAAAACAAAACTTTCTGTAACAGTACATCCTAAAGAATCTGAAACTACAGCGGTATAAGTTCCAGGCAGTAATCGGTTAATTCTGCTATTGCCATAAATATTCAATGGAAGCCACTTAATAAATAATTTTCCGCTTCCACCAAGAACATTAATTCCTATTCGACCATTAGCCGTGTACCAACAAGTTGGATCCAGAATGTAACTGATATCTCTGCTTATACTGATGCCTGCATTGGTTCCAACGGTAACTTCTACAGTGTCAATTGTTCCCCTTCCATCTGTCACATAAAAAGTATATTTCCCGGCAACCTGATTGTTAATGGTGATTGCGTCTCCCGGATTAGGAATTATTCCATTAGTAGGAGGTATGGTATTTCCGGTTACTGTGTAAGGCGCTCTTCCTCCCCAAGCCTTAATGGTTATAGTGCCATTATTGGTCAAGGAACCACAAGAATTAGTGAGTACACAAAGATCATTTGGTACACCAATACAGATTTCATCAAGTGGATTATCATCAACTACACAGATTTCATCTTCATCCATACTAGGATAAAATCTTTTTCGAAATTCAGTAATTATTGGTCGATCTGAAAAGATAATTTTAGTACACTCGCCAGGCGCACCAATTAACTTAAAACAAACTCTAAAGAGTAAGGTGTTGTCATTTAAATTAATCGTGTCAGCATTCGGATGATTCCAGGCTATTCTAATTGAACCCTGTGTATTGTCAAAATTTACAACCTGTGGATCAAAGCCTACAAAACTTACAAAGCTATCAACACTGACCGGCATGACAACTCTTGGGTCAAAATTGATCGGAAACTGCATACTGGTAATTCCAGTAAAATTCTTAACCACAACACGTATACAGACCTCATCCCCTTTCCCCCCACTGGTGGTTTCAAAGTTTAAATGAAGGCAGGTATCTTGTTGAGAAAAACAGAATTGCAATACAGTTAAGAACGACAATACGGGGAGTATCATCCGCTTAAAAAATAAGTTTAGACAGCGGGAGGTAGTCATTGATCAGGCTTTATTAATTATTGAGCAAAGATATAAATATAAAAAATAATATGAGATTACACAAAGTATCAATTAACAACGCATTAATTGAAGTTAAAGTATTTGATACTCAATGTTTTATTATTCATATTCGTCTTCAATTCCACCTGCTATTACGTGTTGTATCCAGTCTGATGACATACTATAAGGAATTAAGTTAAGACTGGTATTTGGTTTACTTATTATAAGATGCGCATTTTTACCTTTCTCTATACTACCTAAGGACTTTTCATATTCAAGAGCATAAGCCGCATTAATCGTAATTGCATTAAATGCTTCTTCAGGAAGTAGTTTCATTTTAATGCAAGAAAGGGCTAAAGCAAAATTCAAATCCGGATTGGGTGCAGTTCCCGGATTGTAATCTGTTGATATACAAAAGCCTAATCCCATATTGAGCATCTGTCTTGCAGGCGGGTACTGACAATTCATAAAGAATGCTGCTGTAGGAAGAAGAACAGGAATCACATTAGAGTTTAATAATTTTAACATTTCATCATTATTGAGTTCTTCCAGATGATCGACGCTGACGGCATTATGTTGTATGGCAATGGAGATTCCTCCACTATGAGAAAATTGATTCGTATGAATTCTAATTTTTAATCCGTATTGAACTGCAGCTTCAACGATCTGTTCCGTTTCTTCAGGTGAATAAAATCCTTTTTCACAAAATACATCACAATAATCAGCTAGATTTTCTTCTCTAATTGCAGGCAGCATTTCTTTGATAATCTGATTAATATATCCTTGATGATTATCTCTAAACTCAAGTGGAAATGAATGTGCCCCAAGAAAAGTGGAACGGATAGGCAACCCCGATTCTTCGCGCAATCGTTTAATTACACGAAGAATTTTTAGCTCGGAATCCGTATTTAAACCATAACCAGATTTCATTTCAAATGCAGTAGTGCCTTTGGAAAATGCAAACATCATCCGATCCCAGGATCTCTCCAAAAGTTCATCTTCTGAGATATTTTTGATTTTTTTGGCAGAGTTTAAAATGCCGCCTCCACGCGCTGAAATTTCTTGATAAGTCAAACCTCTTAACCGGTCTACAAATTCTTCTTCTCTTGTATCCGCAAAAATGAGATGGGTATGAGCATCAATAAATGAAGGCATTACCATTCCGCCATGAGCATCAACGGTAAGTCCACCGAAAGATGGGATCTGTTCTTTGATCCCGAAATCGTGTATGCGGCCATTTTCTACGAGTAACCAGGCATCTTCTAATTCGCTGACAAATGACATTTCCCGTCCTTTTTTAAAAGCGACGGGAATGTTTGAATAATTAAGTAGTTTGCTTATATTGTGAATGAGAAAGTTTTGTTCCATCAGAACTCAGCTTTTTTAGTGAAAGCATCAATATGACGGTCTTTGAGAACAAGTACAAAAAGATCTGCTTCCTCTTCACTGTCGAAAGGGCCTAAATTTATCTTGTAAATTTTATTTCCAGCTGTCACATCAGATTCGTGAATACTAGCATTCTGACTGAACATTTCGTCCAATTCATTGGCTTTAAACATAGCATTCTCAAAATCTTCATAAGCACCGAGTTGCACATAAAATGAACCAAAAAGAGTATTGAAATTTTGCTCACTTGTAGTTTTTGAATGACTCTCTTCTGAAGGTGAATTTATCGATTGAGCAGTATTGCTTAACTTTGAATTTTCATCGGTATTAGTAGAAGAACCTACAACGATTTTATTGAGAGAAGTAATACTGGTATTGTTTTGCACAAGTAGGCCTTCTATCCAATTTTTCATTTCGACTAAACCCATTGAGCTTTCTTTTCTTCCAACTTCTTTTGCATTAGGATTTAAGATTAATATTGTAGGTAAAGATCTAACTCTGTAATCTTCTTTGATATTCATTCCTTTGAAATTATCTACATCTACTACAACCTCCACAACCCTCTCTTGTAGAAATTCATTGAATTGATAATCTTGAAAAACATTCTTTTCCATATACTTACAAGGAAGGCACCATTTGGCCGTAAATCGAAGTAATAAAAGCTTGTTCTTCACAGCAGCTACTCTTTTTGCCTGATCTAAATTATCCATAGAATAGCGATCAGCCTGTGCCTGACTGTTGAGAATTGTACTGCAAAAGATAAGCGATATAAGCAAAGAATACATTTGGAGTTTCATATTAAATATTTTTATTATTCGTAATTAAATGATAAGCAAACATTTGTACGAATACATAAACTGTGCCAAACTCTAAAAAAGATCTTATATAAATAAAAAATAATTTATAAATATATAATAATCAATAATATAAAAATTATTAAAAAATATAATATGATAATCAATTGATCTTACCAACGATCTGTTAAATTGGTATTTTAAAAGTTTAATTTGGACTACTTTTTCGACGGAAATTTGTTTATTCAAATTCAAATTGAAAATAAGAAGAGATACAATAATTTGATAAACAATGAATTATAGACTTTCAATACATTCGATACCTAACTGTTCCAAACGGATGGAATCCCTTAAATTTGCACTCTTATTCTAATAAATAAATGATCAGAAGATTAGCTGCAATAACAGGAATTCAAGGGTTTGTACCGGAGACAATTCTCAGTAATACTGAATTGGAGAAAATGGTTGATACCACGGATGATTGGATAACCACCCGTACCGGGATTAAGGAAAGGAGGATTTTGAAAGAACCCGGAAAAGCCGCTTCCGATATGGGAAAAATTATGGTCGAAAAGCTGTTACAGAAGACCAATACTCATCCTGATGATATTGAACTGGTGATATTTGCAACGGTAACTGGCGATATGGTTTTTCCGGATACAGCGAATATTGTATGTGATAAGGTAGGAATAAAGAACGCATTTGCATTTGATGTGAGGGCAGCTTGCAGTGGATTTTTATTTGCCTTGACTACTGGTGCTAAATTTATTGAATCAGGAACGCACAAGAAAGTTATTGTTATTGGTTGTGATATGATGTCATCGATTATTGATTACACTGATCGTGCAACTTGTATAATATTTGGAGACGGTGGCGGAGCCGTATTGTTGGAACCCAGAGAAGACGGTTCAGGTATTATTGATTCAGTATTTCATGGGGATGGTTCTGGTGCAAAATATCTTCATATGAAAGCAGGCGGATCTTTAAGACCACCTAGTTTGGAAACCATAGCCAACAAGGAACATTTTGTTTATCAAGAAGGTAAAGCAGTATTTAAATCTGCTATAAATGGTATGGTTGATACAGTTAAAAAGCTTCTTGAGAGAAATCAGCTTACTCTAAATGACATTAAATGGCTGGTGCCTCATCAGGCAAATATCAGAATTATACATGGAGTAGCTGATGCATTAGATTTTGAACTTTCTAAAGTCATGATTAATATTGAGAAATACGGAAATACTACAAGTGGTACAATTCCGCTTTGCTTGTGGGAATGGGAATCAAAGCTAAAAAAGGGCGATAATATCGTTCTTACTGCTTTCGGCGGTGGTTTTACCTGGGGATCAACCTACTTAAAATGGGCCTATTAAATTCATGTGATTTTAATTATAATCGATTGCCTAAAGTTTAAATTGAAAATTAAATATTTATTCTTTGATGAATAAATTAACGGAAATATTGAATATCAGATTTCCCGTAATCATGGCACCCATGTTTTTGGTTTCAAATGTTAGGATGGTAAAAGCAGCAATTGCTTCAGGAATAGCAGGAGCAATTCCAGCATTGAATTACAGGACCAATGAAGAATTAAGAGAAGCAATCATAGAATTGAATGCTACACAAAAGGCCTATGGTATAAATCTAATTGTTAATCGTTCAAACTACAAGTTAAAGAAGCAACTGGATACTTGTTGCGAACTAGGAGTTCCATTTATTATTACCTCACTTGGATCTCCAAAGCAAGTAATAGAAAAATGCCGAAAACACGGAATTAAAGTATTTTGCGATGTTACAAATTTAGAGTTCGCTGAAAAAGTAGCATCTTTAAAACCAGATGGTTTAATTGCAGTGCTTAAGAATGCAGGTGGACACTGCGGAACCCTAGCTGCTGAATACTTTATTCCTGCTCTAAGACAAAAGTTTCCTGATCTGCCCGTAATAAGTGCAGGTGGGGTAGGAGATCAGTCAGGAATTGAGAAGATGCTGGCATTAGGAGCCAGTGGTGTTAGTATAGGAAGTTTATTTATTGCTTCTTATGAAAGCGACGTATCTTTAGATTATAAGAATGCTTGTGTTCAGTATGGTGCCAAAGACATCGTTTTAACAGCGAAGTTAAGTGGAGTTCCTTGTACCGTTATTAATACTCCTTATGTCCAAAAAATTGGAACAAATCAAAACTGGTTAGAAAAATTTCTCAACTCTAACCGCAGGATTAAAAAATGGTATAAGTTACTTGTCTATAGAAGAGGAATGCATCAATTAGAAAAATCAGCGTTCTCAGCAACTTATAAAAATGTTTGGTGTGCGGGCGAAACCATAGAATTTGTTAAATGTATTAGATCTGTTAAAGATATCGTAAATGATCTTGTCAAACAGAAAGCTTAAAACTAAATTGATTTAGTTTTTTTCTTTCTCTTGGGTTAAGTTCTCTAGTTTTATAAGGTTCTTCCAATAGGTCTGCGTCTGCTAAAAATCCCAAAGCAATCATACAAACGGGAGACACATTGTCTTCTAATGTTAGTATCTCAGTTACTTTTGTTTTGTTGAATCCACCAATAATATGCCCAAATATATTCATCGATGCCGCTTGTAATAATAAGTTTGCATTGGCCATTCCCAGATCATGTTCTGCCGAAATATTAATTTTTCCATTTTTTTCAAAAGTTTTTCTGATTGCTGCAACTAATAATACACTAGAATTGATTGCCCAATGCTGGTTGCTTTCATTGAGACACTGAACTAAATTACTAAAAGATTTATCATATTTAAAACTGTAATAATAGATCCAGGGCTGTTCATTGTTGGCGCTGGCTGCCCAGGATGAAGCTTCAAATATTGTATTGATTTCTTCTTCTGTGATTAATCTTGAATCAAACGATCTTGCACTCCATCGACTTTTTATAAGATCTATAACCGGATACTGAGTTCTGGCTTTTTTAATTAAATTGCTTTTCATTATAATTTACATTAGAGAATTAAAGAGACAAAAAAATCGAAAAAATGTTTTATCAACATTTTTTATCGGACCTAAGATCTATCTGTTAATAAGCTTCCAAACCTTATCCTTTAACTCATTTATACCCTGCTGTGTGACTGCTGAAATGAACACATGCTCAACATTCGAAGGGATTTCATTTTTAATCAGATCTTTCCATTCCGGATCTACAATATCCAACTTTGTGATGGCCAATAATCTTGGCTTGTGTAAAAGTTCTTCGTTATACTCAGATAGTTCATTCAAAAGGATATCATACTCTTTGCTTATATTGCTACAATCACAAGGTATCATGAACAGCAATACCGAATTTCTCTCAATATGTCTTAAAAATCGTACTCCAAGTCCTTTACCCTGATGAGCTCCTTCAATGATCCCCGGAATATCTGCCATAATAAAGGATTTACCATCGTGATAAGACACAATACCCAGATTGGGTACAATAGTTGTAAACGGATAGTTTCCAATTTCGGGCTTAGCAGCGGTTATTACAGAGAGTAAAGTAGATTTTCCGGCATTAGGGAAACCAACCAAACCAACGTCAGCTAATACTTTTAATTCGAGTATTTTCCAGGCCTCAATTCCTGGTTCACCGGGCTGAGCAAAGTCAGGCGACTGTTGTGTCGGGCTGGTAAAAAACGCATTTCCTTTACCTCCCCTTCCTCCAGAGAGCAAAACTTCCTGTTGTTCATGTTCGGTTATTTCAAAATGCTTTTCTCCGGATTCAGAGTCAATGGCTACAGTACCTAAGGGCACTTCAACAATAATATCTTCTCCGGTTGCGCCTGTACAATTATTTTCAGAACCGTTTTCTCCGTTTTTAGCAAAAATATGTTTTCTGTATTTTAGATGTAAGAGTGTCCATAGATTAGAATTTCCCTTTAGAATTATATGTCCCCCTCTACCGCCATCTCCACCATCCGGCCCTCCTTTGGGATTATGTTTGCTTCTAAAAAAATGTTTGCTTCCGGCACCGCCATGTCCGGAACGAAAACAAATTTTTACATAATCAACAAAATTCACTTCTTATATGGTTTATACAGATTTATGTGAGCAGCCTATTAATCTATTTGTAATAAGAACTTTTTTAAACTCTACTTTTGACTTTGCAGTAGTGAATTTACAGAAAATCAATTTTAGTGAATCAGCAAATTAATCCTTCTATATTCTGATTGATTCGGTTGCTAATTTCATCAATAGTTCCAATACCTTCGATTTTTATTGACTTCCCTTTACTATCATAATAATTATAGACCGTACTAGTCTTAAGTCTATATTCATCCATTCTCTTTCTTATAATTGACTCGTCAAGATCATCAGAACGTCCTGAATTTTTTCCCCGATTTAAAATTCGTCTTACGATCTCATCATCATCAACATGCAATGCAAGTAATGCGCTGATACTTTGGTTTTTTGACGACAACATTTTATCCAATGCTTCCGCTTGAGGTATGGTGCGTGGAAATCCATCATAGATAAATCCTTTAACATCAACACTGGATTCAACTTTGTTTTTCAACATACCTACTGTTATTTCATCCGGGACAAGTATTCCTTTATCCATGAATTCTTTTGCTCTCAAACCCAATTCTGTTTGCTGATTGATCTCAGATCGAAATAGATCACCGGTAGATATATGAAAGAGATTGTATTTTTCAATCAATCTTTCTGCCTGAGTTCCTTTACCGCTTCCCGGTGGACCAAATAAAATAATGTGCAACATGGTTTTCTAATAAAGCCAAAAAGGTTAAAATTCCGATAAATGGAATCAATCGCAAAGTTACACAATGGAAAGTATTATCTCCTTTTAAATGCTAATTTATTCGTTTTATAAGACTCAACATCTTTTAGGAGGCGAATTCTTTTTAACCAATAGTCTGACTTTAGGACATCTTCCTCGATCACACCTTTGCTCGAGCTGCTGTGGATAACCATTAATTTATTTTTTTTATGTTCGGTTACTATTCCTACATGGTTGACTCTTTTTTTATCACCAAAAAGAATTAAATCGCCCTTTTTAACAGATTCAATATCTATAGTCTTGCCTTCATACGCAATTTCTTGTGAAGACGGAGGAACTTCAATCATAAAATTCTTTAATACATATCGTACAAATCCAGAACAATCAAATCCTCTTTCATCACGTCCATTTCTTTTATAAGGTAAGGATTCAAAATTTCTAGCATATTCGATAATTTTATTTCTTAAAGATTGATCAACTTGTGTATCTCTTTTTGAAGTATCAAGTGAGTGATTTGTATCTCTCCCGGAAACACAGGCAGACTGACTCATAATTATTAGGCTAAGAAGCATTACAAACCTGCAGCCAACTTGCTTTGTAGTCAAAGCATTGTTCGATATTGGGAACATAATAATAAATTTAATATAATAACGTATTAAATAAAACGCTAATATATAAATATTTGATTATTTAGGGATAATAAATTTATCCTGATCATTTAGAAAGGGATAAGCACGTCTGAAAGCTGTTAACTTATCGATATTGAGGCTACCCGTATCTGTACAGTGTTTTGAACCTAAATCCAAAATATTATTTCCTTCATAATCCCAAACTCCACTGTCTCCAGAATATTGTATGTTATTACCGTCTGTTCCAATCCCGTTTACCCCTATAACATAACAAACATTTTCAATGGCCCTGGCCGCTAATAAGCTTAACCAGGCCTTCCTCCTCTTTTCAGGAAATTGTGCAACATAGAGCAAGATATCAAATTCATTGTTGTTGCGGGACCATACCGGAAACCTTAAATCATAGCAGATCATTGGGCAAATTCTCCATCCTTTATAATTGATTATCACTCTTCTATCTCCCGGAGTAAAATAATAATCTTCTTTCGCCAGACTAAAGCAATGTCGTTTGTCGTAAAAATGAATATCTCCTTCAGGTGTTGCCATAACAAATCGATTGAAAAATTGCCCTGAATCTTTAATAATGAGACTTCCGCATATTGCAGAATTTAATTTTGTTGCAATGCTCTTCATAAATTTTATTGTCGGACCATTCATCTCTTCATATAGATTTTCAGGGTTCATACTAAAGCCTGTTGACCACATTTCCGGAAGTATAATAAGATCAGAATCATCATTCTGAAATAATATTTTCTCTAATTTTGTACGATTTTGTTCAGCTGATTCCCATGTAAAGGGCATTTGTATCAACTTTAGCTTTAATTCATTCATTTATATACAAATTTATAATATTAAGTAAACAAATTCTGTTTTGAATAGTCTGATAATAAATCGCATTGTTTGATGTAAAGTTTTCAAACTTTGTAACTTGCAACTCAATTTTAATAGAAATCGATAATTATTAAATTAAACTTATGCAAAGAAATGAATTTTTAGCGGGTATGATGGGTCAGAGAAAGTCCGTTTTGTCTCCTGTTTCCGGACTTAACCCTTATGGCGGTCCCTGGACAAAAAAAGAAGCAATGCATTTATTAAGGAGGACTCTTTTTGGTGTTAAGAAAACTGATCTCGATAAAGCTTTGAGCATCGGCATGAGTGCAATGGTGGATTCTTTGCTTGATCCGAGCCAGGATCCAATTCCCGGACCGCCACTTAATAATTATAGTCTTACGCAGGAACCCAATGAGGTAGCTCCGGGAACTACTTGGGTCAATGATCCGGTGTCTAATACAGGTATTCCTCCTCAGAATTTTCAAAATAGAAAAGATAGTCTTAAAATGTGGTGGACCGGCAATATTATTAATCAAAAATCCACCTTGGTTGAAAAGATTACATTGTTTTGGTTTAATCACTTTGCAGTTGAATTAGATCAGGTTCCTGTTGCTCAACCGGTATATTTTTATTATAAAATGTTGCGTGAGAATTGTCTGGGAGATTTTAGAACAATGCTTAAACGAGTAACACTTGAGCCTACCATGTTATTCTACTTAAATGGCTATATAAATACCAAAACCGCTCCTGATGAAAATTTTGCCAGAGAAGTTCAAGAATTATTTACGGTGGGGAAGGGTCCGGATTCAAAATATACGGAATCTGATGTAAAGGAAGCTGCACGATTACTGACTGGAATCAGAATTAATCCTTTGACCAATCCAATAAGCTATTATTTCGATATTGCAAATCATGATCTTGGTATAAAAACTTTTTCTTCATTCTATGGAAATAAATCCATTCCTGGATCATTAAGTATAGAAACAGAGGTTGATGGATTTTTAAAAATGCTTACGGACAATATTGAAACTGCAAGATTCTTATGTCGAAAATTGTATCAGTACTTTGTTTATTATGAAATAACTTCTGATATTGAAAATAATGTTATCAAACCATTGGCGGACTTTATGGTTGCCAATCAGTACAATATTAAATTAACACTGAGTAAATTGTTGAAATCTGAACATTTCTTTGATGTCGCTAATTTTGGTTGTGTTATTAAAAATCCGTTTGATTATGCTGTAGGTATTTTTAAAGAGTTTTCGGTGAAATTACCAGATTCAAGCAATATTCAGAATCAATATTTCTCTTGGGGTGGAGTGACTATTTTAACTGCATATCAAGGATTGAATATTGCGGATCCACCAGTAGTTTCCGGGTATCAACCATGGTATCAGGCTCCACAGTTTCATGAAATTTGGATTAATGCAGATACCTTCGCTAATAAGAACAACGTCGCCTCTGGTTTATTTAGCGACAATGGATTAAATATTAGCAATATAAAGTATAAAATTGATCCATTTATTTTTTCGAAATCTTTGAGCAAACCGGAATCAGCAACGGAGCTAGTTAAGGAAGCAACCGAAAGATTGTACAATCATAAATTGTCGGATGCTTCCATTACGTATCTCAAAGGATTTTTAATTTCAGGATTGCCGGATGAAACATATTGGACTGATATTTGGGAAAATTATATTGCAGATCCAACTAATCCTCAACGGAAAGCTCCTGCTGAAACTAGATTAAATGAAGTATATCGTGAAATAATTAGTCAGGCAGAATATCATTTATCATAAATATTAATAAAAAAGAAAGTAATGAAACGTCGTCAATTTATAAAGTCAACTGCAGCAACCAGCTTAGTGGTTCCTTCAATGGTAAATGGTATTCCTGTGCATGCACATCAACCTGAAGGTTGGATACAGGAATTATTAAGTCCTCAGGTAGAAACGGATAAAGTATTGGTATCCATTTACCTGGGTGGTGGTAATGACGGGCTTAATACGGTGATTCCAATTGATAATTATAATGCTTATCGAAATGCCAGATCTAACGTTGCTATTGATTCTAATAAGATCTTAAGTCTTAATGGAAATGCTAATTCCGGTTTTCATCCTTCGATGACCGGAATTCAGACCTTGTATAATGAAGGTAAAGTGAACGTAATCCAATCCGTTAGTTATCCAAACCCTGATTTTTCACATTTCAGAGCAACTGATATTTGGACATCAGCCAGTGATGCAAATCGCTATATTGCCACAGGTTGGGCTGGAAGATATCTCTCAGAGGAATTTCCGGGATTTCCCAACGGATACCCTAATGCCAGCAATCCACATCCGCTTGCTTTACAAATTGGAGCAAATCTTCCTTTAATGTTTCTAGGTCCTAACGCTCCAATGTCAATGAACTTGAGTAACCCTGATGTGTTCAAAGCATGGCCAACAGGACTGCAAGATCCACCGACCAATGATGCTAGAGGTAAAGAATTAGAGTATATCAGAACCATTGCAAGACAATCGCAGAAGTATGCAGATGAAGTTATCAAAGCTTACGTAGCAGGAAGTTATGATGGAACCTATCCTTTAAATAATTATCTGGCCGATATCTTTAAAGCTATTGCCCGCCTCATTGCTGGAGGATTAAAGACCAGAATGTATCTGGTTCAGTTATATGGATTTGATACTCACTCAGAGCAAGTTGATAAAGCAAATCGTCACTTAGGCGC
The DNA here is from genome assembly GCA_020848695.1 of Saprospiraceae bacterium. GTDB lineage: Bacteria > Bacteroidota > Bacteroidia > Chitinophagales > Saprospiraceae > Vicinibacter. The sequence goes on from JADLHT010000003.1 coordinate 105,997, forward strand.
ACATAGTAATTTGTTGAAATTGCTTTCGGATGCAGTGTTAGGATTTCAAAGGGATATTGAAAAGCGTAAGCTTGAAAATAGAGTCCTGAGTATGACTTTTTCTGAATTTGGAAGAAGAATAAAGTCAAATGACAGTGTAGGAACTGATCATGGAGTTGCAGCACCAATGTTTGTAATTGGTTCTAATGTACAATCTGGAATCATTGGAAAAAACCCAGATATCCCTACGAATTTAACGGTCAATGATAATATCGCCATGCAATTTGATTTCAGATCAGTCTATGCTTCTATACTTAAGGACTGGTTTTGTATCTCAGACACAACTGCACAAAAGATACTATTTACGAATTTTCAGACACTTCCTATTGTTAATAAAAATTGTGCTTCAACCTCAATAGAGGAATATAATTCAGAGCAGGAATCTATTGTTCTGCAGACCTATCCAAATCCGATGGTTGACCAAACTACCGTAACAATAAAAGTTAAATCAGGACCAACTCAGATTCATCTTATTGATCCGGAAGGAAAGTTTGTTAAAAAAATATTTTCAGGTAAATTGGAAGAAGGGACACATAAATTTAATTTGTATAACGAAAATTTTTCACCTGGAAATTATTACATCTATCTTGTTCAGAAAAATATACAGAAGACTGTCATGCTTTCTATCTTGCGGTGATATTTGATCAATTTTAGGTCTGGAGATATAAATTTAGAACATTGTTGAAATAGTATTGTTTCTTCCATTAATCTATTATGATTAATCAATTTATATATACCGTATTCATGATTTTAATCTTGGTATCTTGTTTAAAAAGTAATAAGACCAAAATAGATAATCCTCAATCTGACGAAAAAAGCATTCCAGATAAATCAATAAGTGAAATAGATAACAATCTAAGTTCTGATTATTGGTTTCAGGGCAAAGCGGAGGTTAATTCCTATACTCTTAGTCAAGCAAGATATGGTCAAATGAGAAAAGGCGATGCAGTTTTAATTTTTGTTACAGAAGATTTTAGTAAAGGAAAACAGGTTAAACTGGATCATCCGAATGAAGTACCTGAAGACCGGCAGCCGGTATTTAAGCTTAATATGATGAAAAGATTCAATACAGGAATCTATACATACAACCTGATGATGTCTGTCTTTAGTCCAGTTGGAAATAGGGTTTCACCATATCCATTAAAAGTTACAGCATCGATTCAGGATTGGTGTGGCCAAGTATTTAATCAATTTAATCAAATAGGAAATCAATTTTTAACACACAGCTACTCCTATTTTGAATCAGAATCAGATCAGCAATTGCAGTTAAAACAGGGTTGGACCGAAGATGGTCTCTGGAATCAGATTCGAATAGATCCATCGAGGCTACCAATTGGTGAAGTAGAGATGTTTCCCTCTTATTTTTACTTAAGACTTAAACACAAGCCTCAAGAATTTGTCAAGGCTATTGTTTCACTAAATTCAATTAATGATAGTATTCAGACCTATGAAATAGTTTATCCTTCGGATGATCGTATATTAAAAATAGATTTTGAGCGAAATATTCCTTATCGAATTAGATCTTGGGCAGAATCTTATAAAGATGGTGATGGAATATTGACAACAAAAGCTGTCCTAAAAAAATCAATTATGGTTGACTATTGGTTAAAGAATTCAGTAAAAGATTCAACTTATAGAGAATTGCTGGAACTTAATTAGAATGTCAATTTGGAACTTTAAGATGTAGTTTACGAATTAGTTCAAGAAGGTCATCATGAAAGATATTTTTATCCTTTAAAAGGCTAACTAGACGAATACATTCAGATTTGATATTTTGATCTGGAAAACCATTTTCTCTTGCAAAATGTAGAAACTTCATTAATCTAAAAGGATTAAACCATCTAAACATTCTTTTCTCAAAAGTTTGAAGACTAGAACAATTATTGTTGCATAAATTAATTTCAGTTAATAATCCTTCATTTAGAAAGTATTTGATAGATAAACTTTCTGAATTTGACAAATTTAGTTTAGTGCTGATATTCTTGTACCAGTATTTAATCTGCTGAATAACTCTTCCGAATTCAAGAATTGCGTCCAACGAGTAAGTAAGTTGTATTCCTAGATTTTTAAAATTGGAGATTGCTTTACCCGTACCGAAAGGAACTCTAGCAGAATTCCGGCATGATGGATAAACCAGCACTTCATTAAATTCAAACAACTGATTGATGACAGAAAATTTATGTAAAAAGTAAAAATCTTCACCGGCTTGCCTTTGATTCATTCCACCTTGTTTACAATAATTTAATGCTTTTACAGCAAAACAAGAACCAAGGGTGTGAAAGGCAAAAGGATAGTTAATATATTTTTGAGCAAGAATGTAATATCGCAAATGGAGCTCATATTCCAGAATGCCCGGTATATTTTCCGGAATATCGGTTTGATGCGAAAAATTAATTGTAACGCACGGTAGATGATTTTCTTTTGAAAAATAATTTTGAATAGATTGGATATAGTCATATGAAACAATACAATCTGCATCTAGATTAAAGATGATTCCGTTTGTATTATTAATGGATTTAAATCTGCGTATTGCTTCATCCATGCCTGCTTTCCTTGCTGATCCAACTCCGGCAGCTTTGCCTTTGAAGGATATCGGAAGTGTGCAATAGAATTTTATAGATGGATGAATATTCGATAGTATCCATTGTTTAATTTGATGATATTGTTTTCTATGAAATTCTATTATTTCAAAATTAGCCTCCTCAGGATGATTTAGGATAACAAGGACTTCTGTTTTACTTTTGGTCGGCTTTGTATTGAGTAGAGAAACAAGTGTTTTTAAAATATCAGGTTCATGGAATGAAGGAATTACTATTATAGAATTTAATTGAGGATCTGCGGGTTCAGAAATAAAGTTTGCTTGTATACCATGTTTGTCAAGGTATTGCTTATATATATCTTTCGTTGACATTTCGTGTGCAAACTTATAGAAGATTAATTCATACAATTACCTTTGCGTAAATATTATTTTTTGCAATCTATTTTAATTGAATCGCATATTTTTCCTTCTTTGGTGTATATGTCTTTGATGCACAACTTTTCGGTAAAAATTGAAGCTTGTGAAAATTATCAAAAAAGATCGTTTCGCAATCGTTACCTTATTAGAGACAAGAATGGGATACACGGATTATCAATTCCGCTAAAGAAAGGAAAAAATCAGAGTCAGCCCATTACGGAAGTAAAAATAAGTTACGAACTGCCATGGGTTAAGCAGCATCTCCACGCAATTCAGACGGCTTATGGGAAAGCTCCATTTTTTATTTATTATAAGGATGATCTTTTTGATCTGTTAGATTGCAGGTATGAATTGTTGTTTGAATTGAATCTTAAAACCACACAATGGTTGGCGAATAGAATGAAGATACAATATTCCTATCAATGCACAAAAGAATTCGAGTTTAATATTCAATCGAAGAATGATATGAGAAATCGATTAAACCATAAGTTGCTTAATTCTGAAAGTTCAAACATGTGCATAAGCAGTTTGGATTTGTTGTTTCATTATGGTCCAGAAGCTTATCGTGAATTGCAAGTAACAGACTTAGAATTGATGAGTAGATTGAATTGGATTAATTAGTTAGTTCATAATCAGAAATTATTCATTCAAATAGGTTCCTTAACTGTTCAAATGGGAATTCCATAATTTAGGGAGGTAACAAGTCCTTAAAAATTGAATTTTAAAAATATCATATTATAAAATAGTATAATACGATAGAAAATCGTTCGAATCGGGGATTTCAGTTTCATAAAATGCGTCACAGTTCATCGGGAATAATTCATATTAAGAATTAATACAATATGTTTTGATCTGTTTCGGTATGGATTTGTTTTATTTTAGAGATGGACAAGTCCCTTAGAAATTAGTAAATTAAGATCATATTAATCAATAATATAATATGTTCTCTAGCTGTTTGCAATCCTATTTTCAGATCTTAATCATACTTATTTAGCTCATCATTTCATCTAATTTATTCATATCTATTCTGATAAAGATTATGAATATCTTCACAATTATTATTACAATCTATGGAAATTACCGCATTATTTTTACACAATGAATCTCATTGTAAAATTATTATTGTTTTGCTCCATCTTTTTTACATGTTCGCAGGATAGAAATAAGTCAGTTAATATTATTGAAAAGGAAAGGTCCGATCCACATAGTTTTTCGAGACCGGAACTGGCAGTAACAAAACATCTGGATTTAGAACTTTTCTGTGATTTTGATAATAAGATAATTATTGGAATTGCGACTTACGATATTGAGCATATAAATGCTTCTGAAATTATTTTTGATGAAATGAATTTACAGATTGATAGTATTGATCTAATCAATGATCAGGGTCAATTGACTAAAAGTTCTTATCGTCTGAATGAGGAAGATCCTATTTTGGGAAGAGGATTACATGTAAGAATAAATCCAAATACAAAAAAGGTTAAAATTTATTATAAGACAACCAATAACGCAACCGCGCTGCAATGGCTGGATAAGAATCAAACCAACACAAAAAAATATCCCTATTTGCTTACTCAATCTCAATCTATTTCTGCTCGCACTTGGGTTCCTTGCCAGGATGGACCAGGAATTCGATTTACTTATACAGCAAAGGTGCAAGTACCAAAAGGTATGATGGCGGTGATGAGTGCGGCAAACCCTCAATCAAGAACAGAAGACGGAAAGTATGAATTTAAAATGGAGATACCTATTCCAGCATATTTACTTGCTTTGGCAGCCGGTGATTTTGATTTTAAACCAATTGGAAAGAGAACAGGTGTTTATGCTTCTTCTGATCTGCTTGACAAAGCAGTTTGGGAGTTTGCAGATCTTGAGAAGATGCTTGAGACCACAGAATCTTTGTATGGTAATTACCCTTGGGGTAGATATGATGTAATTGTTCTTCCATCAAGTTTTCCATTTGGTGGGATGGAAAATCCAAAGTTAACTTTTCTAACACCAACCTGTATCGCAGGCGATCGTTCATTAACTTCATTGCTGGCACATGAACTTGCGCACTCATGGTCAGGGAATTTAGTTACTAATGCAACATGGGAAGACTTTTGGTTGAATGAGGGATTTACAACTTATATTGAGAATCGAATAATGGAGTCACTTTACGGTAAGTCATTTGCGGATATGCTAAGTTTGCTAGGATATCAGGACCTGCAAAAAACTATCTCTGAAATGGGAGATACAAATTCTTTAACAAAATTAAAATTGAATTTGAAAGGTAAAGATCCTGAGGATGGATTGTCAGATATTGCCTATGAAAAAGGAAAATCCTTGTTGCGATACCTGGAGGAGCGAATAGGTAGATCAAAATGGGATGAATTTCTCAAATCTTATTTTGAAAAATTTAAATTTAAATCCAATACAACTGAAGGATTTCTAAACTACTTGTATGAATATTTTACTGAACTCAACCCAGGAATCAAGGATACTGTTAATATCTGGATATATTCACCGGGATTAATTTCGTTTAAACCCAATTATGACAGTAGCCGCTTCACGAAAGTTGAGAATGAGCTTGCCGAATATCTTATAAAATTCGATAAAAGCAAATTGAAAACTAATAGCTGGTCAACTTCAGAATGGTTGCATGCCATTAGAAAACTACCCCGAGATTCTAGTAAAAAGATTAGAATTGAAATGGAGAAAAATTTTCAATTAAATAAAACCGGTAATACTGAAATTGGATTCGCTTGGCTTATTTACAAAATTGAAAATGGTATAAGTGATGATGAAATGAATGAAGTAGAAAGTTTTCTATTAAATGTAGGTCGCAGGAAATTTGTCTTACCCGTTTTTGAGAATCTTATTAAATATGGACGAGAGGCTGATGCAAAAAGAATATTTGAAATAGTTAAAAACGGATATCATCCCATTACAAAGAATTCTATTGCATCCCTACTAGAACCAAAAATATAAATTTATCAGAATTCATTATATTTGCAGCGCAAATTTTAAAATTATATTATAAAAATAATTAATATGTATAAGTTTCTAAGTGTGATTTTTGTATTATTTATTGTTCATTCTTTACCAGCCCAGGATGAGATGGCAATTCCCAAAAGATTTGATTATGGCAAAATGTGGACTTTTGAATATCCACCTAAGGATTGGTTTAAAGAAGCCTATAATTTTACAGCAGATGATAAATGGTTTGAAGATGTAAGAAAATCATCACTGAGATTCGCAAGCTGGTGTTCAGCTTCTTTTGTTTCACCTAATGGTCTGATAATGACCAATCATCATTGTTCAAGAGATGCAGTTACTGCCTTGCAAAAGGAAGGCGAAAATTTTGATAAAAACGGATTTTATGCTGCCAGCTTATCTGAAGAAAGAAAACACGACGAACTTTTTGTTGAGCAATTAATCAAAGTAGAAGATATAACGGATAGAATGTTATCAATAATGGATCGAGCAAAAGATGATGTTCAAAGAAAACAATACCAAGACAGTGCCTTAGCAATGATCCAAAAGGAATATAGTGCGCGAGAAGATTGGAAAAAATTAAGAGTTCAGGCTGTTACTTATTACAGTGGTGGTAAGTTTAGCTTATATGGATATAAAAAATATACAGACATTAGATTAGTATTCATTCCTGAAACAGATTTGGGATATTTTGGTGGAGATCCGGATAACTTTACTTATCCACGATATGTTTTAGATTGTACATTCTGGAGAGCTTATGATGAAAATGGCAATCCAGTAAATTCATCTGAACACTACTTCAAGTTTAATCCCGACGGAATTAAAGAGGGTGAACCAGTTTTTGTTATTGGTAATCCGGGCAATACAGAAAGATATAGAACATTTAAGCAGTTAGAATATGATCGTGACTTTCGTTTTCCTTTACAAGTTGAGTTGCTGACCAACAGAATTAACTTAATGCAGAAGGAATATGATAAAAATCCGAATATTGATCTTCAAAACGATATCTTCGGTTTAAGTAATTCACAAAAAGCATTTACCGGAATACTTGGCGGGTTAAAAAATTCATCTTTAATGACACGTAAGAAAGCGACTGAAGACGAGATACGTAGTAAGACAAAAATTAAAAAGGAAGATTATTGGTTAGAATTGGAAAATGCAGTGGAAGGATTAAAAAAATATGCGTATTTAGTAACCTTAGCAGGTCCGGGGGGTATTAAAGGAAGTATTGTAAACCTGATTTATTCATTGGGAGCATATGAAAAAGCCTTGGATAATCCGACGAATGTTCAATTGATTGAGAAACTTAAAAATGAAATTGTACGATTGAGTTCTGAGATCAATACTGAAAAAGAAAAAGAGTATTTTATGACTTATTTGTCTGAATTAAAGAAGTATGAACATCCGGATAATAAGTGCGTGGATAAAATATTGGATGGCAAGAGTATTGAAGCAAGAACCCACAAAATATTGAAAAAAACAGATTTCAGTGACTCTGATAAAGTGATGAAGTTCCTTTCAATGGAATCTAAGAAATTTAAAAAGCAAGATGATCCTTTATTGGATATCGCAAGAATTCTGGTACCTAAATACAACGAAGCGGTAACAGCTTTTCAGTCAAGCACCCCAAAAAGAAGAGCATTGGAAGCTAAAATTGCCAATGCGGTTTTTAAAGTTAAAGGAACTAATCTTCCACCAGATGCAACATTTACATTAAGAATTTCGGATGGAGTTGTAAAAGGATATAACTATAATGGAACCATTGCACCGTTTAAAACTACTTATTTTGGAATGTATGATCGAAATGAATCATTTAATCATAAATATCCATTTGAACTACCTGCAAGATGGCAGAATCCTCCTATTGAGTTGCTAAAATCACCACTTAACTTTGTTGCAACCAATGACATTATTGGTGGTAATTCAGGAAGCCCAATAGTCAATAGAAACAAAGAAGCAGTAGGATTGATATTTGATGGTAACATCGAATCATTGCCTGGCAACTTTATTTATGATGAAACCTCTAACAGGTCAGTTTGTGTACACGCCGGTGGAATAATGTCCGCTTTAAAGCATATCTATAGGGCAGATAGATTGTATTCAGAACTTTCAGGGTATTAGTTATTATTTAAGAATTTCATTGGTGATGGATAAATTAATATATAGTTTGATGATGCTTTTTCTCGTAGCTTGTAATGTTCAAAATAATGTTATAAATGGAGTTGTTAATCTTGCAAAAAGATCAGATTGTCAAGGGCCTTGTGGAAAAGTAATGCCATGCGAGGGAAAGGTTTATACCCTTGATATAGACTTAAACGGAAATAATATTCTTCAGGGTGGAAGAACTTTGTTTGTTAGAGATCCGGACAATTTTGATTATACAGTTAAGGTAGAATTTGCACAGACAATCCCAGAGAGTAAATTTCAATCTGCTAAAGATGGAGGATATAAGAAAATGCGAATTACAGGAATTATTGAAGGATATGATGTGTTCGTTCATGAGACCTGTACCCGATCGTACGTTTTCAATGTTTCTAAAGAATCAGATTTCAACTTGAGTTACTAGAAATACATTTAGTGATTGATTCTTTGTGTCAGGTAAGCTCGATGCTTCTTTGATGTTTCTTTTTATTTTAACATTCATGCTATACTTTCAAAAATTTCGGTAGAGTGTATGGTAAATAATTGATATCAATTATAGTTTTTGAAATTGAGCATTAATGAGATTTTTGTATTAACCCAATAAAACTAATATTTAATTCGGTATTTAAATTCTAATAAGGCAACATAATGAAATTGAATTCCAATCATTAACGCAACAGAGTAATCTCACCCTTTATGAATTCTCTTTTATTGTTTGAGAATAAAATTTCAGCACGATAAGCAAATACTGCTGGATTAAGAATGGTATTTTTGAATGTACCGTTCCATCCTTCAGTTTCCTGATTTAGGGGAAAATTGAATTTGGTAAATACAAGTTCTCCCCATCGATCATAAATATTAAGAAAAATAATTTGTTGAACATCGGTGGTGCCAAAAATGGTAAAATAATCATTGATGCCATCTCCATTCGGTGAGAACACATTCGGCACATATATTCGATTATCTCTTGCTCTAATATTCAAAGTATCCTTATCGGAACATCCATATTGATCAACAATTGTGGCAATATATTCTATGTTTCTTTCCGGAACAGCAATCGGATCAAAACAATCAGTGCAGTTCAAGAAATCCGCTGGATCCCACTTTACTGACTGAATACTTCCAATTATACTACTGTTGAGTTGTATCGGTGTTCCTTTCTCAACTTCTTTATCGGAGCCTAAATCAATTCCTAAAGAATCAGATTTCTCAATATTAAATGAAGTATCTTTAATACATCCTATACTGTCAGTAATTCTAATCTTATACTGCCCCTTATTTAAATCGACTTGAATATGGTTAATATCCCACTCCTGGTTCTCAAAGATAAAGCTAAGAGGTTGTACTCCTTTCGTATAACCATTAATCCAGATTTTGCCTTTGTCTGGATCATTGAAACAATACAATTTTTTTAATCCAAAATCTACCTCAGGAATCTCGCCTGCAGTTATACATAAGGTATCGAAATATTTACATAAATCCTGTTGTGAAAATGCCGGAATACAAAAAGTTCCTGTCCCAAGTGTAGATAAATTTAAAAATCGGTTCTCTACTACGATAGGACTATTCCATACAGAGTTAGATACTGAATTCAACAAATAAGAGGACAGGTCTACAACTTCATTTTTAGATTTTATACATAGGATAACTGAATTTTCTCTTAGCAATTTTACGGGTGGGCAATCTTTGGTTTCACACTCAAGTTCCGAAAGAAGACTGCCACAAGGTTGGAATCCTTTAGAACGCAATATTAATTTAACTTTTTGAAGAGGTGCTAATCCACCTACATATAGAGTACTATCATTTAGTATCTGAATATTATTTCCGTTTTGAACCTGAAATTGAATGCTATCCGTATATAATCCTTTCTTCCATGTAAAAACTAAATTGCTGTCTTGAGCCATACACTCTATCAATGGTAATTCTGGATTAGGAATAACATCGATTTCTTTTTCAAAATTATCCTGGCAGATTGAATTTTGAATTTTTAATTGAATCCTCTTTTTACCGACTTTATTCCATCTTATTAAAAAATTCTTGTTTGAATTATTCTGGCTGATGAAAGCATCGCTAAAATCCCACTCACTGATATCATCGAGTGTGTCTTTACCAGAAAAATTGATTATTGTATTCGAGTCTTGACAAACTTTTTCATTTATTGTAAATAGAGCCAAAGGATTTCTTCTAATCCAGATTTCTTTTGTAATACTAGTTTTGCAACTGTTATTCGAGTATTCAAATATAATTGTCTTGTGACCGGCTTTTGCTAGATTGAATTCATAAATGCCATTTATACTATCTGTTACTCCAATCCCTGACCATCTTCCTGTAAATTTGGGATCTGGTTGGTCAATCAATGCTGAAAAATTTAATTTGAGTTTTCCATTGTTATCAAGACAAAAACTATCCCTTCCAGTAATTGTAATATCGAAATTCGGACACTGAGTAGCCTCACATTCTGCATCGATACTTTGATCTCCGCATAAGCTATCTTTAATGATTAATTTGAATTTAATTTTAGTTCCAGGAATTAGATTAGAAAAAACAACTGAATCAGGAGTTACTAAGCTTATATTCTGGTTTAAATCAGATTCGAATTCCAGTTTGTTTCTTAAATTTGTTTTTTTCCAATAGAACGTAATACTGCTGTCTTTTGAATAGCAATTTATAAGCGGTAGAGTGTCTGGAACAAATACAGTAAAATTTATTGTGGTGTCGAGAGTACATCTCTTGTTGGTTAAATAAACTTTAATCGAATGTTTTCCACTTGATAGATTCGTAAGCGTTAATGGTTCTTGAACTTGAGCTATTGTGTCTTTTAAATTATGGATGATGGTTCTGATTTCGTTGGAGTCAAGCTGATTGAGATATAATTTTAATTCAGTTCCTGCGCAAACTGTAGTTTTATCTATAGATGCATTCAGTACAGGAACTGGAATCACCTTTATAGTAAAATTATTAAGAAACGCACATTGTTCTTTATAAGTGGTAAAGTAAATTAACATATCTTTTTGAGCCAGGATAGGAAAGTCTAATTTACATGAAGTATCCATTCCGGTACAGGAAAAGAAATTAGAAATTCCATCTATGCTATCCGAATGTATCAGGATAATGTCTGATAAGTGTATTGTGTCTCCTTCACAATATTCAAGTTCAGGAATTGTTGTACTAATTGTAGGAATTATTTTAATTAATATTTCAGAGGTGTCTGAACAACCCTGATTATCAGCCAATAAATAAATTGTAGAATCAGAAGTTATTAGAAGACTGTCTATTATTTTATGAGCTGAGATGAATGGATAATTAGAATAAAATGAATAATTGCTTCCGGTTAAATTATTGTCTTTAATGTCTAAATTTTTAAAGTTGAAATATTGATTTTTACAGAACCGAATTGTTGGAATGGGTATAAGGTCGGGTGTTTTTGAATTCCCAATAAGTTCATATTCTGCTGATTTTTCACAATATTTTCCGTTAGGATGAAGAAGCCTTATGACTAGTTTGAATTTACCAGAATGATCAACGGATATTTGATTAATACTATCAATAAGATTGTTATTGTCGTCATACCATCTTCTTGTTACTTGGCCTATACCGGTAATGATAGATGAGTCTGAACTCAGGATAACAGTATTGTTTGTACATGAAATTTTTCCAATCTGAATTATTTTAGGTATTATTTTTAATACAGTTAAATTGAGTTCAGTAATACTATCACAGTAAGGCTTAATTTTTGATTTTTCGAGGTGAAGGTAATTTCCATCTGTACAATACTGTTTTCCACCAACTGATACACAGTCCGGATAACAAATTATAGAGTCTATAGATTTTCTGTTTTCTGGAATTGGCTCGATATTTAATTCAATAGTGCTATCACAACCAAAATGATTCTTCAATTTGAATTCGTAGTTACCTATACCGTAGGGAGTGCCATTAAATATGAATGAACTGTTTTCACAAATCATCTCATTAATTATTTCCGTAGGAGAGGCATCGCCAATTTCAATATCAACGCATTTTGAAGTGGAATTACACGCATTTTTAGCATTATAGCAGATTGTACCGATTCCTTTTGTATTCCATTCAATAGTGGCTCGATTCATGCTATTTGTTGAAAGTATTCCATTCGTAACTGTCCATTCAAAATCACAAGCTCCGCTGAGATTTGATAGCATATATTCAGCTGACTCACCCACACAAAACTTTTTAGGTCCATCGATATTGCCTATGGTCGGTACAGGAGCTTTTGTTGAACCTGAAGTTACTGCAATAGTAAAAGTACAGATTGCCGGACCATTACCATCTATTACAATATAATAGTGGCAACCTACTTTTAAATTGGTTGCAGTAAACTGATAGGTTCCTCCAACCGGCATATAGGTGTTACAATTACTTACCAGAGAAAAGTTTGAACAGTTAATTGATTCATAGACACCCAGTTCAATAGAATTGCCAAGCGTACAGGAATTCACAGTTACAGAAAATCCAATATTGGTTGATCCGGCAATAAATCCTATGTATCTTATGGAATGTACAACCATTGTGCAATAACCAGGAGGAGCATTACCGGGAATTGTATGTCCGTTTTGAAGAGTTAATCCATCCAGATCACAGACAATGCAGGCATCTGAGCAATCATTCTCCATAACCGGGATGGTTCCACAACGACTTGGTTGTGAGAGAAGATAGAAATTATTCCACAGGAAAATTAGCAGACAAATCCCAAATTTTAGTGGATCCATCTTGTAAAATTACGAATAATACTCTGTTAGATATTTATTATTCAAATTTATATTGTGATTCAAGGATGTATTAATCTTCATATTAAGGTTTAAATTAAGTTGAAGGAACTAAAATGTTGGTTCTCAGCGGATTGTAATATGATTATAAAAAATTGATTAATATATATAATTTTTTTTAATCTTTAATGCTCGATATCTAAATAGTTTATATATTTGCCACAGGTTTAATGTATAGACCAAGTTCTTTGAGAGTGTTATAGATTTGAAATATTAGTAATTTGTTTTCTAAATTGCTCTTTCCAATTTAATATCTGATAATCAGATTCTTTCAGATTAAAAATTTTTATAATTTTTGTGGTAAAAAGTGGTATAAAGTGGAATAAATTGTATATTTGTCCCATCAAACCAACCGGTACAAGTAATAATGTACAATCTAATTGGAGAATTTGAAGTGAGACTTGACGAGAAGAAAAGACTTAAATTACCAACTTCTCTTGTTAAGCAGATTGGTGAAGACGTTGTTCTTGGGCTGGTTATCAACAGAGGCACGGAGAAATGCCTAAATCTCTACCCTAAAAAATTATGGGATTATAAATCCGCGATTGTCAATCAATTGAATCTTTATAATTCGGACAACAAAGAATTTGCAAGATACTTTTATCGAGGGGCTACCTTGTTGGAAGTGGATTCAACAATAAGGTTTGTCATTCCTAAGCTATTACTTGATCATGCAGGGATTACTCAGAATTTAATTTTGAATTGTTATGGTTCCGTAATTGAATTATGGTCGGAGTTAGAATATCAACAGCTTATAAAGAATGAACCCAAGAATATTATTGAGCTGGCTGAAAAAGTTTTTGGATATGGGCAAGCAAAATAGTGAGTATCATATTCCGGTATTATTGAATAGCTCCGTAGAAGCATTGATAACCAATATTAATGGCACTTATGTTGATTGCACTTTTGGTGGAGGTTCTCATAGCCGTAAAATATTAAGTAAACTGGGAAAGAAGGGAAGGTTAATAGCATTTGATAAGGATAAAGATTCCTTGAGGAACAGTATAGATAACGATGATAGATTTCAATTGATACACTCGGATTTTAGATATTTAAAGAAATATCTACTTTATTATAATATTGACAAAATTGACGGTGTACTGGCCGATTTGGGTGTATCCTCGCATCAACTTGATGAAAATGAAAGAGGGTTTTCATTTCAGTCTGATAGGTCATTAGATATGCGAATGAATCGGAACCAGGAATTAAGTGCAGAGATGTTACTTAAGAATTATTCTGAGATGGAATTGTCCAGAGTTTGGAAAACGTATTCGGAGTTAACGAATGCTTCAAAAATAGCCCATCAATGGATAAAAGAAAGAAAATCAGTTAGAATAAAAACTTGTAAGGATTTTGCAGAATGGGTTAGCCCTTTTGTATATGGACCACGAAACAAGTTTCTGGCGAAGTTATTTCAAGGTATTAGAATTGAAGTCAATCAAGAATTATCAGGACTGGAAGAATTGCTGCAACAATGCAGTGAATTATTACAACCCGGTGGAAGAATGGTAATCTTAAGTTATCATTCACTGGAAGACCGATTGGTAAAAAAAATTATTAAAGGTGAATCAAATGAACCACTAAGCTTTTTAAATTCTAATGAAAGTAAAATGTTCAGATTGGTGAATAGAAAACTTATAGAAGCAGATGATGAAGAAATGGAAAATAATTCGCGTTCAAGATCAGTAAAAATGAGGATCGCGGAAAAAATTTAGTAAGATGGATTATAATAGACCTCCAAAATTAGAAAGTAAAAGGTACAATGATCTCGGATCCATGTTCTTTTTTAAAAATCTGCCATATTTTATTGCAGCTCTGATCTTGGCAATGATCTATGTGTGGAATGTAAATAGTTTGGAGAGGAAAATCAGACAAAATCAATTGCTCATTGAAGAAAATAAAAAATTGAAATGGGATTATTGGTCGATAAAATCAAAAATATTATTTGGAAGTATTGAATCTGAGATTTCAAAGAAGGTTATTGATAAGGATATTTTAATTAATGATAATGTACCTAAGGTTTTGGTACGTGTAGAAAATTAGAAATTCATGAGCAGGAAGGGTGAATTCCTGAATAGGGTGTATTTCGTGATGTTTGGATTTGCTCTGGCAGCTTTGATTCTTATAGTTCAGGCAGTTAGAATTAACAGATACCAGGGTCAGGCATGGCGTTCCAAAGGAAAAGAGCTCTATTACCAGCCTATTGAAATTGAAGCTGAAAGGGGCAAGATTCTTTCAGATGATGGAAGTCCACTGGCGATTTCCCTACCGTTCTTTGACATACATATGGATACCAAAGCAAGAGGTCTAAGATCCGAAATTTTTAATAAGTATGTTGATTCTCTTGCGCTAATGTTATCACAACATGTATTTACTGATAAATCAAAAGATGCAGTGAAGAATATGTTGATTAGAGAACGCAAAGAAGGAAATCGTTATTTATTAATTGCCAAGTCTGCTGATTATCAGTTAATGGAAAAAATTAAAAAATTTCCGATTTTAAGACTAGGGCAGAATAAAGGTGGAATCATTATCGACAGACAAGATCGCAGAGAAAGACCATTTAAGTTGCTTGCAAGCAGGACGATTGGAATATCCAGAAAGGAAGCTCCTTCTATTGGATTGGAAGTTAGATATGACAGTTACCTGAAAGGAGAATCAGGCGAACGATTAATGAAAAAAGTTGGTCATGATATATATCTGCCGGTTGATGATGTTAATGAAATAGAACCAAAGAGAGGAAAGGATATAGTTACTACAATTAATATTGAGATTCAGGAAGCTGTTGAAAATGCATTGGCATCGGCTATACAGTATCATACAGCTGAAAAGGCTTGCGCTATAGTTATGGAAGTTAAGACAGGGGCCATTAAGGCCATAGCCAATCTTGGTTATGATCAGGATGGAATATTGAATGAGAATTATAATTATGCAGTGGCTACTTCAACTGAACCCGGTTCTACTTTAAAATTAGCATCAGTAGCTGCCATGCTTGAAGAGGGAAAAGCAAATTTGCATACCGGAGTGGATCTGAATTATGGACAATGGACTTTCTACAATAAAGGAATGAAAGATTCAGAAGTACATAGTGTGACACAATCCGATTTAGAATATTCATTTATTAAGTCCTCTAACGTTGGAATATCAAGACTAGCAAATGGTATTTTTGGAACCATAGAAGGACAGAAGAAATTTGCTTCCTATTACAAGAAATTTGGATTGTCAGAAAAAACAGGTATAGACCTGGATGGTGAACCAAATCCTATTGTAAAAAATCCCGTTCAAGACAAACTGTCCTGGTATGGCACAACAGTACCTTGGATGAGTGTGGGTTATGAAATGCAGTTAACTCCATTACAAATTTTAAATTTTTACAATGCGGTAGCAAATGGTGGCAAACTGTTAAAACCATATTTGTTATCATCTATATTGGAAAATGAAGTAGAAGTTTACAAAACACAACCTACAGTTCTAAAGGATAGTATTTTTTCAAGTTCGACATTAACTCAACTACACACATTGTTACGCGGAGTTGTTGAAAGCGGAACAGCAAGTAAAGTTTTTTCTGATCAGTTTAATGTTTCCGGGAAGACTGGAACAGCAGTAACGAATTATCACAAACTGGATGGAGATACAAAAGAATATCAAGCTTCATTTTGTGGATACTTTCCCAGCGAAGACCCAATTTACAGTTGTATTGTAGTGATGTATAATCCGGCATTTGGGTTTTACGGAGCGCAATGTGCGGCGCCTGTATTTAAAATTATTGCGGAAAGGTGCATGCGTTCTAAATTGCGTACAGGGCAGTACGTCAACACTGTTCCTAAGCCTGTACTAACATCGGAGGGACTTCCCACCGGTAACTATGGCTATAGTAAGGATTTTGAACAGATATTCAAGTATATTGAATTACCTTATAAAAATTCTGCAAATGAGTTATGGGTCAAGACTACCAATACAAATGATGGAATTCAAGTTATACCTAGAATTTTTGTTAAAGGCTTGATACCCGATTTGACAGGAATGGGTTTGCGAGATGCATTGTTTTTATTAGATAAGGTAGGTGTTAAAGTAAAGATAAGTGGAAGTGGTAAAGTGGTATGGCAAAGTATTGCTGCAGGTTCTTTACATACGAATTCACAGGATATATTGGAAATTAGTTTACAATAAATAAGTTCTTTGAAAAAACTGGCAGATCTGATACAGAATTGTAGAAATCTCAAAGTATTTGGTTCTGCAAATAAAGTAGTTGAAGGAATAAGTTTGGATTCCAGAAGCTGTAAAGCTAATTATTGTTTTGTAGCAAATAAAGGAAGTCATCAGGATGGACATAACTATATAGATTCTGCTTTAAAAAATGGCGCATCAATAATTTTATGTGAATCTATTCCTGAGAATATAGTTGAAGAAATTTGCTATATCCAATCATCTGATTTGATGAATACACTAGCAACAATTCTAACGAGATATTTCAATCATCCGCAAGAAAGCTTAAAGCTGATTGGTATTACCGGAACAAATGGAAAGACCACAACAACAACCTTATTGTTCGATTTATTTAGGAGTTTGGGCTATAGATGTGGTTTAATTTCTACAGTACGAAATATTGTAAATCTGAAAATTATCGAATCTACTCATACAACTCCTGATATTATAAGTCTTTATTCTTTGCTGGCAGAAATGAAGCAGAATAAATGCGATTATGTTTTTATGGAAGTAAGTTCACACGCGATTGACCAGAAGCGGATTGCAGGTTTGAAATTTGATCTTGCTGTATTTACCAATATTACACAAGATCATCTCGACTATCATGGAACATTTTTAAATTATATTAATACGAAGAAAAGTTATTTTGATCAGTTAGAATCAAATTCAAATTCTCTTATAAATGCTGACGATGAACATGCTAAGGTCATGATTCAAAATACAAGATCAAAGATTGCAACATATGGTATCCGTAATCTTGCAGATTATAAAGGAAGAATAATTGAAAATTCATTTTATGGTCTGCAATTGAAAATTAATCAAAATGAATTTCATACTTCATTAATAGGTGACTTCAATGCTTCTAATCTGGTATGTGTATATGCAGCAGCACATTTACTTGGAATTAAGGAAGAAGAAATTCTAATTCAACTGTCTAAATTGAAATCAGTAGAAGGTAGATTTGATTGGTTTAAAAATTATGAAAACAATAAAATTGGTATAATAGATTATGCTCATACACCTGATGCTGTTGAGAAAATATTAAGTACAATTGTTAAAATAAAAAGTCCACAACAATCAATTATTACCGTATTAGGTTGTGGTGGCAATAGAGATAAATTGAAACGGCCATTGATGGCGAGTACAGCAGTGAGATACAGTGACAAAGTTATTTTTACTGCAGACAATCCAAGGGATGAAGATCCTTTATTAATAATTGAAGAAATGGAAGCTGGTGTAGATACTGCTCTAAAGCAGAAATATATCAGTATTGTTGATAGAGAACAAGCAATTATGACTGCTTGTCTTGTAAGTAATTCAGCTGATATTATTCTCGTGGCGGGAAAGGGCCACGAGAAGTATCAGGAGATCAAAGGAAAAAAGTTTCCGTTTGATGATGTGAAGATTTTAAAAAAGTATTTATAAGATATATAAGATTATAGAGTAGGTTCTATTATCATTCTCAGGTTGGTTTTAACAGTAACAGCAGGAGCAATGCAACCAAAGGGATTGGATCCCTGCTGTTCTGTTAAATTGATTTCCAGTGATGAACAAGTTTTGATCATTGGTAAATTAGTATATGATTTTTAATTCATCTTATACCCGACTTATCATTGATTAATAATTAAATTTAGTACGATTTGCTATATTACTTGTTTCAAATATTGGATAAAGCTATTCATTTTCCTGGCAGCAGGTTGATGAGTTATATTTCATTTAGAGCAAGTATGGCAATATTGCTTTCCTTGATTATTACAATGTTATTTGGCTCTAGGATTATAAAAGTATTGAAGAATCTTCAAATCGGTGAAACAGTTCGCGATCTTGGGCTGGATGGACAAAAGCAAAAGGAAGGGACACCCACGATGGGTGGTTTAATTATAATACTAGGAATAGTTATACCAACCATACTGCTTACTCAATTGAATAATGTTTATATTCAGTTGATGCTATTTACGACTTGCTGGATGGGCGCAATTGGCTTTGCAGATGATTATATCAAAGTATTTTTAAAAAATAAAGAAGGACTTAAAGCAATATTTAAGGTTTCAGGTCAGCTTATTTTAGGATTGGTTGTTGGAATTGTTATGTTGTATCATCATGAGGTTGTTGTGAGAATTCCAAAAGATCTTGCATTAAAAAATAATTACTCAATTGAACAAACTGTTGTGTTCAACGACGTAATTAAGAATAAGACTTCAGAGTATGCTTATGTCAAAACTAGTTTAACCAATGTTCCCTTTTTAAAAGGTAATAGTTTCGATTATGAGTGGTTGACTCATTTTATTGGAGATAATGGACCAAATTTGCTTTGGTTGTTTTTTATCCCAATAGTTATATTTATTGTAATCTCCGTATCTAATGCAGCTAATTTGACTGACGGACTCGATGGTCTGGCCGCAGGAATATCTGCGATTATTGCAATTACATTAGCAATTTTAGCTTATGTATCCGGAAACTCGATAATCGCAAATTATCTAAATATTTATTATATACCATACTCTTCTGAGCTCGTTATTTTCTCTGCGGCATTTGCCGGTTCGTGTATTGGTTTTTTATGGTATAATACCTATCCTGCCAAGGTATTTATGGGAGACACAGGAAGTCTAACCATTGGAGCGATCATTGCCGTATTGGCGATTGCTCTTAGGAAAGAGTTGTTGATACCACTAATGTGCGGAGTATTTTTTATAGAAAATCTTTCCGTTATTATACAGGTCGGTTATTTTAAATATACAAAGAAGAAGTTCGGAGAAGGCCGAAGAATATTCTTGATGTCACCATTACACCATCACTTTCAAAAAAAAGGATATCATGAAGCTACAATAGCTACCAGATTTTGGATAATAAGTTTATTTCTAGCAATTTTAACTATTGTAACATTAAAGCTAAGATAGAATGTTGGTAATACTAGGATGCGGTGAAAGTGGTATGGGTGCAGCGTTGCTCGCACACAAACTCGGTATTCCGATATTTGTAAGTGATGCCGGATCAATACGAGAGGATTTTCGAAAGCAACTCATTGATTTGGAAATTGATTTTGAAGAAAATGAGCATAAAATCATTTTTGATTTTCTTCCTACGCTTGTTGTAAAAAGTCCTGGAATTTCAGACCGTTCCGAAGTCATACAGTATTATCTTCAAAACAGTATTGATGTGATTTCAGAAATTGAATTTGCATTTATGCATTGCAAAGGAAAAATAATTGCAATCACCGGATCAAATGGAAAAACAACAACAACCAATTTGATTTTTCATATATTAAAAACTGCCAAATATTCAGTATCGAAAGTTGGAAATGTAGGTTATTCTTTTGCTCGGTCGTTATCAGAAGCTGAATTTGATTATTATGTTATTGAAGTCAGCAGTTTCCAGTTGGATACCATTAAATCGTTTAGACCATTTATTGCAATCATCTTAAACATAACGCCAGATCATCTCGATCGATACGAGTATAAATTTGAAAACTATGTAAATAGTAAATTTAAAATTGCTTTAAATCAGAATAATGATAATCACATTATTTTGTATAGAGATAAAACTATCATTGATAACTACAGAACTTTTGAACTACGATCTACGATTCATTGGGTTCAATCTGAACTAAATCATCAAGATGAAATCATTATCAATGAACAACAAGGACCAAGTCTTAAATATTCAGTATTGAAAGGAAGACATAATGCGATGAATGTATCCTGCTCAGTAATTGCTAGTCAAATCCTGGGTATTGATAATAATGTTGTTCAATTAGCAATTGATAGCTTTAAGAATGATCCACACAGGTTAGAATATGTAGCTAGCATCGAAGGAGTTGATTATATAAATGATAGCAAAGCAACAAATGTAGATTCGGTTTATTGGGCGCTGGATGCTATGAAAAGTAAGATAGTATGGATAGCAGGCGGACAGGACAAGGGAAATAATTATTCGGTTATTCTTCCACTGATTCAAGAAAAAGTTAAAACATTGGTTGCACTTGGAGTTAATAATCAAAAATTGATTGATTTTTTTTCACCATATATTCCCGTATTAGATACTCATTCCATGACCGAATGTGTTGAGCAATGTATGAATATAGCCTCTTCCGGAGACAAGGTTTTATTATCACCTGCATGTGCAAGTTTTGATCTATTTAAAAACTATCAGGACCGTGGTGACCAATTTAAAAATGCAGTTATAAATTTGAAAGAAACAAGACTATGAATGCAATAAATAGTTTTTTGGAGAATGAAATTCGTGGAGCAAAATTCCTTTGGGCCTTGATCATCATTTTGTCGTTGTTGTCATTACTGGCAGTTTATTCAACAAGTGTTGCCATTACTAAATACAATACCGATTCAACGGTGTTTGTTTTGTTCAGACACTTGCCATATGTCGTACTTGGTTTGGTAATTGCCTGGTATATTGGAAACAACGATTATATTATTTTTAATCGTTTTGCGCCTTTCATGTTGTTGTTTGCTATAGCCTTATTGATATTTACAATGATCGGAGGAATCAGTGTAAATTCGGCAAAACGATGGATAATGATTCCATTTGTCAATATAACATTTCAGGTTTCCGATTTTGCTAAGATTGCTTTGATAACTTATCTGGCTAGATCTATTGCGGCTAAGCAAGAAGTCATTAAAAATTTTCGTGCAGCGTTTGTACCTATTTTGTTACCGGTATTGATTGTTTGTGGATTAATCGCCCCTTCTAATTTTTCAACAGCAGCGCTTTTGTTTGCTTGCAGTATTATGATGTTGATTATAGGAAGAATAAAAATAAAATATATTTTTATACTTCTGGGTTTGGGAATTGTGCTATTTGGTCTTCTGGTTTATATTGGGCAAATTTTTCCGGAAGCTGTTAGAGTTTCAACCTGGGTGAACAGAATTTCTGATTTCTTTAATCCGGCAGGTGATAATTATCAAGCAGATCAGGCTAAAATTGCAATAGCGAATGGTGAATTTTTTGGTGTAGGACCTGGAAAGAGTACTTTAAGAAATTTTATTCCTTATGCTTATGCAGATTTTATATTTGCGATTTTATGTGAAGAGTATGGATTATTTGGCGCAATAGTTCTTATCGGCATATATATGTCACTAATGGGACATTGTTTTTTTATCGTTAAGAAATCGCCAAAAGCATTTGGGTCGTTGCTGACTATCGGATTGGGATTTAGCATCGTTATGCAAGCCATTATCAATATGGCTGTATCACTCGGATTGGTCCCGGTTACAGGGCAAACGCTTCCATATATAAGCATGGGAGGTTCATCTTTATTGTTTACCAGTTTTGCTTTTGGAATGATCATAAGTGTTAGTAAGCATATAAATACAATTCAATTAGAAAGTGTTTCTTCAAAGGAAGAAATCAATGAAGAGTCGAATGAAGAAGATAGTCATTAGTGGTGGAGGGACAGGAGGACATGTGTTTCCTGCTATTGCTATAGCAGATGCATTAAGAAAATTGAATCCTAGCCTAGATATTCTTTTTGTAGGCGCTCAATCAAAGTTAGAAATGACTGTTGTTCCTAAAGCTGGTTATGATATTATTGGACTGGATATAGTTGGAATTAAAAGAAAATTAAGTTGGCATAATGTGCAGATGGTATTCAAATTGATAGGATCTTTAATTAAAGCATTCAAATTAATTAAAAAATTTAAACCAGATGCTGTGTTGGGTGTAGGTGGATATGCTAGCGGGCCTGTTTTAAGAATCGCAGGATGGTTGGATATTCCTATATTTATCCAAGAGCAAAATTCATATCCTGGTATAACCAATAGATTGATGGCTTCCAAGGCTATAAAAATTTTTGTGGCATTTGATGGTATGAAAAAATATTTCAATCAGGATAAGATTTTTAATTTAGGTAATCCGGTTCGAAATTCACTTACCCTTGAAGTAGATAAAACAAAAGCATATTCTTATTTAAATCTGGATTCTGCAAAAAAGACGATAGGTATTCTGGGTGGTAGCCTTGGTGCCCGAACGATCAACAATGAAATTGCGGGAATGTATGATCTTATGAATGAAAAGAAGGATATTCAAATAATATGGCAAACGGGCAAACTGTATTGGGAAGAATTTAAAAATCACCCAATTGCTAACTTGTCTAACTTGCATATGTTTCCTTTTATTGATCGAATGGATTATGTATATGCTATAAGTGATGTTGTAATTACAAGAGCCGGTGCAATTACACTTTCAGAATTGGCAATAGCAGGCGTTCCGGCTATCCTTATACCGTCACCTAATGTTGCCGAAGATCATCAAACGAAGAATGCATTAGCTTTAGTAAATATCGCAGCTGCTGTAATGATTCCGGATCAGGAAGTAAATGGGCAACTTCTTCATACAGCAATTAATTTGCTTCAGGATGAAGAAAAGTTGATCCAGATGAAAGCTAGCTTGAAGAAATTTTCTAAACCAAATGCAGCAGATGAAATCGCTAAAGAAATATTGTACATCGAAAATTTTACAGAATGAGTAGATTAAAGTAATTGAAGAATTGGAATGATTAACTATAAGAATATATATTTTTTAGGAATTGGTGGCATCGGAATGTCTGCCTTGGCACGCTATTTCCATAAAAGAAATTGTATTGTAAGTGGTTATGACAGAACAAGAACAGACTTAACCATCGAATTGGAGAAATCAGGAATTCAAATTAGTTACAATGATGATATTTCAACAATTCAAATATTTCCGGAACTGGTAATCTGGACTCCTGCAATTCCTCGAGAAAATATAATTTATCAATATTTTGTATCGAACGCTGTGCCTATGATGAAGCGATCAGAAATTCTTGGATTGATCACCAGTCAAAAGAATAACATCGCCATAGCAGGAACTCATGGAAAGACAAGTACCAGTTCTTTACTTGCACATCTACTGGCGCATGTCAATTTTTCATTTACGGCCTTCTTAGGTGGAATTGCTAATAATTATCATACAAATTATATTGATCTGGGTAATGAATGGATGCTTGAAGAAGCCGATGAATACGATCGTTCGTTTTTGAAATTGAAACCCAGTATTGCTGTAATCGGTTCTTTAGATGCAGATCACCTGGATATATATAAAACGAGATCTTCAATGATAGATTCTTATTTGGAATTTGCTAATAACTTGAGCAATGGACTCTTGCTGATGAGCAATCAAATAGAGAAAAGCATGCTTATTCGATTTAAAGAAAGTATTTCAAGCAACAACCGCTTTTTAACTTTTGGATTGAAAGATGCAGATGTTACATGTCATATTCAAAAGATTGAAAACTCCTGGACAGAATTTAGCTATAGCGATGATAATCATCGAATTTTTGAAAGTCTTTCAATTCGGTTTCCAGGACAACACAATATTATTAATGCAACAGCTGCAATCAGAATCTCTCTGGAACTTGGGCTGAGTGAAGTACAAATAAGAGAAGGACTTTTGAGCTTTAAAGGTATTCATAGAAGATTCGAATGGGTTCATGAAGGTCGACAGGTTTTAATTGATGATTATGCACACCACCCGGAAGAACTTAAGGTTGCAATACAAGCAGCACGCAATTGCTATCCGAATAGAAAAATTACCGGAATATTCCAGCCACATTTGTACTCTCGTACCCGTGATTTTGCAAAGGAGTTTGCCGAGGTATTGAATGAATTGGATGAGATTATTTTAGTTGAATTGTATCCTGCAAGAGAAAACCCTATTGAAGGCATTAGTTCACTTTCAATTCTGGAAAAAATGACTAACAAGCGTAGCAGTTTCGTAATGAAAAAAGATCTTCTTGATTTTTTGGAACCTAAAGAGTTAGATGTTGTGATCTTGTTAGGTGCTGGTGATTTGTCTGATTTAAGATTAGAAATAAAAGAAATACTAAGCTAATGAATACAAAACTTAAACTTGGTATATTAATATCTATTTACTTGTTGACAATGATTTTTGTTGCATTAATCTGGATGAATACCATTCAGATGCAAAATGCTCAAAAACCCAAACAACTCATGGTAAATATTTATAAACCTTCTATTGAAAACATGATGATTCAAGAGCAGGAAATTGTTAAGTATGTAAAAGAGTATTTTAAAAAAGATTGGAAGAAAATTCCTATTGAGAAGCTGAATGTATCCGGATTGGAGTCAACTTTAGAGAAAATTCAGGTCGTCCATCACAGTGAGGTTTATTTAGATGCATTAGAAAATCTTCACGTTGATGTGTATCAGCGTGATCCGCTTTTTAGAGTTATGACTCCCTTCGGTGATCAATTCTATATCGATGTGGAAGGTAAAAAAATTCCTTCATCGATTAGTTATTCAGCAAGAGTTCCTGTTGTGACTGGAGTAGAGTCTGTGTTTTTAGGAAATGATATTTGGAAAAAAGAAAATGCAGCATATAAAGATGTCTTTCAAGTTGTCAATGAAATTACAAAAGATAAATTTACGAGATCTCTAATTGAACAAATTGACCTCGATCACAATGGAGAATTCACCTTAATTCCTAAAATAGGATATGAAAAAATAGAGATTGGAAACTCTGAGAATATGTTCGAGAAACTGGATAAACTTAGGTTTTTTTACCAGGAAGGATTGCGTTACCAGGGCTGGAATGTTTATCAGGTATTGAATCTTAGAGTAAAAGATCAGATCATCGGGGTAAAAAATATTAATAAATCATAAATAGAAATTATTTAATAACCAAAATAAAACTCATTCAATGGAAACTAATTCATATTACAATCCTGAAATTATTGCAGCTCTTGACATTGGAACCACTAAGGTAAGTGTAGTGGTAGGAAGAAAAAATATTCTCAACAAGATTGAGATACTAGGGTATGGCAAAGTCAGCTCTGAAGGAGTTATTCGAGGCGTTGTGTCAAACATTGATAAGACGGTTAAGGCAATTTCCGATGCCGTGGATCTTGCAGAGAAAATGAGTCATACAGAAATTCATAAAATGCACGTGGGAATAGCAGGGCAACATATTAAAAGTATACAACATCAGGGCTTGTTACTGCGTACGAATTATCAAGACGAAATCAGTAAGGAAGATGTACAAAAACTCATTGATGATATGCATAAGATTGCACTTCCGCCAGGTGATCAGATCTTACACGTAATCCCTCAGGAATTTACTGTCGATCAGGAAGAAGGAATCCAGGATCCAATTGGAATGTCAGGCGCTAGACTTCAATCCAATTTTCACATTATAACTGGTAATACTTCTGCTGCACAAAACATACAACGCTGCATGGAGCGCGCTGGATTGGAATCAACAGGTATGACTTTAGAACCCCTAGCTTCTGCAGAGTCTGTGTTGTCTAAGGATGAAAAGGAAGCAGGTGTAGTTATGGTTGATATCGGAGGCGGAACAACCGACATAACTATTTATTATGAAGGCATTATCCGATATACTTCAGTTATACCACTTGGAAGTCTTAACATTACCAAAGATATTAAATCAGGGTGTTCTACTACACTAGAATATGCTGAAAAACTTAAAGTCCGATTTGGTTGTGCTTTGGCCGATGAAATAATTGATAATCGTATTATTACAATACCAGGCTTAATGGGTCGTGAGCCAAAAGAAATTTCAGAGAAGAATCTTGCAAAAATCATTCAAGCAAGAGTTGACGAGATTTTTGATTACGTTATGTGGGATATTCATCGAAGTGGCTTTGAGAATAAGCTTGCTGCAGGAATAGTTCTCACAGGTGGAGGATCTTTGCTAAAGAATATTGATCTTCTGGCAGAGTATAGAACAGGTCTGGCGGCAAGAATTGGATTACCAACGATGCATCTTTCATCCCATTATCAGGATGAGATAAAAAACCCAATGTTTGCTACCGGAGTTGGTTTGCTTATTGAGGGATTAAAGAAAGTTGTCCCTTCCGAGAGAGTCGTTACTCGACCAAATCCATCCGCTGTAATGGATTTGCAGGAAGATGATGTGCCATTGGTAGAAGTTCAAGAAGAGATAATTGAACCTAAAGGATGGTTTCGAAGCGTTTACGAGAAAAGTATCCATTCAATGAAGGGATTCTTTGAGGATCATCCTGACCGAGAGTTTTAATTATTTGGCTTCTACAGGTTGAGGATACTCAAAACTTGAGATACATATAAAAATAATTTATAATTTATTTGTTTTTTTAATATATAAAACTGTAACTTTACGCCAGTAATAGATATGCAAAATACAAATATGAGTCAGGACGGAATAATAAAGGTGCTCGGAGTAGGCGGTTCAGGCACAAACGCGGTGACCCATATGTTTCTTCAGGGAATCAGAGGTGTAGATTTTGCTATATGCAATACAGATATTCAAAGTTTAGAGACAAGTCAGGTTCCACATAAGATACAATTAGGTCCAATTTTAACTGTCGGTCGTGGTGCTGGTAATAACCCTGAAGTTGGAATGCAAGCTTGCAATGAATCTATTGAAGAGCTTAAAAGATTTTTGGAGAAAGATACCAGAATGCTGTTTATAACAGCCGGAATGGGAGGAGGAACAGGAACCGGAGCAGCACCTCTTATCGCCAAAGCGGCTAAAGAATTAGATATCTTAACTGTCGGTATTGTTACCTTGCCATTTCAATTTGAAGGACCCCGAAGAGCCAGAATAGCCAGCGAAGGTCTAGAGCAGTTAAAAGCAAGCGTTGATGCACTCATCGTTATCTCCAACAATAAGTTAAGAGAAATGTATGGTAACTTGTCAATGTCCGGGGCGTTTTCAATAGCTGACAGTATTCTTACCACAGCTGCAAAGGGCATTGCAGAAATCATAACAGTACCAGGATATATCAACGTCGATTTTGAGGATGTTAACTTTGTTATGAAGAATAGCGGAGTTGCCATTATGGGATCAGCGGAGGCATCCGGAGAGAATAGAGCTCGTAAAGTTATTGAAGAAGCATTGAATTCTCCGCTTTTAGAAGATAATGATATAAGAGGAGCAAGACATATCCTATTGAATATTACAACCGGCCAAAATCCTGAAATTACAATGGATGAAGTAGCCGAAATTACGGAATACGTTCAGCAAGAAGCAGGATATGACACAGATTTAATATGGGGTTCATGTGTAGATCCAAGTCTGGAAGATAAAATAAGTGTAACATTAATTGCAACCGGATTCAGAACAGGTTACAAAGAGACAACTAATGTGACAAAAGAAGAGATCAGAGTTAGTTTAACAGATGAGATAAGGCCTGAAATTTTTACCGAGAATACTAAATCTGAATCTGCAAGAATTTTTGATTTTGAAGACGAGCCAGGTATTACTCATATTACACCAACCGTACATACAGAAAAACCAAGCGAGAAGCAAAATTTTGAAACAAATGTCAGAAGGGAAAACAAATCTTCGACGCAAAATATATCAACACCTACATTGTTCGGTAACGTGAATTCAACTCCATTGAGACCTTTAACAGAAGGACGTAATTTGGCTGATGCAGAAAATACGCCGGCCTATGAACGCAAGAATATCCGATTGGACAACCTTGGTTCAACTTCTGAAAATTCGTTCTCACGTACTCGAATCTTCATCGAGGAAGACAAAGGAGAAATACGACAAGAGAGTTCATTTTTGCACGACAACGTAGATTAAAGAGGCTTCGTCTTTTCATACCTTTTCATGAGATTGGTTTATTAGCCCGGGGTGGTTCCCGGGCGTTTTTTTTATCCAAGTATGAGAAATAGATGATCTTATATTGAAATATTATAAGTGTTTATAATTGGATAGGATTCTATTTATTTTTTGCTTAACTCCTGATAAGTATTTAAAATTTGACGGGGAATAATTAATTTTGCTATCAGTAAGTGAATGTATTTTTTACTTATACATATCGATTCTTCAGAATTATTTTTGCTAAAAAGCAAGGATAAAAAGGCGTTTGAGCGGCTCTATGACAGTACATGTAGTATGATGTATGGACTCGCTCTGAAAATTTCAAAGAGAAAGATACTGGCTGAAGATATTATGCATGATTCATACGTAAAGATCTGGAAAAACATTTCAAATTTTGATGAAGAAAGATCGTCGTTGCTAACATGGATGACACAAATTGTAAGAAACACGGCTATCGATTCTTTGAGAAATAGTAATAATAAGCACATCCAGAGTGACGATATGATCGTATACTTTAAAGATGTGCCTGTAGAAAATCCTAAGATAGATGCAATCGGTCTTTCAGAACTGGTTAAAAACTTAAAGCCGGAATATCAGGAAGTAATCAATATACTATATTATCAAGGATTTACTCATCAGGAAGCATCTGAATATTTGGATATTCCATTGGGGACTTTAAAGACAAGAGCACGAACTGCGCTTTCAGAATTGAAGTTAATTTTTGGAAAGAATGAACATTAAAGAATATATTGAATCGGGAATATTAGAAGATTATGTATTTCATAACGTAAGCGATCAACAACGCCGTGAAGTAGAATGCATGTCTAAGATATATCCTGAGATTAGAATGGAGTTGGAAAGGATGCAATCAAGTCTGATCAAATTTATTGAACTTGAAAGTACTAGTCCATCACAGGAAATTAAAGCTAGAATATTCAGTTCAATTCAAGAGGATGACTACAACAAAGAATCAGCTAGATTAAATGGAGAAGGAGCGAAGAATGTAATAAAATTATCCAATTGGCCAAAGTATGCAGTGGCAGCTGGTTTAGCACTTACATTCCTTACTGCGTTTCTCTATTATTCTACAGTCAAACAGAACAATGTTTTGGAGAATCAAATCGCACAATTGAATTCAGAACAAAAATTATTGTTAGACCGTGATAAGAAGTATTCTCATAAACTTGGTATTCTCTCGGATCCAGATTATAAAAAAATTAAATTGAATGGGTTGTCAGATAAAGATTCCTTAGCCTATGTTACGTTGCTATGGAATCCAAATAATAAATCAGTTTTTATTGATCATACTAATTTAAAAAATCTACCCAATACAAAGCAGTATCAACTTTGGGCATTAGTATCAGGAACTCCTTATGATATGGGAGTTTTTGATCCAATATCTTATTCATCTTTTGAACTTATTCCGATGAAAAATGCAGATGCCGCAGATGCATTTGCAATAACCATTGAAAGCAGAGGTGGAGTTGAGAGTCCAACTCTATCGGAAATGGTTGTAATGGGAAAGATCTGATTGAGGTATTTTTTTTTGATATCATGCTGTTCTTAAAGTTTAGTATTTTTTTATTGAATTCTAACATTATTCTAAAATCGTTTAATTGTTTTTGATAATATTTAATCACTCTATTAATGACTGACCTTTATTAATTGTCAATTAATAAATTTCTGAATTTGAATTACCCACAAAATTTAGGCGAAACTCTAGATGGATGATCTCTCAATCCAGTTTTCTAATATTATTGACTTTATGTTTTTAACCGTATGAATGATATTAACATCTTCATTATAGCTTTGCGGTTACGTATAAATGTAATTGGATTGTGTTAGTAATAATTCTCAATATTTAATAATGTTTCAACCCCTTGGTAATTTCTCTATTAATTATAAAGACAAACGAGTTTACGTCTTTTACCACAACAATTCCCGTTTTTAGAATATTTGAAGAGATATGATTTTTTAGAATTGGGTATTAAATTTTTGAATAAATATTTTCCACGAATTTAAAGTAAGTTGATTTGGCATCTCCAAATTAGTAGACATTGCCTTGTGTATCCTTTTTGATAAATCCAGGATGTTCATAATTCTTTTCACCAAAAGTTTTCGTCCAATCAAAATTTATTTTCTGACCTTGATTATCGTTGTAATCAGGAACAACACAAGTCCGGATTTGCGAATATTTTATTTCATGACCCAGAATTTAATGAAGCGGTCAATAAGCTTACTACTTGTTTCAAATTTCTTTTGACAGACTTATGTTCAGACTAGAATGTTTACTGTTTTTCTCTTAAGACCAGGTCTGTCAGTTGGACTAACTGCTGAATTCATAAGTTATTGAATTATTATCAACAAACATAGTTTAAACAAATAATTGATATAAGAAATCGTAGTAGATTTTTTTATAAATCAAAGTTTACCTTGATAGGAATATACAAGATTGGGTGGGATTGAAAAAAAGCCTCACAATTGCTTATGAGGCTTGTAAACATAAAAGTAGCAGGATTTAAAAGATCTTATTTTTATTTTAGGACAGGGAGATCAGATTTTTTTGCAATTGTATCAGTTCAGGATTTTTACTTCCTGTTCGAGATGCTTTTTCAAGATGCCATCTGGTTTTTTCAAGATTATTTTGCCGGAAGTATATTGAAGCGAGAATTCTGTTAACATCAATATTATCGGGTCTTTTCTGATATTCGATCAAAGCAGATTCAAGTGCTAACTGAAAGTTTTCCGTAATTTCTAGGTGAAACTTTGCCAGTTCAAGGTCCATGTAATGACCTTTTTCAGAATCTTCTTTCATCATCTTTAATATTTCAGGAATGATTCCTTTTAGTGCTGCTGTATCCTTTTTAGCTTTATAAATTTTTGCAAGAGATATATTGAACCCTACCTCAGGAATTATACTAATTGCTTGATGTAGAATGGAGTCTGCTTTAGTATAGTTCAATTCGACAATCGCTAATTCTGCCAACGCAGCCATTGCAAATGGATAGCTTTCCCGTTCTTGGAGTAATTGTTCCAGAATATATTTTGATTCTTTAATTTTTCCTTGCATTCGATAGAGCTCTGCAAGATGTATCATAGACCAAGATCGATCTTCTGATCCTGGAATCCCGGATTGAATGGCTAATTTCATGGCTTCAATTGCTTCCTTGTTTAATCCATGAATTTCTCTGAGATAGGATACTCTGGAATACGATCTTAAATCAGGACGTATTGACATCATCTTATCAGAATATTCAACAGCTTTATTGTAATTACCTAGTTCTACGTTGGCATCTACAAGGGCACCATAAATGAAGGCGTTATAAGGATTAATATTAACGGCGGCTTCTGCAGTCTGTAGCGCTTTTTTAAAATCATGAAGAGAGAGTTCAACGCTTGCTTTACCGGATAAAGCTCTGAATTTAAGGTCCCTGTTTTGTGATTCTGAAACTTCGGAAAATATTTTCAATGCCATTGGATAATAATATGGATGTTCGCCTGTAATTCTGGCTTCATTTATAAATAATTCAGCCAATTGAATTTTGGCCTCTTCATTTTCTGGTTTTCTAACAATTTGTTCTCTTAAATTGCCGTAAAGGTTCATTACATTTTCCCATTCTTTGCCATATTTTATTTTTTCATTCCGATCGAGTAGGGGATAGAAATTTTTAATGGCATTGACATAATCTGAATTTTTATCAGTAGAATTTTTGTGTGAATTGCACTTGAAAAAACTTATAATGCACAATAGAATTAGAATTTTATTTTTCATTGCTAACTTTTATGATTGTTTATAAAAAATATGAGCTTCCGTCATTCGGCAGAAGCTCATTGAAGAAATTAATTGGTTTTAATAATTTTATGGGCTTGAATCATTCCATATTTCTGAGAATGAAACAATACAATGTATTCGCCTGCAAGAATCTGATTTAGATTAAGTTGAATTTTAGATTCGCCTTGTGGAAGAAATTGTGTGAAGAGGTCTTGTATAGTTGCTCCGTTCTGATTCACCAGTTCTGCCCTAATCTGATCAGCTTCAATCAGCTTTATGTTGAATGTGGTTTGATCTTTAATTGGATTTGGATAATTTGATACCAGAATTCCTTTAGTACCAAGGCCGGTAATACCCCCGTTTCCGGGACCTTTAACTCCGGAGATAATTTTTCCACTACAATCACCATCTCCTGACCAAGGCATAGCAACATAAGGAAATTCAACACCAAAAGAAGCATCATTTTTCTCTACTCCGGTTGTGTAGCCTAAGACTCCTAAAAGTTGAGGAGTCACGGGGGAACCTCCGGCTGAATAATCATCATACCATAGTCCAATAGCCGCTAAGGCAACTCCTGCTACTGCTTGTAGCTCAATACGAGTTACATCATCTTCTAATCGACGACCATTCGGGAATCCATCCATGTTTGGAATGAATTGTAGATCAGTTGTCGTATTGTAAGCGGGATCGGTTAGACCAAGAACTGCTGCTGAAATAATTCCCAGACTACTAAATTTCGGATCGCTACGAGAGGTAACAGGAACTGCCATATTCAATCTCAACATATCACCTCCATTGGGCAAGAAGTTGTGTATGAATGGTTTTCCTGATGCGAGTGGATTACCATTTTTACCGGTAGCTAATTGATAAGGTTTAAAGTTTGGAACCCCTGTATGAAAGATTGGCCAAAGATCAACTGAACGCGCTGCTCCGGCTCTAGGCAACAATAAGGTACCAAATATAGCATCATCAAGTGCTGTTCCTGCTAATGCTGCATTTCCTTTAAGAGGAAATAACCCATCTTTGCCAAATCCAAAATCAAAACTTCCCAAGGACTTTGTTTGAATTCTTAATTTCGACATCGCCGGAACTGCTCCACCAAATAGTCTATCATCCATGTATAAAGCTAATTCAGGATTATAAAAGAAATTATCTAAGAGAGTATCCGTTAATTCATCATAGGGAGTAATTCCATTCCAATAATCTTTGTAACCAATAGGAATTACGGCTTCATTGGTCAAAGGCATACCAAGTCTTGAAACTTGCACCCAATCTCCTGAAAACGATTCTTTTCCTGCTGAAAGTGTGCGAATTGCAGGACGGCTGGCTGATGCCCAGACACCAATAACATAATCAGGATCTAAAATACTGGTTGGATTAGCCGGTGCTCCTGATTTTAGCAAACTTGAGATTGGTACTTCAATGATGATGGCGCTGGTGTTCGTACACGCAAGACCGTCTCTTGATTTTTCATTCTGACGCGGAAGGTTACCTAAGTCAAAAACACCACCCAAGTCAACAAAAAACGGATCATCGATAGGACCACAATATACTTTTGATCCATTGGATAAGGTAACAATAGATTTATTAACCAAATCTGCATAGCTCGTGTTCAAACCTGCGCCACTGGTTATGGATCTTGTACCGATATTATTAGGAGGTACAACTCCATCCATTACCCTTACCTGAAAGGTTTTACCTCCATCGCCACTTCTTTCTACAATGTACGTTGTCTTTTGATTCTGCTTTCCTAAACGAATGTTGAAAAAAGTACTGGGATCTTCATTCGTGACTTTAAAAGTGATTCTGTAAATAATTTCATCGCCAGGTTTGGAAGCATCATTGTCAATATGAATTTCATAACGAATGTTTTCTCCAAAACTGTAATAGTTCGGACCACCTTGTGGATATTGCAATGGTACATAAGTTGCAATTAAGGTAATAAAATCGGGACGGCTTGGACTCCTAAATGCATACACATCAACATTGTCTGCCAACGGATCATACGCAATTAGAGGAGCTTCGCGATGGCTGGAAGCATGTATTAAATTCAAAGAAGTAATCATTGTGATTAGTATTAATACAGCTTTGGAATACGGTAAAAGTTGTTTTAAATACTTCATATAATAGAAATTTTAGTTTTAAAAAATTATAAAGGGATCATATATCATCATGCTGGCACGCTGACAATATTGAAATACATTAAATTATCTTAACTCTTAATTATATATACGATTCAGCTTGAAATCCGGATGTTTATTAATTCATATTTTTTTGTAAGTATATTTTAGAGATTTATTGCACTCTATTTAGCTTAATCGTTGTGAATTAAATTTACTTAAAAAAACTTATCCAGAATTTTAATTAAGAGGAATTGGGTTAGAAGTTCATTAAAAAGATAAACTTAGAATACTTAATCAATAAAGGATCGTACGTTAGAACTTGTTAAAACTTGACAAGTACTTTCAATCGAAAATTGAAAGGGGAACCCGGAGTAAAATGTATTTCTTCTACGGGAGACTTTTCATTTTGTAATCTTGATAGCGTTGCGAATTGAGCTTCTTTCCAACGAACATTGAATATATTGTCCACTATTGAACTAAAAGTAATATTGTTAACGGAATAGTTGAGCGAAGCATCACAAACTGTGTAACCTTTAGCAATGAGTGAGTACTCTTCGTTAGCTGGGCGATCTCCTAAGTATCTTATTCTTAGAGTTCCTGAAAAATTATTATAATCCTGGAAATTAATTCCTCCCAGTGCAGTCCATTTAGATGCTAAAGGAATGTAATTCTCTCCTTCGGGAAGCTCTACAATTCTGGCTATAGTATATGAGGCATCAGCAAATAAGTCAAAAAATCTATTCAGTTCTGTTCGTAAACCTAGTTCGATTCCTTTTCTAAAGGTGTGACCACTAGATTCTACAACAGCTTCATCACCGACATAAACCAATTCATCTTCGAGATCAATTACCCATAAGCCACTATGAATGAATGTATTGTTCCATGGTTTCCATTGTATCCCAAGATCTGAATTAGTACTTCTGGTCAACAATCCTTTTGATGGGTCCTGAGCGATGAGTCTTGTATCATTAGAATGAAATCCAAGGCCATTTTTAAAATAAATTTGTAAATCCTTATTGAGTTGAAAGCTTAGATTAAGTTTAGGAGAAAGAATTATTTCTTTTCGATTAGTTAAAAATTTTGATTTTAATTTGTCTAAATAATTTACATCAAAAAAGTCAGATCTAAATTGAGCTTGAATTTGAAATTTTTTATAATCCCATTCTGATTTAACAAAACCGTAAATATTGTTTTCCTGTATATCGCCATAGGCAAATCTTTCTATTAATTCTAAACGGTTTGAGGTATGATTTAATTGACTGTTTTTTATAAAATCTGATCTTATTCCTAATCCAGCCTGATAATTAATTGACTTAAATTGATTTTCAAATTTAGATTCCAAGCCAAGTATATTTCTATTTTCTATTTGATTGATCTGATCTCCATGTGTGCTATCATTTAGGAAGAATGTAAAATTGGAGAACAAGTTAAAATTATAGTTTGAAAAGTATGCGTTGATTTTTATATTTTTAATTTTGTTTTTTCCTATGTAATATTGCAAGAGAACATTACTTCTATTGGTTTTGCCTCCTTCGGTATCATCGATTGCACCAAACCAATTCAGTCTACCGGCAAGAATTTCGCGTTCAGGAATTTGTCCGGATGCAAACCAATGACTGGTAAAAGTTGAAGCAGTTAATGCCAATCCAGAGTTTGAATTTATAGAATAGTTAAATTTCCAAGCTAAATTGAGTTTATTAAAGTCTTGCGGACTTTTGAAGTATCCATTATTTGTAATGTATTCACCAGCTAGATAGCTATTTAATCGCTGGCCATTTGACAAGTTTATGAGTGCAATAGCTCGATTGAAATTGAACATTCCTTTCTCAAATGAAATTTGACTTTGATTAATTCGATCTTTTAATTTGAAATTGACAGATCCTGCTGTTGCAAAATTTCCTTTTGCAGAATTGAATGATCCTTTTTCAAATTCAATAGCTTGAATCATTTCAGGAATAACAAAATGAAGATCAGCATATCCTTGACCGTGAGCATGCGAAGGCATATTGACAGGGATATAATTATCCACAGTAAGATTGATATCTGTTCCATGGTCTATATCAAAACCTCTCAGGAACATCTGCTCTGCTTTTCCACCTCCTGCATGCTGAGCTATAAACAGGCCAGGAACTTTTCGCAATAGTTCTTGTGAATTGGCAACCGGATTTTTTCTAATATCAATTTTTTGAATATTGTCTTCCACAGGTTCTGTAACATTGATCTGATCGAGAATAATATAACTATTTTCAAGGGAAATTCTGAAATCATTTATATTGGTTTGATTTAATACCAATTGCACAGATTTATAACCCAGTTTTCGAATTTCAATAGTATCCCCAATTTGAGAATTATTGTCATTAAATCTTCCAAACACATCGGTATGTGTGTGAATGCTTTTCGAAATATTATAAATACCAGCATCTTCAATAGGACTATATGTATCATCTACAATCACACCATTGAATTGAGCTGATAAATTCAAGGAAATTATACAGATGGTAATAACAAGTAAAGATTTTTGCTTCATAATTGAGGATTTAATAGAAAAGTATTAGACATTATTAAATAATACGAAAGATCCTTAACTTTGGATTTATAAATCCAATTTTTATTTTGCCCCGAGTTTTATTATGTCGGAGCAGTTTGTAAAATCATTTTGATCATTTGACGCAATTACCACTAATTTGGCAGAACGGTATTTTTCCAATAGGAGCTTGTACCACTGAATGGCCTCATCATCGAGATTTGTTGTAGGTTCGTCCAGTAATAAGATTGGGGTATCTGTTAAAATGGCTAAGGCTAGTTTTAGTCTTTGCTTCATTCCGGATGAGAAATATTTAATCAGTTTAGAACGATGTTCTTCAAGATATACTATTTCTAAAAATTGATTCTTATCAATTGATTGTACAAATTTTTTATATTGTAAATAATAATCGATGAGTTCATTGAGGCTTAAAAAGTCAATTAACTCTGCATAGGGTGTAGCTATACTTATATATTTATACCATTGTAGAGGGTCTATATTTTTCTCATGAAGTTGATATTGAATTTTCCCTGAACTGGGTAGATTAATTCCTGATATAATGGACAGAAGGGTTGATTTTCCTGAACCGTTAGATCCGCTTATCCCATAAGTAGTTGCTGAGATCAATTCAAAATTAATATTCTTAAATACCCAATTGTGTAGCGAGTACCTTTTACAAAGGTTTTCTGCAATAATTTTCATGAGATACTAACGTCGAATTCCTTTCATAATACCTCTTTGAGATTGTTTGATGAAGTGAAGTATTCGGGTTTTTTCTTCAGAATCAGGAAGATTTTTTTCAATATCTAAAATTGCTTTTGATATATTGCGATGTTTAATAAATAAATAACGGAAAATATCGTGAATTCTATCAATTTGATCTTTTGAAAAACCTCTTCTTTTCAAACCTACAGAGTTTACCCCTTCATAACTTAATGGATCTCTTGCTGCTTTTGCAAAAGGAGGAACGTCTTTCATCACCAGGGATCCTCCACCGATCATGGCATGTGATCCAATTTTCACGAATTGATGAACAGCAGTAAGGCCACCAAGAATTGAATAATCTTCTATGATAATATGTCCTGCTAAATTTACATTGTTGGCAAGAATAACCTGATCTCCAATAACACAATCATGTGCAACATGGGTGTAGGCCATCAGTAAGCAGTTGGAACCAATCTTAGTTGTCATGGTTGCTTTTGTACCTCTGTTTAAAGTCGCAAATTCTCTAACTGTTGTGTTATCGCCAATCTCCAGAAGACTATTCTCACCGGCATATTTTAGATCCTGAGGAATTGCGCCAATGACAGCTCCTGGAAAAATCTTGCAATTGTTGCCTATTCTACTTCCGTCCATAATCGTTGTGTATGGCCCGATCCAACAATTTTGTCCTATGATAACATCGGAATTTATAGTAACAAAGGGTTCGATTTTTGTTCCCGTTCCTATTTTAGCTCCAGGACTAATATTTGTTTGAATTGAGTTCATTATACTCTTTTTACGATCTGAGCAGTTAATTCAGCTTCACAAACAACTTTATTTCCTACGTATGCAGTACCATTCATTATTACTAATCCTCTTCTGATCGGTGCAGCCAAATCCATTTTTAAAATTAAGGTATCTCCCGGAAGCACTTTTTGCCTGAATTTTGCATTGTCCACTTTGAGAAAATATGTATCCCATTCTCCTTTATCCTCTTGAAGACTTAAAGCGAGAACACCACCGGTTTGGGCGAGTGCTTCAAGTTGAAGCATCCCTGGAAAAACAGGATTGCCCGGAAAATGACCTTGAAATAATTCTTCATTTATCGATATATTTTTAATACCAACAACATGATTATTGCTTAGTTCAATAATTTTATCCACCAACAAAAAAGGATATCGATGCGGGAGGAGTTTTTGGATTTGCAATATGTCAACTACTGGAATCAGATTGGGATCATATTGGGGTATTCCTTTTAATTTTTTCGATTCTAAATATTTTTTCTTTAGAATCTTTGCAAATTCAATATTGGATTTATGTCCTGATTTTTTAGTTACGATTTTCCCTTTTATAGACTTTCCCAATAAGGTAAGATCGCCAATGACATCCAATAGTTTATGTCTTGCCGGTTCATTTGGAAAATGCAATTGAATGGTATTCAGTACTCCTTCCCGTTCAACTTTGACAGATGGTTTATTCAATTTTTTTGCAAGTTCATCTAATTCGCTCTGACTCATCATCCGGTCTACGATGACAATTGCATTATCAATATCTCCTCCTTTTATCAGATTTTGATTTAGAAGATTTTCAAGTTCATGAACAAATACGAAGGTGCGGCAAGGAGCAATCTGATCTCCATAATCATTAATATCATCAAGACTTGCAAATTGCTGACCCAAAATGCCTGAATTAAAATCGATTAAAGTAGTGATTGCAAATTCATCCGAAGGAACCGCAACATACTCTGCGCCGGTATCTTCATCTTCAAATGAAATAGGTTCTGTAATTTCGAAAATTTCCCTTTCAGCATTTAGATCAATAATTCCAACATCTTTAAAAGCATTTACAAAGTATTTTGCCGAACCATCCATAATAGGAATTTCAGGTCCATCCAGCTCAATAAGAATATTATCAATCCCCAGTCCGTGTAATGCAGATAGGGTGTGTTCGACTGTCCAGACCTGTGCAATACCTTCTTGCAAGGTGGTTCCTCTGTTGGTTGAAATAACTTTACTGACGTCTGCGGGAATAATCGGCTTATCAGGAAGATCAATACGGCAGAATTGAATACCGGTATTTTCTTCAGCGGGCTTGAAACGCATGCTAACCTTAGCACCGGTATGCAGTCCAATACCCTGGAGGCTGATTTCCTTCGCAATAGTTTTTTGATTCATGCTCTATTTCAATAAAATAAAGGGCAAAATAAGCGCATTTGTTTGAGAAAGAGAGCCCTGAATGGTAAAAAATTCTAGTTTGGTATTGTGCTTAATTGTTTAAAACTAATTTTAATAGTAGAAGTAATCAGTATTATCTGTCATTTGAATATAAACTAAATCTTCAAAAATCCTGTCGAGTCTTGACCATTTCGCGAATCGAACGGGCAAGTTCCGGAAGTTTTTTGAATTCTGCATAAGATCGGAGATAGTTGGTATAATCAAGAGCCGGAGAGCCGTATAATTTGGAATTTTCGACATTTACAGAGGAAGCTACTCCACTTTGAGCCTGAATGCGAGTACCGTCAGCTATGCTGATATGACCTACTATTCCTACTTGACCACCTATTTGGCAATTGTTCCCAATCTTAGTCGATCCGGCAACTCCAGATTGAGCAGCAATCACAGTATTCTTACCAATCTGAACATTATGAGCAATCTGAATTAAATTATCAAGCTTAGTTCCATGTCCTATGGTTGTGGATCCCATACTTCCTCTGTCAATACAAGTATTGCTTCCAATTTCTACCTCGTCTCCCAGAATAACATTACCAATCTGTGCAATTTTTTTATATGATCCATTCTCTGTGGGGACAAATCCAAACCCTTCGCTTCCAATTATTACATTGTAATTCAGGACACAGTTTTTTCCGATTATACAGTTTCTATGAATTCGTACTCCCGGAAAGATTATGGTATGATCTCCAATTTGAACATTTGTATCAATATAGACTTGTGGATATATGGTTACTCCTGATCCAATTTTTACTCCTGATCCAATTACTGAAAATGCCCCCACGCTGACTTGATCGCCAAGTGTTGCTGATGGATCAATTTTAGCCAATGGATCAATTTGAAAATTCATCTCCGTTTTTTGTTCAAAAATGGATAAGAGATTTGCTACCGTCTGATAAACATCTTTAACCCTAATTAGTGTTGCATTAATTTTTTGCTTGGGTACAAAATTTTCGTTGACAAGAATTGCTGAAGCTGTAGTTTGGTATACAAAGTGTTCGTATTTTGGATTTGCAAAAAAACAAATACTTCCCTCTTTCGCTTCTTCAATTTTTGAAGCGGTATAAATGAGGATATCAGGATTTCCATCCAGTTGACCTTCTACCATGGAAGCTAATTCAGCAGCACGGATTTTCATATTGCAAAGGTAAGATCGAAAACCTGAATTTGGTTGTACTTGCAGATTTCTTATACCTAAAGTTTAAACCCAAATTATCAAATGAATTTTGAAAAGAGAGTCAAAAGTCCAATAAAATCAAGTACTCACGGTATATATTTGCCGCAGACATAGTTATTATTTTGTTGAGGATGACTGAACGATTTCCTCAAAGTAGAATGGTAATCGACAGCAAGACAAGTGAAGGAACTTCGAAATCGGCATGCGTCAGAGCTTGGGTTTGAATTTATTTAGGTTCGTAATAGAAGGTTGAATTTAATTTTGGGTGACGATAGAATTTTTAAGCATTGGATTGCTTCTTTTAATAATTTGATTGAATTCATTTAATCTTGCCCTAATAATGGGCGTATTTGTGCGATATTGGCAAGGTTAAACTTTTAGAATAAATTTTTGTATAATTTTGATAATCAATTATTTATGCTTTGAGTCATTCTGGTTATAAATACTTTGTTAAGAATGGCTATTTTTGCCATAAATCATGAAGAAACAAAATAAAACGAATATTAGGCTCGAAATTTCTAAGAATGTCAGAATTGATCATTCAATTGGAGCAAAAGAGCCTAAATTCAGCTTGATTTCGATAATAATTGTAATAGCAATAACTACTTTTGTTTTTGTTCCAAGCCTTAACAATGGTTTTGTCAATTGGGATGATGACCGAAATGTCTATGAAAATAAGACTCTGGAAGGTCCTCTCAATACAAAGCAATTTACAAATATTTTTACTACTCCGGTAATAGGAAATTATAATCCTCTTTCAATTGCCAGTTTTGCCGTTGAAAAACATTTTTTCGGAATGAACCCCAAAGCGATGCATACTACCAATCTACTATTGCATCTGTTCTGTGTTTGGATGGTATATTTAATTTTTCTTAGGTTAGGATTAAATTCATTATATGCCGCTTTAGCCGCATTGTTATTTGGAATTCATCCCTTGAGAGTTGAATCTGTTGCTTGGATCACGGAAAGAAAGGATGTACTTTTTGCATCCTTTTATCTCCCAGCATTGTATTTGTATATTAGAAATTTAGAGACACCAAGTTTTAAAAGGAGTGTATTTATTTATATTCTGTTCTCCATTGGATTGTTTGCTAAAATTCAAATGGTTGCACTGCCATTAACCTTTTTGATGATTGATTATTGGAAAGGAAGAAACATAAATTATAAATTACTTCTGGAAAAATCACATTTTTGGCTTACTGCATTGGCATTTGGAATATTGGGAATTTATTTTTTAAAGAAAGAAGGTTCACTGGATGCAAATCAGGTGCATGATGGGATCAATAGAATATTTATTGGAACTTATAGCCTCATAACTTATATAATCAAGTGGATCATCCCATACCGGATACTTCCATTGTATCCGTATCCTGAAAAAATGACCATCTGGCATTATTTATCATTCATTCCTGTAGTTCTCTTAATTGCAGGGTTGTATTACTCATATAAGAACAATTTGAGAGCCGTACTATTTGGATTCGGTTTTTTTTTAGTAAATATTGTTTTTCTGTTACAAATTTTAGGAGCCGGTCAGGGGTATCTTGCTGACCGATTTACATATATTGCTTATATTGGATTGTTTTTTATTTTTTCTTATTATATACAAGAATGGATAATTAAGAATCCGGCGACAAAAAATAGCATTCATGCTTCGATAATCATCTATTTAATTTACTTAAGCTATCTAAGTTATAAGCAAAACTTTTTTTGGAAAGACTCAGGTTCAATGTGGTCGAGAGTAATTGAATTTTATAATAATACTCCACTACCATTCAACAATCGTGCAAACTTTTATCGGGATGCAAAATTGTACGATCAGGCGATGAAAGATTATAACAGGGCCATTCAGCTTAAGGCAGATCATCCAACATACAATAGCAGGGCGAAACTTTTCTTTGAAAAGAATGAAGATGAGAAAGCGATTGCAGACTACAATATAGCAATTCAAAAAAAACCAACAGCAGAGTATTTTGTCAACAGGGGAGCGGCTTTTGCAAAACTAGGGAGGCTAAATGAAGCCATTCAAGATTTTAATAAAGGTTTAGCAATGGATCCCTCTTGGAAAGTAGGTTATTTGAATCGCAGCATCATGTATCAATTTCAGGGAAATTTTCAAGCGGCATTGGATGATATAAATTCTTACGTAAGGTTAGATCCATATAATGCAGATATCTGGTATGAAGGAGGAAGATGTTCCAGAGCCGTTCAAAAAATCCAAGAAGCTATTCGATATTATGATGAAGCCATCAAGCTTAATCCGAAATTAGGTATAGCCTATCTCGAACGGGGGAGAACTTATCAACAATTGGGTAATATGAATGCAGCAAATGCTGACCTTCAAAAAGCAAGATCACTGGGTGAAAAAGTAGAACCTGTTAGTAACTTTCCTGTTAGGTAATAATGCTGGAGACCATTTATATAAAGAATTACGCGATTATTGATTCCCTTGAGATTGATTGGTCGAAAGGAATGACAGTTATAACTGGAGAAACAGGTGCGGGAAAGTCAATCTTGATTGGAGCAATACAATTTGTTTTGGGTGCAAGGGCAGATTCAAAGGTTTTGAGGAATCCAGATATGAAGTGTATTGTTGAAATTAAATTTGGCTCCCTTCAAAATAAGAATGAACAATTAAAAAATCTTGATTTTTTAGATTCTTATGATGAAGTATTGATCCGTAGAGAAATCGCTCCCGGTGGAAAATCAAGAACTTTTGTCAATGATACTCCCGTTGTACTGGCTGATTTACACCTCCTTTCCCCTCTACTAATCGCCATACACCAACAGTTCGATCAACTTGATATTCTTGAAGAAGAAGCGCAATTCCAGATTTTAGACAGTTACGCTGAACAATTAGAAATTTTGGAAGTGTACAGATCTGAATATAGAAAATATAAAAATCTGATTAAAGAAAAATCCAAATTAGAGGAATTTGCTCAAAAGGCTTCTGAAGAAAAAGATTATTTGGAATTTCAGCTTAATGAATTGTTGGATGCAAAAATTGAATTGAGCGAATATCGAAATCTTGAAGATGAAATCAACCTTGCTTCAAGGTCTGAAGAGTTGATTAAAAATCTTCAGGGAGTATCATCTCTAATGCATGATGAAAGAGGGATTCTTGACTTAATTCAGGAAGTTTCCAATATGCTTAAAAGTTTACATTCTATTTCCAGTATTGAAGATTGTAATCGAAAAATCCAGGAAGTAAAATTAGTAATTAAGGAGATTGGGGTAGAATTGGATTCAATAGCAGAAAGATCAGATTTTGATCAAGCTAAGATTCAGATTATTCAGGAACGCTTTGATCTGTTGACCAGATTGTTTAAAAAACACAGAGTTCAATCTGAAACAGAGCTGCTTGAAATACAAGAAGGATTGGACAAAAAATTGAGAACTTATTCCATTCTGGATGAAAGTATTTCAAGTAAA
The DNA here is from genome assembly GCA_020848695.1 of Saprospiraceae bacterium. GTDB lineage: Bacteria > Bacteroidota > Bacteroidia > Chitinophagales > Saprospiraceae > Vicinibacter. Next base: position 150,674 of record JADLHT010000003.1, read on the forward strand.
GCTGAGGAAATACTAGGATTACAAAAGAGATTATTTGAAATGGCTGGAATGATTTCTTCCAATAGGATTCATTCATCCAAGAAGTTGCCGGAAGAAATTGTAAAAATGTTGAAAGCACTTGGAATGGAGAATGTTCAATTTGATATCCAAATTACGGATTCAGAACTTTTAAATGAAAATGGTATAAACAGAGTTGATTATTTGTTTTCTGCTAATAAAGGAATAGCACCCAAAATTTTAAAGAATCAGGCCTCTGGTGGAGAGCTTTCAAGACTGAATCTTGTACTAAAGTCTATTATGAGTAAGAAGATGAATCTTCCAACCTTAATTTTTGATGAAATTGATACTGGAGTATCCGGACAAGTTGCCTTACAAATGGGAAATATTTTAAGAGAAATTTCAAAAGACACCCAACTAATTTGTATAACACACTCACCTCAGGTTGCATCGAGGGCAAATCAGCATTACTATGTATATAAAGATCAACAATCAAAAATAACCAATACTCAGTTTAAAAAATTAGAGAAACAAGATAGAAATATAGAATTGGCAAAAATGCTTAGCGGTGATCCGCCATCTGCGTCTGCTATTAAGAATGCCAATGAATTAATTAGTTCTGCAAATTAAAAAAATAAATATATGACTTCAAATCTATTAAAGGGAAAAAGGGGTATAGTGTTTGGTGCTTTAGATGAACAATCCATTGCTTGGCATGTAGCTGAAAAATGTGTTGAAAATGGAGCTCAAATTAGCCTGACCAATGCACCGGTTGCCATGAGATTCGGTAAGATATTTGATCTTGGTAAAAAGCTAAATGCGGAAGTAATTCCTGCAGATGCTACTGTTCTAGAAGATCTTGAAAATCTTCTGAAAAAATCTATGGAAAGCATGGGTGGAAAAATTGATTTTATCCTACATAGTATAGGAATGTCTCTAAATGTTCGAAAAGGGAAGAATTACACAGATCTTAATTATGATTTTATGCAAAAGACTTTTGACATTTCGAGTATTTCTTTTCATAAATTGATGCAGACAGCACTAAAGTTGGATGCCGTCAATGAAGGTGGATCAATTCTAGCGCTGACCTATATTGCCTCACAGCGAGTGTTTCCTGATTATAATGAAATGGCGGAAGCAAAGTCCTTGCTGGAATCCTTTGCTAGGAGCTTCGGATACCATTACGGAGTATCTAAGAAAGTAAGAGTAAACACAATCTCACAATCTCCTACCTGGACAACAGCCGGTTCAGGGGTCAAAGGCTTCAAAGAATTTTTTGATTATGCTGACAAAATGAGTCCACTAGGTAATGCAAGCGCAGATGCTTGTGCAGACTACTGCGTAGCAATGTTTTCCGATCTTACACGTTCTGTTACTATGCAGAATCTTTATCACGATGGAGGATTTTCTTCAATGGGTATGAGTCCAGCATTAATTAAAATCGATTAACGTTTATACAAACTTTAGAATCAGTTATGTACAATAAAATAACTTTCGTAGTATTTGTTTTTTTAATATTTTTAAATCTTAATGCACAGGTTCCGCAATTAAAGCTATTGGGACATTGGCGGGATTCAACAATAGTGGGTTCTGCTCAATATAATAATGCATTTAATGAAGCTTATGGATTTACAGCTAACGGTCATGAATATGGAATTATTGGTTCAACATTCGGATGGCATATTATAGATGTAACAGATCCAACTGCTCCTTTTGAAAGGATGAGAATTAAAGGGGGAACCTCAGATCCTTCTGTAATACATCGTGATTTCAGGTACTATAAATGTCATTTGTATGCTGTTTGTGATGAAGGTAGTTCCAGTACGTTGCAGATCCTCGACGTGGCTAATCTTCCGGATACCGCATATCTGGTTTATGACAGTAAGAGTCTATTGTATCGCGCACACAATATTTACATTGATGAGAACAAGGCAAGGCTGTACACCTGTGCAGAAAAGAACGATATTGGATTTTTTGCTTTAGGACTCTATGATATTAGTGATCCCGCTGAACCAATATTCATTGGACATTATAGTAAATTTGGGAATATTAATGCCAATCATGTTCATGATTGTTTTGTTAGAAATGATACAGCTTATCTCAATTGTGGTTATGATGGATTTGCCATAATGGATTTTTCGGATATTACCAATCCAAGACCTTTGTTTACTTTACGGCCCAATGAATATCAATTTTCTGGGTATAATCATAGTGGATGGCTAACACCTGATGGAAGTACTTATGTAATGGCAGACGAAAATCATGGTTCCCCATTAAAAGTATTTGATTTTACAGATTGGGATCGGATAAAAATTGTATCTCATCTATGGGCTAACAAGGATACCGCCAAATGTATTCCTCACAACCCTTTGTTGTCATGTAGATATGCATACGTTTCATATTACTATGACGGGTTGCAGGTATTTAATATTGAGGATCGAGACAATCCAAAACTTGTAGGTTACTATCCAACTTCAAGCGAAATAAACTATTTGAATTATAAAGGAGCCTGGGGTACTTATCCGTTTTTACCTTCAGGCAATATCATTGTAGCAGATATGCAAAATGGAATGTTTATCATTGAAGGTCCTGAAAAGGTTTGCAATCCTGCTAATCAGTGTCAAATTACAGCAACGAAAAAAGAGAAAACTATTTTACCATTGGTATTTCCTAATCCATTTAAGGAGGAGTTTCAAATTGTAAATACTGAGAGAGTTAATCATATATCCATATATACTTTAGATGGAAAATTGATATACAGCAATAATGCTTTGTTTCAAAACAAAAATCTTATAATAAATTGCAGCTCATTTCCGAAAGGTTTGCTGATTTTGAATCTTGAATTGTCCAATAACTCTTTTGTGCAACAGAAATTGATTCATAATTAAGAAGAGAATAAATGGATTTGATATTGTCAGGATGTGATGTAGAAATATGGTTTTAAGGATAATTGATTGTTAGATTTAGGAATATTGGTTTTGAGAAAATTATTTAACAGAAGGAATAAGCAGATAAATTGGTATAAAAATTTTAGCGTTTTGGCTTACTTCAATTTTGTTTTTTTTATATCGACTATGGCTTATTCACAAGAAAATTTTACGGAAATTTCTACTGATTCAGCATTAAAAGATAAAACATCCAGTTTGCCTTTATCTCTACAGAAATTATCATCCGAAAGAAATATTTCTGTAAGTGTAGATACAACAAGTTACATCATTCAACCAAGAATATTTTTTGGTTTCTCCACTTTAAATAATTACGCATCACCAATCAATGCTTTAAGGGAGGATTGGTCAATATCAAAGAACTTTAATAATGGCTATCATACTCATGACTTTATGGCGATTCGCGGCGATGAACTTCCGCTGTATCTTAGCAATAAGACATACGCAGAACTAATGGTTTCAGAGGCAGTATTTTTTGTAAATTCTCAAAATGGCTTAATCGATAATTTGAATGTTGGTGCTTTTGTAACAAAAAATTTTGCTAAGAATATTTACCTTAATCTGAGATACGATCGTATCAATCAAAAAGGAATTTATCTTAACTCCAGAAATTTACTGTCTAGGCTTAATGCTCAAATTGCAAATTGGAACGATAGTACGAATTGGAGCTACGAGTTGTCATACGTTAATGTCTATGATAAAATTCAGCACAGCGGCGGAGTATTATCAGATACATTTCTTTTATACGACCAATATCAATTAAGAGAAGCTATTCCTGTGATTAATTCTCAAGCCTATTCTAAAGTTAATGGCGATGAATTTAATTATAAGCTTAGATACCGTTTTGATATAAAGGATCAATTTAAAGTAGCATTACAAGGTGGAGTAGGATATCAGGAGTATATTAATATTTTTGATGATCAATCAGATCACGATAGCATTAATTTACAGTATGGTTCTACTTATTTCAATTTTACGGATTCTATTGAAAGTCATTACTATCAGAGAATATTTCCTTTTCAGTTCTTAGTGGATGTTAAGATGTCTGATCGTTGGAATTTTTTTTACAGAATTAATTATAATAATGTTTTGTTGAGACAGAATGAAGTGTTTAAAACAAGTACTTTTTCTTCCTGCAATTCCATTGGTATCAATTATAAAGGATTGAACAATCAAGAGTTTTCATTGAATTCTCATTTTAAATCACAGGGACAAGGAAATGGATATGAGTATAATTTTTTGTATCAAATAAATCTTTCCAGGAGCTGGGTGGGTCAAGTTGAGCTATCTCATTCATCGATGATTCCAGCTTGGATATTTAATCGGTTTGCAGTAAATCGATCTTTAATGAGGTCGACACAACTAGACAATGTGTTGGAGAATGAGTTAAAAGTTGGATTTTCATCAACGGCAAAAAATATACCTTCCATCGGTTTGGTTTTTAGACAACAAAGAAATTTGTTTTTTCTTAACTTCGATCAAAACTTAGTTCAAGAAAGTAAAGCAATAAGGATATTCGATATTAATGTTGTTGAAGATATACGATTTCATTTTATTGGCTTGTATAATAAATTGAGATTTATAAACTATAATCCTGATCCTGCGGGATGGTCGGCATGGTACACAAAACATGAACTTTATCTTGGATCGAAACTTTTTAAATCAAATATTCAGTCAAGATTGGCATTAGTTGCAGATTTTATTGCTCCCAGAAAAATTAATGGCTTTAATCCTTTATTGGGCATGTACTACCCTATACGGAATAATACTAAGATATTTGGACCCATAACAGGTCTTTTATTGAATGTACAGATTGCGGATCTGAATGCGACTATTGAGTTGGTCAATATTGATTCATTTTGGAACAAGAAGCGTCCTGTTATTACGGAATACTATCCCTGGTATGATTTCAACTTGAGAATTCAGTTACTTTGGAAATTTTTAAATTAGTTACATCATCATATGTATTATTAAGTATCCAATACTTCATAGAGTACTTGAGGAATGGATTTGTTTTTTAGCATGACGGAACCTAATTTATTACAATGAAAATGCTTATTAATCTGATCATAATATGACTCGTTGATTAATATCTGTCCCGGTTGTGCTACTGCCTGTAAACGTTGAGCAATATTGACAGAATCACCAATTACTGTAAAATCCAATCTGCGAAGAGTTGCCGATCCAAGATTTCCAGAAATCATTTCACCGCAATTAATTCCGATCGAAACATTTGGAGTAAAATCCAAATCTGCAGGTAATGCGATTATTTTTTTTCGAATTGATTGACATGCGAGTATGGCTTCCTGTAAATGATTTTCACTTTTGAATACAGCCATAACACAATCACCGATAAATTTATCAACCTGCCCATTCTGATCAATTATTTCTTTAACCATAACATCAAAGTAGGTATTCAATAATCGAACGACCTTATCAGGAGTAGCGCTTTCAGTAAAAGTTGTAAAGCTGCAAATATCAATAAACGCGACACTAGCATGAATGTATTCGCTAGCAGTAACATCTTGTTCAAACTCTCGGCTGGCCATAAACTGTAAGACATGCTCGTCTACATACATTTTTAATATGTTGTTTTCTCTAATAGCTTTTACCGTTTCCCGAATTTGATGAACATGTTGAAAAGTTTTATGTATGGTTAAATCTAAGTCTTCAAAATTTATTGGCTTGGTAATAAAATCAAAGGCACCACGATTCATAGCAGTTCTGATATTATCTAAGTCGCCATAGGCAGATACAATCACAGTCTTCAACATTGGAAAAGCTTCGCTCAGTGCCAGAAGCAGTGATAGGCCGTCCATTTCAGGCATATTAATATCACTCAAGACTAAATCCAAGTCATGATGTTCTTTTATTTTTTCAAAGGCTTCTTTACCGTTTTGAGCAAAAACGAAATCAAATTCATTATTTCGAATTCTTTGTCGGAATTTTTGACGGATTAAAAACTCCAGATCCGCTTCATCATCAGCAACCAGAATTTTAATCATTGTATGATTTGACGTTTGTAATTATCATGGTTAATCGTTGAGAACATGAAACTAAACAGAATGTTTAATTTATATCCTCAGTTTGCTTGAATTGTCCTATAAAGATAAAGCAAATAATTTGTAGTTATCAAATTTAAATAATTACATTTACACAAGCAAAACGAATAATACCAAATTATGAAAAGATATTGGCTATTACTTATTTCCTTTGTACTTACTCTAGTTCTACCATCCATCGGAAGCTATTTCAAATTCGGAGGCCCACCTCCTGGATTTGGTGATTTTCCCGCTCAAGAAGTTGAGCTACCTCCAGGATTTAATCAAACGTATTTTATTATCGCTTGTTGTATTTCCGGCGCAATGCTGCTTTTCCTAGTCTTTCCTGTATGGTTTGGATTTAGAAGAGTTGATGCCCAATCAAAGAGTAAACTTTCTGATTATCCGAAGTGGTTTTTTCCTGGATTATTGGTTATGATAGTTAGTTGGTTTTTTATGTGGGGGAGATTTGAAATTGTTCAGCCGATAGATCACTACACGTTTGTTCCGTTATGGTGGGGTTTTATTCTTGTATTGGATGGAATAGTGTATAAACGAAATGCTGGAAAATCATTAATAGCAATGCGGCCGAATACCATGAAGATTTTAGCTGCTTCCAGTAGTTTCAGCTGGTTCGTCTTTGAATATTTAAATTTCTTTGTTCTCGAAAACTGGTATTACCCAAATTCTAAAATCTTTACAAACTTTGGAAATATTTCATGGCAATTAGCTTCCTATACTACTGTATTGCCGGTAATTTTTGAATTTTATTATTTATTAAAGACATTTCCATCCGTTAATCAACGCTATGCAAATGGTCCAAAGATTAGAGTAAGTATTCTTGGTTTATGGATTCTTTGGATATTGGGTTTGATTTCAATGATGGCAATGGGATATTTTCCATATTATATGTTTTTTATGTTATGGGTTAGTCTTATTCCTATTTTAGTCCCGGCAATGCACTTGGGAGGATATTGGACTCCTTTTATGGATATTACTAAAAAAGGGGATTGGTCTTCTTTGATATTAATTGCTTTGGCTACGCTCTGTACAGGATTTTTCTGGGAATTTTGGAATTTTGGAAGTGAGTGGTTTCATGATTATGCTCCTACCAATCCGAACTATTGGAAGTATTCGGTTCCATTTCTTGATAAGTATCATATTTTTTCAGAAATGCCAATATTGGGATATTTCGGTTATTTATGGTTTGGAATAGTGTGTTGGGTACTATGGCTCGTAATTGCTTATTTAATGAACTTTAACCCTTCGGTTGATATTGATCAACACGAGTAAATAATAAGTTATGACTTACATCAATCAAAAATCTCTTATTACATTAGGTGTCGTAACTGTGCTGAATATTCTGATGTTGCTTATTCGCAATGCGATAGAGAATGATAATTCTTATAATTTTTTATTTTTTAATTTGTTTCTTGGATTAGTGCCATTATTAGTTGCTTTTGTAGCACTCTTTTTACGGCAAAATAAAAGTATATATGTGCTCGTTGCAATCAGCTTTATATGGCTGTTGTTCTATCCTAACGCTCCTTATATGATTACGGATCTGATTCATGTTCAGGCCGGGAGTCATACTGTTGTATATGACGCACTGATTATTTTTTCTATTTCGATTTTGTCCTTATTTTATGGATTTTTCTCTTTGAAAATTGTGCACGATATTTGGATAAGTAAATTTAGTAAGAAAGTTGCATACTCTTTTCTTATGTTCAGTATTGTTCTTGCAAGTTTCGGAATATATTTGGGAAGAATTTTACGATTGAACTCTTGGGATTTATTTACCAATCCATGGAAAGTTGTAGTTGATATTTTTGAACATCTTTGGCCTTTGAGTAAGAATCCAACTACCTATTATATCATAATATTATTCAGTTTGATTCAAATTATAATTTTGTACCTTACAAAAGATTTGGATTTTGACGAAGTTTAATTTGTTGTATAATGAATACCCTTCCTAAAATTCCTGGATTTGAGTCTTTTGAAATTCTCAATAACTCGGCGACTTATTACTTATTCAGGGCAATAAAGAAGCCTGAAAATATTCCTGTTATACTTAAAGTATTGCATAATTCTGTTTTTAAAGAAACCGGACAAGCATATTTTTATAGAGAACACAAAGTATTAAGTAAGTTTAATCAAGAGCATTATTTTCCGATAACAGAATGTTATTTTGATTCAGCATTTACTTATTCGGTTTACAAAGATTTTAAAGGGGACAACCTTTATAAATTATTTGAGAATAGACCATTGGAATATCTAGGGTTTTTGAAACTTGCAGTTAATATTTGTCAATTAATACAAGTAATTCATAATAATTCTGTTGTACAGAAGAATCTGTGTCCTCAAAATATCTACTATGATCCTGAATCTGAGCAGCTACATTTTTTAGATTTTGCACTATCTTCAGAATTAGATCTTGAACAAAGTGTTATACAACAGTCTGAACTTTGGCAAACAAATATAAAATATATTTCTCCGGAACAAACCGGAAGAATGAAACGAATTGTTGATCAGCGATCGGATATTTATAGTCTGGGTTTAATTTTTTATTTTTTGGTAACGGGACAGAATCCATTTGCTTTTAATGAACATCATGAGATCATTTATGCACATTTGACCAAGGATCCAGATAGGTCTCTGCTGAATAAATTAAATGTTCCAGAACTTATAATAGAGATAATCTATAAAATGATTTCAAAAATGCCGGAAGAACGATATCAGAGTATTTCCGGTTTGTTATATGATTTAAAATTATTATCAGAACCTTCTGATCAGCAAAATTTTTCCAGTGAAATTGTCTTGGGGCAGCGAGACAATCAGTTAAGATTTTTGAAGTCCGATAAATTGTATGGAAGAAAAGAAGAATCTGAGAGACTTAAGGAGATTTTTTATCAGTTATTGGAAGGGCGCTCTACAGCTTTATTTTTAAAAGGAAATAACGGTTCAGGGAAGACATCTTTTCTTCGAGAATTATTTAAAAGAGGAATCCAGTATAAGTCATATTTTATTGTAGGCAAGTATGAACTGTTAAAAAGAAATATTCCATTTTATGGTTTGAGGCAGGCATTCAAAGAACTTGTCCAACTGGTTGCCGGTGAGTCTGAAATAAAACTTAATCAAATCCGAAAACAATTGAATGATTCTTTGGGTTTGAACCTTGATCTGATGATTAATTTAGTACCGGATCTTGGAAAAATACTTGAAAGAAAGAATGAAAGTGTAGAACTAAGTTTAGCCGCAGCAGAGAATCGTTTGATTTTTGCAATCAAAGAATTTATAAAAGTTTTTGCTAATAAGGATCATCCAATTGTTCTTTTTCTGGATGATGTGCAATGGTCTGATGAAGCTTCAATAAAGCTCTTGTCAGAACTTATTGGTAAAATACCTTATTTTATGCCCATTATATCTTATCATGATGAGGAAATATCAGCTGACCTTAGATTTGAGTCTTTTTTAAAATTAGCTTTTCAAAATGGGAACAACCATTTGATAACTTTGAAAAATTTGAGTATTTCGGATGTGACAGAAATGCTCCATGATTTTTTTATATGGGATAATGAACAATGTAAGAAGATCGCACTTATTGTCCATTCCAAAACAGATGGTAATCCTTATTTTATAAAGCAATTTATTAGAACGGCATATGATAAGAAGTTTTTGTATTATGATGCAAAAGCAGAGTTATGGCAAGTCGATGAGAAAAAATTGCTTTTAGAAAAAGCCTCTGGTAATGTTTTAAATGTATTGTCAAGTCGGTATGATAGTTTGGATTCTTTAACTAAAGAACTAATTCAACTTGCCGCTTGTATCGGTTACAAATTTGATGTTGTAACCTTATCACATTATAAGTCTCAAACCGCAAAAGAAATATTACAGATCCTAAAACCAGCTATTGATTCGGAACTGATTGTCCCAGTCAACGATCAATATTTATTAATCAGTGATGAAAAGGATTTTGGTGCTGAATTTAAATTTCAGTCTAATGGTATCGTGCACAAAATACTCGAAACAATAGACCAAAACGAAAGATTCCAATATCATGGCTTTATTGCAGAAGAGAAAATTAAAAGATTTCATGGTGTGGAATTCGAAGAAAATATTTTGGAGATTGCCGATCAACTTTTATCCTCTAAACTAGTTCATGTTAAACCTGAGGAATACCCGCAAATCATCTTCTTATACTCTGAGGCTGCTATAAAAGCTCAGTCTTCCATTGCCTATCAATCGGCAGTTAGCTATTACCAGGCCGCAATTAATTTATTAGCTGAGAATCACTGGCAACACAATTATTCATTAAGTTATAATTTGTATTTCGGTCTCGCTCAGAATGCGTATCAGATTGGGCAGATTGAACTAGCAGAAGACAGCATTAATCTCCTGTTACATCATTCAGCCAATAAGTTGGATCATGTTAAGGTGTTGTCTATGCGCTTAAGACAATATACAACTTTAGGAAGAGCTGAGGAAGCCATTACTCAGGGAATAAAAGGTTTAAAATTATTGGGTATATATTTGACTGAAGACCCCGGACAGTTTCCTGTTCTCGTTGAAGTATTGAAAGTTAAATGGAAGCTTAGGGGAAAGGTAATATCTAGGCTTCTGGATCTACCCGTAATGCAGGATGAAGAAATGAGACTTGCAGCAAGATTGCTAACAGAAATTGGTCCCGCTGCATATATACTTGGTCGGGATAATCTTTATGCTATTTCTTCGTTAAAAACTGTCAATTTATCCATAACTTATGGTAACTATGGTGAATCCTCTTTTGCTTATACAGCATATGGTGCCGTGTTAGGGGAGGTTTTTAATGATTATTCAGCTTGTGAGTCCTTTGGGAAATTAGCAGTTGATCTAAACACTAAATTGGATAACCATGAATTTAGATGTCGTGTTATCGCTGCATATGGAGTTCTTATGCATCATTTCAGATATCATTGGAAGGATATGACTGAATGGTATAAAAAAGGAATTGATGCAGGATTTGAATCGGGTGATTTATTTTTTCTTGCTTATTGTGCAACTAATCAGTTTGCTTGGAATCCAAATACAAGCCTGCAGCAATCCATAGAACTGCAACGCGGTCAAATGCAGTTAATACAAGATACACACTTTCAAGATGCAATTAATTCAGCACAAATTATTTTGCAACACACCTTACACTCTGCTGGTTTAACGCATTCACCGGGAAGCTTTAATGATGATCAATTTGATGAAGATGCACTACTCTTTCAAATGAAGGCTAGAAAGTACAGTAGCGGGATCGGAATGTTCTATATAGCAAAAGTAGAATCATTCTTTATTTTGCAAGATTATAACAAAGCTCTTAAATTTATAAAACTTGCTGATAATTATCGAAAATCTCTCATCGGCCTCATTAATATTACAAAGCTTAATATTTTTTCTTTCTATACTTATGCCTCATTGTATTCGTCTTCTTCAAAAGTTACAAAATGGAAGTTTAAAAGAAAGATGAAATCAATTCTCAATAAGATGAGCTTATGGGCACAGTTCAACCCTGTTAATTTCGAACACCATTATGAACTAATGTTGGCAGAGTGGAAGCTTATCAATAATGAAAAAAGCAATTCATATAAACATTTTCAAAATTCAATATTGTTGTCGGAAAAAAATGATTACCAGAGGGATCAGGCCTTGGCATTGTTAAGATTTTCGGATTTTCTATCATCTTCAGATAGTGAAATTTTAAGTATTCCTTACCTAAAAGATGCAAAAAGCATTTATCAGAGACTTGGATACAAGCACAATATAGATCAAATCGATTCGAGATTAAAAAATTTACAAGATAAATTTCCAGAGATTTCCATTTTTAAAGGTGATAATCGAGAGAAAAAGGAACAGACTTCTATCAATATAGATATGGAAAGTCTTATTAAGGCTTCTTTGGCTTTGGCAGGAGAGATTAAACTGGATGCACTTACGGAGAAAATATTACAAATAATAATTATGAACTCCGGTGCTGATTATGGTGCGCTTTATTTGATTACTCACAACAAGTTAAAGCCTCTCGCATGGAGTGAAGGAGAGTCGGTAAAATTAATTGATCATTCGCAAGAAGCATCCAATGATCTTGCTCCTTTATCTGTACTCAACTATGTTTCTCACATGAAACAGGCACTTGTATTAGATGATGCAGGTAAAAATGAAACCTTTCTCAATGATATTTATTTTCAGGCAAATAGAACGCGCTCCGTACTTTGTGCTCCTGTAATACATCTTGGAAATTTGTATGCCATAATTTATCTTGAAAACAACAAGATGTCAAGCGCATTTACAGAAGAAAGATTAGCTATGGTTAACCTGTTAAGCACTCAAATTGCAATCTCTTTACAAAATGCCTTGTTATACTCAAATCTTGAAGAAAAAGTAAGTAGCAGGACTCAGGAACTAAGCAATTCTTACAATCAGCTAAAAGAGACCCAGACTCAATTAATTCATTCAGAGAAAATGGCATCACTCGGAGAACTTACTGCAGGGATTGCACATGAAATTCAGAATCCTCTGAATTTTATAAATAACTTTTCGGAGCTGAACCTTGAACTAGTTGAGGAACTTACTAACGCAATTAAGACTCAGGACAATGATCTCATTGAAGAACTCACTCAAAATTTACATGAAAATTCCATCAAGGTTGTAAGTCATGGCAAGAGAGCAGAATCGATCGTAAAAGGGATGCTACAACATTCAAGAAAAAGTACAAATCAGAAAGAACTTACTGATATTAATGTTCTTGCTGATGAACTTATACGTCTGTCTTATCATGGTATGAGAGCAAAGAATAAATCCTTTAATGCCAGTTTTAAAACTAACTTTACTACAGATCTTCCAAAGATTAATGTTATTGGTCAGGATATTGGAAGAGTTTTACTTAATTTGCTTAACAATGCATTCTACGCGGTTGACCAAAAAACGTCATTGAATATTGAGGGGTATTCCCCTATCGTAGAAATCAATACTTTTGAAGTGAATAGTTACTTAGTCATAGAAATTAAAGACAATGGATTGGGTATTGCTGAAAACATCCGACAAAAAATATTTCAACCTTTTTTTACAACCAAACCAACAGGTCAGGGGACAGGTCTTGGACTTTCATTGTCCTATGACATAATAACCAAAGGACATAATGGAAAGATTGAACTTAATTCTAAAGAGTATGATAACAAGAATCCTTTAGAAAGTTATACTTCATTTCATATACAGTTACCATTGAATACCTAAATTAAAGATTTATACTTCACAAAAACTTAAGGAATTCAGAAGGCTTTTTTTATTTTTGTCAATATATATTTTTACGCCATAGTTTTCTAAACCCAATTTAAGCTTTGCTGTACGGATCCGCAGTAAAAGCAATTTTTTTTATTCATATACTTTGATCATACTAAAGTCCAATGCCAATAAAGCTTTTCAGCGTTTTTAGCCTATTTTTTGTCCACTTCGCCTTGATTTACACATCCTTTTATATTTTGGACAGGTGAGAAATATAACATAAGATTGACTAATAGAAATTGTTAAAAAAAATTTACTTGATTCTATGGAACACTAACTTTAAACTTCCCACAAGTAAACTGCGCCTTAGGAGCATACTTTCTATTTGGAATAACTGAAGGTTCTTTTAAGTAAAAATATAAATCATACTCTCCTTCAATAATGCATTTAACAGGGTCGATATGATTGATCTTATAAGAACTAGTTTTTATAGAATCTTCATCCCATAATGCATCAAATACGTCTCCATCATCTTGGCTTTTAACATAACCAGCGACTAAGGCTTTTGGATTTACTTTTAACTCATTATCACCATATAATAAATGTCTTAAAGTGTCAAGAATAATCTCAAAGCTGACTACTTCACGATTAAAAGCATATTTAGGAAGCATTTGTATATTAGGAGTATCACCATAATTAATCAAGGCTAACCCATAACGATTACCAAATTTTTCAACACTTGCATTAGCCATCCAATTAATGTAGCCTTGTGTCGGTACCAATTTAATAGCTGTACTAATTGGTGAATCTCTTCTAATCAAATATTGAAAAAGATCCGGGGATTTATCGATATTCATAGAAGGAATTAAGGTTGTATCAATACAAATTTCAATAGGTAGATTGATTACCTTATCATCGAAATTTTTATTACAAGCAAAAGCTAGTAAAATAAAATAACAAAATAAATTGTGGGTCACTTTTAAGATTTAATAATTAAAAAACTTACAATACTTTATAGTATTGTCAGAATAAGTAATTTTAGTAAGATATAATCCAGATTGAGTCGAAAGATTATTAACGATAGAAGAATTAAATTGAATAAATCCAATATTTCCTTGGTAATTAGCACTATTTGTGCTATTAATAATAATCTGCTGAGCAGCAGTAGGATTTGAGATAGTTGGTATAATATTAAAGAGTTGATATTGACAATTTAATCTTTCAGATAAACTAAAAAAACTAATTATCAGTAAAAAATTCTTTCAAAATTGAATATGTTTAAATATAGAAAACAAATTTAGTTAAAATTTTCTAATTCTAACAAAAACTAATAAATATTTATTCTGATAATATATTATGAATTGGTTCAGCCCCTAGAAAATCCGACATGATTATCAACAGACCCTATTTATTTCAATATATATTTTTACGCCATAGTTTTCTAAACCCAATATTGATAGTATATGCATAATTGAGATCTGCCGTAGAGTAAAATCTAGAAAATAGCAGTTCGATTTCATACTTTTTTTGAAAAAAGAATTTGTATCCAAGGCCAAATTGTCCATAAGGATCATAGTAGTCTCTGGACTGATTTTGCAATGCCCATCGCGGAGTAAGCTGGAATTGAAGATAAATGTGATTTTTTGAGTTGATAGCAAATCCGGGAAGGAAGGTTATTGGAAATCCAAGGTAGGTAAAATATAAACTACCTCCGGTTAAAGTTCCTTTGGTAACATTTTCAAGCCTTATTCCAGATTCGATAAATATCTGTAGATTATTCAAATAGTAAGAGTAGAATAACTGGGTATGTAAAATAGTACCAGTCCAGTCAATAAAAGCTTTTTTATCTGAACCCTGATTATCGGGGCCTATTGGAATTCCAATTTGATGTTGTATAGTAAATTGAGTATTGCCCAGATGTATTGGATGACGAACGATCAACTCAATACCTGTAAATGCTGATCGTGTATAATCAATTGATGAGTTGTATAAAGAATTGAATGAAATAATTTCGGATAAGGAAGGAAGAGTTTTTCTAACTACTCTTCTAATACGTGGCCTAAGTCCAACATTGAAATTGGAATTCAATCCAAATATATAAGTAAAGAACAATGTGTTATAGTAGGTGTATAGATAATCTTTAGAAAGAGTTTTTCGTTCAGTATATAAATTATTAAAGATCTGGAATTCTGATTGACCTTTAGTATAAACCATTGAATAGGAAAATGCCTGTGAATAAATTATAGTGTTGTAGGTATAAAATAGAAAATACAGTGTAATTAAGAACTTACTATGCATTTTTATAGTTCATCCTCAGATTTACGCCAACCCAGCTTCCTAATGCTGCAGTTATTCCACCAACAAATCCTGTAATTAGAATTAAAGTATTACTTCCAACATTACTAAATATCAAACTAATCATATCTGTAATATTTCTTGCGGAATTCAGGTAATGAAATAACGACAATCCAGACCATACTGTAAAAATAGAAGTAAAAGCAATTGTTACAGCTAACCATTTTTTGATTTTAAATACAAAGCTGCAGATTGCACTTACAATTGCTGTAATCCACCAAGGAAATATAAAATTAGAGAAAATACATAGTCCAATAATTGCCGTAACATAATATCTGAGTTGATTCATTTGTGGATAAATTGAAGTTTATAAGGACAATTTGTATTTAGATCCGATTCGTTGTTCGCATATTTTAAATCGTAGTACTCACCTTTCTGCCATTTATTAATCATATCCATATAGTGCTTGTTACCCGGTCGGCCATCCTGTCCTCCAGGATAGACTCCCCAGGCAACAGGACCTTCTTTAGTTAATTCAACAACCATTCTCCAGGAAGGACCCCAAGTCTTCCAGGATGCATTAATGATATCTTTAGAGCCTGATGTCGATATAAATGGAATTCCAAATGCCGGTATTCTTGCAATATGGTCTATATGTGTTGCCTTATACTCTCCCCAGGTCTTGCTATTAATTTTTTTAAATTTAGTTGTTGCTGAATCTAAAGAAAGTTCGAGTATGTCACCTAGATTTTCAATTTTTTCGGTATGAATTAAATCAAAATACTTAATTCCCGGGTCTGAATTCATGACATTAATAGTCGTTTGTTCTGAAGGCAATGAAGTATATTTTCTTAGAGTATCTTGAGTAATTTCATCCCAAACGAGTTTATAGAATTCTTGAAACCATATATCGAATTGTGTAGCTTCTATTGAACTTGAATCATAATTTTTATTCCATGATTCAAGTTTTCCTACAAAAGCTTTCTCATCAAAATTCAGGGAGTTCGTATCCAGATTATCAATAAAAAGCGGCAATGCTGTTTCAGCAATTAATGAGTAATTGTTAAATTGAAGATTTTTTAAGTCATCAACAGTCCACAAGTTTTTCTGACTTATTAATCTGTTGATCAATGTTCCTCTATAGTCTCTGAAATCACCATTGTTATAATAATTTGGGTAATCCAAGGTAGTTGATCTTTGATTTGCTGATGAAATAAAGCCTCTTTCCGGATTTAAACAATGCGGATTTAAACTAAAATTAAGAAACCCTTTCCATTCATTTTTTATTTCTGCTCCGGATTGAATAAATCTTCCTTGTTGATTGGATTTGATTGGCATGGCACCTTGAACTGTTATTGCAATATCTCCGTTTCCACTCGCAAATGCAAAATTTTGTGCAGGATATGAAAAGTTATTCAGTGCTTCGCGGTACTCTTTATAATTTTTAGATTTATTTAATTTGACAAAAGTAAGAAGCTCGTTTAAATTGAATTCATCCTGAATAATCCAGTGCATGGCTAAATCAAACTTAGGGTTTTGCGGGTCTTCATAGACTATCGGACCCCATCGGGTTATTTTAATAGTATCAAATACAGATTTTTGATTTTTAATTTTTATTTCTTCAATTCGGAATTTGATATTTTCTACATTCCCATCAACGATATAACTTGTTTTGTAATCATCTTTCCAATCTATTTTATACCAATCAACTACATCCCATCCGGCATTCGTAATGCCCCAAGCAATATCTTTATTAAATCCAATAATCACACCCGGGATTCCGGCAAAACTCACCCCATAGACATTTAGCTCAGGGGTAATAATTTGTTGTTCATACCAAATGCTGGGTAAGTTGAGCGATAAGTGCGGATCATTACATAATATCGGGTTACCACTTGAAGATTTTATGGCGGATATTGCCCAGTTATTTGATCCTAAGCCGGAAGGCGAACTATCGATCGGTATAGTAATGATTTTAGGATTTGTAATAATAGAGGCAGAATCATTTTTTGGAATTTGAAAATTCCATTTTGTTCCTGCTGGAATGACCGGATCTGTCAATTTATTATATTCAGGATAAAGTAGATCAAAATCATTTCCAAAAAATTGTTTGGCATTACTCATCTCTATGTCTTGATCTCTGCCGCATAAAATTTCAGCCATCGCCTTGTGATATAATGCAGATTTATAAGGTGACCAAAGTTCAGGACGATAGTTCATCAATTTATATTCAATCGGCAATGACTTATAATCAAGTTGATTAATATAGTAGTTTATGCCATTGCTATAAGCTTCAAGTAATGTAAATGTTTCTGTATTTTTTTTCCAGATTTCAATAGATCTTCTCGCTGACTCTGCAAGACCTTTTCTTCTTTTGTTCTTATCAAATTCTAATGCCTTTGATCCTATAATTTCGCTTATTCTTCCTTCTGATGCGCGGGTAGAAAAGTCCATCTGCCAAAGTCTGTGCATGGCGTGAATGTAGCCTTGGATAAAATAAGCTGATTCTATGGAGTTGGAAATAATGTGCGGAACCGCTCTTTCGTCAAAGTAAACCTGACCTTCATATTGGGTGTTTGGAATACTTTTTACCTTTGTATCTAAAGGCTCATTCCCGTTTTGCCAAAATCCTATAAACGGCGAAAAAAAATTTCCTATAGATGGAATAGTTTGATCTTTAAGGTAAATAGGATAATTGAGAAAGTAACACCAGAATATAGTGATTGATACTGGTATAATACATTGAATGATTTTCATCGCATAAAAATTATTTCAACGAATAAAAAAGAATTCATTTGGCTTGCTTTGTGATTCATTAAAAGTGTAATTGTCAAGATCGAATTTCTTGAGTTGGGTCAATGACTTAACTTTATTTTGAGCCATATACTTAATCATCAAACCTCTTGCTTTTTTAGCATTGTAAGATAAAAAACTAAGTCTGCCATTTCTATATTCTCTAAAATGTATTTGAATAATTGGTATCGTAATTTTGTTGGCATCAAGGGACTGAAAATATTCTTCGGAAGCAAGATGAATTAGATGAGTTGCCTGTATTGAAATGATATCTTCAAGCAATAAGGTTGTTATTTTTTCAGACCAATATTGATATAAGTTTTTCGCTTTTGAATTAATTTTCAAAGCTAAGCCCATTTCTAATCGATAAGGCTGAATAAGATCTAAAGGTCGTAGTAAGCCATATAAGCCGGATAATATTCTCGCGTGTTGCTGTATATAATCAATATCAGAATTATTTAGATGATTTGCCTCAATACCTCGGTAAACATCGCCGGCAAAAGCGTAAATAGCAGGTCTGGAGTTTTCTTTTGTGAAGGATAAAGACATATTTTCATATCTGCTAATATTAACGTCTGCAAGAGCTGAGCTGATATTCATTAACTTCTTGAATGAATTTTTGGATTTGGATTTCATCAAGTCAACTAGTATTTCTGAATAATTCCAAAGACGAGGAATATCATTTGACTTTATTTTGTAATCAGATTTGTAGTCTAAATCCTTTGAAGGAGAAATAACCGCTAATAATGACATAACAAGTGCATAGTTAAGCTATTATCAGGTATTTTCCAATAATATAGAAATCTTATTTGCTCAAATATTAGGTAGGGGAAAACCATGAATTTTTAAAAAATATCGATTTAGGTCATTTAATTTGTTTCCACTAATGTAATTTTGCTTGGGTCATAATTGAAGATATATGAATAAGATAAAGTATCTATTGCTTTTAAGTATATTAGTAATTAAACTGTCAGGTCAAAAAGTAATTCTGGGAGGAAACGGTTCAGACATTACAGTAAAGTCAAGCAGTAATTATCAGATGCCAAGATGGGAAGATTCCGCATCAGCTCAAAAAACAATAGATGGTAGTGGTTTAATGGCTGAATTGCATGCGGCAAGTCGCTTTTTGTACCAAGCCACCTTAGGCACAAACAGAAAAGAAATTGAAAGAGTAGCCAATATTGGTTTTGAAAATTGGATTGATGAACAGATCAAAATCAAGCCCAGTTATATTTTTGACGAGTTTAAAAGGGTTAAACAAGATGAAATTGATTGGCATTATAAAAATGGCGGAGATTCGGCCTCTGCTCCTCAGTATTTTTACAGCGTACATTTTAATTATGCTTGGTGGAGTCTGAATTATAAAAACTTAGATGAGTTAAGACAAAGAGTAGCGTTTGCATTAAGTGAAATTTTAGTTATATCGGCAAATTCAGACTTAGGTGGATTTCCTCAGGCTATGAGTACTTATTATGATCTTTTAATCAAACATGCATTTGGAAATTTCAGAGATTTGCTTAATGATGTAAGTTATCACCCTGCTATGGGATCTTATCTCAGTCATTTGAACAATCCCGCTTCAGATACAGCAAATAATATTCGACCTGATGAAAATTACGCTCGAGAAATTATGCAGCTTTTTACGATTGGTCTGTTTGAATTAAATAAGGATGGTTCATTAAAAAAAGATCCTAACGGAAATGCAATTCCTACATATACTCAAAAAGATATTCAGGAGTTGGCAAAAATATTCACAGGTATGAGTTATTCGGAAATTTTGCCCAATGAATGGCAAAAGGAACCATACTTTCCAACTTCAATGTATATTGGTAATAATACCAAACCGATGAAGGTGTATGACAAATATACCTGGAATCAGTTTTGCCATGAACAAGGTCCCAAAACACTCATTGGAAATTATGTTACACACTGGCCTCAAACAGGTGAAGAAGATGTTCAGGAAGCACTAACTCATCTTTTTAATCATCCTAATGTCCCACCATTTATTTGTAAGCAATTGATCCAAAGACTAATCAAGTCTAATCCAAGTCCTGCATTCATAGAAAGAATTTCCAATGTATTTATTAATGATGGAACAGGAGTAAGAGGTAATCTTGCCGCTGTTGTAAAAGCTATACTTCTGGATATTGAAGCCAGAAATTGTGAATGGCTGGAAGACGAGTTTAACGGAATGCTACGAGAACCCTTTCTGAAGTTTAGTCATTTCGTAAATGCAGTTGGTGTCGAACAATATTATAACAGATATTATAATTCAGGCTATGATTTTTTTGACCTGACCAATCAATTGCCATTACATTCACCTTCTGTTTTTAATTTTTTCCAACCCACATTTCAGCCTAAAGGCGATATTACTACAAATAATCTTGTTGCGCCAGAGTTTCAAATTTATAATTCCAAGACCAGTATTGGATTTATGAATATGGTCAATAACTGGATTAATAATTATGTAACTTATTCATGGATGGATAAAGATCCTGCTTCTGTTCTGTTGATTGATGACCTCATGCCACTTGCAAGAGATCCTGAAGTTCTTTTGAATAAATTGGATTTGTTGCTGACGCATGGCAATATGAGTCTAACAACAAAAAATATTATTAAAAGAATAATTTCAAATCTTACCGCCGGTAATTATAGAAATGAAAGAATAAGATTAGCACTTTATTTAATTATGATTTCACCAGATTACGCAATTTTTAAATAATAGAATGATGAGCAATAAAAGAATATATTCCAGAAGAAAATTTATTGGACAAGCAAGTTGTGCTGCTTTAGGTTCTACTACAATACTTAATACATTAATCAATTTAAAGGCTTTTAACTCACTTGCTCTTTCGAATTCATCTTTGGATCCAGAGTATAAAGCAATAGTTTGTATTAATTTGTCCGGAGGAAACGACTCCTACAATATGCTAGTTCCTTACATCAATTCTGAGTATAGTGTTTACAAAGCAGTGAGATCTAATCTTGCACTTAATAAGCAAGACTTATTAAAACTTAGAATTACCAATCAGCCCAATAAAGAATATGGTTTACATCCTGCTATGCCTGAACTTGCAGCTATGATTGATTCCTCAGAAGCAGCCATCGTTGCTAACGTGGGAACATTGCTGGCACCAACAACTAAAGACGATTTTTACAACAATAAAGTACCTCTTCCGTTGGGACTATTTTCTCATTCTGATCAGGGATCTCATTGGCAAACAGGAATTCCCCAATCAAGAACCAACATAGGATGGGGTGGTAGGATGTCAGATCTTATTCACGACATGAATGCTAATGATAAGATCAGTATGAATATCTCATTAGAAGGTACAAATTATTTTGAAACCGGAAATGACATGGTTGAATATGTTGTTGATCCGTACAATGGTGCTATCGGTATCAATGGATATCGACCAGGTATGTATGATGTTTTTAATATGCATAAGACAGCCGGAATAGATAGTTTACTCAATCAGACTTATTCAGATGTTTTTAAAAAGACATATGTTGATATTTTAAGAAACTCGAGAGACGGACAATTGCAGTTTCAAGATGAACTGGAGAAGGGGCCTGATATAAAAACTACTTTCTCGGATAATTATCTATCAGAATCTTTGAAGATGATTGCAAGAATTATATCGGTTCATCAGCAATTGGGATATAAACGTCAGATTTTTTATGTTAATTATAGCGGTTGGGATCATCATGATGAAGTTCTGGATAACCAAAACACTATGTTGGGTGAAGTTTCACGCAGTATGAAAGAATTTAGAGATGCTTTAGTAGAGTTAAAGTTGTTTAATCAGGTAACAACTTTTAGTATCTCTGAATTTGGAAGGACATTAACCTCCAACGGAAATGGATCAGATCATGCATGGGGTGGTAATTGTTTTGTAATGGGAGGATCAGTTAGTGGCGCAAAGATGTATGGTAAATATCCTTCATTAGACCTGAAAAGTAATCTGAATATTTATGAAGGTTCAATCATTCCAACGACACCGGTTGATTTGTATTTTGCAGACCTGGCATTATGGATGGGTGTTGCAAAGTCAGATTTGAAATATGTACTACCCAATATCGGAACTTTTTATGATGTTAATTCTAGCAATAAACCTTTAGGAATTTTTAAATAGGAAATCATGAGAAAATTATTTTTTTGGATATTGATTCTAATCTTGAATAGAATTAGTTCACAATGCTTTCCAGACCAGCACTCAACGAACTGGATGGATGCCTGGATATCTTGTCAGGAATCTCCTTCGCCTAATCCTTCAAATCCCAATGGACATTGGATTGTTTACGATTTAAAAGAAAGATATTCTATCGAACAAATGAAGTTATGGAATGTAAATGATCCGGCTCATTTGGATTGGGGAATTAAGGATTTTATTCTTGAGTATTCCGGAAATTATATGGATTGGTTTAAAGCAGGTGAGTTTCAACTTGAGAAGGCAACTGGAATTAGTCATTATGAAGGTATGGATTGGATTAATGTTAGAATGCCGGAAGCAAGATACGTATTAATAACAGCTATAAGTAATTATGGCAAGTCAGATTGTTATGGATTTGCGGAGGTTCGATTCTCGGCAGAAAAAACTATAATCAGTGAAACAAATAAAGTTGAAGACTCAAATTTTAGCGCTATTATATATCCAAATCCGGCACAAGATCAATTCTTAGCCAATATCAACGGTATTACTGGAGATGAAATTGAATTTAGTTGCTTTGATATGTTTGGACACAGAATAGAGCAGGGTAAGATTAAACTTACAAAATCAAACTACCTTTTGAGAGTGATAAGCACTAATTGGTTGCCGGGGCAATACCAGTTCGTTATAAAATCTAAACAACACATCAAAAGATACTCTGTTGTAAAAATGTAAAAGTTTCAAAATAGTAAGTATACTCTACATTTTTTTTTGATTGTATAGCTTCAATACTTTTGTAAATTCAATACTTGTTTGCTGTTCTTCCAAGATTTAATTTGCCTTTCACGCATAATTGCATCATGAATTGAAGCGTGCTCTTCAGTATAAACAATTTGCCAGTCTTTGGATTTGGAAGTAAAACCCTTATGATTGTAAAGATGATATTGAA
>JADLHT010000004.1 GCA_020848695.1 Saprospiraceae bacterium
GAGAATAAGATTTTACGCTTATTAACAATACTAAGGAATATAATATTCTTGACATATTATCAATATCTTACTTAATAATAGAAATTTTAGAGGAGTATTTATCTGATGTGATATCTTCTACTTCTAACTTATATATGCCGTTCATCAACTCATATGTATTTAATTGATACCCAGTATAGTTATTATTATTAATCTCAGTGGTCAATCTTCCAAAGTTATCATAAATTTTAATCCTCTGAATAGGCAGATTATTGGATAATGAGAGATAGCAATAATCATCTACCGGATTAGGATAAATAATAACTATCACTAGAGAATGTTTACCGTCTTTCTCTAAAGACTAGACCTGTGAGGTGGAGTAATCCGCTGCTTTCATACGCGTAACATTTGTATAAGCAAATATACTCTGTAGAGAACAGTGTTACAAGTTTTGGAAGAATATTTATTAAAATTCAGGGTTTTCCTTGATGAGAATGCGTACTATGTAGTATAGAATACAATAAATCAATAGTCTGTCCTTATTAGATCAGTATTTTTGTCTAAATTCTACATCATTAACTTTTTGGTGATGATCTGACCTTTGGTATTTTTGAATATAATGAAGTATAGTCCTGAAAATGCCGGCGTGTGTAGCTCAGTAATAAAGCTTGTGATTTTATATTGATTTATAATTCTACCTTGAGTATCTACAATCTTACAATCAGAAATAGGATCGTCAGTAGTTATTCTGATTCTGTCCGTAGAAATTTTTTGCACAGTGATTTTGTTTTCTTGAAGCTTCAAGGTTGAAGACGAGTTGCAATTCATATTTGCAATATATCTCCAGATATCATCACTTAATCTGTAAGGAACAAGAGCGCTATCAGGCGCATCTCCAAACCTAACCCAAACCATATTCTTACTCGGAGCAATATTAATAAATTGACCATTCTTACCTAACGCGGCATAGGTGTCATGAGGAGCATTGGGCATAAGCAGACCGGGAATGGGAATCTGTAATCCCGGAACTTTATAAAAGTTGCTTCCATTTAACCACCAAAGATAACCATAAGCAGGATTTATATTCTGTGAAGAATGTGTCATGGCATTAAAGTAATTTTGGTCTTGAAGTATTTTAATACCATTCCAACTTCCTTTAGCAAGATTCAGTAAGCCAAATCTTGCCATCGTCCTTCCGGTACTGTAAAAGACATTGTTAAAATCACTTTTTATAAAAATTCCGGTAATTCCGGTTATTGAAGTAAGCTTTTGGGAAATGTACTGATTCAATTTCATCTTTGTTGCTGATTCAATTACTGAATCAAGAAGAGTATAGGGGCCATTGTGATAAGCCCATCGATTACCGGCATCTGCAATACAAATTAAGCAGGTGTCAAGAGTACAGTACGGATCTATGCCAGAATCATCCAGTCCTGTTGTCATCGATAGTTGGTGATAAATGGTTATCTTATCTTCAGTTGTTTTCAAACAGGATGTCCATCCATTTCCAAGATATTTTGAAGTTTGATCGGATATTTTCAAAAAACTATCTTGTTGAGCAAGTCCAACCATAAAAGAGGTTAAAGATTTTCCGGCTGAAGCCCAATACCATATTTTTGAAGCATTGTGATTTTTAAAATATTTTTCCAGCACAATTTTACCATCTTTCAAAAGAATAAATCCTCTGCTGTTGTTGTCTTCGAGAAATTGATAGAGGCTATCAATTTTTTCATTACACCAATTGAGGCGCTCCGGGGCAAGTGTATCCCAACGACTTCCATCCGCAGGAGGGAAATACAGGCTTTGAGCATTTAGATACGAGATCATTAAAGCTACCATAGTGATTCGGAAAAACATATTCATGTCTATTTTTTAAATTAAATGTATAATCAATGAATTCTTTCTAATACATATTATTTTTTCTGGATCCTAAAAACTCTATTAAATTCTTAGAGATTGAACCTTTTGACTTAGATAGGTTATCAAAATTCTTATTCATTCGAATGAGATATTTGGTAAAGTTGGCCAATTTTCTTCAATATTATCAGATTCGGTTCGAACAAAATCTAATGCACGATCTGAAACCTGCATAATTAATATCAAATTTTTGTTCTTGAAGTTAATAGGATTTTCATTTAATGAAATCCAAGTATATCGATAAATGGCATTTGCTTTGATGTAGGTACTAAAATCCTCTACTACATTCATGCAATAATAACATAAAAACGCTTCTGCGATCAGTGATCGACAGGAATTTCCGGCGCAAAGTTCTTGAATTCGCTTAAGCATTTGCAATACAATAGACTTATAATAAATCATTTGGTTTAGAACCACATGCCTATGAATTTTTGTTAAATTTGAGGCAACAGAAATGAATCAAATTACGTCATAAAGAAGGATGGATGATAAAATCCTGATAAAGAAGTGTTTGAGTGGTGATCAAAAGGCTTGTAAAGCGCTATTTGATCAATATGCATCTCCTATGCTCGCATTGTGTAATAGATACTTTAGCAATACATCAGATGCCGAGGATGCTCTTCAAGAAGGGTTTATCAAAATCTTTCAGAATCTTCATTCCTGGAAAGCAGAGGGACCTTTGGGTGCCTGGATAAGAAAAATTATGGTAAATACCTGTATCTCCAAACTTAAAAGCTGGTATGCGATCAATATGAAATCCGATGAAACTACACTCCTTCAGGAGGCCGTTGAGCCGGATGCAATCAGTGAACTCTCATATGGTGAAATCGAAGCATTGATTAATAATCTGCCTCAGGGTTATAAGACAGTATTTAGTCTAAGTATAATAGAAGGTTATTCTTATACAGAGATTGCAGAAATGCTAAACGTAACTGAATCAACGTGTCGATCACAGTTGTTTAAAGCTAAAAATTATCTTGCCAGACAAATTAATGAATTGAATTCAAGACTAAATTTTTCATTATGAAAAAAAGAGATTGGACAGACATAATTAAAGATATGGAAAATGCAAAGTCGCCTTTGGTTCCGGATCGTATCTGGAAAAATGTAATACCTTATCTTCCACAAGCTAAAAAGAACCGAAGACCGGTCATATTTTTCTTTAGCGGTATTATAATCTTGGGATTGTTCGGTACCTTGTATAGTATTTCCAACCAAAGTCCTGATTCCGAAATTTATAAAAGCACATCGAATGTGTATGATAACAAATTGATATCCTCAAATTCTGAAACACAAAAAAGTTCCGCTACCGGAAGTATTCTATCAAGTTTGCAAGTTGAAAATGATAATTTAGAAAACAGTATATCATCCAAGCATAATAAGTCTAAAATAAATAATATAACTCACAATAAATCAGATCACCCATTATCTTCTGAATTGAATGGAGTAGAATCAAATGAAAATGGAAGAGAAACTCATATTAACTCAACAATTGTAGAAGAAAAAATTCAGCTTGACTATCTGGAGAACCAAATAGAACTTCTTGATATTAAATCTGATCTCCCTAAATTACATCTGCATTCAGAAGGCGATTGTTATGAATTCAGAAATAAAAGCAAGCTGAAATACTCATTTGAACTTTATGCCGGCCCGCAATTTTCAACTTTGTCATTTAGCGCCAGAAGCCCGGAATTTGAGAATGCGAAGAATCAAAGAGCAGAGACAGAGACTTCAAATCTTTCTTTTCTTGCCGGATTAAGATTAGGAGCTTCATTAAAAGGATTTCATGCTAATGCCGGATTAGAGTTTCAGAATATATACAGTCAGCTAAACTATCTGAATGGATTTGATACTATTATCAATAATGTAATTGTCAATCAGGTAGTTGTACGTACGGATACACTATATGGAAGGCGCACGATAAAGCATCATAATTATCATCGCTTGTTGAGTATTCCTGTGTCAATAGGATATCAGATTAAAGTTAAAGAACACGCATTGCTCTTCAATATTGGGGCTTCGTATAATGTATTTCTAAACAGTACTGGCGCAATATTAAATGATACATTAAGAACTGTTCAATTTAATGATCCTTTGCAATTGTATAAGAAGTCGATAGGTATTTCTCCTTTCCTCAATGTACAATGGAGTGGACCTATTATGCATCAGCTTAGATACTTTGTTGAACCACAGTTTCAAATGAATCCAAATTTTACATTAAGTTCTTATGGACTTAAACAAAGCATGAATTCCGCACAAGTTAAATTAGGATTGCAATATATATTTTAATTTGAGGCAACAAATTAGCATTTACCTAAGTCTATGAAGCAGAAAAGAATTATGAAAACCTATTCAAATTACCTTTTAGTATTTCTTCTGATAAGTCTGTTATCCTGTAAAAATATTGATGACTTTGAGCCATTCAAGTCCAATAGTATGGCTTATTCTTCTCAAGTTGTTTCGGGGCATTTGGATCCGATTAATAATACCAGCTATCAATTTGAAATTGATCCTGCAATTGACAGTAAGTTGATTTTTCCGGATGGCAGTTTAATTATTTTTTATGCCAACACATTGACCGACGGATCTGGTCATCTTGCGTGCAGCAAGGTTAAGGTAAAAGTGAATCTGATTCGAACTAAAAGTGAAATGATTGTAAATGGAATCAGTACAAATGCTATCCAGGACAGAATATTAATTTCAGGAGGAATGGTTAATATCATAGCAACATGTAACGGAAAAGAGTTGAAATTGGTTGATGGTAAGAAGTGTAATTTGAAGCTTAAGCTTGACAGTAAAAAATGGAATCCAAATTTTGAAATGTTTTATGGTGAAAGAGCTGCAAACAATGATATCTACTGGTCAGAAGCAGATAATAATCCCAATCAGGTCGGAAACGTTAATAAATCTGAATGGGACATTGATTCCAACAGGAGTGTTTTTGGAATAGAATGTTTTCCTGAAAAGTTGGGCTGGGTTAATTGTGATTATTTTTTAAAACTCTCGGGTGCTGATTTGGCTAAAGTATGCATCGAGATTGTAACTATTCCGGCTAACGACCAAATATTTATTATGCCAATTTGTGTTTTGGATGACCTTAATATCGCTTCATTTCCTTGTTGTATTGATGCTGAACAGAAGCAAGTTTGCTTCAACAATCTACCGAAAGGAAAAAAGGCAAAATATGTTGTAGTTGGAAAGGGAAATAGCGATTTTTATTTTGGTATATTAGAATCATCAATTGTTGATACAAAAATTCATGAAGTAAGGTTGGAAAAGAAATCCATAGATGAAATTAAAGAATTGCTGGCAAAATTGTAAAAGCAAAAGATTCAATAAGGAATTAATGTTGTGTTTACCTATAAAAATTGCTCCGGTAGCGGAGCAATTTTATTTTATGTCTATACTTTTTTCGCTATAGCTAAAATCCGGGTTGATCTTTATATATTTGCGTGAATTTAATTCGTTCTTGTAATTCATGCAGGATTTTTTTTCATTGTTTACTAAAATTGAAAATCCTACGACCGAAATGGTCGTTTTTACTTTTATTCTGGCATTTCTTTGTTCTGCAACGATTGCTCTTGTTTATTTTTTTTCGACTCCCAATACCTTAAAAACTCCAAATTTTATTCAAGCCCTAATTTTGAGTTCTGTTATTGCAACAATGATTTTGCAAAGTATTGGAGATAATGTTGCAGCGGGGCTTGGAATACTCGGCGCATTAACAATCATTAATTTCAGAACGAACTTTAGAGACCCTCGTGATATTATCTTTATGTTTGCATCTTTGGGAGTTGGAATAGCCTGCGGTTCGTATGTCTTTACTATTGCTATAATCGGCACCACGGTATTTTGTACTCTTGTTATGGTTCTAAAGTATTCACAGTTTTCGATAGGCAATCAACTGATCTGGAGTGTGCGAATGAGAATAAATGATGAGTCAAAAATTTCAGAAATTGATCGTTTTTTGCAGCATTATTGTATTAAATCTTCGTTAGAAGGAATCAGAAATCCAGGTACTGAGAATGTGTTTGTACAAGACAGAGATTATTTACTCATTCTAAAAGATGATGTCCAAAGAGAATTAATGATTAAAGAATTGAGTAAAAATGGTATTGAGGTTCGGAGATTTCAAAATCAGAATAATGAGTATACGGAAATTTAATCTATGCGATTTAATTTATTATATATATTCTTAGCAGCTGCGATTGCTTTTGCTGGGTATATAATCAGAGATCTTAACGGGCAAGGTGAATTTACTTTTTTTGGAACTGCTGAATCAGAAACACGTGTATTGAATTTAAATGTTGACGTTGTTATACAATCCATTAATATAAAGTCGGGACAGTTTGTAAAGGCAGGAGATACCTTGTTGATTGCCTATCAAAGAAAAGATGATCAAGATTCTATAGACTTTCATGAAAGTAATCAGATAAGCACTCTGGAACTTGCTAATCAATACAATGCCTTGATTAGAGAAAAAAAATTGACTCAATCTGAAGCTTCTTATGAGTTGGCTAAGATCGAATCTGAGCTAAGCGCATTAAAAACGGAAGATTCATTGAATATGAGTTATAGAAAGTTAATGAGCAATGATCAACAAACTATCAATAGTAACGAACAGAATAATATTGAGCAATTGAATAAACAACTTGATAGGTTAAAAATTTTTTATAAAAGGAAGATAGATATGTTGAATTCAGAAGCCCAATCTATAAAAGATTATAGCATCAAGAAAAATCAATGGAGACTAGGTTCTTATTTGTTCAATAAAAGTTTTGAGAGAAACTTAACCGTAATTGCACCAATCGATGGCTTTATTGATCAGATTTCAGTTCAAGAGAATTCATCAGTGCAGGCTTACAGAGATCTGTTAAGAATTAATCCTAAGAGTACCTCGAAGATTATTGGATTTATTCATGAGAACTCACCTATTGTATTTCAGATAGGAGATTCTGTTATGATTCAATCAACATTGAGATTCGGATTGAAGACTTCTGCTATTATTGCTTCTGTAAGTCCTAAATTGGTTGAACTACCACTGCGATTGAGAAAATTTGTTGAAGTGCGTGCATGGGGAAGAGAAGTATATATATATATGAACGAAAATCCGGGTTATTATATTGGAGAAAAGGTTTCCATTTCATTAAAATCCATGATACAATGAATTGGAAGGTGTTCCTTTTTTTATTATCTGGAAAGATTGTAATGGCGCAGGAATTCCTTTCAACTTCTGAAGTATTGAAAACATCCTTCAATGATCCGGAAGTGGTTCAGCTTGAGAAGTTAATTCAGTTTGCTTCCGAATTAAAATTTCATCATCCCTGGATTAAGAGCATAAGTGGAAGAATCGGGATAACTGGAAGCGCCCTGGGAGATACGATTTATGGGTATATAAGGAATGAAGACAACTATGCGCTTTTTATTGAACCCAACAGTTTATTGGAAATTCGAAGACAAAAACAAATTAAAGGAACCAAAATCAGCTTGTATGATGCAGATCTGAAATATCAACTGGAAGACGCCATTAATGATCGATATCAAGCTCTTATAGAATTCATTTGGGCTGATCAATGGAGAGGATATTATGGCCAACTGGATAGTTTGACTAATTTGAAAATTAACTATTTGCAGAAAGCAATTCAATTATCCAGAAAGGTAGATATTGGAGATGTAGTTAGAGCAGATCGAGATAAACTTAGGTATAGAGAAGAACTTAAAAAGTACGAGTCTTTAAGGAATCAGTCAATAAATACGATTGAACAAATAACTAAGCAACCGGTCAGCGGAGTAATTAATGTTTTGGAACTTATTTCAGCCATTGATTTGGCCAATAGTGTTTTATTGCAGGATAATTCACAGCAATCGATGATTAAATCTAATGAAGAGTATTATTCTGAATCTAAAATCAAATACCTCATTGCTAAAGATAATTTTAATCAGGCGCAGAACAGAAAAATCTTTAATGATCTTCGATTGAGCTACGATAATCCTCTTTATCTTAATAGGCCTAATAAATTTAATACTTTTAATAATTTAAGTATTAGAGTTGGATTGAATCTTCCGCTTCCGATCAACAATCGATTCAAGAGGGCGGAATCACAGTTGGATATATATGAGGAAAGAATTAATCTTGAAAGAATTCGAAACAAAAGACAGGATTTATATGGAAGTTTTTCTAATACGATTGAGGGAATAAAGTTTGAATATTATGCTTATTTGGCTATGGTTGATTCTAGTTTAGTAAACAGAATTGCACATAATCTGGAATATTTTCTGCAATTAGAGCCGCTTGATAGAATTGATTTATTGATTAAAGAGAAAGAATATCTCGAGCAAAAGTTGAAATTGGAGGAAGCTTTGATGAGAGCTTGTTTTGAGGTATTAAAGCTGAAAGGTGAGATTTATACAAGTCCGTATAAGAACTTTTTACATAAGGACATGCAGGAATGGGGAAAGAACTAACGCTTTCAAATATCCGATTATTTGTCCATATCCATTTTCATCAGCCATCTAGTTTTATTGATAAGTTTCAGCACTTTCAATTTGTTTCAATTGATTATACCAAAATAATGGAGATGTCTGCTAATATTGGGCTAATCGTTGTTTGCAATATTTAGATTTTTTGAATTAAAAGCTAATGGAAGAAGGTCGTTGCAACTATTGAATATCCATATTTCAGCTTCCGGGTGTCCCAGGATCAGCTCAATGTCTGATCGATTGTTTATTTCTGCTTCAACCAATACTTGACGACAAAGTCCACAAGGAGCATTTGGAGTGCGGGTCATGTTGTTTTTTCGAGTGCTTATTGCAATGGATTGAATTTTTTGATCGATATAGTTTGACTTGCAGTAATGGATTAAATTTCTTTCTGCGCAAATTCCACAAGGATATGCTGCATTTTCCTGATTATTTGCAGTTAGGATTATTCCATTTTCTAATATAATGGCAGCTCCAACCTGAAATTTGGAATATGGGGCATATGCATTTGATGATGCATTGAATGCGGCCAGGAGCAATTCTCTTTGAATGCTTGTTAAGGCATTCAAATTGTTGAAGCAAGTATATTCAATAACTAATTTTTCTTTAATCATTGACTTAAAGTATTTTATTAAGGAATGATTACAGCCTTGGTAATAATAGTCTGTTGATCTTGCAATTGAAGATAATACATTCCATGAGTCAGATTATTGATATCAATACTTTTCGTATTGAGTCCGGCTTGAACTGAAGTTTTTTCCAACAATATCGATTTTCCTGTTTGATCAATAAGTTGGATTTGGATGAAACTTTCCGTGCTTTCTTCAGAAAAGTATTCAAACTTCAATTCACTGTTTGTTATTGGATTTGAAATAAGCTTGAATTGATTTTTATCATCCATTGTCCTGGAGCTAAGTTTGCTTAGATAATTAGACCTGTTGTAACTCAATCCAATTTCTGAGTTAAGTTGATAAAGATTGAATTCAGCAGACTGAATACTTTCATTCAGTTTTGAATGTATCCATGAATAATTACTTAAGCTTGTAGAAGCTCTATATTCCTTGTATGTAGAGGAGCTAACTGATTTATGCAATAGATCCGGATTGGCTGATGCAGGTTTAGTAACTGTATATATACTTAATTTTTCTGTTGTGGCTTCAGGTGCTGAAGCTTTTATTTCTGTTAGATCTACGTCACTATAATTGAGCTTGATCTGGATGGGTTTGTTTATTGTTTTGTCGGAAATAATTTCCCAAAATCGATTTGATAATACAACATTTTTTGAGGAGTAACTAACTTTAACATCATTTGATTTTCCGGAACCTAAGCGTGAGCCGGTATGTGCTGTCAGGATTAGCGTTCCATCTGAAATGCTTCCAATATCCTGGCCGTTTTTTTGAATACTTGCTATAAGAATGTCATCGGTTTCATCTATTGTATGGTTGTCAAAGTAGTAATGAGAATATAGCCCATCTCCGCATTCTACATTGGCAGTTAGAGTTTGAGATGCCTTATTACATACCGAGAGGGTAGGACTGTAATTAATTAGGCACTTAGAATTGTTGACTGTCTTACGAATAAGATCGCCTGGTTCTTTCCCAAATCCAAGGTTTAAATCAATACCTGGTTTTCCGGATAGATGACAATAACTCATGAGAGTTCCTTTGACGGGTTTTGGTCCGGGAGCACAAGATCCTTCCGGACTTCCACAATTATCAATTGCTTGATTTTTTTTCGGTCCCCATACACATGCGTGTGTATGTCGCGATCCAAAAACATGACCAAGTTCATGAGCTGCAAGATAGACATCATAAATAAAAGAACTTCCTTCAAGCTTACTTACCTCTACATTGGCAAAAGCATAAGCGTATGTTTTTAAGCACAAGGAATTTATATATGCTACGCCGCCGAGAGTTGCCTTGCCGTTTCTGTTATATCCTGATAAGCATAAAAGGGCATTGCCAGTAAAATTGCGATAAGCATTTTTAATATAATTTAGATCACCGTTAGCGGTATTATGAGGAAGCTTATCAGTTGTAGTATTGATCACAATCTGCGATAGAGCAATTTGAATGTCTTCCTTTCTATAAATAGAGTTTACTTGGTTAAACAAGCTTATTACATATTTCACTACAGCTTGTGTGTCTTTATTTAGTTTTAGAAACAAAGCGTAATCTGTTCTTATTGAAATGCTTGATCTCTTGCAAAATTCTTTAGTTCTGCTGTTTAGTCCCGGATCGGATTCAATATAATGTTCCCAATCATCTGTATGGCATCCGCCGGATGTGATATTTAGTAATTCTTTATTTAGGTTTATGAAGACACCCTCTGTTGAAGTTTGTGATTGTAATTCGTATTGACCTTCGACTCCATCAAGTATAAGCCCGGTAAGTTCGTTACCAAAATTTGATATTGCAATATTTGAGTTTGGCCGATTGAAGATATATCCTGTATAATGTGTTCCTAAGTCAACATCTATTTTTCTGGTAGATCCATTTTCATCAACTTCAATACTGAAGTTTGAGGTAAAAAGATTATGTTTAGTCAAGGTTAATTCTTGAAGCTTGTATGGATTAACTACTTTTAATTGAAAGGATTCTGTGCTGTGTAATTTTAATTTATTTAATTCATTATAGTTGATAAAGGTTTTGAGCTGTTTATCTTGGAAGATAGTTTTAGATTCTATCTTTATTCCGTGATTTGGACGAAACCATTCCTGACTTTGGTTGATAAGTTGAGCATAAGTTCTAGTATCTGTTAAAAATAATAAGGCTAGAATGAATGCTGTTTGAATATGATTTTTAAAATCAAGCATGATTGAGGAGAATGAGAAAATTTTCATATTACAATTTTTTATAATATGTATTTGAGAGAACAAGAACTGTGCCAAAAATTAAAAGATTCAATAAAGGCAGAATATAATATTGAAAATATTAATTCTATTTCAAAATATATTTATAAATCAAAATATTATCGGAATAATATACTGAATAATATTTTGGAAAATAACCCATTCTGGTCTCGCTTAATCCGATTATTGGAAATGGGATGGCCCATACAATATATTCTAGAAGAAGCAGTTTTTATGGATCTTAGTTTGTATGTGAATCAGTCTGTATTGATACCAAGACCGGAAACTGAAGAGTTGGTTTTTCTTATTGAAAAGGAATACAAGTTGACACACTCACCTTTAAAAGTGCTTGATATCGGTACGGGAAGTGGAGCCATACCAATCTATTTAAAAAGAAAATTTCCATATTGGTTAATTGAAGCCATTGATATTTCTTCTGGTGCTCTTGCTGTTGCACAAGAAAATGCCAGTCGATATAATTTGGAAATTAATTTTTTAAATCTTGACTTTCTTAAGCTGAAAAACCAATTGGGCATGTATGACCTTATTATCAGCAATCCACCATACATCTCTCACGGTGATCGGAATTCTATTAGCAAGCAGGTTTTAGATTTTGAACCGACGATTGCTCTTTTTGCTGAATCAGAAGATTCTGAAATATTTTACAGAGCCATTGCAGAGTTTGCTTCTCAAAGTTTATCCGTCTCAGGTAAAATATTTTGTGAGATGAATGAATTTAGGACTAATGAGGTAAGACAGATTTTTGAAAGTTTCGGATTTCTAGACATCACAATACATCAGGATTTGCAAAACAAACCACGAATTATTGAAGTAGGCAAATCCAAATAGTGCCTAATATTTGTCAAAAAGTTAAAAATTCTGGGTTAATAGATTGATGCGGTGTTAAAATTATTAAAAATACCCATATGAATTATCTTTTATTCAAGTGAAACTTAACTCCTAAGTAGGGCTTGATTCCGTTAATCGGAGCAAAAATTTCTGAGGCATTAAAGTAGGGTCCGTTTGGATTTTGTGCGTCAATGATTGCAATGTGTTGAGTATAATTTGTTAAATTCTCACATCCAATATAATATTCCCACAAATTTCGGGAGTAGGTAATCTGCGTCTGCAAATGAAAGTATGGATTTGAATAACCATCATGTTTGTGGATCAGTTCATGTGGATAGTAAGGTTTATCCGGCAATCTCATGCGACCGGTATAATGGCTAGCAAAGTTCACAAGCCACTTTCCATCTTTTGATTCATAATCCAATGACAGCAATCCTCTCCATTTAGCAATCATCACCTGATCTCTAAAACCCGTTGAA
Source organism: Saprospiraceae bacterium (assembly GCA_020848695.1). Classification (GTDB taxonomy): domain Bacteria; phylum Bacteroidota; class Bacteroidia; order Chitinophagales; family Saprospiraceae; genus Vicinibacter. Next base: position 12,556 of record JADLHT010000004.1, read on the forward strand.
TTGGATTGCTTTGTATCCTGATGTCTCGCACCTATTTTAATTGTTAGGATATCAATAATCGGGTAACTTATCGTACCGCTATAGACAATAGCTCTTGACTTTCCATTCAGTTTGGAAAATACTGCTCTGGGAGAGTTTGATAGATCAGCGTCCTGATCAACAATTAATTGTTCTGTAAAATCTGTTCTATAGAGATCAAAATTCAACTCCGCTTCCTTGCCTAATACAATGGGTTTTCCTACCAGATTAATTCCATAATTCCAGCTAACTTCCATGTTAAGTTCAGGTAGTTGATTAATGGTCCAAATTCTATTGGTTGCCAGTAAGCTTAATTGATCACTAATCAGTCTATAAAATCTGTAACCTCTCCCTAAAGACAATCTTGCCGTCCAGGCACCATCTATATTATACCGTGTGCTGATACGCGGAGTCCAGAAAAATTTCTTAAATTTTGCATATTCAAATCTTTGACTGGTACTAATTATCCATCGGTTTACACCTTCATGATCACCTTCTCCAAATTTTAAATCATAATCGGCGACAATACCCGGAGTAATTTCCCGATATTGCATTTGCAGATTATTGATTCCAGTTAATTTTTCATCCGCGATATTAATATTTAAGGTTGGCCCAAATGTTATTTTATGTTTTTCTTCCAAAAAACTTTCACTGTAAATGAATTGTACCATAGCGTGTCTTTCAACATTGCTGAAATGATGATTGTCTCCGAATCTTCCATTTAATTCAGAATAAGAAATATCATACAAGGAGCCAGTGTTTTTATTGGTATTTTCAAAGCCAACATAGCCCAAATTACCGCTTAGATTAAGGTGTGAAATTTTTTGCTCAAAAGAATATTTTCTATCAGAAATTAATTGTCCTCCATTTCGGGTATTATATAAAGCATGAGCGTTCAGCTGTCCTTCCCATTTGGTTCCATAGAAGGTATTCCTTTGAAGAACATTGTATAAATTGTTTTTTGCATCGTCATAAAATCCATCATTGTTATGATCTCTGAATCCACTATGTCTTGAAGCGTGAAGATACAATCCCGAGTGATCAAAACTGTTCCATGATTTATTGAGATGAACATTCCCTTCAAATCTTCCGTGATAATCTGCGTAACCATTGATGTATAATGGATGATCCAGATCCGGTTTTTTTAGAAAGGTATTGATGGCTCCGCTCATGCTTTGCGCACCATGCAGGGCAGAGGAAGCTCCTTTCTGTATATTGATTTGGTCTAACCAGGTTCCGGGAATAAAGTCATAACCGAAAGTACTTAGTATTCCCGTAAAAACCGGACGATTTTCTACCAGTTGTTGAGAATATACCCCGCGCAAGCCTAGGAATTGAATTTCTCTGTTACCAACAACGGCGTTGCTGTATGCAAGATCTACCGTATTACTAGTTTGAAAACTTTCGGCAAGACTGCAACATGCCGCTTTTCTGAATTCGTCCTTTCCTAAAGTTTCAATATTCTGTGGTTTCAGTAATGAAAAAGAATGTGAACTATTCTTGCCTGTAATTGTAACATCACCAAGCGTTACTCCTTCACTTAACTTCAAGAATAATTCAGTCTGTTCCGGCTCTAAACTGATTGTGTCTTCCTGATATCCAAGATACCGTACAACCAATCTGTTTTCAGATTGTGGTTTTTCCAATACAAAACTACCGTCGGATAGAGTAGAAGTTCCATTTGCGGTATTGATAAAAAAGACCAGAACGCCTTCAAGTGCAAGATTTTTCTGATCTACAATTTTTCCGCTAATAATTTGTGAAATACCGGTTGCGAAGGGTATAATATTAATGATCAGGAATACGAGTAATCTAAGATTTGTCCTAACTTTTATAAACATCATACTTAAACGATATGAATTATGTAAGGTTTTATATATCCAACTTCCTAATATTTATTTAACTTTTAATTATTTCTGCTTATTTCTCTAGAGATAACCAGTTTTTGAATCTCTGAGGTTCCTTCTCCTATTGTACATAATTTTGAGTCTCTATAAAATTTTTCAGCCGGATAATCCTTAGTATAACCATAGCCTCCATGAATCTGTACGGACTCATTAGCTGCTTGTACACAGATTTCTGAAGCATAATATTTTGCCATTGCAGATTCTTTGGTCATCTTCAATCCCATATCTTTCATAAATCCGGCTTTACGAGTCAAAGCTTCTGCTGCTTCAATTTTTGTAGCCATGTCGGCTAGTTTGAATGAAATAGCTTGAAATTCTGCTATCGGATGACCAAATTGTTCTCTTTCTTTTGAATACTTGACTGAGCATTCATAAGCTCCTTTTGCAATACCTAATGAAAGTGCTGCTATACTGATTCGTCCTCCATCCAAAATCTTCATCGCCTGAGGAAATCCATCACCAACCTTACCCAGAATTTGAGATTGATGAATTCTGCAATTGTCAAAAATCAATTCAGCTGTTTCTGAAGATCTCATCCCCAGCTTATTTTCCTTTTTTCCACCACTGAAACCCGGAGTGTCTCTCTCTACGATAAATGCTGTCATTCCGTGGCTATCCAAAAGATCACCTGTGCGAACTATTACTACGGCAACATTTCCGGAAATACCATGTGTAATCCAGCTTTTTGAACCATTGATAATCCAGTACTCACCATCTTGTTGAGCAACACACTTCATTCTGATTGCGTCAGAACCTGTATTTGCTTCGGTTAGACCCCAGGCTCCTATCCATTCACCTGTAGCAAGTTTAGGTAGATATTTTTTCTTTTGCACCTCATTACCAAAATTCAAAATATGACCAGTACACAAGGAGTTGTGTGCCGCAACTGAAAGACCGATTGAGCCGCAAACTTTGGCTATTTCCTCTATAATTGTAATGTATTCCTGATATCCTAGACCGGATCCCTGGTATTCATTCGGTACCAAAACACCCAGAAAACCTTGATTGCCGAGCTTGTGCATTAGGTCTTTAGGAAAGTGTTGGGTTTCGTCCCATTCCATAAATTTTGGTCGAATCTCTGCTTCTGCAAATTCTCTTACGCTTTGTCTTATAAGTTCCAGATTATCCATTCAAATGGTTTCTAATTTTTTCGCAAAAATACTAACAAATCAAGGGCAATCTTTAAATATTATCAATTGTTTGATCTGATTTGTTTAGAATTTTTTCCAATTATTATTTTTATTCTGTCAAGCTATTGCTAAGTTATTAGATTTTTATAGATAACCATGTTAAAAGAACCAAATTAAAATTACGCTAAGGAATAAGCTCTATTCAGTAATTTTTATTAAATAGTAATAACTTTTGGTTGTATAGAATTACAGAGGAATATGATCAATGATTTCCAAGCCATAAGCTTCAATTCCAATATTTTTACGAGGCTTGTTGGTGGCTAATTTAATTTTTCTTATACCTAATTCTTTCATAATTTGAGCACCAATACCTATTTCTCTTTGATCCTGATCCGGTCTTAAAATTTTTGGCTTGCCGGAAATAATTCTACTTAATGGATCTTTTTCTTTATCCTGATTGGACAATAAAATTAAGGCTCCGCAAGATTCTTGCTCAATAATATGAAAAGCTTTAGACATCAGGGAATCATTCCTATTCAGGATGATATCCAACAGTTCTGCCATGCTATCACAATACTGGATTCTTACCGGTATATTTTGATCACTATTGATTTTTCCTTTTACAATTGCAATGTGTTTGTCTGTAGAATTCAGCTGACCGAACTGAATTATTTCGTATTCTGAATGGCCGTATTTTTCAATGGATTGGTATTCGATTCTGATCAGTTTTTCACTTTTTAATCGATATTGAACCAGTTCGTTGATTGAGATAATTTTAATATTATGTTTCTGACTTCTTTCTAGTAATTGAGGTAACCTTGCCATGCTTCCATCTTCATTGAGGATTTCAACTAAAGCACCACCGGGATTAAGGCCAGCAAGTCTGGCGAGATCTGTTGTTGCTTCGGTATGTCCTGTTCGTTGCAGTACACCACCATTTTTTGCTCTTAAAGGAAATATATGTCCCGGTCTGGCAAAATCCTGTGCAACGAAATGATAATCATTCAGAGCTTTCAAAGTTAATGCTCTGTCATAGGTGGAAATTCCCGTTGTGCAACCATGCCCGATTAAATCAACGGATACTGTGAATGCAGTTTCATGCAATGAAGTATTGTTGCGAACCATTAATTGAAGATCCAATTCATCCGCCCTTTGTTCTGCGAGAGGTGCACAAATTAGCCCTCTGCCTTCTGTTGCCATAAAATTGACGACATGTGGATTTATAGTCTCTGCAGCGCAAATAAAGTCACCTTCATTTTCTCTGTTTTCGTCGTCAACGACAATTAAAATTTTTCCTTCTTTAAAGTCTTGTATAGCTTCTTCAATTGTATGAAACATGCTCCTTTTGTTTTTTATAAATTTCTTTGCGTAGGTTGCCAAATTCCGTTTTTCACTCCTTGGCAGTAGGATATAAACCCTTTCAATAAAGCAAAGTTCATGATAGAAAAATAAGATATTGTGCTTAATATTGTTATTTGAATATTAAAAAAGTTTAATAATCGTTCAAGAGAAGGAATTAGGAAAAAAATCCCACTAAAACTGATAAATAATATTTTGTAAATGGGATAATGAGTAAAAGTTAATAAGAAAGAACAGGACCATGCTATCAGTATTAATAAGGGACCAATCCATCTCAATACTTTGTGAAACAAGAAGCAAAATGCCCTTTGAATTGGTTTTCTATACAGAAAATGTCTGAAGTGACTTAAATTTTGAAAATTGCCGATAGAAATTCTCGACTTTCTCTTGATCTCCTCGGTCATGTTTCCCGGAATTGTTTCATAAGCAACCGCATCCATTGCATTGATGGAGTACTTTCCGTTTTCCAGAACCTTCATGCTGATATAGAAGTCATCTACCATCAGGTTGGCAGGTAGAATTGGAACCAGATCAGATCTTACAGCATAACAGCCTCCAAAAGTTCCCATCATACAGCCCCACAATTGACCTTCCCAATATTTTAACTTAGTTTCAAGTTTGATATATTCCTTTTCAGTATCTCCAATTTGTGAAGAATGTATGGATTGTGGCAAGATATTGCTATCAACAAGGCCGATTGAAGGTTTGGCAAAATTCATGCACAGATTGTGTATGGTATTTTCACCAAGTATCACATTAGCATCTGTAAAGAGGATGATATGATCATTGTTAAGTTCTCGATGTTGTGCAATGTATTGAACAAGGTCATTTACAACTGCCGTCTTGCCTCGACGAATCGGATATTCAACCAGCTTAATGCATTTATAAAGATCGGCTAGTTTTTTAATGATTTCAGTGCTTTTATCTGTTGAGGCATCTGAGCCAATATAGATCTGAATCTTATCCTGTGGATAATTCTGATGAAGTAAACTTAAGATTTTTGATTCAATAATTTTTTCTTCATTGTAGATGGAAATGAGGCAGGATACATGAGGAAAAAATGTGGATGTGTTATTATTGATATTCCTTCTTTCTTTAATAGAATACAGGATATACAGGGTAAGCGGAAAGAGTAAATAGCTTGAAATTAATAGAAAAAGGCTTATGTACAAGAAGAGCTGCAGTACAAAACCCATAAAAAATCAGGATTGCTTATGGCCGTGAGTATTGCTTAGTTTTTGATAAGCATTTACAAGTTTTCCGGCGAGCTTATCGTTGTTAAAATTTGATTTTAAAAAATTTCTAGCACTTTCTCCAATTTTTTGAACCTGATCCGGATGTTTGTAACACCATTCAATACTTTCAAAATAGTCTTCTACAGAATTGGCAATAATTACATGCTTCATGTGTTTGGCGGGAATTCCTTCAAGACCTATAGAGCTACTGATTACAACTCTTCCGAGTGCCATTGCTTCCAGTATTTTTACCTTGATACCTGACCCGGCAAATAAGGGAACAATTGAAATAGGGTACTGTAGCATGAAGGACTTTGCATCTTTGACCTTATCATGGTAATGTACATCCTGAATTTTGATGTTTTTTAATTCTGTAGATGCATTTCTTCCTGCAAAATGAAATTCAATAGCAGGATATTTGTTTTTTAATTTTGGCCATACTTCTTCCAAGAACCAATGAAGCCCTTCTGTGTTAGGCATCCAGTCCAAGGATCCAATAAATGATAATTTCAAGGATTTTTTAAAAGCAGAATATTCCGGCTCGTATTGTTGAAGATCGAATCCAACAGGAAGTGACATACATCCGTTTTTATATCCTAAAGATTTGAATCGATCCAAATCTCTTTCCGTGATGGCTATTAGGAAATCATATTTATTTAATCGTTCAACTTCAAATTTTTTAAGTTTTTTAGCCAGATGAGACAGATACATCTTCTTTGGTAAGAAATCAATTTGTTCTGTAATTCGATCCCATATCTCATGTTCTATATTGTGAGCACGCATGACTAAAATAGCTTTTGAATTTTCTTTAACCAATTCATAGTAAGGTGAGAGATAAAGCGTCTCCATCTGGATAATATCATATTCGTTCTGAGTAAGCAGAGCCAGAAGTTTTTCTGCAAACGCATCTGATTTAAACCGACTGATATGATAAGATTCTTTAGAAAATAAATTTTTAAAGGCGTCCCATTTCTTTATCGTGTTATCTACATCTACTGAATGAATTTCTTTGTAATGTTTTAATTCATTCGGAATGATTGCATCTGTGGTATTGTAATAATGCTTTTTGGTGTTCATAGTCAGCAAACTTAATTCACAACCCATGTCGGTTAGTGATTTGCTGATATGCTGAATGGCAATGGATTCGCCGTCTTGCAGCGGATAAGGGAATTTTTTGCAGAGTTGGAGGACTTTCATAATTGGCTTCGTTGGTATTATAAGTTATAGAAATAACGATTCTATTTTAAACTTATAAGTCACTAACGTCGGTTTTCAATAAATTACTATATGAGTCTTGTTATTTTTATTAAAATAATCAGCAAAAGTAAATAATCCTCAACAAAATATGTTGAAAAATTAATCGTTTAATTGATTTAATATATTGGCAAATGTATATGTATAATATATATATAATCAATATTATATAAATAATATTAAATCATATATGAATACTTATAGTATGATTAAGTCAGTTTTTTCGAGAGATTGACTTAACTTGTTGCGTTATCTACATTATTTATGATAAAATGCAAGGGTATTCAAAAATCCTATGATAAAATTCAAGTTTTGAGAAATATTGACTTTGAATTAGCAGAAGGAGAAATATGTAGCATTGTGGGTGCATCCGGTGCGGGTAAAAGTACTTTATTGCATATCTTGGGAACACTAGATTCGCCTGATTCAGGAATGATTGAGCTTTGTTATACGGACGTTGATTCACTCAGTAAAAATCAACTTGCCCATTTTCGCAATCAGAATATCGGATTTATTTTTCAATTTCATCATTTATTACCGGAATTAACTGCTTTAGAAAATGCTGCTTTGCCGGCTTATATTTATGGGGTAGATGAAAAATCAGCAAATCGAAATGCACAATTACTTCTTGATCGGTTAAATCTTTCTCATAGAATGTATCACAAACCATCAGAGTTGTCCGGAGGGGAACAACAACGTGTTGCAATGGCAAGAGCGCTCATTAACAAACCGAAAATTCTTTTAGCAGACGAGCCAACAGGAAATCTTGATCAATCAAATGCTGAAGAGGTTCTTAGCCTATTGCTTGAAATGAGGAAAGAGTTTAACATTACTACGATTATTGTTACACATGATCTGAATATTGCTTCTCGAACTGGTAAAATATTTACTATGAGAGATGGAATGATTGTAAATTGAATTAATCATTATGTAAAACTATTTATTCCTTATCTGACCACCGTAACGTTTCCGTGAATTAAAATTTTTTCCGAGTTGGGTAATCTTACTTTAGCCATCCAGACGTACACTCCCGGATTGACGGGCTTATCATGGAATCTTCCGTTCCAACCTTGTGAGGGATCGGAAGTAGGGATATGTTCTTTCTGCCAGAGGAGTTCACCCCAGCGATCGTAGATGCTTAAGAGTAGGATGTCTGCTCTTGAACCGGAATCATAGAGTATAAAATATCCGTTGATATTGGAAGAAGGGTTGATGACATTGGGAGCGTAGATTCCAAACTCTTTATTGAGGATGAGTAGAAGATTGTAGATGGAATCGCAGCCATTAATGTCTGTGAACGATTCCTGATAGGACCCCGATTGATTGTAAGTTTTTTGATTGATGGGCCATTGATAGCTGGTATTGCTTGTGATTGTGTCTGA
>JADLHT010000005.1 GCA_020848695.1 Saprospiraceae bacterium
ACCATCAAGGATATTATCATCTTATTGGAGAAACTACTGAAGTAACAGGCAATGGAATGATTTATCTTAAGGTTGACACAACAGGTAGTGTTATTAAATCCAATAAGCTTAATACAGAAGGTAAGATATATACAGGTGGTGGCTATACTTATGGCGTAATTAAGAGTATAGATGATAGAGGATATTATGTTGTTACTAATGATCATTTGCGCAAGAATAATGCTACTCTTAACATTCCTTATGTACTTCATGTATCATCAGAGCTTGATACTGTATATTGGCGTACTAGATTCCAGCATCCGCTACTGTTTATTGGAGATAATTCTATGACAATAAATAATGCATGTTTACTGAATGATAGTTCAGGTATTATTACATGCGGAGCACTTGACACACCTCCATTTGCTGAGCCTAGCTATGGAAGTCTTTTTAAATGCTCACTTCAAGGAGATAGTTTATGGACAAGGCTATTACAACCCGTAGGCTGGGATAGTCTTAGAGCATGGTGGTTAAGTATTGAAAGTATTCGAACAACACCTTATAATACAATAGTTGCGTGTGGTAGAGTTTCTGATGGTCAAGAGGAAGTGATTAAAGGCTGGTTATTACATCTTGATTCAGAAGGATGTCTTGTGCCTGGATGCGATAAGATTGTTAATAGCGAGGATATTAAGAAGGGGTTAGTTCAGTCATTCACAATCTATCCAACATTAATTCATTCTGATAAGCTATATGTATTATCAAACGTTCAATCTGAATCTAGTTATAATCTACAATTAACAGATCTGCAAGGAAGAATTATTAAGTCCACAAAGCTTAAAGCAATCGAAGGAATCCAATACGTTCTTCCTGTCACAGAAGACATTCCTAATGGGGAGTATATATTGTCTATTACTGGAATAGACTTTAATCAATCAGAGAAGATTATTATTGCAAGATGATTAAGTGATGAGAGTTGTGCTTTGTTATTTACTATTTAATATTTTCTACTTTATTAATGCTCAAGAGCGCAACTTCTTTAATATCGTTCCAGATAATGGTACTGTTCAAGGTCAATGTGTATTTAGTTCAATTCATAGTTACTCTAATTCATTGTTCATCGTAGGAGATGAAGTGTTTTATCAAGACTCAAATGGTAGAAATAAAAAAGTTAGACCATATTACAAGGTTTGATTATACTGGGAAGTTACTTCATTCTAAGTGACATATCACCACAATTATTATTGCAACTCGATAATGCTATAACCATGAAAGTCTTATTACTGATATTAATGACTACTTCAATCTACAGTCAAAAAGATCCATTTTTCCTTACCAAATTTTATTTTGAAGATGCAGTCGGAAATATGAAGGAGATTGAAATAGGCTATGACACCCTGGCTTCAAATTGTTTTCTAAATTTAGAATTTGGAGAGGTGTTGGACAATAGTCCCATGGTTATCACATTTGATGTGAGAGCAGCAAGTGTATTAACTCTGTATGGGTTTAGTACTTGTGAATGGCCAAAGAAATATTTATTTTAAAAAAGAATTGTAGGAAATGCATCGAGGATTATTACAAATAATTTTTGTTTAGCAGGCGCTCAATTAGTATTCTTTATTAATGCTAAGCACCAGCCTATCAAGATCAGATGGAATGCAAAAAAATTTTGAAAGAATCAATTGCAAGAACAGTAATTGGAGTTTTTTCACACCGGACTTCACCATAAATCTTGTATTCAATCATGAGTGGATAGCACACGATCCAAAGTACAATTGCATTAAAGATGAAAGCTATACCTTCTATCTGGGAAGAGATCAAATAGAACTTGGAGAACGACCATATCTTTTAAAACATGAAGTAATTGGACAAGGAGAAGATATCAGCTATGGCATGTCATTCTATAATGATCAGACATTCTTCTATTGTGATCCCTGATACAATGGAGTTGAAGAATCCATTGATGATCGTAATGGAATCAATTTCTATCCAAATCCGGCACGAGATCAATTGATCTTCAATATTCCTGAGGTATATTCACAGTTGAATCTTCAGCTTCTCAATTATCAGGGAGATAAATTGTTGCAACAAGTTCTGAAGCCCGGGAACAATCTGATTCAAATAGACCACTTTCCTCCGGGAGCATATCTGATGATTTTAAATAATGAAAAGGTCAGGCAATACGTGAAGAAGCTTATAGTAGTAAATTGAAATTCTGCGATTGATATGGAAATACCCGAACTGTACCATTAATGGCAAGCAATTCGGTCTTTAATGTTTTTATTACCTCATTAAACTTGATATTTATTCATCGGAAATGAGGCTGAAGGTAATATTGATATCTTTTGGTACAATGAAACTATGAATCCTAGAAAAACTTAGGCTATTTTTTAAAGTATTTTACAAGACTATTATTCCAGAAGTTGGAATACAAATCTTATCGTTATTAAGCAAGATCGGAGTCTAGACTGAAAAAATTTTTATCAAAATTTGATCGACAAAATACTCTTTTTAAGAACAAAGAATGTAATGTCTAATAAGTTTACTCGTTATCGAAAAGTTACATTAAATTTTCCTTCACTGATTGTAACTGGATTTTTGCCGGTATCATCATACAGTACAAAGTTAAATGAACCTTGAGCGTTTGTGTTGGAAATGCTGTTAATTGTAACTGAACCTGCAGAGTTATTGAGAACAGAGTTAAAACTCTTACCTGAAGCTAAAGTATAGAAAGCTTCAACCTGATCTTTAGAAATATCAAAGGTTCCGGTTGTTTTAGGTTCATTTAAACTAAAGTACAAAGACACACCACCTGTCGTTATTCCATAAATCGCATAATAACTGCTAAAATTAACTCCATATGCCAATAAGCCGGAAGCATTAAATCCGGTCCCATCAATTTTACAACTGAATCCAGGGTCTGAATTTGTATCATCTTTTCCACATGACATGAAAACATTTAGTGTAATTAACAGAAGTAAGGATAAAATTTTGTTTTTCATATAGGTATTTTTAATTATTAAAGATTATCAATAATTATCAAAGATAAAATTTAATTCATTGGACTATGTAAATATTTTAAAATGCGGACTTGTTTGTATATATTTGACTCTTATAAGACCTAGTTATGAATCCATTAATCAGAAATATTCTTGCAGTAGTTATAGGACTAATAATTGGTGCAGCATTAAATAGTTTTATCGTTTTGATCAGCGAATCTGTTATTTCCCTCCCAGAAGGAGTAAATCCAAATGATGCAGAAAGCCTCAAGCAAAATATCCATTTATTTGAACCTAAACATTTCTTATTGCCCTTTCTGGCACATGCACTTGGAACTTTAGCAGGTGCTTTTGTTGCAGTGAAAATTGGATTGTCTCATCATTTAAGACTTGCTTTACTCATTGCCGTGTTTTTTATCATCGGTGGAATCATGGCAGTAATTTTAATTCCAGCACCTGTCTGGTTTTGTATTTTGGATCTTGTTGCATCTTATTTTCCGATGGCTTATTTGGGATATAAACTGGCTATTGAATAGAAATCAAATCCTTTGGTACTTGTTTTCGAGAGGCTTTTGGTGTCTAATACTAAAATCAATGCAAAAAATATATCTTTGCGCCAAATTTTCGATGCTGTGCCCAGATTAGACGTAAAGAGTATATTATCAATGGAACCAATAGGTCAGGAATTAATAATTCATGGCTGGGTAAGAAATTTCAGAAGCAATCGCTTTATTGCATTAAATGACGGGTCAAGCATTAACAATTTTCAGTTGGTCATAGACTTTGAAAAGTTTCCGGAAGAAGTTATTAAACGGATATCGGTTGGCTCATGCATAAAGGCAACCGGTAAATTAAATCCCTCATTAGGAGCCGTACAAAAGTCAGAACTGGTTGTCGATACTTTAGACATCCTTGGAGATTCAGATCCTGCTCTTTATCCATTGCAACCGAAAAAACACAGCTTAGAGTTTCTTAGAGACATAGCTCATTTGCGTTTCAGGACCAATACTTTTAGTGCAATATTTAGAATCCGACACGCTGTTGCATTTGCCATTCATCAATTTTTCAATGACAGAGGATTTTTTTATCTCCACTCACCCATCATTACTGCATCCGATGCAGAAGGAGCTGGTGAAACTTTTCAAGTAACAACATTGAATCTTGATAAAATACCACGTACTGAAGAGGGGGAAATTGATTATAAAAAAGATTTTTTTAGCAGACCTTCCAATCTTACTGTAAGTGGACAATTGGAGGCAGAGTTAGCAGCATTGGCATTGTCAAAAGTCTATACATTCGGTCCAACTTTTAGAGCTGAAAACTCAAATACTCCAAGACATCTTGCAGAATTCTGGATGATAGAACCTGAAGTAGCATTCAATGACCTCAACGACAACATGGATCTTGCTGAGGATATGTTAAAGTATGTCATCCAATATATCTTAAGCAATTGTTCAGAAGATCTGAAATTTTTAAATGATCGGGATCAGGAAGAACAAAAGCAGAAACCGCAGCAAGAAAGAAATGAATTCAGCTTATTGGAGAAATTAGATTTCTGTTTAAAGAATAATTTTGAAAGAATTAGCTATACGGAAGCAATTGAGATTTTAAAAAACTCCAATCCTAATAAAAAAGGAAAATTTCAATATCCTGTTGAAAAATGGGGAACTGATCTGCAATCTGAACACGAAAGATATCTCGTTGAAAAACATTTTAAAAAGCCGGTTATCTTATATAATTATCCTAAAGAGATTAAAGCCTTTTATATGCGACAGAATATAGATAATACTACTGTTGCTGCAATGGATATTTTATTTCCGGGAATTGGTGAAATAGTGGGAGGTTCACAAAGGGAAGAAAGATTGGAAAAATTGGAATCAAGAATGAAAGAAATGCATAGGCCCATCCAAGAAATGTATTGGTATCTGGATACCAGGAGATACGGAACCTGCCCTCATGCGGGATTTGGCTTGGGATTTGAGAGATTGATTTTATTTGTTACCGGAATGAGTAACATCAGAGACGTAATTCCTTTTCCGAGGTATCCGGGAAACGCTGAATTTTAATTATAAAAAAGTACAGTATGAAATATATAAATTGGATTTTACATGCGATATCTTTAATAGCCATTCTCTTTCTCTTCATTCAGAACGGCAAGCTGAAAAATAAATCTTCTCAGATTACTCCTGTTATTGAGAATTCAGATTTAGGAAGCAATTCTGGAAAAATTGCTTATTTTTTATCAGACACACTTTTGGGACAATTGGGATTTTTTAAAGATTCTGAAAAAGAGTTTAAAGCAAAGCAGGAACGTTTGGCTGGAGAATTAAGATCAAGAGAGAATACGCTTAAAAAAGAATTCGAAAAACTTCAAGCAAGTGCCCAGAATCTAACCCGAAAAGAACTGGAAGCAGGACAGGAGAAACTCGCCGGAATGGAAAGAGACCTGATGCAGAGAAAAGAAAAAATGGAAATGGAGTTTGCAGATGAAACAGCAGAGTTCAATGAAAAATTGCATCAGAAAATTATTTCGTATTTGCAAGAAATCAATGCGGATAAAAAGTACAGCTTTGTTTTTTCTGTACAGAGAGGCGGTAATATTTTCTATTCTGATCCTGCCATGGATATTACAGCAATGATGGTTAAAGATCTCAATGAAAAGTATTCTAAATAAAATGCATCTAAACTTTTAGACAAAGAGTGATTGACATTAAATCGCTTCGATACGTAAATCACAATTTAATTATTTTTGTCAAATAAGTTCCTAAACTCGGTTATTCAAAAATAATCTTGCAATAGGCAAAATCTCCATCATCACTATTGATGCTGACAAAATATATTCCGGGAAGAAGATCATCTTTGTGGACAATCAACCATTCCGCATTTGAACTAAATTCTCTTATCCTTTTGGAATCCATTGAAGACATCACAATTCTCAATAGCTTATTTTTAAAGGCTTCGGGTAATTCTATGAGAACTTGTTCTTTCGCAGGATTAGGAATTGAGTTTAAGAGAGCATTCGAATAAATGTCTATATTTTTTGTTAATATTTTTAATTTAACAACTGCTACATTCGTTCTTTCAGGAAGATTTTTATCAAAGTAAATATCTGCGAAATTATGAATTGCTTCTCCGGGTTCCAGACTTTTACTAGGCTCAATTGAAAATTTGAAAAATCCATGGGAATTAGCTTCATGGGTATTACTATCAGGCAAATAAATATTGTTGAATTTAATCTTTAATAATCCGGATGAATTAATGCTATATGTATATGAATGGCTTGCTTGGAGTGGTTTAAATGTTGACCAAACAAGTCTAGTATCAAGCTTATCCAGTATATAAATGTCATAAGCCGTATCCGTTCCTGTATTCTGAAAGTGAATCACATATTCTAATTGTTTATCTGATGATGTAAATGTTTCAGTAGAATTACCATTGATCATTACATCTTTGTAATTTGGGTCCCAGGAACCAAAGTTCTTTCCACAGGAAGATGAGCTAATTGTAGGATTGGCATAAGTTTTACACTCTTCGTTATTTGCGATAACTGATGAAACGCAATGTTCTTGACTAAGTCTTGAGTTGCATGATACATCAAAGTTATATTCAATTACAAATTCGTCACCTGGTAATATTTCAGTTATCATGTAACTGAAATTATTTCCATTAATATTTGCAGGTTGCTGTGAAGAAATAATATTATCAAATAGCGGATCCAGCTTTACTGTAATTTGAGTATTGAAGGAAGGTTTTGTCCCGTCATTTTTGATTCGGACATAAGCCTTATTGTTGTTGAAACATCTTCTCAATCTCCCCAGGATTATTTGGGTATTTAGATCAGCGCATTTTTCAGTAAGTTGTACTAGTAAATTATTCTGATTAATAATTTGTTGAGCTTGAATATTAATATTTTTAGGAAAATTACATTCTTTCCATACAGGAGACCTGTAGTTGACATCCAGTGAATATGTATCAGGACCAACAAATACTTTAAAGTTCCCATTCGAATCAACTATGGTAGAGTATACAAACCCCGAACCTACTGCCTTTAGTTCAAAAGGATTAGTCTTGGTTTCAGTTACAGATCTAAGGCAATCAAGATCCTCATCAATAAACACCGTACCTTGAATTATACTTTCATCGGTTGGTAATGCTTGAGTAAATTTATATACTGGATTTCCGAAGTAACTGGCATAGAGATAATTATTCTCACCACGGTATATATTAAAAGTTTCAAGATTTAATTTTGTAAATCCAGTGAAAGGAATCTTAATTTGTTGATTGGTGATAATATTTTTAATTAGTAAATGGTTTTTAGGATATCCAATTAGAAATAAATTTCCATACTTATCAGCATTAAGTAAATATCGAGAACTATCAATCTTGAGATCATTATAAGTGTTAAAAAAATCAGAAGTATATCGAATTATATAATTACTGCTATCTGACGTTTCCCATATAAATATATTATCTTTTGTAAGATAAATGTTACTATGGGTAGTTATTCCCTGCGGAAAGAATTTTGTCCAGCTAAGTCCTAAATCATCCGAGTAATAATATTCTGAAGCTGGATAGGTCTTGATCATTATAATATTTCGTTCATTAATAATAACCTTATCGTAAGGACTTTGAATTGGATTATGAAGATTTTGACCTAACAATTGCCATGTTGTTCCTTTATCTGTTGATTTAAATACCTTATCTTGATCTAGTAAAATAATATTCTCATCTTTGTCCAAAATCATCTTGCCAATGGTATAAGCGGGCAGTGTTTTTTTGGAATATGATTTTAACTCATCGGTGCTAAGTATTATTTCTTTCATCAGTTTATAAGCTACAGATCCATCTTTCCAAAATAATATTTCCGAGTAATCTCTATCAAGTATCTTTTTCCAATTAATCCCATCATCAAAAGATATTTGTGAATATACCGAGGTAGAACAAAAAATGTTGTCTTGTCCAAACTGTACTAAGTTGGAAATTCTTAAATCTGATAATGGCAAATCTAAATATTGAGTAGCGTTATTGCGTTGAATAAGTACAGCGGCATTATTATCCAATAAAACCAATTCATCCTTATTGGATTTGCTTATTGCCAGATTGTACACATATGTTGAGGTATATTTATAATTATATTCTTGAGAAATGTTCCAAGTTACTCCATTATCTGTTGATTCAAAGATTTGAGAACCAATTCCAAGAATTCTGCCATCGGACAATTCAATTAGTTTTGCAAAATTTAAATTATTACTTAAACTTAATTTGTTCCAAGTTGCTCCAAAATCTATTGAGGTCAGGATTTCATCTTTATTGTAGTCAAATATGGTATTTGATTTTCTATGGAAAAATAGTGAACGACAACATTTTGAATTCTTATAGTGTAAAAACTTGCCATTCGAATCTGCAAATCTCCACAAGGTTGCATCCGTACCGCTGACGCGGCGAACAAAATTATTATCTCCGCCTAAACACAATATTTCTACTGAACCCTCTGACCAACTTTGCACCTTTGTAAATGTTTTAGAATTTGTACTTATATACATTCCATCTTTGCTAGCTACATAAATTGAATTACCATTGGGTAAAAAATCAAAGTCAAAAGCGGTAAATGTGTGAGGAAACATGTACCAGTTATTCGTCTGTTTGTCTAACTTGTACAATCGATTATTGGTTGATAGAAATATTTCGCCTGAGGGAGATTCTTTTAAATTTTTTACATATTGAATAGTTCCTAAAATTGAAGCTAGTGAAATCGTAGTCCAAGTCTGTCCTAAATTTTTGGAGAGGAATAATTGATCTCTGGAAGAAAAGCAATAAATCTCCCCTTTATCTCTTGTGATTAATGAAGCAGGAATCTCAGTTCCTATCGGTCCATTTAATCGCTGCCAACTTTGAGCGAGAGAGCTATTAATCTGTGTTAAGACTAAAGCAAGAAGGGAACAGTAAAGACTTTTCATATTAAGAGTTTTATAATTAGTATTGAACTTACCAGAACCTTTATTTACTATAGCTGATTGAACGACTAAAGTCGATAATTACAGCTGAGAATAAAAGTAAAAATAAACTATCAAATTACAGATTTGACAGTTTGGAAAAATGAGTCTAAAATAGTTGTTTACCCCATACAAATGTAGGAATATTTTATTATTTGCAAGTATTCAATTGAGACAAGTTATTATTGAAGTTTAAAAGTTACTAACTACCAATTGAAGCCTATCCTATAGATTCTAAATGATATTTTTGTTGAATTTTTGATTTTTCGCTGATTTTAATCATAGTTAGTTCCTTGCGTGAGATTTAAATTAGTTAAAATTTAAATTTGTAAATTGATAAATCAGAGACTTTTGGATTGTCGTGTGACTTTTTTATACATAATGGAATTAAAAGAAAAATAAGATAAATATTCACATTTTAAAGGGCTTATTTTAGGGTTTCATTTTTATAAAGTTTCATTTATTTTAATATAATTCTTGATAAGATTATTTTTATAAATCAATTTCTTTTAATGGTCTCTGCAATATCTTGTCTGAACACTCTTACGCCCGGAATAAAGGCTGAAATAACACCACATAATAAGACCAAAATTAAGAGCAGAAATTCATCATTATAAAATACCAATCCGAATATACCGTATTGATTACCCAAATTGAAAAATGTAGAAGCAATATGTAAAATTCCATGTCCCAAGGTAAATGCAATAATAAATCCTATTAAACAAATAAAGAGTGCTTCTAAAATTAAAATTATAAAAATTAATAATCTGGAAGCTCCTGAAATTCTCATTATTGCCAACTCGAATTTTCTTTCTTCCATTGTTTGTATCAGATTTATAATTAAGGCAAATAAAGACATGATACCCAGAATTATAGCAATCCAAAACAGAAGGTTGCTAGCGGAATGTGTCAATTCGTACAATCGACTGATCTCGATGGGTGGATTAACGGCCATAATTTTAGAGTTTTCATTTATTTTTCTTCCAAAATTCAGAGTTTGAACATTGGTTCCCTTAAATTGTATAAGTACAGATGTTATTTCGTGATCCGGATAGAGTAAAAGTTCTTCATTAGTTAATACAGAATGTTGATGATGCAAGCTGCTGTCAGAATCTAAATCTTTATGATCATGATCCGATTCATGGGCTTCCCAATAAGTGGAGATTGGTGAGAAAATGAGATGATCATCGATACTATTTTGTTTTTTAAGAATTCCGATAACAGTCAGTTCATGTTGATGTGTCATTTCTCCTTCAAGATCAATCAACCCATGATTTGAAGTTAATACAGAACCAATTGATATATTTTCTTTGTGTGCAAGTTCTGCCCCAATTACCAATTCCGAGTTTTTAGAAAATAATTTTCCTTCTTGGCAATCTATTTTTTTCCATTCAAAGTAATCAAGGGTTGTGCCTACAATTCTGTTATTTCTATAGCTATCGCCCAAGGCAAAAGGAATAGCTTTTTGAATGAGAGGATGAGAGGGATTCAGAAACACTTTGACCTGATCAATGGGAATATTCCCGGTAGGTGCATCAATCTGAAATATATTGCAGAGTACTGATTGCAGAGGAGATCCTTTAGCACAAAGTATGAGATCTATTCCTTCAGATTCTTTTCCAAGATGATTGCCAAACTGCTTGTTGATGAGTAACAAAATAATAATCAAAGCAACTGAAATACTAATCAGCAATATATTGAATATGCTTCTTAATGGTTTATACCAGATATTTCTCCATACTAAATGAAGCACTCTCATAGCATCTGCAAGGTATGATTAAAATATTTTTTTACTCTTGCATCATGACTCACAACAATGAGCGAAGCACGATGAATTGATGTGTGTTCTTGCATTAGTTCAATTATCCGCTCCGCGTTGTGATCATCTAAAGAAGAACTGGGTTCATCTGCAAGAATTAGCGCGGGTTTGTGAATCAAAGCGCGTATGAATACCAATCTTTGTTGTTCGCCTTGAGACAGATGATGTGTGAATTGATGGGATGTATGTGATAATCCTAATTGAGCTAATAGTGAAATGCAATATGATTTGTCAATAGCTGTTCCGGATAATTTTTGAGTGATCAGTAGATTATCCAATACCGTAAGAGAGCGGATAAAGACCGGTTTTTGTAAGCATATGCCAATATTCTTACCTCTGAATTGGTCCAGTTTTCTGGCTTCTAATTTTTCTAAGTGTTGACCATGAATACATAGGGTCCCGCTACTTGCTCGAATGAGTGTCCCTACAATATGTAATAATGTTGTTTTACCACATCCGGATGGACCATGAATCAGGAGTGATTTGGATTTTTCCAATTCGATATCCGGAAAATGAAGATGTCGACCATCTTCAAATTTCTTGCTCAGATTTTTTGTTATTAAAATTTGATCAATCAATTCAATTATTATCGTGTTAAATACATATTTCTTCTGGAATCAAGTTCTCTGAAGTAAGGATCAAACAAATCTTTGATATACACGATTGCTTCACCTGTAGATTTCATTTCAGGGCCGAGGCTTATATCAACACCCGGAAATTTGTTAAAAGAAAATACCGGGACTTTAATAGCAAAACCGTCTAATTTTTGATCAATTTGAAAGTCTTTTAATTTGTGAGTTCCCAGCATAACCTTTGTTGCAATATTTAAATATGGAACCTGGTATGCCTTGGCAATAAATGGGGTTGTACGAGAGGCCCTTGGATTTGCTTCAATTACATAAACTTGGTCTCCTTTAATAGCAAATTGGATATTGATTAATCCTCTAATTTTTAATTTAAAAGCAATCCTCTTAGCATATTCTATCATGGTATCAATTGCAGTCTGACTAAGACTATAAGTAGGCAATACGGCAGAACTATCCCCTGAATGAATTCCTGCAGGTTCAATATGTTCCATGATTCCCATAATATGAACCTCTTCACCATCACATATTGCATCAATCTCTGCTTCTTTCGCGCGTTCTAAAAACTGATCAATGAGTACCCTGTTATCAGGCATGTGTTTGAATATATTTAAGACGTGTCTTTCCAATTCTTCATCGTTAATTACAATTCTCATTCTCTGACCACCCAAAACATAAGAAGGCCTTACAAGTACAGGATATGTTATTCTTTTAGCCACAATCAATGCCTCATCAGTATCAGCCGCTACTCCATATTTTGGATAGGGTATTTCCATTTCTTTTAATAAATCAGAGAATCTTCCTCGATCTTCTGCAATATCCAAACTATCGAAAGAGGTACCAATGATAGATATTCCTTTTCGTTGAATTTTTTCAGCCAACTTTAAAGCGGTCTGGCCGCCCAACTGAACGATGATACCATCAGGTTGTTCATGATCAATAATTTCCTCTAGATGCTCCCAAAATACCGGTTCGAAATACAATTTATCTGCGATATCTGAATCAGTAGATACAGTTTCAGGATTGCAATTGACCATTATAGCCTCCATTCCCAATTCTCTGATTGCAAGAATTCCATGTACACAGCAATAGTCGAACTCAATTCCCTGTCCAATTCGGTTAGGTCCTGAACCCAGTACAATTACTCTTTTTTTCTTTTCGTTTCTGATGGATTCGTTTTCCTGATCAAAACTTGAGTAATAATAATTTGTACCGGCATCAAATTCTGCTGCACAGGTATCGACTTTTTTGTAAACTCTTCTTAATCCTAATTTTTTTCGGTAACTCGTCACATCTTTTTCTTCAATACGCAAAAGCCAGGCAATCTGAGCATCTGAATAGCCATTCTTTTTTAATTCAATAAAGAAATCAATAGGAATATCTTCTGGAACATTATAACGCTGAACTTGCTCCTCCATCTGAACAAGCTTTTTAATTTCCCGAATAAACCATGGATCAATTCCTGTCAATTTTTGGACGGATTTTTCTGGAACTCCAAGACGTAAGGCATCCTTCAATCTAAATATTCTGTCATCACTTACTTTTTCTAGTCTTTCCAAAATATCTTGAGTGTTGAACCATTCTTTTTTGTCAGCTCCTAAACCTTGTCGATCGTTTTCGAGAGATTGACATGCTTTTTGTAAAGCCTCGTTGAAGGATCTTCCAATTGCCATTACTTCACCCACAGACTTCATCTGAAGTCCTAGGCGTGAATCAGCTCCCCAGAATTTTTCAAAATTCCAACGCGGCATTTTTACAATTACATAATCAAGTGCCGGCTCGAACAATGCACTTGTTGTTTCTGTAACCGGATTAGATAATTCGTCTAAAGTGTAACCCAAAGCAAGTTTGGCAGCAATCTTTGCAATTGGATAACCGGTTGCTTTGCTTGCAAGAGCTGAAGATCGGCTCACTCGTGGATTAATTTCAACTGCTATGAGTTCTTCTGTTAAAGGATCCATTGCAAATTGAACATTACAACCGCCTGCAAAATTTCCTATTGATCTCATCATAAGAATAGCTGCGTCGCGCATTTTTTGAAAACCTGTATCAGACAAGGTCATTGCCGGCGCCACAGTTATAGAATCTCCAGTATGGATTCCCATGGGATCCAGATTTTCTACGGTACAAATGATAATGACGTTATCATTTTTATCACGCAACAGCTCAAGTTCATATTCTTTCCATCCCAATACGGCTTTTTCAACAAGCACTTCATGTGTAGGAGAAGCATCCAAACCTCTTCTCAGCGCTTCATCAAAAAATTCAGCTTTATGTACAAAACTACCACCTGTGCCACCTAAGGTAAATGAAGGTCTGATCACTAAAGGAAAGCCGATTTCCTGTGAAGCTTCTTTCCCTTCAAGAAAGGAATTGGCGATTTTGGAAGGAGCAACCCCAATACCGATGTTGACCATGTGAGCCCTGAATTTCTCACGATCCTCAGTTAGCTCAATGGCCTGAACATCTACGCCGATCATTTTGACACCATACTTTTCCCATACTTTCTGAAGTTGTGCTTCTATCGCCAGGTTAAGGGCTGTCTGACCTCCCATAGTTGGCAGAACGGCATCTATCTTTCTTTCTTCCAGAATTTTAATGATACTATCTACCGTTAAAGGCCATAAATAGATATGATCCGCACTCACAGGATCAGTCATGATGGTTGCGGGATTTGAATTAATCAGACTGACTTCTATACCTTCTTCTCTAAGGGATCTGGAGGCCTGAGTTCCCGAATAATCAAATTCGCAGGCTTGACCTATGATAATGGGTCCACTCCCGATGATCAGGATAGACTTGATCGAACTGTCTTTTGGCATGTGGAAATTTGCGCAAAGATATTCAGTTATAAGGTAGTAAATGAGTTCTAAACTTCTCTTTTTTAAGCTATTTCAAATATATATTTCTTATATAATAAAATAATATATGTATTCGAATAATAACTGACATTTTGACATACGGTTTTTTGTATTAAATTTGCAACCCTTTTTGAATAAAATTGAATGGAATTATGGAGTTACACAACTCACATCAGCAAGAATTAATAGCGGAAGACCAACAAGGCAGTGTACTATCATTGGATCGGGATAAGGAATTTAATGTTAATCGAAAATTCTACATCGAGTCATATGGCTGTCAAATGAATTTTTCGGATTCGGAGATCGTTGCTGCAATCCTCAATCAAGAAGGATTTGGTTCTACCCGTAATATAGAAGAAGCTGACATGATTTTTATCAACACCTGTTCCATCAGAGAAAAAGCGGAAGAAAGTGTTAGAAAAAGATTGAAAGATTTTCGTCCACTCAAGAAGCACAAACCGGAATTAACGATAGGTGTGCTAGGATGTATGGCAGAGCGCTTAAAATCGAAATTTTTAGAGGAAGAACAATTGGTTGATATTGTAGCCGGTCCTGATGCATATCGTGATCTTCCCAATCTTCTGAAAAAAGCTGAAGACGGAGACAAAGGAATAAATGTTTTTTTATCGAGGGAAGAAACCTACGCCGACATTTCACCTATGAGATTAGATGAGAATGGAGTTACGGCTTTTATTTCAATAATGAGAGGTTGTGATAATATGTGTTCCTTCTGTGTGGTTCCATTTACACGAGGGAGAGAACGTTCCAGATCTTCATATACTATTGTTTCAGAAGCAACCGATCTTTTTATGAGAGGATACAGAGAGGTTACACTTTTGGGGCAAAACGTTGATTCCTATAAATGGTTAAATCCAGAGACTAACGAGATTACAAATTTTGCTCAACTACTGGAAATGGTGGCAAAAGTTAATCCTTTACTTCGTGTTCGTTTCTCAACCTCACATCCCAAAGACATAACGGATGAAGTATTAAATACCATGGCACAGAATCCTAATATTTGCAAATACATTCATCTTCCGGTACAGTCAGGAAGCAGCAGAATTCTTGAATTAATGAACCGAACTTATGATCGTGAATGGTACAAAAACAGAATTCAAGCAATTCGTCAGATTATTCCGGATTGCGTGGTATCCTCAGACATTATAACAGGATTTTGTACAGAAACAACGGCTGATCATCAAGAGACCTTGAACATGATGGAATGGGCTAATTACAGCATGTCTTATATGTTTTATTATTCTGAAAGACCGGGAACTCCAGCCGCTAAAAAACTAAAAGATGACGTTCCGTTAGAAATTAAAAAAGCAAGGCTAAATGAAATTATTAGACTTCAAAATCAGATCAGTCATCGACACAATCAATCAGAAATCGGTAAGACATTTGAAGTATTAATTGAAGGAAATTCTAAAAGATCAACTGACATGTTTAAGGGTAGAAACTCACAGAACAAAATGATTGTTTTTCAAAAGAAAGCTCATTATAAAGCCGGTGATTACGTCATGGTCAAAATTGAATCTGCTTCAAGTGCAACATTAATGGGATCAATTGTGAATTAATGGATAGCGTACAAACAGTTAAACAGCGTTACGGAATTTATGGTCGATCTGAAAAGCTGAATCAGGCACTGGATACTGCTATTCGTGTTGCAGGGACAGATCTAACTGTTTTGATAAATGGAGAAAGCGGATCCGGAAAAGAAGTATTTTCTAAAGTATTACATAACTTAAGTCCAAGAAAACATAATCAGTTTATAGCTGTCAACTGTGGAGCAATTCCTCCGGGAACTATCAATTCAGAATTGTTTGGACACGAAAAGGGTTCATTTACCGGAGCCACAGCAGATCGAAAAGGATATTTTGAAACTGCTGATGGAGGAACTATATTTTTAGATGAGATCGCGGAAATGCCGCAGGACACTCAAGCTTATTTATTACGCGTACTGGAATCAGGGGAGTTTATACGCGTTGGATCTTCTAAAGTATTGAAGACCAACACTCGTGTTATAGCCGCAACCAATGTTAATCTTCTCGATCGGGTTAGAATGGGTAGATTTAGAGAGGATTTGTATTATCGATTGAATACGGTTCCGATTAAAGTTCCCTCTTTGAAAGAAAGAAGAGAGGATATTATGATTCTTTTCAGAAAATTTGCTCAGGACTTTGCGGAGAAGTACAGAACTACTCCTATAGAATTAGATGAAACATCACAGGAATTGATAAAGAATTATTCCTGGCCTGGAAATATCAGAGAACTTAGAAATGCAGTGGAACAACTATCGGTTCTTTCAGATAAGAAAGATCTGACCGCTGAAGATCTAATAAAAATAATTCCGGATATTTATTCAACTTCATTACCTGCAGTCAATCGCTTAGATCGTCAGAATGATTCCTCAGGAATGTATGAACGAGAAATTTTGTATCAATTGTTGTATGATATGAAAAAAGATCTCAACCAACTGAAAAATATGTTTTTTCAAATGGTTCAAGCTAACGATTTAGAAATGCCTACCAATATGGAAAATATTTCGGTAATGCCCATTCAGGGAGAACCTGGAAGTAGTGAGCCTTTGAATTGGAATAGAGTTAAACCGGATCTGGATGGAGTAAGTATTAAACCAGTTATCTTGTCAAAAAAACCGGAAGATTTCGACACGGTAGAAGTCATGGAAGAGCAGTTGTCTATTGATCATATGGAGAAGGAATTGATCACAAAAGCATTAAAAAAATACAACGGTAAAAGGAAGGATGCAGCAGAAGAGTTGGGAATTTCTGAAAGAACACTGTATCGAAAAATCAAGCAATTTGACATTGAATTATGATAAGGATATTATTGATACTTGTATTTATACATTTCCTCTCCTGCTATTCATTTAAAGGGATAAGTATCGATCCTGATGTGAGCACATTTGTAGTAGAGAATGTAGATGATGTCTCCGGAGCTTCACCTGCAAATTATCCGATTGAATTCGGATTGGCAATGTCCAATAAAATCAGAAGAGAAACCAGATTAAACTTAAATACAATTAATCCGGATTTAAAATTTAAATGCACAATTTCTCAATTCACAATAGAATCTATCGCGCCAGTCGCGGGACAGACAACTGCTGTAAATCGAGTCTCAGTCAGAATTAAAGTTGAATGTACCAATACTATTCATGAATCTAAAAATTGGTCAAGTGAATTCACTAAATTTGAAGATTTTAGTGCGGCAGAAAACTTTGTAAATGTCCAAACAACTGTTTTGAATAATATAAATCGATTAATTTTGGAAGATATTTTCAACAAAGCATTTTCAGACTGGCAATAGTAGATAATACAAATGAGCTTACACAATTATCAGGATCCGGCTTTTAGACCATCTCAGCAGTGGAATCAACGCGATAATCAGTTTGATTTGGTTCAAGAAGAGAAAGTCCTGGAAACACCATTGATGGAATCTAAAAAGCAAGATACAAATGTAGATTCTATGGAGTTATCTCAAGAAACTCTGCCGCAACCACTCGTTGAGATAGTCGCAATCAATAAAGAAGAACAAGGGATATCAGGTGATAATACATACAAATCTTTACCGATAATAGATATAAAAACTCCCGAGAATTTGAGTTTTAGTCAATGGCTTCTACAGCTTGAAGGGACGAAAAAGAATTCAGAAGAAACTATCATAATAAATAGTAAAAACAAGTCCACGAAAAGAGAATTGAAATCCGTTGAAGACGAGACCACAGAGTCAAATGCATATTCTGAAACTTTGGCAGCACTATTAGCAACACAAGGGTATAAAGAAGAGGCAATATCAATGTATGAAAAATTAAAAGTCCGATTTCCACAAAAAAGGGCTATATTTGCCGCCCTTATTCAAGAGCTTAAAAAATAAATTCATGCTAAATCTGGTTTCTATACTTATTGCCATTGATTGTGTTCTCCTTATGTTAGTAGTTCTTATTCAAAATCCGAAAGGAGGAGGCGTTGATTCTACCTTTGGCGGAGCAAGTGCAACACAGATGTTTGGGGCTGCAGGATCTGCTGATTTCATTGAAAAGACTACCTGGTATTTGGCTGCGGCTTTATTTATACTTTGTATTGTAGCTGTATTTATTGCCGGTACAGGGGCTCCTGATCTGACTCCAATAGTTCCAGATGGAACAACAACTCCTACTCCAGCACAATAATTACATCTTTTAAAATAACTTTTTACCTTCTTCGATTATTTCAATTAGCGTGAGGGTATTAATTTGTGATCGTGTTCATCCTATATTGATAGAGGGGCTAAGATCCAAGGGTTTCGACATCGAAATCTTTGAACAAATAAGCCAGTCAGAACTAAAACGTATTATTTCAAATTATCAGGGAGTAATTGTCAATACGAGGAATCCAATTGATAAAATTGTATTAGATCATGCCCTGGAATTAAGGTGTGTTGCAAGACTTGGATCTGGAAAGGAAATTCTGGATATTCAAGAACTTAAAAGAAGAAACATTAAAATAATTACCACACCTGAAGCTAATTGTAATGCAGTTGCGGAGCAAGCCCTGGGAATGATTTTAAGTCTCTTTAGAAAAGTGCCGAAATCCAATGCTGAAGTTAAAGACTTTATTTGGAACAGGGAATCCAATCGCGGTACTGAATTGAAGGGAAAGACCATAGGTATTATCGGATATGGGTATACCGGAAAAAGATTCACGCATCTATTAAGTTCATTCAACTGTAAGATTCTGGTTTATGATAAATTCTATCGTCCTGAATCCCATCTTGATTTCGTTGAAGTAGTTAGCGACATAGAATCACTATCGGATTCCGATATTATAAGTTTTCATGTTTCTTATTTGCCGGAGAACAAATATTTGTTCAATAATGATTTTATCAATACTATGAAGAAGCCTTTTTACTTAATTAATACATCGAGAGGCATGGTGGTAAATACCACTCATCTTATTGAAGGATTAGAAAATGGTAAAGTTTTGGGAGCATGTTTAGACGTATTTGAAAATGAACAGGTTAACACTTATAATGAAACAGAATTTCAGCTCTATCAGAAACTCTTCAGCTTTCCAAATATCATTGTTAGTCCGCATATTGCAGGATGGACTGTAGAGTCTAAAGAAAATATTGCCCGGTCAATTTTGGAGCAATGGCCAGATAATCAGTATTTTAATAAGAATAGTTAATTATTTAACTTTTGAAGAAAGCAGCGTTCAAATCGCAAGAACCGTTTGCTTATTGGTTTTTTTCCTTGAACAAATACTTTCTAGATTATTAGTTTTGAATTTTAAAATATAATTTATTAAATATAATATTTATTAATGTATAAAATACATAAATACAGTCATTTACAATATTCATTAAATATATTAGCCTTAGATTCGAAATTGCCTTCAAACAAATCATTCATGCCAGGATTGAAAATTTTTAAGAAATGCTTAA
The DNA here is from genome assembly GCA_020848695.1 of Saprospiraceae bacterium. GTDB lineage: Bacteria > Bacteroidota > Bacteroidia > Chitinophagales > Saprospiraceae > Vicinibacter. Next base: position 19,678 of record JADLHT010000005.1, read on the forward strand.
CATTGCAGGCTTATTTTATAAAACCAACAAAATTTCAATTTATGAATTTGATTAAGTGGTCACTTTTCGCTGTGATTATGACAGTGAGTTTAGGGCTTTCCGCACAATCTAAGGTATATGGTACTGTTATCGAAAAGAAGACCGGAGAACCTTTAATTAGTGCAGGTGTAAAAATTTTGAAAGGGACTGATTTTGTAGCCGGAGCAGCAACTGATTTTGATGGAAATTACAGTATTAATCTAGATCCGGGAAAATACAATATTGAAATCTCCTATTCCGGAAAGAAACAAAAGATTGATGGAGTAATTATTTCAACAGGTAAAGCAACCAAATTGGACATCGATTTTGAGTCTGACATTGTTCTTGAAGAAGTTACAATAGTTTATAAAAAGCCAATCATTGAAACCGATAAAACCACTCAGGGAAAGACCATTTCTTCAGAGCAAATTGAAAAAGTTGGAACCAGGAACATCAATACTATTGCAGCAACCGTATCCGGAGCATCCAGCGTGGATGGAGGAGATATAACAATTAGAGGTGCCAGAGCTGATGGTACAGTGTATTTTTTGGATGGAGTAAGAGTAACGGGAAGAGTTCCTTCATCAGCCGATCTGGAAGAAATAAACGTTATTAAAGGAGGTTTGGATCCACAATTTGGAGATGTAACAGGAGGTGTTATTGGCTTAACGACTAAAGGTCCTTCCAGCCGATTTACAGGAGGAATAGAAGGCGAAAGTTCAAACGGACTTGACCCGTACGGATATACATTTCTCAACGCTAATTTAAGTGGGCCCATTTATAAGAAAGACGGAAGATCCGTAATTGGTTTCAGATTATCCGGACAGTTTACCCGATTGAAAGATGATGATCCTCCTGCATTTGGAGAATACTTTGCTTCAAAAGAGACCATAGATAGATTGTCCAAAGATCCTATAAGCTTATTTAGAGGAGCAAGGACAGCTGCAGGACTGTTTTTAAAGGATGGAGAGGATGTTAGATTGGAGGAATACAATCTAAATGACCAGAATAAAGCGATCGACATGACCGGGAAACTTGATTTTAAACCCAGTCAGAATTTAGACTTTACTCTTTCAGGTACATTTTCCAGGGTGGAAGATCGTTTTGTGCCAGGAGATACCTATATAGGCGATGGAGGTTGGAGACTGTTAAATTGGGTAAATAATCCGATTGATAATGCTCAGACCATTAGGGCAAATGTCAGAATCAGACACCGATTAGGAAGACTGGTTGATCTAAAGAATCTCAATGAAAAAGAGAGTAGCGAGAATAAATTATCCAGCATTACAAATGCATACTATACTATTCAATTGGGTTATCAAAATAGAAAGGGGGAAAACCAGGATTATCGGCACAGAGATCGGTTATTTGACTATGGCTATGTAGGTAGTTTTGACAGAAGATGGGATGTTGCGAGGGATCAAAATGATATTCACGTAGGTTTTTTACCTCTTGTTTATGGATATAATTCTGACAATACAACAAATCCTGTATTTGCTAACTATAATAAATTTGTTCCGGACAATGGCCTGATATTAGATTCATACAATGCATTTAACAGCAATATTTCAAATGTTTATAATACCATTTGGGGAGGACTAACTTCGAATGTAGGTTCAGTATATAATAACTATAGTAAATTTGACAACGATCAGTTGACAGCTCAAATTACTTCAGGGTTCGATTTTCTCCCTAAAGGATCTTCTAAAAATGGAAGACACAATTTTCAGTTTGGAGTACTCGTTGAACAATCGACTTCAAGAAATTATACAGTAAGACCATTTAATCTATGGACTGTTGGAAGATTGTATGCCAATCAACAAATTGTTGGGGTAAATGATAGTCTTATCTGTTATTATGATTCCTTAGGATTACCCGTTTTTTGTAATCTGGTTGATATTGGAGAAGGTGCAAAATTTTATAGAGAGATCAGAAAAACTGTTTTTCCGAATTTAACCTCTGACAGAGATCTGGATTCATTAGCCGGAGTTTATGTAAATATTGATGCATTGAGACCTGATCAATTAAATCTTTCTATGTTCTCACCTACCGAGTTGACGGAACAAAGTATAATCGGCTATAGCGGCTTTGATTATTTGGGTAATAAATTAGCGAAAGGGGCGAAGTTTGAAGATTTTTTCTTGAAACGTGATGGCAATGGCAACAGAACGTATGACGTTGCTCCTTTTAGCCCGATATATGCGGCAGGTTGGATAGGTGACAAGTTTATTTATAAAGATATCATTTTCAGAATCGGAGCAAGAATAGATTATTGGGATGCAAACACTAAAGTATTAAGAGATCCTTACTCACTTTATGGAATTTTAGGAGCAAAGTCTTTTCATGAAAAAGCAGGTTCTATAAAACCATCAACTATTGGAGATGATTATAAAACTTATGTAACAACTGAAGGAAGTTCCACTGTAAAAGCATATCGTAATGGTGATCAATGGTATTTTCCAAATGGAACGCAAGCCAATAACTCATTGTCAATTTTTGGAGAGAATAATTTAGTGTATCCTGTTTATTTGCGTCCGGAATTAAAAGATAGGACAATCAGAGGAGAAAATTTTGGACAGGATAATATCAACGAATCATTTGAAGACTATAAACCTCAGATAAATGTTATGCCGAGAATTGCATTCTCTTTCCCTATCTCAGATGCAGCTAATTTCTTTGCACATTATGACATACTAGTCCAAAGGCCGACATCCAATAGTTTTGTTTCACCGCTTTCATATTATTACTTTGATATTAATGGAAGAACACCTACTGGCAATGGGAATTTGAAACCTTCAAGAAAAATCGATTATGAAGTCGGATTTCAGCAAAGGATTACGGATAATTCTGCATTGGAAATGTCAGCTTATTACAACGAGTTAAGAGACATGATTCAGATTACAACTTTATCTAAAGTGGCAGAAGTTGGAACATACGATACTTATAGAAATTTAGACTTTGGTACTGTGAAAGGATTTAATTTCAGTTATGACCTAAGAAGGATTAATAATTTTGAATTTAACGCAGCCTATACCTTACAGTTTGCAGATGGTACGGGATCAGATCCAAATTCTCAAAGTGGATTAACAGGAAGAGGGTTCAACATCAGGAATATAGTCCCTTTCTCATATGATGAAAGACATCGTATTGCCTTTACAGGTGATTATCGTTATGGTTCCGGCAAACAATACAATGGACCTAGAATAGGGGGATTGGATTTGTTTGCAAACATGGGACTTAATCTTCAATTAATTGCAGCGTCAGGACGTCCATATTCACCAGGTCTTACAGTTGTACGATTTGATGGATCAGGATATAAAGGCAATATCAATGGTGCTAGATTGCCATGGAATTATAATATGGATATGAGAATAGATAAGAATATTAAATTAAGCAAAAATGCTAATAACCATTATAGCTTACAAGTCTATTTCAGAGTTCAGAATTTGTTCAATACAAAAAGTGTTATTGGTTTGTATAGAGGTTCCAGTGACCCGAGTGATGATGGCTATTTAGCTTCAACAAGAGGATTGAATGAAATCAATAACGTTGTTACTACTTATGGTGCTGACAATCTGCATTATTTTACCGATGCTTACAATTGGCAATTATTGAATCCGGATAATTATATTCTCCCTAGAAGAATTTATATAGGAGCTGTATTTGGCTTTTAATAAATAAAAAATAAATTTTTTTGAAAATATTAATATTAAAAAAATGAAAATAAGGATTTTAACATTACTCATTTTCTGTTTCAATTTATCAATTGTTTTTGCACATCGTCCGACAAATTACAATGAAACGAAAGGACAGAAACAAACTAAGTTGAGCCCAAGAGAAAACTGTGCACCTGCTACAAGGCAGATTGATCAGGATATTAATAATGTAAGAGCAAGACTTCTTAATGGAGGTGACGTATGGTGGGATCTTACAAAAGGTAGATATATTGTACCAAAAATTGAGCCGGGTTCCGGAAAACCAGAGGTATCAAGTATATATGCAGGAGGAGTTTGGGTTGGAGGCAAAGACCCTGCCGGTGCATTAAAGTTTATGGGCCAGACTTATAGACGATCAACTCAAAATGATTGTTGGCCAGGACCATTAACGGATACAGGTAGTGTTACTACACAAGCTTGTGTTGAATGGGATCGCTTTTTTAGAGTGTCGGGAGATAACATCAGAATCCTTCAAAAAAGAGAAAAAGAATACTCACCCAATCCTATTCCGGAAAGTGAGATTCCTGATGATGTTAAATACTTCCCGTGTAGAGGAAATAAATTTTTTGAGAGCTTCTATAAGTTTACTTTACCAAACACCAACGCAGGATTAGCACTTTTCAATGATAAAAATGAAAATCGTATTTACGAACCGGAGTTAGGAGAGTATCCTACGATTGATATTAAAGGTTGCCCAAATGATATTTTTCCGGATGATATGATCTTCTGGATTTATAATGATAATGGTGGTATCCATACTAATACACAAGGTGAGGCCATAAGGATGGAAGTTCAGGTTCAGGCATTTTCTTTTAGAACTGCTGATGAACTGAATGATATGACTTTTCAACGTTACAAATTGGTAAACCGTGCACCTCAGGAAATTCTCGATTGTTACTTTGCGATGTGGATAGATCCGGATTTAGGATGCTATACAGATGATTATATTGGTTGCGATACCTCATTTACGGGTAAATATGATACAATTACCGGTCGAAGAATAGGAAGAGATCTTATGTTTATCTATAATATTGATGCAACTGATGGTTCCAATGGTTGTACCTGTGATCAAAACGTCAATACTTATTGCAATGATATTCCAATTCTGGGTGTTGATTATTTCCGTGGCCCGTTAGACGAGAATGGGAATGAATTAGGAATGACTTACTTTATGTATTACAACAATACTATTGGAGCGCAGCATCCGAATACTACTGATCCTGCAAGGGCTGTAGAATATTACAATTATATTACGGGAAGATGGAAGGATTCAACAGGACTTACTGTTGGTGGAACAGGATATAATCCCGGAAGTACAAATTTTACAAAATATGCTTTCCCCGGAGCTCCGAATGACCAGAACGCCTGGAGTATGTGTTCTGCAGCTATTGGAGAAGGAGACAGAAGAACAATTCAAGCCACCGGACCAATCAGACTATTGCCTGGTGCCAAGAATGAATTGATTATTGGAGTTCCATGGGTGCCTGATCAAACTTATACCTGTCCAGCGCTTGATGATTTATTGAAAGCAGATCAACTTTGTCAAGATCTTTTTGACAACTGTTTTGAATTGAAAGATGGTCCAGATGCTCCTAATGTTGATTTTGTTGAGCTGGATAGAGAGTTAGTGATGATCCTAAGTAATGATCCGGGATCGAACAACTTCAATGAGGCTTACCAAGGAGAAGGCTTAGGGTTTCCTCCAAATGTAGATAATCTCTATAGATTCGAAGGGTATAGGGTATTTCAAGTTGTCAACCAGAATACTTCATTGACAGAGGCAAATATCAGTGATCCGGAAAAGATAAGAGAAATCTTCACTGTAGACTTAAAAAACAGTATCACCAAGGTGTACAATTGGAACGGAATAAAAAATCCCAATCCAAGTACAACACATCCGATTGTCTTTTCTCCTGAAGTCAAGGTTTCAGGACTTAATTCGGGAATCAGACATACATTTAATATTAAAGAAGATGCATTTGCAACAGGAATTAATAAAAGGCTTATCAATCATCAGAATTATTACTTTATCGTTTTAGCCTATGGTTATAATAATTATGCTGATTTTAATGTTGAGTTAAATGCAGGACAGAGAACTCAATATTGCCCAGGAAGATTGAACCTTGGTCCAAATGGTGACGGAAGACCTTATACGGCTACACCAAGACCACAGAGGTACGAAATTCCTAAATCTAAATATGGAGATGGAATCTCTATAATCAGACTAGATGGAGCAGGTACAGGAGATAATTTCTTACGATTGTCAAATGATATGTATGACAAATTTTTTACTTCAGGTGGATTTGATAATAAGGTAAGCTATGCTTCCGGAAGTTCTCCGGTTGAAGTAAAAATTGTTAATCCTCTCAAGATTAAAGAAGGGGAATATGAATTGAAATTCACTGACAATAATCTTAATGATACCAAACTTGAAGACAGTACAGTCTGGTCATTAAAAGGAATTACAGATCCCTCGATTAATGTCAACTCTACCGGTACAATACAAAAATTTAATGAGCAAGTTATCAGAGAATTAGGCGTATCGATTGGAATAGGACAAGTACCTGAAGCAGGTGCAGAGCCTTATATAAAGAATGGAATAATAGGTCCCGGTCTTGAATTCAGATATAAGGATTTAAATCTACCAAGATGGTTTAATGGGCAGGCCGATAGAAATGAAATTCCGGATTTGAATTTTATCAAAACCGACTTAGGACCAAATTCATTAAATGCCTTAGACCCGAATGGTCTATTTGCCAAACTAGGCACACTTCAGGATGAATTAGGAAGTTGGTATCCTTATAAAATGGTTACAGGTGATACTTTACCTCTTTCACCCGGCTGGATAAGCGGGACTAACCGAACCGCAACAACAGCTATGAAATTAAGTGATCTCAATAACGTGGATATCGTCTTTACTTCTGATAAATCAAAATGGTCAAGATGTATTGTAATCGAGACCTGGAATAAAAACAATATTACTCCTGCATCGGATGTAAGCTTGATAAGTGGTATTAAGAATTTTCAACTAAAGGAGTCTTTAAAATCTGTTGGAAAGAATGATGCCAACAATGATGGAAAAGCAGATGAAGATGGTGAACTTGATGCCTCTGGTAAACCACTTACAGGAATGGGTTGGTTTCCGGGATATGCGGTCGATGTTGAAACCGGAAGAAGAGTGAATATATTCTTTGGAGAAAATGCTTTCTATTCATCAGAATCTCCAACTAAAGATTGTTTGGTTGGAGACACCGTAGGAACTTTTATTAATAATGGAACTGGTAATGACCTGATGTGGAATCCAACATCACAGTTGTACTTAACTAGTGACTTATGTGGTTTTAATCCAAATTCATTTCTTGGTCTTGTATTCGGAGGACACCATTATATCTATGTAACTAAGACAAACTATGATTCTTGTAAGAAATTACGAACGGATATTTTGGCTGCGAAGTCAACTCCGACAAGATATGTTACATTATTAAGAGATTTAACCTGGTGTTCAATGCCGGTACTGGCAACCGGCACAAAGCTAACTGCTCTTGGAAACGGATCTAATGGTTTGATACCAAATGATTTGGTTGTTAGTCTCAGAGTTCGAAATCCGTATCAATATGATCTGGGAACTAATGATAATAACGGACATAATCTATATCGATTTATCATTGAAGAGAAAGCCGCAGAAATTGTTAATGATAGATTTGAATTTGATAGTGCTATGAGAGATATCAATGTAGTTCCTAATCCATATTATGGATTTTCAACATATGAGACCGGTCAATTCAGTAATATTGTTAAAATTACGAATCTACCTCCTCGATGTAACGTTACAATTTATTCGATTGATGGAAAATTTATCAAGCAGTATAAACGTGATGAAAAACCTGTGATCATAAAGGGCGCAACGAGAGGATTAACAGAAAAACAGATTTCGCCGGATATTGAATGGGATTTAACAAACTTTAAAAATATTCCAATCGCAAGTGGTGCTTATCTTATTCATATTGAACAACCGGATACCGGTGCCGAAAAAATAATTAAATGGTTTGGGGTTGCACGAAAGTTTGACCCATCAGGATTATAATATTATTGTCTTAAACTCAAGGAGTGCTCAGACACTCTTTGAGTTTCTTAAAAATAAAACGGAAGCAAAAAAGTAAAAATTTAAGTCTATGAAAAGAAATTTGACTCCAATAAAAATATTCTTTTTAACCATTCTCTCTGTTAACCTGATCATTGCAGGAAATCCTGACCGACAGGGAGAGGCTGGAGCCTATGAATTATTAATCAATCCATGGGCAAAGGGTTCTTCATTGTATAACCTAAACGTTTCAAGGGTTAAAGGAAGCGAAGCATCGTTTATCAATCCGGCGGGTTTTGGTAGAATAAAGAATCAGGAGGTATTGATAGGTCATACGCGTTGGTTATCTCCTAGTGGAATAACTGTAAATGCTTTTGGTTATACAACCAAAATTAAATCTTCAGGAGCGCTTTCTGTTTCCTTGATGTCATTAGATCTTGGATCCATAAAAGTAACAACTACTGCAGCTCCCGAAGGAACCGGTGCAACTTATAAACCAAGCTTTTTCAATATAGGAGTTGGTTATTCTCACAATTTTACGGATAAGGTATCTGTTGGATTAATGGTCAGGGGAATTAGTGAGGCTATAGCAGATCTCAATGCATTCGGATTTAGTATAGATGGTGGTGTTCAATATGCCGCAGGTTCAGAAAATCAATTTAAACTTGGAATTGCATTAAGGAATATTGGAAGTCCGATGCGATTCTCAGGCGAAGGATTATCTACCCAGCTTCCAAGTCCGAAGACACATCCACTTACCTATGATGTGAGATTGAGTGGATTTGAATTACCGTCTCTACTTCATTTGGGTTTGAGTTATGATATTCGTCTCGGAGATTATATTCAGACGACCCCAATGGCAAGTTTTACAGCAAATTCATTTGGTAAGGATCTGCTGGGAGTAGGAGTTGAAACTGAAATTAATAAGATGTTCTCTCTAAGATTTGCCTATTCCGGAACCTTAGGATCAGGAACAGAAGATACTAAAGGAGCGTATTTGGGTTTTGCTATGGGTTTTGGCTTGGAATATCCTTTGAATAAAAAAGGTAATAGTGTTCTTATGTTGGATTATGGGTATAGACCTACAAATCCTTTTCAGGGAACCCACAATATTGGAGTTGGACTTTCTTTTTAATTGACAGAACTTTATCGTAATTAAAGGTGTTAGTAACATTCTAATACTGATTATTCAAAAACTGAAGAACGTTTTTCAAACCTGAAGAACGTTCTTTCGCATTTTATACAAACCATTAAAAATGAGTGGAATTAATTATCTTACACAGGAGGGATATGATCATTTGAAACATGAATTGGATCACTTGAAGACAAACGGACGTCAGGATGCCGCAAAAGCAATTGCAGAGGCAAGAGAAAAAGGAGATCTCTCTGAAAATGCAGAGTATCATGCTGCAAAGGATGCTCAAGGCATGCTTGAAATGAAAATCAATGACCTTGAGAAAAAACTGATGAATGTAAGAATCATTGATGAGAGTACAATTGATACTTCGCAGGTTGTATTATTGGCGAGTGTTAAACTGCTCAATCATAAGACGAAGAAAGAACTTAATTATAAAATTGTTTCAGAAGCTGAGGCTGATTTGAAAGTCGGAAAAATTTCAGTTAATTCACCAATTGGACATGGTCTGTTAGGTAAGAAAGTTGGTGAGAAAGCAGAAATTAAAACACCTGCCGGTAACTTGATTTTTGAAGTTTTGGAAATTTCACATTAATGAGTAGTATTTTTACTAAAATTATTAATGGGGAAATTCCATCCTTTAAGGTTGCAGAATCAGATCTGTTTTATGCTTTTCTTGACATACGGCCTTTAGCAAAAGGACATACTTTAGTAGTTCCCAAAAAAGAAATTGATTACTTTTTTGACATCGGGGATGAAGAACTCAAAAACATGATTATTTTTTCTAAAAGACTGGCAATATGTATTCAGGAAGTTATTCCTTGTAATCGAGTCGGCATGGCTGTACTAGGATTGGAAGTTCCTCACGCTCACGTTCATTTGGTGCCTCTAAATTCCATTGATGATTTAAATTTTAGCAATCCCAAACTGGATTTGAATCAGGAAGAAATGATTGAGATCGCTCAATCAATATATAAATCATTTATTAAACAAACACATTAAGCGTCAATAACTTCTGGTTCAGGTTTGAGTTTTTCTAGATCAGCTCTCAAATTCTCAATAATAAAATCTTGTCTGTCAGGAGTATTCTTTCCCATGTAATATTCAAGAATATTTTCTATATGAGAATCCTGGTCTATAACCACGGGTTCAAGTCGAATATTTTCTCCGATAAATCCTGCAAATTCATCCGGTGAAATTTCTCCTAAACCTTTAAATCTGGTAATTTCTGCTTTACCTTTTAATGATTTTACGGCTTCTTGTTTTTCTTTTTCAGAGTAGCAATAGTGTGTTACACTTTTATCTCTAACACGAAATAACGGAGTATCCAAGATATAGAGATGCCCGTTTCGAACCAAATCAGGGAAAAATTGTAAAAAGAATGTAAGTAATAAAAGTCTAATATGCATACCATCAACATCAGCGTCTGTAGAAACAACTACCTTATTGAAACGAAGATTTTCAATGCCATCTTCAATATCCAAAGCATGTTGAAGTAGATTTAACTCTTCGTTTTCATAAACAATTTTTTTACTCAGTCCAAAGCAATTCAAAGGTTTTCCACGCAGTGAAAATACAGCCTGTGTATCAACATTTCTGGATTTTGTAATTGAACCGGAAGCAGAATCTCCTTCTGTAATAAAGATCATGGTATTGTTCTTGATATCTTCTTTTAGTTTAGAATCCGAAAGGTGATATCTGCAGTCTCGCAATTTCTTGTTGTGCAAGTTGGCTTTCTTTGCTCTTTGATTGGCAAGTTTTTTAATTCCTGCAATTTCTTTTCTCTCTCTTTCTGATTGCAGAATTTTACCTAATAATTCTTTCGCTTGATCAGGATTTTTATGAAGGTGTAGGTCTAATTCTTTGCACACAAAATCAAAAACAAATGATCTTAAAGAAGTACCTTCAGGGGATATTGTAGTTGAACCTAATTTAGTCTTGGTCTGAGATTCAAAAACGGGTTCTTCAATTCGAACGGCGATAGCACCAATAATGCTGGTGTGTATGTCCTTAACATCAAAGTCTTTCTTATAAAAATCTCGTATGGTTTTGACTATGGCTTCTCTGTAATAATTAAGATGCGTTCCACCCTGTGAAGTGTACTGGCCATTGACAAAACTATAATATTGTTCACCATATTGCTGACCATGCGTAAGCACGATTTCGATGTCTTCACCTTTCAGATGAATTATTGGATAAATTAAGGACTCACCGTCTGTCCTTCTTTCCAGCATATCCCTTAATCCGTTTTTTGAGAAATATGTTTTACCATTAAGGTGAATTTTTAATCCTGAATTTAAATATGCGTAATGCCAGATTCTGCTTTCAACAAATTCATGCATAAATCTGAATTTTGAAAAAACTTTGTCATCTGGAATAAATTCTATTAATGTTCCATTTTCATCCTTCGTATCCGACAATTTGAAATCTTTAAGAATAGAACCACGATTAAATTCTGCTATTTTTGTTTTTCCATCACGAATCGATTGAACCTTGAAGTAAGAAGAAAGTGCATTCACTGCTTTTGTTCCAACACCGTTAAGACCTACGGATTTTTTAAATGCTTTAGAATCATATTTTCCTCCGGTATTAATTTGAGATACACATTCGATCACTTTTCCGAGAGGGATTCCTCTACCATAATCTCTTACTTTTACTCTGCCATCGTGAATATCAATTTCAATTTCTTTGCCATAACCCATTACAAATTCATCAATGCAGTTGTCAATTACTTCTTTCAGTAAGATATAAATTCCATCATCTACGCTGGTTCCATCTCCCAATTTGCCAATATACATTCCCGGACGAAGACGAATATGTTCTTTCCAGTCAAGCGATTTAATATTTTCTTCAGTGTAGTTATGTACTTGAGTCATGGCAGATTATAAGAGTGCAAATATACATATTATGAATAAATATAATTTGTAAAAAAATTTTAGTAATAGGGTTGTCAAATTGAAATCAACGGAATATTATACTTTGAGTTGAGTATATTTGCAAACTTTCTCTGATATGACTATTTCTCCAGTTACTATTAATATCCATAATTTAGAGGTATTTGCTAAGCATGGATTTTTTGACAAAGAAAGAAAGTTGTATCAGCGATTTGTTTTGAATATTGAAATTTGTTATCATCCGTCTGACGAAGTAAGGCATTTGGAGGATTGTGTTGACTATGAGCATCTGGTTAAAATTATTGAAGAGGTAATGAAAGAACCTGTAATGTTGCTTGAAACACTAAGCGATAAATTGAATGTAACCATATTAAACGCCGATCAAAGAATATTTTTCAGTAAAGTTTCAATATCTAAATTTCCTCTAATCGGAAAACAATTCAGTAACATTCAAGTTATTAGAGCGCTTGAGAGATAAATTAATTACTTCTAAATAAAGCTACTTATTTCAAATGAAAAAACTAATCATCTTTCTATTACCATTTTCAATGATTGCCCAATCTGAATTTGTTGAAATCGTTCGAGGGAACGAAGAAGTTTCTAAATCCAGCTTTAGGATAGTCGATGATTATTCGGTAAGTGCTATGGATTTTTTTATTAATCATTCGGATGCTTTTGGATTATTGGAGCATAGTTCAATGAAACTGACCCGTATAAATTCTGAAAACAATGGGTTGAAACATTATCGCTTTAAGCAATATTATAAAGATATCGAAGTCTATGGAGCGGACTATATTCTTCACGAAAAAAATAATCAGCTGTTGAATGGTAATGGTCTTATTTTTTCAATTGACAAAATGAGTGTTGATTCAAAGATTAGAGAAGATGAATTATTGAGCTATTGTTTAAATGAGCTTAGTTTAAGTAAAGAAGAGTTAACAATACATAGCAATAAACTGGTGATTATCAACAGGAATTACCCTTCCTCAGACGGAGAACTAATTCTTGCTTATGTAGTGGAATTGCATATTTCGAAAGGAAATTCAGACGACAGGAAATTAATTATTGATGCAAAGTCCGGTGAGTTGATCTTAAACTTTAGCATTCTTACAAATTGTTTTACAGATAAAGGGAAAGTTGAAACTTTATATCATAAAGAACACGATATTGACGCAGAAAAGATTGATTCTAACTACGTAACACATGATTATTCGCGAGGAGGTGGAATTTATGTAAGCAATAATAGAAATGAAGTTTACAAGGATACCGATAATCATTGGGAAAAAGGAACAGAAGATTTCAAGCATGGAGTTCATGATCTATTTTGGGGATTGCAGAAAACTTATGATTATTACAAGAATAGATTTGGAAGACAGGGAGCAGATGATCAAAAACTTCCAATTAAAGCCTTTTTGTTAGATGATCAAAAATGGGTTAATGCGACTTGGTCTCAAACCTTGTTGCAACTAAATTTTGGAATAGGCGATAATGCAAATTTTTCTCCATTGACAAGTTTAGACGTCGTTGGTCATGAGTTTACTCACGGTGTTACTCAATTTTCAGCAGGACTCGAATATCTTTATGAAGCTGGAGCTATGAATGAAGCATTTAGTGATATTATCGGAAAGGCGATCGAGCATGAATTTGATCAGGACAGTTTTAGTTGGTATATGGGAGGTCGATTTGCCAAAACAAAAGCCCTTGCATTCAGGAGTATGGAAAATCCAAATGCCTATCAGTGTCCAAAATATTATAAAGGAATACAATGGAAAACAGGCTCAGCAGATAATGGAGGTGTACACTATAACAGCGGTGTTTTAAACTATTGGTTCTATCTATTATGCACAGGAAAAGATACTGTAAATGAGGCAAAAATTAAATATTCAGTAAGAAAGTTAGGGATTGATTCTGCAAGCTTATTTGCATATACTTTATTGAATAATTATCTGGGAAAAACTTCAACTTATTATGATGCTAGAGAAGCCTCACTGTTGTTGGCTTCTAACTGGTGGGGATCCTGTAGTGAGGATTATTTAAATATTTCAGAAGCATGGAAAGCCGTTGGAGTAGGAACCAGTGTATTAGACAATGATATTCAACTGATTAATATTAATTCAATTCCTTCCGCTTGTAAAGATGGCAATTATACAATCGCTTCCAGAATAAATAATTTAAGTTGTTCAAAAGAAATTCCTTCCGGCTCACAGATTATTCTGTATTATAAATTTGATACTTTTCCGACTTATTCAGAGACATTCAATCTTACGACAGCACTGAGTCCTAATAGCCATCAAGATTATTATTTTAAGGTAAATCCTAAAATTGTAAAAGCAGGACAATCAAGACTTACAGTCTGGATGGAATCCATGTTTGATTCAGATACAGCTAATAACAGATATTCTTTTCTGATTAATAAAATCAGTACATCAACAGATCATGATTTTAGAATAAATACATTTAATGTTATAGGTGCGATCTGTCCAGGCAGTGAAACACCTTTTAAAGCAAGTGCCAACTGTACCTACAATGGTTGTACTGTAATTCCACCCGGAAATGTTTTAAAACTATTGCTTGAATTTAATGATTCAATAAGCACACATGAATTTATTACAAAAACTTCAACCTATCCGCAGGGAAGTATATTCATTAATGATATTCCTATTCCAAGAAGTTTTTTAGGGATTAAGAAGGTTAAAGTTTCATTGGTGTGGCCAAAAGATACTGTATTCACAAACAACAGTGTGAATTCTCAGATCATAATGGTAGATTACAGATTCCAGAATGAAATCGAAAGATTTGACAATTTCAGGTATGACTCTATCAAATTGGCGATTAGATCAGATTCATTTAATACTTCTGGAATTTTGCGAATTGATGAATTTGATTCTGATGCTTTGAGCATAACAGGCGGAACTGTTTTGAGACCTAATGGATCTTTCATTCCATTCAATGAATCAGATCCTAATTCCATGTTTAACAGGAATACAAAATATACTACGGAAGTATTTATTTGTGCGGACGTTAGTAATATATCAAATCCAATGCTAGAGTTTGATCTGGGCCAGCGTATCGGAACGTTTAAATACGATTCGGTTAATCTTCGGTTACCAAGCTCACCGGCAAGTACTAGAATTAATTATTACAATTCGAAAAATGAGTTAATTGATCAACTTTTTATTTTTGAAGGATTAAAAAATCTGACTAAAGTACATCATGCCTATCCGATACCATTAAGTACACATTATATTGAAATTACACATCTTGTTTTGAACGGAGGATTAGATTCTGTTGGTTTTCCGGATCAGAATGGTGATCTTGTAATAATGGATAATATCGTTATAACCGGGCTAACTTCAGTTCAGAATCAACGTAATGGAATAAATGAAATTATTTTATATCCTAATCCTTCACAAGCTTGGGTAAATGTAAGATGTACCAATCCACAAGATAAGATATTGAAATTTAAATTATATAATTCATTGGGGCAGGTGTTGTATGAAGTAGATAGAATTGAGCAGGAATCTTCCAGAATTTTTGTAAACGATCCAGGAAACTATTATCTCGAAGTATTCACTTCTAGTTCAGAAGTGATAAGAAAATGCTTTAATATTATTAAATAGATAGGTCAAGAGAATTTTTAAAAAACGCCAACGAATAAACTTTGATTATTTATTCCAGTTTTGGAATGAAACATTAGGGTTTTAGGATATTTATAATTCCCGGGCTAGCTTGCAGTAACTCGGGTGAAAAGAATTTTCATTTCTTAGTATTAATTTTGTTATTACTATACGGAGCAAAGACAAATTTCAATAACGAATTCAGATATTGGTTGGAATTCGATATAACACATTAAATAATATTTTATAGTATAATATTAAGATAATCAATAGATTATAATATAAATTAAGATCATATTAAAAAAAATGGTATAGTTTTTGCATTAATTCTAACTTTAAGTAGTTTTTATGCATTCTTACCTCCTCAAAACAGTCCTAATACTAGTTTGTCTTGCTTCTGTAGCCAGTAAACCCATGAAACCGGAAGAAGGTTATATTGAGCAATACAAAGCAATAGCGATTCGTGAAATGAATCGAACCGGAATTCCTGCTTCTATAAAAATGGCTCAGGGTATAATGGAGTCTATGTCCGGCAGATCAGAATTAGCCGTTAATGCCAATAATCATTTTGGTATAAAGTGTAAACCCGGATGGGATGGAGATACTTATCAATACAAGGATGATGACTTTGATGTGAAAGGAGAATTGGTACATTCTTGTTTTAGAAAATATTCGGCGGCTGAACAATCATATTTGGATCATAGTGAGTTTTTATTAAACAGAAAGCGATACAAAGTGCTCTTTGAATATGGTAAAACCGATTATGTATCATGGGCAAAAGGACTTCAGGCTTGTGGTTATGCAACAGACCCTAATTATGCAATTAAATTGATTGAGGCTATTGAGCGTTACAAGCTTTATAGGTTTGATCAGGAAAATGAATTGGATAGTAGTGTTTCAAAAAAAGTTATTTCTGAAACAAAGTATCTATTGCCCAAAAGGCCTGTAGAAACTATTTTAATAAAAAATCAGAATAGTAAATCAACCATGATTGAGACTCATTCAAGGAACTATTCGTTAGAGCTGTCCAAAAAGAAAATCCAGAAAAAGAAACCCAATAAGATTAGGAGAAAGTTGTCAAAAAAACATTGACAAATATTTAAGAATTTTATATATAAGATTTGTTTTATCTTTGTACCGCCAAGGTTGTCGGGGTCGAAGTAAACCAATCTCAAACCGAGACGAATGATGATAGAGTGATACCAACCTACTCGCTCAATTCTTCTGACAGCTTTGGCTTTTTCTTTAAAATATCTTTTCTAGCTTCAGTATAGCCCCATCTTTCAAAAATGATATCCTTGGCTTTATAAATCGCCTGTAACATAGATTTTGGATCGGCTAAGTTTTGTCCGGCAATATCAAAAGCTGTACCGTGATCCGGTGAAGTCCGTACAAAACCAAGCCCTGCTGTATAATTAATACCTGAGTTAAAGCATAAGGTTTTGAATCCGGTTAGTCCCTGATCGTGATACATTGAGAGAATTCCATCAAATTTTGAGATTAATCTTGAACCAAAAAAACTATCTGCTGGATAGGGCCCACTTACAAACTTTCCGTTTTTCTTACATTCTATAATTGCAGGTCTTATTATTTCTTCTTCTTCAGAACCTAACATTCCTTCTTCTCCTGCATGAGGATTCAATCCCAAAACAGCAATATTCGGTTTTTCAATTCCGAAATCTCTGATTAAAGAATTTTCCAAAATGTTAATCTTGCTGATAATATTCTCCTTGGTTATGGTCGCCGCAACTTCTTTTAAAGGAATATGATCTGTGACCAATCCTACTTTTAGTTTATCGTGCACAAGCATCATTAAGCAATCCGATACCCCTGATTTTTCTTTTAAATAGGTAGTATGCCCAAGATGTTTAAATCCGGCCATTTTCATGGAATGTTTATGAATTGGACCGGTAACCATTGCATCAATCTCATTATTGAGTAAATCTTCAATAGCATAATCTAAGGCAAGTTGAGCGTATTTGCCACCATCGGGACTTGGTCTTCCCAAATTAATATTCACATTATCGTTCCAACAATTAACGAGATTTATTCTGTTGTTTTTTGGTTTTTCACCATTATTAAGAACGTAAATAGAAAGATTTGCCAGATTAACTATGTTTTTATGGTAAGAAGTAACCTTTATATTACCATAAATAATAGGAATTACGTATTGCAGAAGTGATTCGTTATTCAATGCTTTTAATATAACTTCAAGACTAATACTGTTAATATCTCCTGTTGTAATTCCAATTTTAACTTTTTCCATATTGGAAGCAAAGATAGCTTACAATATTTGCTATTTCTATGGACTCTCGAAGGTTTTTTAAAGGTTAATAAATGCATATTGAAGGAAAGTTTTGAATTATTTATGAAATATTGAAATAAAAAAGTATTTACTTTATTATAATTATTAAATCAAATATCAGGTACAAAAAGTTAAAGAAGTCTTTATATATTAGGGATGAGATCGGCCAATGACGAAATCGATATTTTAGTATATTCGCAGCACATTTAATAAAATCGTTGAAATGAGATATTTAGTCGTAGCATTAGTCTTGCTTTTTAGAATATTGAATGCACAGAGTTTACCTTCAGAAGTGAGATTTTCTGATGACGGTAAAAGATTAATTTCAGGAGGAATGCCGACAGATGGATTCTTTCAATTGAATAAGATACGAAGAATTGAATTGGAATTTGATCAAGTCGATTATTGGGCAAAACTTACAGCCAACTACCAATCGAAAACGGATTTGCCGGCAAGACTGATACATGATGGAAAAAAGTATGAGAATGTAGGTGTACGATTCAAAGGACAAACATCTTATCAACGCGTACCCGGGATGAAGAAGTCTTTTAATATTACCTTAGATTATGGAGATTCAACCCAAAACCTAAAAGGTTATGAAACGATTAATTTGAACAATTCTTTTGAAGATAATAGTTTTGCCAGGGAAGTTTTATATGAGAACATTACACGTCCTTTTGCTCCCTCGCTCAAAGCAAATTATGTTCACTTATTTATTAATGGACAAGACTGGGGTTTGTATCCATGCGTTCAAGCTTTAGATGGAGATTATCAGAAAGAATGGTTTCTTAGTAATGAAGGAGCAAGATGGAGATGTGAAAGGACAACTCCGGGTGGAGGTGGACCTGGTGGAAATTTTGGTGCCGGAACTTCCACTTTAAATTATTTGGGGGATGATCCAAATTTATATACACCACATTATACCTTAAAAAGAACTACAATTGACGATCCTTGGGAGAAGTTAGCGGAAATGACTAAGGTACTAAATACGGTTCCACTTTCTGAATTAGAGGATACCTTAAACAAAGTACTGGATATTGACCGTGCGCTTTGGTTCCTTGCCAAAGAAATTTTATTTGGTGATGATGATAGCTACATCAATAAAGGAGGCATGGATTATTATTGTATCTATCAAAAAGACATGGATCGATTTGTTCCATTGGAATACGATGCAAATTCAGTCATGTCCGGTAATACTTCTAACTGGTCTTTATTTTTAAAGGAATCAGATTCAAGATTTCCCTTAGCCAACAGATTGTTTGCTGTACCGGCTTTACGTCAACGTTATCTGGCCCATTTCAGAATTTTGTTTAATAAAGCATTGGATAGTTTGAATTTTGTGAATTCTGTCAATTCAATTTATGGGATGATTGACACCCTGGTTCAGGCTGACCCCAAAAAACTGATGACTTATAATGCCTGGCAAAATGAAAAAAATGTGCTTTTCAACTGGATGAGGAATCGTAGAAATTATGTTAAAAACAATACCGAGTTTAAACAAGCAGATGTAAAGTTTGAATATGTAAGGCTTTTAACGAATGGTGTTATTGATCAAAGCCCAAATAGTTTTGAATCACCCGTTATCCAAGCAAAAATTTCAAATACTGCAGCAACCCGGAAGGTCAACCTCTATTTTGGTCCTGGATTCGATGGGGTATTTACCAAGGTTGAAATGCTGGATGATGGAAATCAGGATGACAGTATTGCGGGTGATGGAATTTATGGTGCACGTATTCCTAGTTTTCCACAGGCAAGTTTTGTTAGATATTATGTTGAATCCATCTCAAGCAATACTGCTTCAACGGCATATTATTGGCCTGAAGGAGCCGAGCATGATGTATTTGTATATCAGGTGAAATTAAATTCTTCTTCAATTGATGAGGTAGTGATCAATGAGTTTATGGCATCCAATACGACTTCAGTGGCAGATCAAGATGGAGAATATGATGATTGGATTGAGCTATATAATAGATCTACTAGTCCTGTTAATTTAAGTCAATGGATTCTTACTGACAATCCAACCAATCTGGATAAGTATAGAATTCCGGAAGGCACAATAATTGAACCGGATAATTATTTGATAATCTGGGCAGATGAAGACGGAAAACAAAATGGATTTCATGCTAATTTTAAACTTTCAGCCTCAGGTGAAGAAGTGTTTCTCCTTGACAGTACAGGCAAGCAAATTGATTATGTAAAATTTGGTCAACAGGAATCGGATAAAGCTTATGCGAGAAGACCCAATGGAACCGGAAACTTTATTATTCAACCACATACTTATAACAAAAACAATAATCCTTCTGCCTTAGTTGATGTCAAAAAATCTTCAGACTTTGAAATATATCCAAATCCGGCTAGAGATATATGTTTAATTGTAAATGCTAACAATAATGGATCTCAATATCAATTACTAAATCAGTTAGGAGAGCTGATTCAATCTGGAAAATTAAATTCAAGACATATGCTTCAATTGGATCAATTGTCCAATGGAATTTATTTTATTAAAGTAAATCAGACCACCAAGAAATTAGTAATTCAAAGATAAAGGAGAATAAGGCAAAAGTATTCGTTTTTGTTCTAAAGAAATTCTTTATAAATTGAGGGGCTCTAAAACAAATAGACAAAATAAGATTAAGATTTTTATTCATTAATAGACCTAGCACAATTAATATAAATTAACGAGCTTGTATTAGTCGGAACAGTAGTTCTTACCATTCTAACTTTGCTGTCATCGGAAGAATACTAATCTTCCGATCAGAAAGTGTGAATCGATCACCCTGAGCAAGAATATGTGTTAATAGGTTGCACATAGAGAGAGGTGTTCCATCTTCAAGTTCATTAATCTTATTATGTGTCAGATAACTTGCATCGAAAAGTATTACCATCCCTGATCCAATAACTCTGCATTCGTCTGAATTATTGATAATAATTCCAGTATCTTCTGATAACCCTATTCCTAATAAATGAGGAAATTGTGCTATTGCCTCTGCCAATCTACCAAATCTTCCCCTTTGTATAAAATGAGAATCAATGATTGCATCCGGAATCAGACACATGCCCTTAGACATTTTTACATTGCCTTTTCTAAAGGCTTCGGTGCTGCTGCCTCCTGCTATCATTTCAGAACTCATACACATCGCTCCTGCGCTTGTTCCAGCAAGGACAAAGTTCGTTTCATACAATTTTCTTAAGATGATTTCATGCATCAAAGTATCCTTAATATGCTTAACGATTTCACTTTGATCTCCACCACTAAACAAAAGAATATCTGTCTTCTCAATAATACGCAAATTGCTTGGATCATTTGCTTGTTTAATGGAGCGGATATCAAGGATGTAGATCTGATGACAAGATAATTTTACAAACGCGTCATAATAATTTTTACCAATTTCTAAGGGAATTTTAGAAGCAGTAGTAATTACGGTAATTACAGGATTGTTATTATGCGAAGCTTTAATGACAGAAGACAGAATGCCTTCACCGATGAATTGCATTGTGTACATTTCACTCAGTCCACTTCCCTTGTCTTCATTACCGCCGATGGGAATTAGAGTTCCTTTAAATTGATGCTTAATTTGATTCAAAACTGTTGCAAAGATAAAAATACTTGGAAATTGCAGATCCTTATTAAAAAAGATGTATCTCATTATAAATTCTATTGTGTTATTGAAGATATTTAGGTAATTATTTATTAGGGATTAAATACAAGTAAATTCTCATGTAGTGTATTTTTCAAACTAGAATTTATCTTTGCGTGATGTCTTTCATCTTAAACTTAAAATCTTTTATTCAGCTATTCAAACAAGCCCTTCGGGGTGATCTTCATGATTACACAGAAGGTAGTATTCCAAAGGCTGTATTCCTTTTATCCATTCCAATGATACTGGAACTAAGTTTAGAAAGTGTATTTGCTGTTGTGGACATATTTTTTGTTTCAAAGTTGGGGCCAAATGCAATAGCGACTGTTGGACTAACAGAATCGGTAATTACCCTAATTTATTCATTAGCCATTGGATTAAGTACCGCAGCAACTGCAGTAGTTGCAAGAAGGATTGGAGAAAAAAACCCTGAAGCAGCTTCTCAAACCGGAGTACAAGCACTAATCATTGCACTAATCATTTCAATAATCATATCCATACTCGGTTTAATATTTGCCGGAGATCTGCTTCGATTAATGAATGCATCAGATGATGTTGTAAAGGAAGGAACGCCATTTGCACGGATTATGTTGGGAACCTCTTTTGTTATTATTTTGCTTTTTTTAATTAATGGGATTTTCAGAGGTGCCGGTGATGCAGCCATTGCAATGAGAAGTCTTTGGATAGCAAGTGCTATAAATATTATTCTGTGTCCAATCATGATTCATTTTTTTGGTTTAAAAGGTGCTGCTATAGCAACGGTAATTGGCAGAAGCACCGGAATTGCCTATCAATGTAAATATTTATTTGGAGGATCCGAATTGATTCACATTAAGAAGGAAATCATTCAACCTGTATGGAGCATAATTAGAAATTTAATAGATGTTGCTTGGCCTGCAACATTTCAGTTTCTAATTGCATCTGGAAGCTGGATTATCATAGCAAGATTGATTGCAGATATCGGCGGAACAAATGCTTCAGCCGGATATCAAATAGCCATTCGCAGTATAGTTTTTTTTATACTTCCTGCCTGGGGTATGAGCAATGCGGTTGCAACTCTGGTTGGTCAAAATCTGGGGGCTGGTAAAATTGATCGTGCGATTGAAAGTGTGAATATTACAACAAAGTACAACGCTATCTTTATGTTTATGGTAATGATACTTTTTGTTTTCTTCTCAGAACCAATAATTCAAATTTTTACAGATAATCCAGAGATTGTTAGCAAAGGCTCTGAAGCATTAAAAATATTTGGTTATGGTTATGTGTTTTATGGAATTGGGATGGTCATGACACAGGCTTTAAATGGCGCCGGAGATACAAGAACTCCAACTTATATCAATCTTATCTGTTTTTGGTTGATTCAAATTCCATTGGCTTACTTCCTAGCCGGACCCTTGAGCCTTTATTATACAGGCGCTGCTTTGGCAATTCCAATTTCGGAATCTATACTTGCATTGATTGCATGGTATTATTTTAATAAAGGAAATTGGAAAACTATAAAAGTGTAGTAAAGGACGGTCTAACTTATAAAATAAACTCTTCAAGGGCTTTTCTTTCTGAAGGTAGATCTAGATTTTTTTTCATCCAGCCCATGTAAAACAATCCAATACATTCAATTCCGTTATTTAGCTTAAATCGAAGAGGAAGGTCTTTAATAGCTCCTGGAGTACTCCAGTAGGATCCAATTCCAAGAGCAGAGCAGCCTAGCCAAATATTTTGAACCGCGCAGGCTACCGCAGCTGTTTCTTCCCAAGCCGGAATCAGAGATTCAGGACTTCTTTCAATACAAATTGCAATAACAGCAGAAGATTGTAATGGTCTTTCTCCTGCTTTTTTCATTTTTATCTCACTAAAATTCTCTGGTAAGGTATTTTGCTTATAGTGCTCTTCTAAAAATTCTGAAAGCTCCTGTAAAGTGTTGTTTTTGAAGATCTTGAATCTCCAAGGTTGTGTTTTTTTGTGCGTGGGAGCCCAGCGTGCATTTTCCAGGATTTCCATTAAAATTTCATCGCTTATCAGGCCCTGTTCATAGGATTGGGGAAAAACAGCCCTTCTGGAACGGATTATTTTACTTAGTAACAAAAAACTTTCATTCATATTTTTGACTATTTTAAAAATTATTTTAGATTTGCCTAAATTTTGCTAATAATGTTGAGTATTGCGGAAGAAAATTACCTCAAAGCTATATATAAAATACTTGAGAAAACGGGTTCAAAAGAGGCTTCAACCAAATTAATTGCTCAGGAAATGGGAACCAGTTCAGCTTCTGTTACGGATATGATCCGCAAATTGAACGAAAAAGAGCTTTTGAATTATGAAAAGTATTATGGAGTAAGTTTTACAAAAGAAGGATTAAAGTATTCATTGGATCTGATAAGAAAACACAGGCTTTGGGAGTATTTTTTACACACCCAACTTCAATTTTCCTGGGATAAGATTCATGAGATTGCGGAACAATTGGAACATGTAAAATCAGAAGAACTTATAGATCGATTGGATCAGTTTCTAGATTATCCAAAATATGATCCCCATGGTGATCCAATTCCAAATAAGAATGGAAGTTTCACTTTTAGGACACAGTTTATTTTAGGAAACCTAACAGAAAAGAACAAAGAATTCATCGTATTGGGAGTCAGATCACACGATTCAGAGTTTTTGCAATATCTGGACTCTCTTGTTATCCAACCGGGTCGTAGATTAAAAATATTAGAATACAATGCATTTGATCAATCGCATCTTTTGCAGAATGAAGACCATAAAATATTGAGTATTAGTAATAAGATCAGTAATGAAATTCTTGTTAAAGAGTTGTAATAAGTCGCTTGTACTTTGCCTGGTTAGTTTTTTTAGTTTGAAAACAATGTCAGCTGAGAAACCAATGGTACTATCCACTGCATCTATGTGGAATGATATGTGTGAAATAATTTCAGGTAGTTTGGTTCAATGTGATTTTATTGTACCCATTGGTTCTGATCCACATTTGTATGAACCGACACCCGCCGATTTAATTAAAGTTAATAAAGCCGATATAATTCTTATTAATGGTCTAACCTTTGAAGGGTGGTTGAGCAAATTGATTGACAATTCAGGAACGAAAGCAAGAATAATTCAAATTACAAAAGGAATCAAACCAATTGAGAGTACGATTTATCACAATGCGACAGATCCACATGCCTGGATGGATGTTGAAAATGCAATAATTTATTCAGAGAATATTTATAAAGCTCTTTCTGACTTAGATCCTTTACATCGTGAGGAATTTCATTTTAACTTTCAACTGTATAAGAAAGACTTACAGGACTTGCATAATTATGTATTGAATGTTGTGGCTTCCATACCTTTAGAAAAAAGAGTACTAATTACATCACACGATGGTTTTAGATATTTTGGAAATAAGTATGGATTAGTACTAGAGCCTTTGCAAGGTACATCGACAGAGGCAGATGTTCAAACTGCAACTTTATTGCGCATCAATCAACTTATAAAAGATAAAAAGATACCGGCAATATTTATTGAGAGTACTATCAACCCAAAACTTATTGAACAAATCCAAAAAGAAAACCATATACTCATAGGTGGAAAACTATACGCGGATAGTCTTGGGGATTCTACTTCCATGAGTAATACTTATATTGGTATGATAAGACACAATATTGATGTTATAGGATCTGCATTGCGTAAAGAGTTTAATTCTTCTGAAGCCGATCAGAAAGAAAATAATTCTTTCATTTACTTTTGGATTACAGGTTTTTACATTTTTTGTTTTTACTCACTGTATTATATAAACAGAAAACGATGAAATTGAACCAAAGTTACCCTATAAGGATTGATGGACTTTCAGTTGCTTATAATCATAAGAGAGTACTCACCAATATTTATTTAAAGATCGAAGCGGGATTAATTTATGGCTTAATCGGCCCCAATGGAGCCGGTAAGTCAACCTTGTTTAAATGTATTCTTAACCAGATTGAACCCAATACCGGAGAAATATTATTGTTTGAGGGTACCGACAAAAAGTCGCTTACAAGAATAGCTTATGTTCCTCAGAAAGATGAGGTTGATTGGCAATTTCCGGCAATTGTAGAAGACATTGTGACCATGGGGAGGTTTCCTTATAAGAAGTGGTATCAAAGTATGAATGTATTCGATAATAAATTAGTGCTTGAATCCATGGAACAGCTTGACATTGTTCATTTGCGAAATAAGCAAATTGGTGAACTCTCTGGAGGTCAGCAACAAAGGGTATTTCTAGCTCGTGCCTTGTGTCAACAAGCAGATATTTTATTGATGGATGAACCCTTCGTAGGGGTTGATGCTAAGACTGAAGAAAAGATTATTCAAATACTTAAGACCTTGGCATTACAGGGGAAGACTATTCTGGTGGTACATCATGATTTGGATTCAGTACAAAACTATTTTGACAGAGTAATTATGGTCAACCAAAGATTGATAGCTTATGGCGATACCTCGGTGGTTTTTACAAAAGAAAATATATCGAGGACTTACTCCAGTCAATCTACCTTGTTGCAAAAGAATTATTAAATCGAAGTTTGATCAATTTAATAAATAGAAATTTCCTAGTTCTTTAACTTGAACTCCTTTCTTAAAACTTTTACCATATCGAGTTTTTCCCAGGTGAAGAGTTCAACTTTCAATTTTTTAGTTTTTCCTTCTGGAGTTGTAAATATTTTTTCTACTACTTTGTTTTCTCTTCCCATGTGTCCATATGCTGCTGTTTCACTGTAGATCGGATTTCGCAGTTTAAGTTTTTGTTCGATTGCATAAGGACGAAGATCAAATATCTTTTCAATTTTTTTTGCAATAGCTCCGTCCGATAAATTGATTTTTGAAGAGTTAAAAGTATTAACAAAGACACCACAAGGCTTTGCGACTCCGATCGCATAAGAAACCTGAACTAAAACTTCATCACACAAGCCGGCAGCAACCATATTCTTTGCAATATGGCGTGTTGCGTAGGCTGCAGATCGATCTACTTTGGAAGGATCTTTTCCTGAAAACGCACCACCTCCGTGTGCACCTTTTCCCCCATAAGTATCAACAATTATTTTCCTTCCGGTCAATCCGGTATCTCCGTGAGGACCACCGATTACAAATTTTCCTGTAGGATTAATATGATATGATATATTAGATTCAAATAATTTTTGGGTACGGATGGGAAGTTTTCTTTTGACGCGGGGAATAAGAATTGACTTAACATCAGCTGCTATTTTAGACAACATTTCTTTATCTGCTTTTTCAACGGATTTAGATTTTGACGGTTTAACAAAATCATCATGTTGTGTTGAAATTACAATTGTATCAATTCTTATTGGTTTGTTTTTATCATCGTATTCAATGGTAACCTGACTTTTTGCATCAGGTCTCAGATAAGTCATCTGTTTGCCCTCTTTTCTGATTTTGGATAATTCTTCAAGGAGCAGATGCGAAAGTTTCAAAGGGAGCGGCATATACTCAGCAGTCTCGTTGGTTGCGTAACCAAACATCATCCCCTGATCACCTGCGCCTTGTTCAATTTTCTTCTTCTTGTCAACGCCACGATTAATGTCTGCAGATTGTTCATGTATTGCTGAAAGAATTCCGCAACTATTGGCTTCAAACATGTATTCGCTCTTGGTATATCCTATTTTGGCAATAACCTCTCTTACGATATTCTGGATATCAAGATAAGCTGTTGTTTTTACTTCACCTGCAACTACGACTTGCCCTGTAGTAACAAGAGTTTCACAAGCAACTTTTGAATTTTTGTCGTGTGCTAAGAAGTTATCAATTAATGCATCCGAAATCTGATCTGCAACTTTATCCGGATGGCCTTCTGATACAGATTCAGAGGTAAATAAGTATGGCATATTTTATGCTTTTAAAATGAGCTGCAAATATATATTTATTTATGTATATAATCCTTTGACTTTCCAGAGCTAAAACTAGAATTCTTCAATGTATTCGACTATTTGGAGGAATTTTAAAATTAGACTTAACTCTATTCCAAAATTTTTTATGGATTCACCAGGTCCAGGTCTTACTCCATTTGTAAAAGGATCATAGTATAATGTTCCTTGAGGTACAAAAATCTGTCGTGTTAAATCCGGAGAGACTCTAGCTTCCAGTCCAATAACCAGAAATTTACTCATGTTCTTTTCAACTCCTCCACTTAGAGTTAAGCCGAAAGTTGCTTTATTGATAAAGTTATTGTATTCCTGAAATACGGAAATTTGAGTTTTAGCATTGTATTCTCCTCTTAAACCAAAACCATATAATGCTTTCCAGGAATCAAACTTTTTAGCTTTTTTGACACCAATTTCCAATCCGATCTGATGAAATTTCATTCCCAGGGAACCACCAGGTTGGGTGTTTCCATATTGATCAACATATCGAGGAAAAATAAGTGCGCTTCCCCTAAGATGGTAACCTAACGCCAGATAAAATACATTCCCTTTTTCAGATTCAGAATCATAATACAGATCTCCGTGATAAGTAAAAAGCGGATCACGCTGACCTCCACCCTGCCATTTTTGACTTGAAAGTCCGACTCCTGCTCTGACTCCATATCCCTGAGTTTGAGAAAATGTGTAAAATGAAATAAAGCAAAGAATGAATAAAATAAAAGCTCGCATCGTACAAAGGTAGTACAGCTTTTGAATTAACTGAATTTTACAATTATGCCACTATGGCAGCTAATTTTTTGGACAACTTCATTTTTAATGCCAAATTGGCATTAAAAATAATATTTTCCTGACTTAATTACTTATTTTTTAACTTGGAATAAGTATTGTTGAGAACTAATTAAATAAAATTAAAAATATGTGGACTAAAACAATGTATCGAAACAGACCTAACACTTGTAATTACTCTTATCATTCAGTAAATACACCCCGGACTAGTGAAAGTATTGCCGCAAATATTCAGAAGAATCCGGAAAGTATAATCATTGATCTCGCACTTCCGGGATATGAACGAACTGAGATAAATGTAAAAATCGAAGAAGCTGAACTAGTGATTTCAACTCAAGTATCAGATGAGGCTGTAAGTTACAACAGAAAGGAATTTCAAAAGGCTAACTTAAAAAGAGTGTTTAAGCTTCCAGCTAATATCAATAAAGAAGAGATTGAAGCGAAACTTGAACAAGGTATTTTAAAGATTACTCTTAACAAGATTAAAAATAATAAGACACAAATAAATATTTTATAAACTAATAAATTTTTAAAACATGAAACGTAATGTATTTTTTCCATTAGTACCCATTGCCCATGAACTGGGAAATCTTGTAGATGATTTTGTAAATAAGGGAATGAATGATGTTTTTGGTGGTTCAATTCTACAATACAATATGCCATCTGCAAATATTAAAGAGACGGACAATAATTTTTCTATTGATCTGGCTGCTCCTGGACTTGAAAAGCAGGATTTTAAGATTAGTGTAGAACAGAATCAATTAGTGGTCAGTTCAGAAAAAGAAAAATCTTCTGAAGAAAAGGATGACAATTATTTCCGAAAAGAGTTTAGCTTTCATTCCTTTAAAAGAAGCTTCAGACTTCCGGAACATGCAGATGAATCCAACATCAAGGCCAGTTATAACAATGGTGTTCTAAACATCTTGATTGGTAAAAAGACCATTATCAAAAATGAAAAAACCATTGAAGTTAAGTAATCATTTGTAGAATTGTATAATTATTTAGGATAAGGAAATGGGTTTGGTTTCGTCAAGAGCCTGCAGAGATGCAGGCTCTTTTTATTAGATCTAAAAATTCTGTATTCTGTTAGAATGATTATCCCAGATAATATTTCATTGAACATAGCAAGAAGAAATAGAGAATATTCTAATTAGATTTGCAGCCCAGATTAATTTAAATATCAATGCTTAAGTTATCCATTGTCATTCCTGCATATAACGAAGGTGCAACAATAAATTATATACTCGATAAAATTGTATCGGTAACACTGTTGAATAATATACAAAAGGAGATCATTATAGTGAATGACTGCTCAAGGGACAATACTGAGGAAGTTGTTTTTAATTATATGCAGTATAATCCAAATTGTCCCATAACTTATTTTAGGCATCAAGTTAACCGTGGGAAAGGTGCAACTTTAAGAACAGGTATAAGTAAAGCAAGCGGTGATTTTATTATCGTACAGGATGCAGATCTTGAATATGATCCAAATGAATACAATTTATTGCTTGGACCAATACTCGAAGGCTTCGCTGATGTTGTATATGGTTCCCGATTTATGGGTGGGAAACCTCACAGAATTTTATTTTTCTGGCATACCCTTGGGAATAAATTTTTAACCTTTCTAAGCAATGTGATGACCAATCTGAATCTTTCAGACATGGAGACCTGTTATAAGCTTTTTAAAAGAGAAATAATACAATCCATCAAGCTTGTTGAAAATAGATTTGGTTTTGAACCTGAAGTTACGGCTAAGATTGCAAGAATACCCGGAATTAGAATCTATGAGGTAGGCATCTCATACTTCGGACGCACTTATCAGGAAGGAAAAAAAATCGGGTGGAAAGATGGGATCAGAGCAATCTACTGCATTATTAAGTATAAGTTCATGAAGTAAAATAACTATTCTATTGTAATAGCTCCCAATATGTTGGTGTAAAAGTTCAGTAAGTTAAGTTAATAAATTTCAATTTAAAATCTGAATCACTTTATTGCATATAATATTTGATAGTTCATCTGAAGGTAAATTTGCATCAAGTACAACAATATTTTCATCTGATCTGAAGATTCTGATAACTTCTTGATAATTCGCATGTACTTTTTTCAGTATTTCTAAATTTTCATAAATTTCTTTTGATTCACGTTGTGCTTGTATACGCTTCATACTCTCATAAGGATTCAGGTCAAGATAGAAAGTAATATCTGCTTTCAAAAGCGTTCTAGCCATCTGATTGGATTCTATTATCCAATTCATTGGAGCAAAGGTTCCTTGATAAGCATAAGAAGATAAATAATAACGATCAGAGATTACATGCTTTCCCTGATTTATAAAATGAAGTATTCCATCTTCAGAATTGGTTAAGTGGTCCAATCGATCAGCAACAAACAAGCCTGCTACAACAAGATTGTCCATCGTTAATTCTTCTGAAAAAATCTGACGAATCATTTTTCCTACAGGTCGTTTTGTTGGTTCGCTAGTTAGATGATTTTTTAAATTCATAGAGTTTAAAAATTCTGCTAATAATTTAGCCTGAGTACTTTTACCGGATCCATCTATACCTTCAAATACAATAAATTTACCTTTATTATCTTTCATGTTCAATTTGCAAAAATAGAATCAATTTTGAATATGTCCTTTTACTCTAATAATTTAAATAGATCCGATAAATACCCTAATCTAGTCTTATTAACTATCAAAGTAATATTGGTTGGTGAAATCAGATCTTCTTTGTTCTTATAAATTTTAGTTCGAATACTATTAATCTCTGCTTGACCCAGGGTAGAAAATGATCTTCTAAGCAGGGGTAGTATATTTTTAAATTCATCTTCCTGAAGAGCAATTAGCCATTCGTTCATTACCGATAAACTGGTTTCATTGATTAAATAGAAAGCATTTGATTGATATAAGAACCCTTCAATCCACTTGGCAGTTTGTTCGATTTGTAGCTGATCCTTAAATTGATATTTTATTTCAATAGCAAAATCTTCCTCATCCACAGTTTTATTTTCCAACAATTTATTCCAGAAGTATCCTCTAGCTATTGGATGTACAAGTTTATTCTTACCTATATTTTTACATTCATCTTTCCAGAGATCAAGATATAAATCATTCCTGGACTGAATAAAGTACCTGTTGATCAGATTATATGATTCAATAAGTCTTTTGGCTTTCTCATCTCCTATTCCGATCAGTTGATTTTTAAAATCCAAAATTATTTTTGGTAAAATGAACTGAATAATTCCTTTTACCTGATCCATGTTTATCTTGTACAGACTACCATAGTTCAAGCAAGCAACCAGAGGATTTATGAGATATGATAATTGTTCTACATCAGTATTGTCAAAAGTTCTCAGTCTGATTCCTTCCAATACTTTTATCCAGGAAGCCTGAAGATTCGATTTTAACAAGTGTTCCAGTTTTTGGGCTAACTCTAGTAGGTCATGATTTTTTTTCAAATCATTATCGATGAAATGAATGATGACTTCTTCAATAGTTGATCCATAGGTTGCTTTATGTGAAAGTTCAATTTCCAGTTCTTCAGTCCATTGAAATGTCCATGTTTCACTAAAATTTCCTAGTCTTATTTTTTCATCATTAGAAACAGAACACCAATTTAGTCCCAACAAACAGGATTTGTGAAGAAACTGACTCGTTAACAGATGTTTTTCCTTTCGGAGATCAAGCTCTTTAAACTCTTTATTGTTCTGAGACCAATATGGTTTTAAACTTAAAGTAGTTATACAATTCTTAAATTCCTTAACAAGTGCGAGCGTATTCATCTTAAGGTCAACTTGCCCGAAACGAGAACCAATAATAATTTCTTCTTTAATTAATTTAATTCTCAATTCTTCATTTTTTCCCAGTACAGTAAGGCAACTTTCAAACAATTCAACTATTCCGGGTACAGGTATTTCTCTAATTAAAGCAAGCTCTCTGGCCAGTCTTTCACTATCGATTAATTCAGCAGTACTAACAGAGATATCATGTAGTCTGAATATTTTAGCCGCCCTGGCAAACCACCTGGAAACTGCATGATTAGGATCTGTAAAAAGACACTCACTCCAGCTCGGTGATTCAATACCGGCGGAGTAATCTGAGTTTAATACAAGTCTGGAATAGTTCCAAGGGATGATACTGGTTTGAATGGGTATGGATTTATATTTTGAAGAATCAAAACTTTCTTGTTGTACAAAATTTTGGTTGACAAGTACCGGTGCATGCCATGCTCCGCAAACAACGGCTATTTTTTTGTCTGATTCTTTGAGTTGAAGTTGCAATTGAGAATGCATGAAGCTTTCTCTGGTCAGGGTTTCGTCGTCATCTAAACCTGCAGAATTATTTCTCAACTGCTGCATTAACTGATTTACAGTGTCAAATAAATCTTCACCTTCTGTCCATGATTCAAAATAGCTATTCCACCAGAGTTCTGTATCCTTATATCCGCTTTTTCTTGCTAGATAAGATATTGGATCACGGATGATATTTTTTTGATCTCGAGTCAGTGATTTATCTAATTCCTGATTGAAATTATTGCTTATTAAACTTATACCGGCAGGGAGATCAATAGCCTTAATTTCAATTCCATTTTCAATTCCGTATCTTAATGCTTGGTATTCAGGACTAAATTCTGCAAATGGATAATATAGACATTGAGAAGGATTGTTGGGACTGTAAAACATTATAGCTAGTGGACAAATTTGAGATGTTAGCTCAAAACGACTCAACAATTCATTTGCTTCATAAGGTATTTCAATACAAATTACATTTGGCTGGAATTTCTTTAATGAGGTAGATATTCTTCTGGCAGAACCTGCACCGTGATGTCTAATACCATAAATTTTAAGACGGTCTTCCAAACTTTCATTAATTTAAAAATGTAATAATACCAAAATGAATTTGATAAAAAAAGACCATCTGCAATAACAAATGGTCTTTTAGTGTCAATTGAGTATTATTCGGTTATTTGATCACTACAAATCCTTTCTTTACAAATCCTTTACTGGTATTAACTTGTAAATAGTATTGTCCCGGAGACATTTGATTTACATTAAAGATTGGATTGTAGGTATTGCTTAATGTATTTTCAGATGCAGAAAAAACGATTTTTCCTCCCATATCAACAATATGATAACTTACTTTAGAAATTTCATTTAGTCGGATAGAAGCTCGCAACTCATCAATAGCAGGATTTGGAGTTAATTCTATCAATACGCCTTTCTCATTTGAAATATCTTTATTAGAGACGACCGCTTTAGAAACGAACAAAGAAATAGAAGAAGGAGAATAAACCGTTTCGTCTTCATTCGTCTGATTGCTATTACAATCAAAATAAAATAATCCTGCTGTTGACATATCTGGACCACCACTAACGTCTTGTGTTCCGGCTTGCAAGAACGGATAATCTTCAAAGTCCAATTCATTCGATGCATCCTTTAACTCTAAATGCAATCTCCCGTTAAAATCGCTATCGTAACCAAAGAAGACGTTGGTGCTTCCACCCGGATATTGAATCGATGCAAAGTACAATTCATTGTCATTTTTTAATGTATAAACCGTCTCATTACCATCAAGATTTTCTAAACCTATAGCGAAAGTAGCTGAACCTCTAGTATCTGCTCCATCAAAACTCATACTTCCCAGGGCCACAAGGAGCATCTCGTCACTCGAAATATCATTGTCTGCATTGATGTCATCCCATCTGTAGATTCTTCCTTCAAGATATAATCCAGCAACGGTACCACCTGTTCCTGTAGAAATAGTTGCAAAAACAGAATCAAGTTGCATTCCCTTACCATGTTTCATTCTGAATGGCATCATTAATTCCCGATAAGCTGTACCACCACCAAAAAAATAGGCACCTGACGTAACGGGTGTTCGTGATGCTACATTGAATCTGCATTTGGATAAGAAATTGCTCGTTACATCAAAATAGGAACTTAGTTTATTGTCATAAACAAATTTTTCCTGTGCTGAATTGATTGCATTATACTCTAAACCATATTGCCCAACAGACAATCCATTATAATCAAAAGGATCTGAAAGTATTTCATTCTTTGTGCTGTCAACCTCAAGATTAAATGATGAATTGGATTTATTGTATAAATCTGTATTTCCGTTTTTTATAATACAATTTAATTTGATGTCATTTTGATTAGCCGTTCCAACATTAGTAATTGATCCGCCAGGATAAAAGACCATGTCACCGATCGAAGTTATCTGATTAGAGGGGATTGCACCATATTTTGGGAAAAGTACAAGAGGCTGAGAAAAAGAACCGTCACATACTGTTCTAGTTATTGAAAGATCATTCACTTCCTTAGGAAAAGCACCTAAGGTCATATTAACTGTTCCTTTTGCAATTTCTTCTTTTAAAGCAACACCATCTGAATAACCAAGCATGACACAGGGAATTGTCACTTGGACTGAAATTGTTTCGGTAGCTCTTCCCATTCTGAAAGGAACATCGCCTCCTCTATTGGCGAGATCATTATGATTTAACACTACCACAGCAATTGCGCCTGCATTTTGTGCATTCAGGCATTTAACATCGAAATTACAGCTACCTCTGTCAATTACTGCTATTTTGCCATTTATAGCTGCAGCATTTGTCAATGTAGCACAAGCTGTTATAGACTCTGCTATTGCGCAATCTCCTGTCCATAGTCCTGTAGTTAAATCAGCCCCAAAAGCTGAGTTGCCAAAATTTTTCTCACCTGCAATAGTCGTAGGTGAATTCACCAGTACTCCTACTTTCTGTGCATTCAGAAATGAAGTTGTAATTAATCCTAGTAACAGTAAAAATTTATTCATGATTTTATATATTTTATCCAAAAAAAAATGGCAGAAAACAAGATCATTTCTTGCGTTTCTGCCATAAATGAAACAATTATTTATTTTACAACGAAGAAAGATTTTTTTACGAATCCTTCGTTGGTATTTACTTTAATAATATAAGCACCAGCTGGATAGCTTGCAACATTTATTGACTTTTGGTGTATAGTAGAATTTTGATTAATTCTCTCACTGCTAATAATATTGCCAGCACTATTTAATAGTTCCAACTGAATCGGAGATGGATTAGTTAGTTTTATCTCAATCTGAGCGAGATCTTTTGCCGGACTTGGATTGATTTGAACAGCAATATTTGCATCTTTTTTCGGATTTTCCGTAGCAACTACTCCTCCTAATTCGAGTGCCATTGCGCAAGGAAAGAAGAAAACTTCATTGTCTGAAGCAGATGTGCTTCCGTCAAGATCTACATAGAATAGACTTGCTGCTGTCATATCAGGTCCACCTGTAGCGCCGTCCTGAGCTCTAACGCTTAGGTAAGGATAATCTTCATATTGAAGAGTCTGAGCAGCTTCTTTTGTGTTAACTAACATTCTGTGGCTAGGTACCATATCGTACCCATTAAAAATTGATTTTGTACCGCCCGGATACATTAACGAAGCAAAATATAATACTCCACTTTCTGCCTTATATTTTGGATCAGAACTTGAAATATTTTCAAGTCCAATTCTAATGTTTACGAAATTTCCACCGGTTGTAGAAGGAACAGTAATTGATCCTAAGGCAACCAATTCCATTTCATCATTATCAATATCATTGTTTCCATTAAGATCGGTGAATTTGTATAGTCTTCCTTCAACATAAATATCTGCAACTCCTTCATTGGAAG
Source organism: Saprospiraceae bacterium (assembly GCA_020848695.1). Lineage (GTDB taxonomy): Bacteria > Bacteroidota > Bacteroidia > Chitinophagales > Saprospiraceae > Vicinibacter. The sequence goes on from JADLHT010000005.1 coordinate 55,450, forward strand.
CTATTGCTGTAAATAAGGTATCGATCGTTAAGCCTTCTCCATTGCTAAAGCTGAAGGGAAACATCAACTCGCGATAATCCGTACCACCACCCCAATATTGGGTGATTTGTAGAGCTTTGTTGTTCGGATTAATTCTTCCTTTAGAATACAGTTTCGGTGTAACATAAGTATTGGAAGTTAAAGTATTGTCTGTTCTTGCATTATCCGCAGAATCCTGAGAAACCGTATAAACGTATTGATATCTTCCGGTTCCTTTACCATTTTTTAAATCATAAGCTTCATTTAAAAGTCCACGTACGCTATCTGGTTCAATATCCAATCTTTCAGCAGATAACATATCATACAATTTGGTAGAACCAGAGCCGGAAAGAGGAAAATGGGTTAATACACATTGAAGTTTAGCTCCTGTTAAGGTTTTTGCTCCAAGATTTTTCATAAATGCTCCTGGTTGAAATACAGCACTGTTTTCCTTTTGAACTTCTCCAACAGGAATGGCTCCAAAGTTGGCGTTGATCACATAAGCTTCCTTAACATTAGGATTCGTGGTATATTGAACCGAATAAATACTGTTGTCATAATCACCTGGTGCCGGAGATGCCTCCGGATTACCGTTTTCAAAAGGGACAGACAGCATTTCTGCTTTCTCGAGATTCTTAAGTTTAAGCTTAGCAGGAAAAGTTTGGGCATTAACTAGTTTTAATGCAATTAAAAGAACAAAAAAAAGTAAGATTTTTTTCATGTAAAATTTATTTATTGATAATCTAATGTGAAAGGTCAAAGTTAATAAATTGTTTTTTTTAAAGCAAAAAATATTTTAATATCTTATATATCAATATATTAAACATATAAGATTAATTATATATTTTGTTTTATTGATCTTCTGATTAATTCTTCTTCATTCAGATCGTCCAGGATTAAGCCGGGAATTGGATTTTGAATACAGTAAGTAAACGATTGAGCACTTAAAAATGCTGTTTCATTGGTAATGATATTTTTACTTCTTGTTAAATAACTTTTTATAGGTTCAAATCGTGCCAGTATTTTGGATATATTATACTTTAATTTTATGTTTGGAGCATTGATGTTCAATATTTTACATGCTTTTTCGATGAAATTTTTGTAAATAATATTTTTTTGCCAAAGCAAATGCTTTAGACCAGAACGCTCAGTTTCTATTGCATAATGAATAGCTTGGACAACTTTCCGCACATCTATAAGTCCAATACTACCTACCGGATAGAATTTCAGTCCATTTGCAATTTTTTGAAGGACTTGTAATGAACTTCTATTCCAATCACCTTCTCCAAGGATAATACATGGATTTAAAATAACACATTTCATTCCTTCTTCAATGGCTCGGAATACCTCCAGTTCAGCGAGATATTTTGTTTTTGCATAATAGCTGTGAAATACAGGTCTTCCAATTGCATTTTCTGAAATTAGTAAAGGGTCAGAACTCCTGGTTAATGTAGATGCAGAGCTTAAGAAGATCAGCTTCTTGATACCCTGATCTATACATAGATTGACCAATGCTCTTGTAAGGAGTACGTTATCTTCGTATAATTGATTCTTCATAGAAGAATTATAACTAACACAACCTGCTAAATGAATTACACAATCAACGTCCTTAAGATTTTCCATAGAGCTTAGTGATTCTATTAGATCTCCGCTAAGAACTTGGTGTTTTGAATTCTTCTGGTGCTTAGATCTTGAATGCAGTATCAAATGATACTTGTTCAGACTTTCCAAATATTCAATTAACTGTGTCCCAACAAATCCAGAAGCTCCGGTAATTAATATTTTTGAAGGAAGTGACAAGCTTGTTTATTGTTTTAAAGATATTGTAAATTCTGCAACCAGTTTAATCTCTTCTTTTGTCAATTTTTCACCAAACCCAGTCATTACATTTCTACCTTTACTAATAACAAGAATTCTATCTTCAAGGCTTAAATCAGAAAATCGGAGATCTTTAGCTCCATTGGTCATTAGATTACCTTTAATTCCATGACACAGGACACAGTTTCTTCTGAATATTTCTTTACCGGTCAGAGGCAAATCTGACTTTTTAACATTCGATTCACAAGTAAAAAAGAATGCACATATTGTCAGAACAAATGGTAATCGAAGCATAGGCCAAAAATGTAAAAATGAATACTTTTTAAGAACTTTTTAATTGAAAATAAGTTTATGATTCATTCAATATAAACTACAAATTATTCTCATCGCTTTTCATGAAAAATCTCATTTTCAATAGTGTAGTATTACTACATCTTCTTAGTTTAGTAAACGCTCAACAGTCTTTTACCTTAAAAGAAGCTATTCAATATGCACAAAAGAACAGTCATTCACTCAACATTCAAAAACTTGATATTTTGGATGCTGAAGACTTACTCACGGAATATAAGTCTATAGGTATGCCGAAATTAACGGGTAATGTGAGTTACAATTATTTTGTTGATATTCCTACTAATATTTTTCCCGATTTCATTTCTCCGTCTATCTATGAAGTTTTATTTAAAGAAAATCTCTTACCCAGAAAAGATTTAAATTTTGGTTCGGGAATTCCTGCTCAATTTGGAACGAAGAATAATCTTACTGCCAAATTAGATTTTTCGACCTTACTATTTGATGGAAGTTTTCTGGTAGGATTAAAAGCACAAAAACTTTATAAGGATCTCATCCGAAAGCAAATCAATCAGTCTGAATCAGAAGTGCGCTTTCAAGTAACAAAAGCATACATGGCGGTGCTGGCCGTACAGCAAAACTTAGGAATACTTGATAAAAATCTATCTAACTTAAAAAAAGTATATGATGAAGTAAATCAAATTTATAAAACAGGCTTGACTGAAAAGTTAGATGTTGACAGATTAGAATTGTCACTTCAAAATCTGAATACTGAAAAGGATAAATTACTAAGGATATATGAGGTGACTACCTTATTATTAAAATTTCAGATGTCTTTTCCGCTGAATGAGCCCATTAAAGTTTCAGAGAATTTTAATGATTTACTAAATGCGAGCCTTATTCAAATAGAAGACAAAAATTTTGCATTGGACATTCAGAACAGGCCCGAGTATAGCGTAATTAAACAAGGAATTCAGCTTGCCGAAATTAATGTTAAAAGATATAAGATGTCATACGTGCCCAGTTTGTTTGGATTTGCAACAGCACAACGCTCGTTGCAACGCAACGACCTTTTTGACAGGAATAGTAACAAATGGTTTCCAACTACAATAGCAGGATTAAGTCTTAATGTACCAATATTTGATGGGCTGGCAACCAAAGCACATATATCAAAAGCCAAAACATTACTGGATAGAACGAGAATGCAGTTTGAAGAGTTTGAAAGAGGATCTAATCTGGCTTATGATAATGCAAAGTTGAATTATATTAACGCTAAGAATACTTTGGACTCCAGAGGTAAAACCTTATTACTTGCAGAAAGAATATATCAGACGAGTCAAACAAAATTTAAAAGCGGCGTTGGCTCTTCCTTGGAAGTATCGACTGCAGAGAGAGACATGTATTCTGCACAAGCCAATGTCCTAGATGCACAGATTAATTTAATAAATGCTAAGGTTGAGCTAGAGAAATCAATTGGTAAATTGTAAGATTATTTAAGCTTCTTTCTCTTCTTTATATTCCTTCAAGGCTTTAGTGATTAATTCAGATTCATAACCTTTTTGAAGCAAATAATTTTTAAGCTTAATGAAGCGAATTGTTTGATCAGAATTTTGTATTTCTTCAGTTTTTTTTAAAATCAGAAATTTGATTTTTGAATAATATTCTTCCTCATCAATTTCAGTCATTGCGGTTTGAATAAGTTTAGGTAAAATATTTTTCTGAATTAGAAAATTTGAAATTTTAATACGACCCCAATGCTTAATTCGGTGCTTTCCACTCACAACTGCTCTTGTGAATCTTTCTTCGTCAATATATTTTTCTTGAATAAGTCGAATTATAATTTCATCTTGCCATTCCGAATTAATTTTAAGATCTTTCATTTTTTGGATCACTTCCTGCTGACACCTTTCCTGATATGTGCAATAATTTCGTATCTTTTCAAAGTAAATCTCACGAGTTGAATAAATTTTATTCTTCATTCAGATCTTTTAAAATCTTATAGATAATAACACTGATATCTTCAATCGGACTGTGACAATGAGTATTAATTCCTAAAGATTGGGCGGGAATTAAATTTTCCTGTTTATCATCAATGTATAGTGTTTCAGATGGAAGAATCTGGGATTCATGCAATACAAACTTATAAATTTCGAGGTCAGGTTTTCGCATATGTATCAGATGTGAATAGTAGCTTTGTGAGAAGTAATTTGAAAATTTTTCAATACCCAAAGTCTGCCAGATGATCTTCATAACCTTTCTGTAATGAGTAAGATTGGTATTGCTGAGTAAGATTAATTTATAGCTTTTACTCAATTCGACCAGCATTTCAACTCTATGTTTGGGTAGTGATAATAGCATGGCATTCCATGCTTCGTAATATATTTCTGCTTGAAATACTTTCTTTGATCTTCTCTGCAATCGGTTAAAGAAAGCTTCCTCAGAGATTTCACCTCTTTCAAATGGAAAAAAAACTTCTTCATTAATATTAAGGCACTTATCAGGATCTAAAAGTTCATTCATCCTTTCAAATGTTGCTTGCTCATCGAGATCAAGAAGAACATTGCCGAAATCAAAAATAATATTTTTAATCAACTTCTAAATTGAAATAAAATACTCGTGATTTTGAAATTTCCAAAAGTATAAAATTTAATAGGAAATACAGACATTTTTTGCTTCTGTAAAAAATCGCATTGCTTCCCATCCACCTTCTCGCCCTACACCACTAGCGTTCATCCCTCCAAACGGTGTGCGCAGATCCCTTACAAGCCAACAATTAATCCAAACAATTCCGGTATTTAGTTTGCTTGAAATCTGATGAGCTTTATTGATATTCTTAGTCCATATTGTAGATGCTAAACCATAATCACTATTGTTAGCTAATTCTATTGCTTCATCATCACCTGAAAATTTTTGTAAAGTAATTACCGGACCAAAAATTTCTTCTTGATTGGTTCTGCATTGTGCGTGTAATCCTTCAATAATAGTCGGTAGTATAAATGACCCATTAGCACACTGGCCTTCTAATTTTATTTCTTGTCCACCATGTAGTATAGTGCCTCCTTCTTCTACAGCAAGTTGAATGTAAGACAAAACTTTTTTCTTATGATCTTCAGATATTAATGAGCCAAACTGTGTGTTTGGATCAAGTGGGTTTCCTATTCTTAGTTTGCTTACTTTTTCTATAAGTAATTTTTTAAATTTTTCATAAATTGATTCCTGAATTAATATTCTTGAACCGCACAGGCAAATTTGACCCTGATTACTAAAAGCTAATCTTGAAACTTCGCTGACCGTCTTTTCTAAATCACAATCTTCAAAAATCAAACAGGGATTCTTGCCGCCTAGTTCAAGGCTTAGTTTTTTAAACATGGGCCCAGCGACAGAACTAATTATTTTTCCTGTTTTGGTTCCTCCGGTAAATGAAATGGCTTTGATACCCGGATGTTCAACAATTGCTGCACCAGCTCGCGATCCCAAACCCTGAATAATATTCAGAACTCCATTAGGTAATCCCGCTTCATTACATATTTGTCCCAACATAGAAGCCGTTGTAGGGCTTAATTCAGAAGGTTTGGCAATAACGCAGTTGCCGCTTGCCAGTGCAGGCGCAATCTTCCAAGTAAATAAGTATAAAGGTAAATTCCATGGACTTATGCAGCCAACTGAGCCGATTGGCTGTCTTAAAGTATAGTTTATTGAATTGTAATTCGAGTGAGATTCGGATGCAAATTGTAAAGCAGCCGTTGCAAAAAATCTAAAATTCGAAGCAGCTCTCGGAATTTCAAACTCTTCGGAAAGTTTTAGCGGCTTACCGGTATCGTAAGTTTCAGCCAATGCCAGCCCGGATTTTTTTTCTTCAATCAATTCAGAGATTCTGTTCAGTATCCTAAATCTAAGATTTGGATTAAACGAAGACCATTCTTCAAAAGCTTTTTGAGAAGCCATGAATGCCAGTTCAACATCCTGAATATCACTAGAAGCAATTTCAGCATTTTTTAAACCTGTAGCTGGATTAATCTTATCAATCCACTCGTTATTTTGAGGATTGATATATACCCCATCGATAAAATTTAATATTTTATTCATAAGTGAATACAAAGATCTTAAAGTGAATTGAAATAGGCTTTATTTTTTTTAAGAAATAGACAGTAAATTAACAATAACAAATTTAAATTGAAACCATTAACTTGATTTCAATTACAATTAGACTTAATTATTTTTTTGTAACCTTAAAAAACCAAAACAAGTCATTACACAACATAAAAATATAACCAACCATAAGATAGAAAAACCAAATTCATCCGCAATATAACCACCAAAAAAAGGTCCGCTGATATGAGCTGCGCTGTATGCAACGGTGTAAAGAGAAGCATACTGTCCGCGATTGGAATCATCAGATCGGTTCATCCAATAAGTAAGCATAAATGGCATACTTAAAATTTCACCTATTGTGAATAACAAACAAGAAAGATATGCCAGCAGAACTAATGATCCGGCATGAATGTTAAGGACGAGAAAAGATGTTCCGACAAATAGCAACCCGAAAGCAACATAATAAAGTTCATCTTTCTTACCCGACAACTTGTGGACGGTGATCATTTCAAATGCAGCAATCAGTAATCCATTTAAAGCAAAGAGTGTTCCGATCTGATTTTCAGTGATTCCAAATTCTTTCTTTAAAAAAACCGGATACGTTGAGAATATCTGAAAGAAACATAATGCAAAAAAAAAGGACATTAGTACAAAGATTAAAAAGTCTTTGTCTTTGTAAACGGAGGAATTTGTTTTGGAGTCAACTGAATTTTTGGGGGATATTATTATTGAAGGCTTCAACACAAAAAATAAGACCAGGCCTGCAAATAAATTGGTAAATCCATCAACCCAAAACAATAATTTATAATCTATTGATGCAAGGATTCCACCTAAGCTTGCACCGACAGCCCAACCAAGATTGGTAGTCAACCTCACCAAAGAAGAACTTCTTGCTCTGTTCTCTGTATTACTGTATTGACCTATTGCTGCCATATTTGCGGGTCGATAGGCTTCATTGATCATTGCCAGCAGAAAAGTCATTATACAGATTGAATGATATTCACGAAATGTTGATAAAATAAAAAAAGTAAAACCACCAAAAATCAGAGTTATAATTTGAACCTTATAATGCCCATAGTAATCAGTAAGCTTCCCGCCGGCTAGAGCCCCAATAATTGAACCAAGTCCGAAACAGGTCAGAACAAAACCTGCCTTAGTTAAGCTTACACCAATATTTTGAGTCATATACATTGACATAAACGGGACGACCATAGTACCTGCGCGATTGACTAAATTAACCAATGAAAGCAACCATACTTGTGTACTTAGTCCAGCAAAAGACTGTCTATATAAGTTATATACTGATGTTAGCATTCAGAAGATTGATTAACAGTGGCTCTGGACTAAAGTTTATTTCAGATTATAAAAACTTATTACATTTACTTTTAAATAACGATCAATGTCGCAAGCGATCTTGCTATTAGTCATTTTACTTTTGTACTTTTTATTACTTATTTCAATTTCATATTTCACTGGAAAGGATAATTCGAACGAGACTTTTTTTCAAGCAAACAAAAGTTCTCCTTGGTATCTGGTCGCATTTGGAATGATCGGAGCTTCTTTAAGCGGAGTTACATTCATCAGTATACCCGGTGTTGTTGGTACTAGCGGAATGAATCAAAATTTTTCCTATTTACAGATGGTATTCGGATATTTGATAGGATACATGATCATAGCTAATGTATTGATGCCAATCTATTATCGATACAATGTAGTTTCCATATATGAATATCTGAAGAGTCGCTTAGGAATTAGTGCTTATAAGACCGGTGCCGGATTTTTTATATTGTCCCGTTTAATAGGTTCTGCATTCAGAATGTATATTGTTGCCATGGTAATGCATCATTTTATATTCTCACAGTTTCATTTTCCATTTTGGATTACTGTGCTTTTATCAATATTTTTGATTTGGGTATATACGTTCAGAGGAGGGATTAAAACAATTGTTATCACCGATGTTTTTCAAACCTTGTGTATGATTAGTTCGCTGGTGTTGACGATATTTTTTTTAGCGCAACAATTTAATACCTCATTGTTTGGATTATTTAAAGTGGTCATTCAATCACCATATGGAAAAATATTTTATTTTGATACGGGTTGGAACGATGCTAATTATTTTTTCAAACAGGTTCTGGGAGGAATGTTGATAGCTCTGGTCATGACCGGACTTGATCAGGACATGATGCAAAAAAATCTCACATGCCGAAATTTAAAAGAAGCCCAATTGAATATGTTTTCATTTTCGATGTTGCTTTTCTTTGTTAATCTGGCATTTCTTGTTTTGGGAGGTGCGCTATATCTTTTTGCTGCTCAAAAAGGAATTGAGATTCCTTCCAGAACGGATCAGTTTTTTCCAATGATCGCGTTTCAGTATTTAAGCGGACTGGGCAGCATTTTATTTTTGTTAGGATTGACCGCATCCAATTATGCCAGTGCTGATTCGGCACTCGCTTCCCTTACAACTTCATTTTGTATAGATTTTTTGAATTTTAAGGAATCAAAAAAAGAAGAACAAAAAAAGAGAAAGATCAGAACAGTCGTTCATCTTATTTTCTCAGTGCTTATATTTGTATTAATCGTTTTGTTTTATTTCTTAAATAATGATGCGGTTATCAATAAAGTTTTCCAATTTGCCGGGTTAACTTACGGTCCTTTATTAGGATTATTTGCTTTTGGGATATTGACAAGGAGAACTATTCTATATGACAAAGGAGTAATTGTAATTTGTTTGCTATCTCCAATATTGAGTTATCTGATTAATGAGTATTCCAAATCATTATTTTACGGATTTACCTTTGGCAATCTCCTGGTTGCATTAAATGGTTTTATTACATTTACAGGGTTATGGTTGATTTCAGATAGAAGTAGCAGATGAAAAAATTTTTAAAAATCACAGAATCAGAATCTGTTCATTATGATCTCGAGAAAAAATCAATTTCCGAATTGTTAAAAGCAATGAATGATGAAGATCAAAGGCTAGCTGATTGTGTTAAGATGTGTATTCCGAAAATAGAATTGCTAGTTCACGAGATTGTTATAAAGCTTAGACAAGGAGGTCGGCTTTTTTATATAGGTGCGGGAACAAGTGGAAGATTGGGAATCATTGATGCTTCAGAATGCCCGCCAACATTTGGAGTTCCGGAAGATATGGTTATCGCAATTATAGCAGGTGGTGATCGAGCAATAAGAACTGCTGTTGAAGGTGCTGAAGATAATACGGAGCAAGCTTGGCTTGACCTTCAGCAAGTTCAAGTTTCAGAAGAAGATATTGTAATTGGGATTGCTTCCAGTGGTACTACACCATATGTAGTCGAAGGATTGAAGAAGTGTCAGGAAAACAATATAATTACCGGATGTATTACCTGCAATGCGGAGAGTCCAATAACCAATTATTCAAATTTTCCTGTTGTTTGTTTGGTAGGACCTGAATTCATTACCGGAAGTACGCGATTAAAATCAGGATCAGTTACCAAACTAATATTGAATATGATTAGTACTACAACTATGATTCAGCTAGGAAGAGTTTTAGGTAATAAAATGGTTGATATGAAGTTAAGCAATCAGAAATTGATGGAAAGAGGAATTAGACAACTTTGCAACAATTATAATATCAGTACTGCTGTTGCCAAGCAATTACTATTAGAATATAAAAGTGTGAGAGAGGCAATGAAGGTTTTGGAAAGAAATCCTAAAGAAACCATTTAGAATACATCTTATAATTGTTAGCAGTCCGATTAATAAAGAATTGAAAAGTTTCCTTATCCAATTCTTTTAATTTTCTCGCCGGAACTCCTGCATATATAAATCCGGATTCTAAGATCGAGTCTTCAGGAACAACAGCACCGGCGGCAACTATTACATTGGAAGCAATTTGAGTGTGATCCATTATAATAGCACCCATTCCAATTAGCACATTCGAGTTGATATTGCAGCCATGTATGATTGCATTATGGCCAATACTTACACAATCTCCAATTTGAGTAATTGATTTCTCAAATGTGCAATGAATTACCGCACCATCCTGTACATTTACCATTGAGCCTATTCTTATAGAATTTACGTCTCCCCGTATTACTGCATTAAACCAAACGCTGCTGTTTTCGGCTATTATTACATCGCCAATAATTGTAGCATTTTCAGCAATAAAACAACTTGAATGTATTGTTGGTGTGAATCCTCTTACTTCTCTTATTATCGGCATTATTTTAAGGGTTTTAATTTGTAACCTTCTTTTTTCAGTAAGTTGATTACACCTTTATCTCCGCCAAGATGACCTGCGCCTACCGCGAAAAAGCTTGGACCAGATGCCATGGATTTTTTAATAATTGGAATCCAGTTATCATTCCTATTATTCAACAACAAGTTTAGATAAGGTTTCATCATCTCATCAGAAGATTCAACAACATTCATCATCTTATCTAAGTCTTGAGACTTGTAAATCTCACTAAGACCTTTTAAACTATCATCGGCATCTTTGGTTTCAGATTTTAATGTATTCAGTAGGCTTTTTGCTTGAACATCGTAGGGTATTGAGTCAAAAATACTTAATTGAAATTCCATAGATTCGATTCCTTTCACTGTCTTTTTATCTTTTTTTGCAAGTTCAAGAAGTTCAAATTCGTAGGACTTTATATCACTGTTTTGATCTGATGAAAGAACTCCTCCATCCATTGAGAGCATGGCACTTATAAATAAGGGCTTCATTCTTTCAAACATAAAGATTGGCAATCCTTTTGCTTCAAACTTTTGTTTGACCACCTGATAATCATCATTACTTAAAAGATCAGATAATTTTTTTTCATCTTTCATATAGCATTTTTCCAAAATTCCCATCATTTTTCCCATATCGCTCATTTCGTTAAGATCCAATTCAAGATAAAGTGTTGAAGCGGACTTAAAAGATTTTTCAAATTCATTAGGGAGGAAAAAATCATTCTTTGCAATCATATGAATAGTTCCGAACAAATAAGATTTTTCTGTAAGTCCATTTCCACTTATTTCCCAAAGCAAGGCTTTGTCTAATGAGGTCTGAGCAAATGAAACCCATTGAAAGAGAATAAAATTGGAGAGGAGCAAAATTTTTTTCATGTGTATGATTTCAATTATTTCTAAGAATTAGCTATTAATGATTTTTTTCACAAAAAGTTCAATTTAAAAGTTTAGGAAATGTTCAATATTAGAATATTAAGATTTTCGGATTAAATAAATACTGAGGATAATTCCAAAAATACATGCAAGATGATATAATCCAATGATTTCTCCATCCCATATACCCCATCCAAGGGCAATTATAGGAATGAGGAATGTTACTGATCCTGCAAAGAGCGGTGTCGAAATTTCAATTAAGCGATTGAAAAGCACCTGTGCCAAAGAAGTTCCCATTATTCCTAAAGTACAAAGAAAAATAAAAGGTAATAAATTAGATTGAGAAATTATATATCTTGATGGATTAGGAAGATAGAATATTAAGAAGGAAAGTATTCCGGCCATAGCTACAGAAACAAAGGAAATGGATATCGAATTGATATCTTTTAAATGATATTTAACAAGATTAATGTTTGTTCCATAACTTAAGGTGGCTAGAACAATTAATAACGAATAGGAATTTAGATCAATGCCAAAATTCGATCTTTCAAAGGAGAGTAAAATCGCACTAATCAACCCAATTATTAAACCAAAAAAATGGAATAATTTTGCATTAAACTTATAAAACAGGACTGAGATCAATAATGCAAATGCAGGGGTTAGGGAATTTAAGATACCCGCCACTGTACTAGGAATTCGTTCCTGTGCAAGACAGAAAAGGTATGCTGGAAAAAACATTCCTTATAAACTAACCAGTACAACTGTAGTCCATTTATTATGCGGTATATTTTTAAAATGAAAAATTGCAGGAATAATAAAAAGTAATCCTGCTGACATCATTCTAATGGAAGCTGCTTCGATATATCCAAATCCCAATAATCCTTTTTTAATGAGGATAAAACTGGAACCCCAGATCATTGCCAGTAGAAAAATGTAAATCCATTTCTGAATGGAATTATTCTCTGACATGGTATTGTAAAAACGTTAGATCCGTTGAAGAATAACAGGCATGAACCAATTCAGGGCTTGCGGCTTTGCTTACGGCGATGATTTCGAATCCGAAGGATTGATAATATTGTATAAGTTTAGGATTATTCGTCCAGGTGTCCATTCTAATAAAATGCTTAGATTGTTTCTTAGCATAATCTTTACTCCATTCTAAAATTGTTGGAAACAGACTTTTTTGTTTCTTTATAACAGCAATTATTCCATGCAAGTAAATTGCTTGATGATCTTCTCTTTTCCCCCAGATTATTTCATCTGAATGGAGTAATTTAAACACACCCTGGATCTGATCCTCAGAGATGACTTTGTAGTAGAGCCCTGAATTAAGATCCATTGACAGAACATGCTCGTCTGTTGGCAACCAACTTTGGATTGAATTTTGGTTTTGAAAGTTGATCGCTTCTTCATGTAGATTTTTAATTATGTGTAAATCATCATAAGTACAAGGAAGAATTTGGGATTTCAATTTTCAAATTGATTGTGTTGGTAGTCTTTGTTTTAAAGCCTTAAACCCCCCGTCAATTTCATAAAAATTATTGAATCCTTTAGCTTTGAGGATGCTGGCAGCAATCATACTTCTGTAACCGCCTGCGCAATGAATTACAAAATTTTTATGAGTATCAAGATCATCAGACCAATTATGAATCGATTGCAGAGGAAGATTAACAGCTTCTTCCAGATGATCATTTTCAAATTCGGATTCCTTTCGTAAATCAAGAGTTTTTAAATCTGACGATTCAATTAAGTTATAATACTGATCTGCACTAATTCTAAATATATGATCGGTTGGTTTTTCGGACTGAATCCATGAATCAAATCCACCTTCAAGATATGCCACTACATTGTCAAATCCTATTCTGCTTAAACGCATGATGGTTTCTTCTTCAGTACCAATTGCTGTTACTAATGCTATCCTCTGATTGACATTTCCTAATATCGCACCTACCCAGGGTGCAAAGTCACCACTGAGTCCAATATTCAACGAACCCGGAATAAATTTTCTGTAAAAGTCATTTGCGTTTCTGGTGTCCAACACAATAATAGATTTATCATTTAACAGTTCTTGAAATTGATCCGCGTTAAGTCCTTTTTTTAAGTTTGAAGATATTTCTTGATATTCCTTATAGCCGGATTTATTCATGTTAACATTATGTACAAAGTACTCCGGCGGTGCGGTAAGACCTGAGAGAACTTCTTGTATAAATTCTTTCTTACTCATATTCTCACGCAGAGCATAATTAAATTGTAATTGATTTTCAAGGCTTGCATTAGTTTCAGTACTCATATTCTTTCCACATGCTGAACCGGCTCCATGTGCCGGATAAATCACAATATCTTTTGGTAAGTTCATAATTTTATTTCTCAAGGAATCAAACAACATTCCTGCCAGATCTTCCTGAGAAATTTCTGAATTTTGTGCCAGATCTGGCCTTCCAACATCACCAATAAATAAGGTATCACCCGTAAATGCGGCAACTTCTTTTCCGGCTTCATTAATCAGAACCAGTACCGAACTCTCCAAGGTGTGACCGGGGGTATGCAACAATACAATCTTACATTGTCCAAATTCAAAAACCTGTCGATCTTTAGCAACTACTGCCTGAAATCCCGGATTAGCGTTTGGACCATAGATGATTGGGGCTCCTGTTAATTTACTAAGGTCAATGTGTCCGGATACAAAGTCTGCATGAAAATGTGTTTCAAAGATATATTTTAAGGTAACTCCGTCTCTTTTCAAACGTTCCAAATAGGGATTAGGATCTCTCAATGGATCTATAATAACTGCTTCACTTCCTGAGACAATGTAATACGCGCCCTGCGCCAGACATTGGGTATAAATTTGCTCGATTTTTAAATTTGCCATAAGAGCCAAAACAAGCGTTTAATTTAATTGTTTACTATATTTTATGAATTAGATAAATTTAGGGATGAAATTAACATATTTCTTTTTATTGGTTATTTTTTCAACTTTCAATTGCGCTCAATCAGCAAAGCCAGAGATTCAAAATGAATCTAGTGTTGATTCGTTAAAAGAGGAAATCACTCTTTCAGATTCCACAATTACTATTGATACCTTCTGGGTTGAGAAAATTATTAAATCAAATGATGAATGGAGAAAAATTTTATCCAGTGAGGAGTACTATATTACACGAGAAATGGGCACAGAAAAGCCATTTAGCTCTGATTTATACGATAATCATGAAAGTGGAATTTATGTTTGTGTCTGTTGCAATAATCCATTGTTTGGATCTGATAAAAAGTTTAATTCAGGAACAGGTTGGCCGAGTTTTTTTGATAAGTATTCAGTAAAAAGTTTAGCAATTGCATCTGATCATACTCATGGAATGGTTAGAGATGCACTGAGTTGTTTGCGATGTGGTGCTCATCTGGGACATGTTTTTGATGACGGACCAAAACCTACCGGTCTGAGATATTGTATTGATGGAATCGCTTTAAAATTTGTTAAACAAGATCTGCAAGACCAAAGTAAGTTGATGACAGCAACTTTTGCAGGAGGTTGTTTTTGGTGTGAAGAAGGAGTCTTTGAGCGGATTAAAGGAGTCGGAGACGTCGTTTCAGGTTATTCAGGCGGTAAAGAACCAAATCCAACTTATGAAGAAGTAGGTTCAGGGAGCACAGGACATGCCGAATCCTTTCAGTTTGAGTATGATCCCAAAATAATTTCTTATAAAGAACTGTTAGAAGTTTATATTGCATCTGTAGATCCTACACAGGTCAATGGTCAAGGGCCGGATCATGGTACCCAATACAGATCAATAGTATTCTATAGATCGAATGAAGAAAAAATATCAACTGAGAATGCGATCAAAGAACTTAGCGTTTCCGGAAAGTTTAACAAACCTATCGCCATTGAAATAAAAAAATTTGATAAATTCTGGCCTGCAGAAGTGTATCATCAGAATTACATCAAGAATAATCCGAATCATCCTTATGTATTGCAAGAATCGATCCCAAGAATAAATAGAACAAAATCAAGAGTTCCTCAATATTTTAAGTAATACTTATTTCTTAATTAGATTGTAATTAATTAAAATATCCCGAAATGCTTTCATGTTGGCTAAATGGAAGAAACAAACTACCTTCCAGTAAAATATTTTTCAGAGTAAGTTTTTGAGCTGAATTTTGTCGAATAGTTAAAGATCCATTTTTTAAGATTTTCAACCCGGCTCCGTTATGAATTGAAAGTGAATGGATCTTTACCTTGTTATTGCTTATCTCAGGTATTGAATTCAAACAACTTTCCTTATAGGGTATAATTACGTCTGTAAATTCATTAGGAACTCTATGATTACTCCAGTTGGAAGAAATATTCCAACTCTTTGAATTACCATTTCTACCTCCAATCCAATAAGCTGTAATTTGAGAAAACACAGTACTGCCTGAATTAAGTATTAACAGGGAAATAAATATTATCTTATTCATAAAATTTGATTTATAGAACATTTATTGAGATTTGAAGAAAATGTTATCAGCTGCTCGCTTAACAATTGTCACAAATTTTAAATTGGATGATATTAATTTTCTTAAAATGTCTAAATTCTTTTTTTATTATAAAAAATGGACAATTGAATAAAGTACCAGATCTGTCATATTATAATTCTTGATCATTTTGTTAGCAGACAACTTAGAAATTTTTATCCAGACTTAGCATCATTATATTCAATGACTATTGCGAATAGGGCTTAATATGGTTATAGGAGATTAAAGTTCCTATTCTAGATTGGGAAGTTGTTAAATGATTTTTTGATGAGATTGTGATCTATTGAGATATAATTCCCTCCTTAGTTATTAATGCGATTGTCCGAATGTAGTTTTTAAAGTTTTATGAATTTAATTAAATAATGTGAATTGTCTTCTTTCACATTGATTAAATAAATCTGCGAAGGGTACTGAGAAAAGTCAAGCCTGTTATCGGTACATGTAATGTTGATTCTTTGTCCCAAACTATTGGTACATCCTAGAATTTTTACATTATTTAAGAAATGAATTTCATTATTTATAGATCTGTAGCTTGGTATATCATCATGATCTTCAATGTCCGTAATTTTTTTTACTTTGAAGCGGATTCTGTTTTTTTCTACATTGTTGACTAAATACCTAACTTCGCAATTATCACATACACCGAGATTCTTAATATCTACATTTGACCATAAATAATAATACCAAAGATCTGATGTAGAAATATCTTCTACTTGCCATACTTTTTGTCCGGCATCATTAAACCATTGAAACGTATAACGATCTCCTTTCCTCAGACCCAATGCTAAATGCCAATATGTTGCATAGTAATCTTTATCAAAGTTAAATTCAGTTTTTTGAAAATTATTGAATCGAAGAGAATCCAATGTAGTGAGACCTGATAAGAGACCTGATCTCCATACCACATGACTTGTATCATATTCCAACTGATCTTTCCAGAAGCTATTCAAATTGCCGCAGCTGCCTTTAAACGGATCGATTAATTGAATGCTATCCCAGTATAATTCAAAATGAAGATGAGGATCTGTACTGTTACCACTGCTACCCACTTGTGCTATAATCTGATTTTGTCTGACCGTATCACCTGGTTCTACCCGTATTGAATTTTTCTTAAGATGAGCATAATAACTGTAATAATTTCCTTCATGTTTGATACAGATATAATTGCCAAGTCCTTTCGATATATTAATTTGTGTCTCCATATCATATAAACCATCTTTTATAGAAGTAACAATACCTTTATCAACACTGACTACATCTATGCCTTCCTTCATAGATATGAATCCATCGAGTACAAAGTCCGTACCTTCATGTCCATCATAGGTTTTTGTTCCGCAGTAAGCGTCTATAATTCCATTTACGGACCAATCAACATAATTCACTATTATAAAATCTTTTTTATACTCTGCTTTTACCGGATTCACAAATGGATTTAGAAAGTGCGCTTCAATGGCACCGATATCGTTTATCAATTCTGTATTTCTGTCTTCAACCTGAGCCGGATGTTTATATTGTAATTTAGGAGTTAATTCGGGAAACAAAAATTCCGTAAAAAATCCTTTGTTGAAACAGGGCGAATTTTCTAGTGGAGTAAAATCAAATTTAGAGGGATTCTTAAAATTGAAATAATTAACTGAGCTATGTTTGCTTGTTCCATATTCAATATGTGAAATGGCTCCACCATTGATGACTGTTCCATTTCCAATAAATACATTGTTTAATAGAATTAAAGTATCCGTAATTGATGGGGTGTTGATGAATATACCATTGGATCGACTATTCATTATCGTGTTATGACTAATTTTCAAAGAATGTGGTTTTGAATTATTCAGTCCTTCCAAGCCATATGCAATGATTCCGCTGTTTTGTGAATTAGGTCCTTGCTGAATAATATTACCCATGATGCTTGAATTCCCACCATTAGGCAGATCTATCTCATAAGATCCGGTTCCGTTCTCTCCACTCAACCGATTGTACAATATATAATTTTCCTTTGCTCTGGATTTGAAGAGGTGTCCTACATTCGCATCATGGGAATAGTTATACCTAAAAACCAGTGATTGAACATGATTAATGTAAATATTATGTGACAGGCCATCGCCATATCCATTATAGGCAAATTCGCAGAATTCGATGATGATATTGCTGCCCGTTTTATCACCGGCAAGAATTCCGTCTTCGTTGTGATGAAAATAACAATTTCTAACGACCAAATGCCTTCCTTCCAATCTGATACCTGCACCATTTTTATCGGGAACCCTACATTCTGAGAATTCAATATTTTCAATAATGGTCGAATCCCCCTGAACTACCCAGATTGCCTTTTGTCCAGCTGACCGCCCCCCTGATTTCAAATGAGCCTTACCATTTATTCCTCTAATCAATAGATGGTGTGCTGTCCAGAAACAAACATCTAAAGGATAAATTTCTGCATCAATCTCAATGGTATCATAATTACTGACTAATGAAGATACTTGAGAAGGTGAAGTATAGAAACGGGATGAGCCTACTTTCCAGGTCCTTGCATTTAAGTTATAAAAGCTGCAACAGATAATTATGCTTATGATTGTTCTATACATATTTTAAAATTTGAATTACGAAGATAGGATAATTGAAAAACATCCTGATTTGAAGTGTTTAATTCTGGTTTAAAAATCAGGGTTTATACTGATTATAATAAACTATATTTACAGCTATTTTTTAAAAATAATGAGATACAAATTAACATATTTACTTAGCGTCGTATTGATTAATATAGGATTTAATCAATCCAACAAACCCGTAGAATACAATGCCGAATTATTTAATGCTCTGCAGTTTAGAAGTATTGGTCCTGCAGTGACTTCCGGAAGAGTTGGTGATCTGGCTATAAATCCTAACAATCATTCGGAATATTATGTAGCGGTTGCTTCTGGAGGGGTATGGAAAACTATCAACCGAGGAACAAGCTATTATCCGATATTTGATCACCAAGGATCTTATTCCATAGGATGTGTAACAATTGATCCAAACAATACTAATACTATATGGGTCGGAACAGGAGAGAATAATAACCAAAGATCTGTAGCTTATGGAGATGGTGTATATAAATCAGAGGATGGAGGAAAAACCTGGAAAAACAAAGGATTAAAAAATTCAGAGCACATTGGTAAAATCATCGTTGATCCAAGCAATTCTAATATAGTCTATGTAGCTGCTTACGGTCCTGTCTGGAAAGAAGGTGGTGAAAGAGGATTATACAAAACAACAGATGGTGGAGAAAACTGGACCCTTATTAAGTCAGTAAGTCAATATACCGGATGTAATGAAGTGTTGATGGATCCCAGAGATCCTAAAATATTATATGCAGCATTTCATCAACGGATGCGTAAAGTTTTTACTTATATCGGAGGAGGACCTGAATCCGCTTTATTTAAGTCAACGGATGGCGGTTCTAGTTGGAAACAATTGAATGGGGGCTTGCCATCAGGAGATCTGGGAAGAATTGGTATTGCAATAAGTCCGGTTAATCCTGATATTATTTTTGCAGTTGTTGAAGCAAGAGACAACGGTGGAATTTATCGATCAATAAATCGTGGAAACAGTTGGGAAAAAAGATCAGGATTCGCTACTTCAGGCAATTATTATCAAGAGATTTGGTGTGATCCGGTTGATGTCGACAGAATATTTATCTCAGATACTTATTTCAAAGTTAGCCATGATGGAGGAAAGACTGTAGGCAATCTAGGTGAACTTAACAAGCATGTTGACAATCATGCGATTTGGATAGATCCAAAAGACAACAATCACCTTCTTGTCGGATGTGATGGTGGAATTTATGAAACATTTGATTTTGCCAGATCGTGGGACTTTAAAGCTAATCTTCCTATAACCCAATTCTATAAAGTGAGTACAGACAATGCAAGTCCTTTTTATCATGTTCATGGAGGAACACAGGATAACATGAGTTTAGGAGGTCCGAGCAGAAATATTTCAGGTAATGGAGTTTCCAATGATGATTGGTACGCAACCTCAACAGGTGATGGATTTGAAACACAAGTGGATCAAACCAATCCCGATATCATTTATGCACAAAGCCAATATGGAGGCTTAGTTCGGTTCGATCGTAAAAGTGGAGAGATGTTGTTCATTAAACCAATAGAAGGAGAAAATGACCCTGCAGTTCGATGGAACTGGGATTCACCATTGCTTATTAGCCAGTTTGATAACAAGAGATTATATTTTGGATCTAACAAAATCTGGAGAACGGATGATCGTGGCAATAACTGGAAATTGATAAGTCCTGATTTAAGCAGAAAGCTTGATCGCAATAAATTTGAAGTTATGGGACGCGTATGGTCAATGGATGCGGTTGCAAAAAATCAAAGCACCGATATTTATGGACAAACCACAACCATCGCAGAAAGCAAGTTTGATGAAAATATAATATGGGTAGGAACAGATGATGGATTGATACAACTTACTTTGGATGGTGGAAAGAGTTGGACGGCAATTGATAATATTGTTGGAATTCCAAAGCATTCCTATGTTCACCAGATTATTACTTCCCTTCATGATAAAAATACCGCCTATGCCTGTTTTAATCATCATCGATACGGAGATTTTAAACCCTATGTTGTAAAAACGACAGATGGAGGTAAAACCTGGAACTCAATTAGCAACAAACTGCCTGAAAGAGGATCGGTATATAGTATTGCCGAAGATCATATTGATAAAAATTTGTTATTCATAGGAACAGAATTTGGACTCCATTTCAGTAATGATGGTGGAGTAAATTGGTATTCGTTGAAGAACGGATTACCAACCATTGCAGTAAGAGATATAGAAATACAAAGAAGAGAAAATGATCTTGTACTGGCTACATTTGGAAGAGGGTTTTATATTTTGGATGACTATTCATTATTGCGCAATTGTAAAAAAGAAGATTTAACGAAAGAAGCCATGATTTATCCTGTTAAAGAAGCATTGATGTACAATCAATCACTGAGGAATGGATTAAGAGGTAATGGCCATTTAGGAAGTTCTTATTATGCTGCAAAAAACCCTGAGCCTAATGCAACCATTTATTATTTTATTAAAGACGAAATCAAGAAACTAAAGACTATACGGAAAGATTTCGAAAAATCTAAGATAGAGAAAAAAGAAAGCGTATATTATCCTTCACTTGATAGCATCAGATTAGAAGACAATCAAGAAGATCCATTTTTAATATTTACAATTAAAGATGAGTCAGGTAAAATTGTTAGACATCTTAAAACCTCAATTTCGAGAGGATTGAATAAAATAGAGTGGAACTTGCGTGGACCCATACCAGACCCGATTAATCAAAGATATACACCGGAACCCGATCAATTATTTTCTTCAGAACAAGTAGGACATTTTGTTAACCCGGGAATGTATACAATTTCTATTGCAAAAGTTGTTGATGGTATTTATACTAATTTGGGAAATTCTCAAACTTTCAACGTAAGGAAATTGGAGAACAGTTCAATTCCTCTTGCTGATTTTAAAGAGAATGTTGCGTTCTATCAAAAAGTTGATAAACTTATTAAATCAGTTTCTGCGACGAATGATATTTCAGGTACTTTAAAGCAAAGATTAGCTAATATCAAACTAGCGGTTAATGATATGAATCAACCTGTTGGAAATATTTTATTGCGAGCAAGTAAATTAAACGAAAAACTGCTTTCAACTTTAATTCTGTTACAAGGAGATGGAAGTGCTGCAAGACGTGAGTTTGAAACAAAAACTTCCATTACAGATAGGGCATATAGCTTAACCGGAGCTCTATACGGAACGAGCAGTGATATACCAGGAATGTATATAGATTCTTATGAGATCGCTTCCAGGCAGTTGAAATTGGTTTTGGTTTCTTTAAGAGAAATTAATACCGGAATAGAAGGGCTTGAGAAAGAACTGGAGATTAACAATGCGCCCTATACACCTGGAAGATGGCCGGAATAAATTGTATTAGAAAGAATGAATTACAATAAAATTCTTGACATTTGAATACATTTTATTTTCTAAAGAAGTTTAAGTTAACCCCAAAATTTGAATGAAAAAGCACACACTGATATTTACTCTTATCTTAGTCATTAAACTTCAATCCCAGAATTTGGTAAGTAATCCTGGTTTTGAAAAATGTGATAAGTGTGGCCAATTTGGAAATAAGGGCGTTGAATTTTTTGGTACAAATAATTCGAATAAGCCGGTTGATTGGTTTGCACCCAATCCGGGCTCTTCTGACATTAGGGAGAGCTTTCCATTAGCAGGAAAAAGACATGGTGGTTTTTTTAGTTTTGGCAAGTATGAATATCTAGGAAATGTATTGACGACAAAGTTGGAAGCGGGAGCTGTGTATCGTTTTAGCTTTAATTTATCAATAGATATCAATAGTGGGTATTCGCTGGATGAAATTGGTGTTGTCTTTGACGAAGGAGTTCCTTTTTATAATGATCTAAGTTTGGAAAAAATTTTTACGCCTTTTTGGACAACTCCGGATGGGGAATTCCTTCCCGTAAAAAAATATCAAAAGTATAGTTTTGAATACACTGCATGTGGAGGTGAAGATCTTATCATAATTGGAAGATTTAAAGGATTAGGAATAAATGACACCATGTTCGTTGGTAGTGGAAAGCCTCCTTCATTGGTTTATCCCTATACTTTTGTGGATGAAGTAGAATTGGTTAAAGTTAAAGATGCTCCTAATCTACTTGAATCAATGATCGAAATTTGTGAGGATGAAATCCTAAATGTCGGAATTCAACCCGGGTTCAAAAGTGTAAGTTGGAGCAATGGAGAAACAACTGACAGTATACTCATTAAAGGAAAGGTTGGTCAGTATAGTATTCAAGTAACTCTTGACAACGGTTGTGTGCTCAATGATACTATGGTGATAGTTGTGACCCCCAAAAAAGACGATCAATTAAGTTTAATGGATCTTAGCAGAACTTGTATTCCTTCAGATTTTATTTTAAAAATAGACAACGATAAGTATGATCGATATGTCTGGTCTACCAATGAATCTTCTAAAAGTATAACGATATCAAAAAGAGGGATTTATTATGTAACAGGATATAGGAATTGTAGCTTTTCAAAAGATTCAATTTTCATTGATGAAGATATCAATCTTGATTCTCTGATGAGATTTCCGAATGTCTTTACACCAGAGGCGCAGGATAATAAAGATTTCGCACCGGTATTTGCTCAATCATTAAAGACTCTGATCTCTGATTATTCGTTTGAAATGTACAATCGTTGGGGACAACGGGTATTTAGCACGGATGACTATAATATGAAGTGGTCACCAAGTGCCAATATTGCTGTCGATACCTATTTTTATATGATCCATTGCAAGGTTAAATCCTGTAACACAGTTGTACCATACATAAGATCAGGTAGTGTAACTTTAATTAGATAGAAATTATAAAATGAGAACTTTATGGTTCTTCGGATTAGCATTGTGTGTTAATTACCTTTTTGCACAACTAAGTATTAAGAATTCTCAATTTTATTTAGGAAATCGTCAGTTCGCTCCACTTATATTGAATTATGATATCAGTATCCGCCACGAGGAAGGAGGTATCTATTATCCCTCACCGGCCATGAGTTATTACACAACCCCGTCTATTGAAACGAATTGTCTTGACTCAACAGAATGTTATGAGCATTTATTAAGAGATTTCAAGTTGATCAAATCATTAGGATTCAACTGTATTCGCTTGGTTTCATTTGAATTTGGAATTAGTCCTTTTGGTCAAGAACAAGAAGAGGCTTCAACAACAGATATATCCTATTATTATGGGCCAATAAAGGTTCACTTTTTTAAAAATCCTTATGAAGACCATTTTAGAATTCTTGACAAAATCTTGAAAGCAGCACAGAGCCATGAATTAAAAGTAATATTGGTTAGTGGTGGGAAAAAAGTTCATCTGTTCCCTTATTCACAGGATTACAACAACTATCTTCAATTTTTAGCGCATAGATACAGCAACGATACAACGTTGATAGCTTTTGACCTATTAAACGAGCCTGCCTATTTTCATAATTTAGATAGTAAGCTTGAGATTCAATGGTTGGTTAATCAATGGTGTGCTTCCATTCGTCATAATACCAATAATCAATTAATAACGATTGGGTTAACCGATGCCTTTACAAGTTTTGATTGGGATACTGATTTGTTGAATGTAGATTTCTTTTCTTTTCATTTATATCCAGATAAGGATGGAACTATAAATAATTATATTAAACAATTGCAATGGTTTTCAAAGAATATTAAAAAGCCCTGGATTATTGGTGAAACAGGATTCGCTTCCTCAAGCTTTCAGACGAATAAAAAAAATAACGGGAATCAGGACGAACAAGCAAAGTTTGCAGAAGAGACTTATAAACTTTGTATGGATTGTGGAGGGATTGCTTATTCCTGGTGGCAGTATCATGATGTAAGCTGGAGCGCAGATTATGGACTGGTAGACAGTGTTCATCAAGTAAAGAAAGTTGGAAAGCTCTTTTCAAGTTTGCAGCAATACGTCCCCAATCCGGAAGCTTGTAGGAATTTAAATCTTAGATCCGTAGAAAGTTCTGCAAGAAAGAAAAAAATTTATAGTAGTTCAATTGTTAATGTCAGAAATGAGGCAATTCAAAATGCAGTAGTGCGAGGATCTTTAGGTAAAGGAAGATATCTTTTTGCTGTTGTTGATGAACATGGAGTTTTTACCATGGAATCAGATAAAAGATTAAAAAGATTAAGACTTTCTGCCCCGGGATTTAGAACAATTAGTATTGGATCTTGTCTGAAAAGAAAAAAATTTCAATTGAAGAGGATTGAGTTAAATTCATTTGATGAACTTGATTGGATGGAATCAACAACCAAGGAATACTGTAAAGTTAAAATGAAAAGAATTGAAGATCAATGTAAGAAAAACTGTGAGAGTGATAAGGAATGTATTCGATATTGCAGGAAAGAATATAAAAACGCATTAAGGGATTGTAGAAATTTTTTACTAAAAACTAAGATATAGTTCAGTATTCAGGTAGTTTAATAATAACATTGTCAATTTATGAAAACTACGGTTATCATTGTTGGGAAAGAAGAACCTGATTTTTATATGTGTAAGATCAATCGTATTTTATTTGCAAGAATAGATTTATCAAAGAATATAAAATTTGAGGAACCAAGATTATACTTTTTCTGATTGTAAAGTTAATAAAATGCTTTTAAAATTGCAGGTGAGGTAAATAATCATAATCACAAAGAAGTTAAATTCAATATGGAAGAGATTATGAATTTTAACAGCAATAGATTGAATTCCTTTATTAAGTGCATATGGATCAAGCTCAATGGCCTGACTTCTCATACTAATCAATACCACAATGAATTGAAATATGAGCAAGCCAATTACCAGAACAGATGTAGTTAATAAGAGTTTGAATTTATATTTAAAAACAAGAACATGAGATACTATTAGAGAAACTAATATGCTCAAGGGTAATATGAAAAAGCTAAATATCGAAAACTTATAACTATGCATTTTTAAAGTAATCGTAGTGCTCCTATTATTCCTGAGGTCTTCCAATTGTTGAAGCAGGAAGGATTCGTTGATTAAATTAATTCTTGTATCATAATTATGTATTACTTCTGAATTACCCAACGAAATTTTATAACTTTTGTAATTCAGAACACTAGAATTGTTCTTCATGGATTCAGCTAGAAAAATGGAATTGTCAAAAAACTTGTCGAATAATGAATTGAGAACTGTATGAAATTTAGCGGAATATGAATTTTGAAAGTTATTGTTACAAAACAAATAATAAATGGTCAGATAGCATAAAAAAAATATAAGTATGAATTTTGCAATAGGGCTATTATTAATATGATTTCTCAATTATTGATTTTTTTTAACCAATTGATAAAATAGAACATTGTAAACAGAATAAAATAAGCCTGCCAAAATTGTATGTGAAAAAAATCAAATAGGTCTTTGTTATATTGTCCTAAAATAAATAAACTGCAAAGTCTTACTATATTGGATAGAATAATGAATAATGATCCATAGAGAATTCCTTTTAATTTATGTTTGACGTCGCCATAAGGATAAAAGGTAATTATTGAAGTTAGAAATACCAGCGGCATAATTGCGTCACAACCTGTAGCAATACTCATTTCGAATTTCTCATTTTGAATATTAAGTTGATTATAGTCAACTTTAAATCCAAATAAATTTAGAATATTGCTACAAATTTTTGCATATGTTTCGCTAACGGGAACTTCAAAATACTTATAATAGCCATCTGTTAATGAATAGATATAATAAGTAACAATTGAAGTAATGAATACCAACCAAAATTTGAAATACTTATTAAACACTAAGCTATCTCAATTACAACATAATATTTGACTGCGTTTTATTTACTTGTATTTCTAAAGTAAGAAATGAAAATTGAAAGAACAAAACCTAACAATAATGCTCCCGGAATATCATATTCCGTTAAACTGTAACCCGCAAATTGAATAGCCAAAGCAAATAAAATTGCCATAGAAAGTGCAAATACAATATTTGTATAAACAAATTGTTTGCGATTATTATAAATGGAAGTAAGTATCGCAAGATAATTAAAGTTAAATGCCCCTAAGCTCTGACTGGAAGTACCGGCATAATGTAACTGTCTCTGCAATAAGTAAACGCTTGATAATCCGATCATAACCACAACAAATAAAAGCATTCCCCATTGTCCAAGTGTCGGTGTGGTAACCACTAATGAACAACGAGTGTACATTCCGGCAGCAACCCAGTTTACACAATCTGCTGGATAGAAAGCAGTAAAGTTAGCTGAAGTCTGGGTGTTAGTAACTGTTGTTGCTACTTCAACAAAGTTCCACCAATCGAATGAATAAGGAGCTATTGTGCCATTAAAAGTAAAGACACTATTATTTAATTGAAGATCTGAAAACATTCCAAATGCTCTAGCCCCCGGCAAGGAAGTTACTGTACTTCCACAAGCGGTAAATGAAACCAAATCAGATTGTGTTCCATTTGAACTAGTGTTCACAATTGAACCATCATCTATTGAGATACAGCCATTAAAAGTTCCAGAGGGAACACTATAAATGATTAGAAGAGTTGCTCCATCTGTATCATTTGTAGCTCCAACCGGTAATCCCGATATAGTATAGTTGCCATTTCCGCTAATTATTGAGGTTACATCAGCCCTGTAAGAAAATGAACCCGCATATCCCCAACACTTATCATTACCGGCACCAATTATTGACATTGGAAAATTAGAAACTGCTAAAAGTGGGTTTGTTATTGCTGCGGTAATTCCGATTCCGTTACCGCTTGTTCCTGCATACAAAAAAGCAGCTTCAATGACTGCGCCTGCAGGAATCCCGGATACTAAGAAGCTAGCCGGCTGAATTAACCCGGGAGGGGAAAATCGTTGACCTAATCTCCTTGTACTGGTTACATAATCTAAACCGGTTCTGCATAAATTAAAGCTATTTCCAAGACTTCCGTTTCCATTTCTTGAACTTGTTTTGATCACATTACCAGAGCACCAGTTAGGTGTGCCATTTACACAGCCTGCTTGTGATTGGATTTTATGAGTAATCAAGAAGAAACTAAGAAGAATAATAGATAAGATTGAATTTTGCTTCATATTATATTTTTTTAAAATGTGATTAGTTTAAATGCTTCAAAGAACCACAAACATACTTAATAAGTGGAATTTTATCAAATTAAATAGAATTATTTTTAATTATTACCAAATATTCTATAGTAGAATTATTCTACTTTTAGTCCTTCCGGAATAAGGTATCTATCATCTTTCAGATAACTGGTATCTGTTAGGCAATGAAGAAATGAGATTAATGCCTTGCGATCGTACTCCGACAATTGAAATTCCTGGAGTCTTCCATCCAGATTTGGATGAAGTCTTCCATCACCCTTGCAATTCCCAAAATCAACTTTTCGACCTCCCCTTTCATAATTTCTAATTACCTTTTCCAAATCTTCTTCGCTACCATCGTGATAGTAAGGGGATGTTAAGGCAATGTTTCTGAGGCTTGGAATCCGGAAAAGACCATTATATTCGGAATCATTATTTTCATTTTGGACTCCCAAGTCGTTTAGCGGATAAGATGAATTACAATTGTACAAACCAATGTTTGCAAATGTGCCTCCCCGGTCAGGTTCAAAGAAATCAATACCGCCATGACAGGCAGAACAATCTATTGAGTCTGAATGAAATAATGCAAATCCTCTCCATTCCTGATGACTTAATAAACTGCTATCACCCGATTGGAGAAACTGATCCAACTTAGAATTTCGACTTTGCAACTTTTCGATAAAATAAGCGAGCGCAATTTCAATCTGATTAAAGTTTATTTTTTTAAAATTTTGTCCAAATGTTTTCTTGAACAGTATTCTATAGGTATTAATACTACCCAATCTTAGAATTATATCATTCTGATGTCCATCAATATTCAATTCTTTGGGATGTTTTCCATAAAGTGGTCTTTGCATTTGTAGTCGCAAACTTGTATCATTAGGATTGGCCCAGTTATAACTTTCCCTGTTGTTGATATTTAACAAAGTAGGCGCATTGCGAAGTAGAGATTCTGCATTAGAATTTAAAGACAATTTATATCCATCCGTAAATGCCAAAATTGGATCATGACATCGAGAACAGGAAATTGTCTGATCGAAAGATAATCTTTTGTCGAAGAATAATTGATGCCCCAACTCCCGTAAAGAAATACTATCCTGTATCTCGACAAACTGATTATTGGATTTTGGAATAGAGACAGAGCAGAGCGTAAAGCAATAAAGTAGAAGAATCGTAACGAGAATTTTATACATAATTTTCAATGCAAAAATAAATCCTTACTGACTGAAGAATACATTCAAAATACAATTTAGTGAAAAAAAAGATAATTTGATTTTCAAAGCTTTCTTGTAAACCAGAGGCAATTGTTTTTGTTTTATTTACATGCCTTTAAATATTCCCGATAGCTTGCTTGAAAGAGTAGTAATTGTCGGAGCAGGTTTTGGCGGATTTACTTTGGCTAAGCGTTTGGTTAAATCCAAATTTCAAGTTGTACTACTGGATAAAAATAATTATCATCAGTTTCAGCCTCTCTTTTATCAGGTCGCAATGTCGGGTCTTGAACCGAGTTCTATTTGCTTCCCTCTTCGAAAAAATTTTCACAACATTCCTGATTTCTTTGTGAGAAATGCAACAGTTGAAAAAATAGACCTTGATGGAAAAAAATTATTTACGAATAACGGCATTTTGAAATATGATCGATTGGTTTTAGCGCAAGGAGCTATGACTAATTATTACAGAAATGCCCAATTTGAAGCCAATACCATTTCATTAAAATCTATCTCTGAAGCCCTCAATCTAAGGAACCGAATTTTGGAGGATTTGGAGTCAGCCATTATGATGAAAGGAGGAGAAGACATTTCTTCACTTCTTAGAATAATTATCATCGGTGGAGGACCAACCGGTGTTGAAGTTGCCGGTGCTCTAGCTGAACTTAAAAAACATATTTTACCTCTTGATTATCCTGATCTTGATGTACAGAAAATGGAAATCTATCTTATACAGGGAGATAGCAGATTATTGCCAACAATGTCTTTTAAGTCTTCACAAAGAGCTTTGAAAGATCTCGAAAAACTTGGAGTTAAAGTAATCCTAAGACAATTCGTAAAAGAAATTCATTCCGATTCATTAATACTTAGTGATAATTCTGTTCTGGAAGCAAAGAAAATTATTTGGGCAGCAGGTGTCAGACCTTCACAAATAGATGGACTTCCGGAAAACGTTTATCATAAGAATGGAAAAATAGTTGTAGATCGATTTCATCAGGTTATAGGATTGTCATCCATTTATTCCATAGGAGATACCGCGCATATGCTTACTGAAAAGTATCCTCAAGGGTTACCTCAGGTAGCACCCGTTGCTTTGCAACAAGCAAAACACCTTTCCAGATATTTAAAAGGAAAAACACAAAAACCTTTTGAATACTTTGATAAAGGACAGTTAGCAACTATTGGAAGGAATAAAGCGGTGCTTGATATTGGAAAATTTCATGCAGGTGGAATATTTGCATGGTTTAGTTGGTTGTTTGTACATATATATTATCTTATAGGTGTCAGAAATAAAATTATTGTTCTCTTTAATTGGTTTTGGTCATATCTCTTTTATGATCAAGCTTTGCGACTTATTATAAAACCTATTATTAGACAAAGCAATTCGAAAGAACCTCTGTAATTTGTATGAAGGTATAAAATCCAATACTATCTATAAAAAATTAACTTTGCGTAAAAATATTAATACATGAAAGGTATCATTTTGGCAGGAGGACAGGGTACCAGATTATATCCTCTAACTTTAGCCATGAGCAAGCAGCTCATGCCGATCTATGATAAACCAATGATCTATTATCCTTTGTCAACACTGATGCTTGCAGGGATTAAAGACATTTTAATCATTTCAACACCCAAGGATCTTCCAATGTTTAAAGCACTCCTGGGAGATGGTTCAAATATTGGAATAAAATTGAGCTATAAAGAACAATTGGTTCCAAATGGACTTGCTCAGGCTTTTGTATTGGGCGATGAATTTATTGGTAATGATAAAGTATGTTTAATACTTGGAGATAACATTTTTTATGGACACAAATTACCGGAATTATTAAGATCCTCAGTCGATCCGGATGGCGGAATCGTTTTTGCTTATCCGGTTGCAGATCCGGAAAGATATGGAGTCGTTGAATTTAATGATGATCTTCATGCCATCTCGATTGAAGAAAAACCGATAGAGCCTAAATCTAATTTTGCTGTTCCAGGGATCTACTTTTACGATAATTCAGTAATAGAGATTGCAAAAAATTTAAAACCATCTTCACGAGGTGAATTTGAGATAACAGATGTTAACAAGGAATATTTAAGAAGAAATCAACTTAAAGTAGGGGTCTTAGGTCGGGGAGTTGCATGGCTGGATACCGGAACGCATGAATCTTTAATGCAGGCTTCTCAGTTTATACAGGTCATCGAACAAAGACAAGGACTTAAGATCGGATGTATTGAAGAGGTTGCTTATCTAATGAATTATATTGATAGATCCGGACTTGAGCGAGAGGCTCATAAATTATCCAAAAGTGATTATGGAGCTTATCTTGAAAAACTTTTAAGATTGAGGATCTAGATAAAACAATTTAGAACCCTGATACGTTGCTAATGTTTAATAAAGTATAAAAGTTATGTATCCAGTAGAATTAGTAAGACCCATGGCACAGGAACTTCAAAATTCAGGATTTGAAAGTTTAACCACACCAGAACAGGTTACTCAAAAATTAAACAGTAAAGACGGAACCAGTTTATTGGTTGTAAATTCAGTTTGTGGATGTGCAGCCGCCAATGCAAGACCCGGAGTAAGACTTGCCATTCAGGGAACGGTTAAACCAGATAATCTCTATACCGTTTTTGCAGGCTTTGATACAGAAGCAACAGCAAAAGCAAGGGAATTTTTACTTCCGTATCCTCCATCATCTCCGGCAATTGCTTTATTTAAAAATGGCAAGCTTGTCCATATGTTAGAGAGACATCATATTGAAGGAAGATCAGCACAAATGATTGCAGACAATCTGGCTTCTGCATTTCAGAACTACTGCAACTAATTTATTTTAATTACTTTTGTTTAAATGAGAATTAAGTATTTGTCATCTGTAATGCTATTGTTTGTATTTTCAATCAATTCAGCTTTTGCTTCAGATTCAACATTGGTATATAATAAGTTGTATACAAACAAAGAAGTAAAGAAAGAAGTAAAAGATTACAAGAACTTTAATAAGTTGGTCAGGAAGCTGAAGAAATCAGCTAATAAAGAAAATATAGATTTAAAAAATTCAATTCTTTCAGAGGTAAAAGATTTGATGAAGAAAGAATATGAAGAATTGAATAACAGAATAACAAACAGGGCCAAAAAACTTACACCTTTAAAAAGAAATTCCGACACCTTAATAAAGGGAGATATTCCGGAAGGTTATAACCCTACTATTAAAGGTCAGTTTGAACCTGTTAACAAATCAGACGTTCAGAAGGGAAAGAACGAGACAGAAGTATTATTGCTATATACAAAAATCCTCAATAAAGAGAACCGTATATTAAGACAAATGGATGGTATAAAGGAATTTATGCCAACAAACAAGGTAACTTTAATGAGTGAAATTCTGGATCATTTAGATCATTTTAAAATCTGTCTGAAGGAAGAACTTCAATTAATGTCAAAGGAAAAAGGTAAAAAACTTAGCTGATTCCTTTCTTTGAATCTAAGTTAATTACAGAATAATATTGATTAAAGTGTTCGGGTAAACTGAATAAAATCAGTTGATGGTAACTTTTCACAACCAAGTTGACGCAGTAGAGTTGTAAGCTGGCCCCTATGATAAGTTGCGTGATTGAAGATATGAATTAAGGCATCATAAATATAAGACTCATATTCAGCATCTGCTCGACGGTATTTAAATTTTTTCTGTAATACTGATTCTTCCTGAGATTGAATAAAATTCTGCCACTCTTTGGAAATGGCTCTAAAGTCCTCAATCAATTTATTAAATGTAAGTCCTTCAAAGTTATTGAAATTGTAAACAATGGAAGGATCGTGTAATCTCATCCACCAGGCTTTTTCAGCATCATAAAGATGTTTAAGTGTTTTGAAAACAGAATTGAAGCTACTGTTGATCTCACGATGTAACTGTTCGTCTGATAGATCTTTAATGATTTCAATAAATCTTTCATTAGCCCAGATATTATATTTCACCAACTTTAGTAAGTAGTCTTTCATGGTTTATATTTATTAAATTATTAATTCAGTTATAGTCATTGTTTTATATTAAAAAACAACTTGAACAAAGAGACTATGTATAAGTACATGGTAAAACAGTTTGAAGGGTTTTTAAGTTTAGTTTGGTCAAATATTTTTTACAGAATGTCTATTATCTAATTTGTAATTCATGACAACTAAGTTTTATTGACATTTTATAACAATTATCTCAGTGAATACAAGAGTCTGGTGAGTTATAAACGTTTGCATTTACACTTTATTTCTATTTTCCCATTAATTACAACTTTTGCTTCTTCAGATTAATTTTTATATTTGCTTACGAATAAAAAGAAATATTCATGAATTTCAGGTTTAATTACTATATGATTTTGAAAGTAACATTCTTATTGGCAATTATTCTTTCTGTTAGTTTCTTTCAATGCAAGCAGGACGCGAAGAGCAAAGAGTTTGTACTTAAGATCAGGCTTGCGGATGAGCCCGATTGCTTAAATCCAATTGTTTCACAATCGGGATATGCGACTCAAATTGAAGCTCTTATCATGCCACCACTCTTTGAGTATGGGGTAGAGGATATGGAATTTTCTCCCATATTATTAAAGGAGCTAAATGAGCCCATTGTTCTCAATGATTCAACCTTAATGTATGATTATGAAATACTTTCAAAAGCCGTGTGGGAAGATGGACAACCCGTAACTGGAACTGACGTAGTTTATACCATTAAATCTTCACTAAATCCCAATCTTAAGAATAAAACCTACATCGGATTTTTTAAAAATATTAGAGATGCCCGTTCAGATAGTGCTGATCCTAAAAAGATTAGAATTATGGTCAACAGACTATATATGCTGAATCGTGAAATGAGTGGAAATTACAGTATTTATCCGGAACACATATATGATCCGGGGAAGACTTTAAGGAATTTTTCCATTCCAGATCTACTTTTCAAAGATTCAAGTTTATGGGGAGAGCAGAACTGGAATCTTTTAAAAAGTTTTGCATTGAGACTTCAGTCAACTGAATTTTGTAAGAACGGAATAATTGGTTGTGGTCCATATAAATTAGAAAGCTGGCAGACGGGCTCAAAAATTGTATTAAAGAAAGTTAAAAATTGGTGGGGTGATCAATTAAGCAAGGATTATCCATTGCTCAAAGCGTATCCGGACAAAATTGAATATTGGATCATGCCTGATGAATCAAGTGCACTACTTGAATTGGAAAAAGGAAATATTGATTTAATGTCAGATATTTCACCAAGACTTTTTATAGACTTGAAAAGTAAATCAAATGCAAGTTTAAGCTTCTCAACTCCCTTATTAATGCAATACAATTACATTGAGATCAATCACAGAAACAAGATTCTGAAAGACTTAGTAATTCGAGAAGCTTTATCATCATTGATTGATATCAAAACCTATATAACTCAACAATACATGGATCTTGCAGATCCTGTCACTTCTCCTGTCCATCCTTCAAGAAAATATTTTAATAAAGAACTTAAGCCGATCAACTTCAATCCCGAACATTCAAATCAAATTCTAAAAGATAACGGGTGGACAGACACGGATAAAGATGGAATACTTGATAAGTTTATTAATGGTAAAAAGGAAAAACTTGAATTCAGACTTCTGGTTGCCAATCGGGAAACTTCAAAAAAACTGGCATTATTGATTCAGGAAGAATCAAGAAAAGCAGGCATACATTTGATTGTAGAGCCTAAGGAAGGAGCAAGCTTAATTGCTGATCTAAATGCGCTGAATTTTGATCTAGCTCTGGTCGCTCAGCGTCAATCTCCATCTCTTTGGGATCCCTATCAATCCTGGAGTTCTTCAAATGTATTACCTGGAGGATTCAATAAGTCAGGATATACCACTCCCATTTTAGATAGCATGATTGAGTCGATCAGGAATAGCAAGGATGATTATGCAAGAAATAGTTCTTATCAAATATTGCAAAAAGAACTTCACGATCAAGTTGCTCAGATATTTCTATTTGCACCAAAAGAAAGAATAGCATACAGTAATAAATTGAACGTAGTAACCAGCTCTAGACGTCCGGGTTATTATGAAGCCTGGATCAACAGAAAATGAATGTCTATCGCTTTATCTTCCTCAAACTATTGAATAGTGTTGTATTGCTCTTCATGTTATCTCTGATAGGCTTATGGATCATCAATCTAATTCCAGGTAGTTATGAAGATTTTACTCAGCAGGAAGAAATCCAGATGAATCCAAACAATATTGAATTCAGAGCCTTGCCCTTGTTTTATTTTGGTTATTTACCGGACAGTCTAAAAGATGCTCATTCAAAGCCGACTTTATCCAGTTATCTGAATTATTTGCCTGAATGGAAATGGAATGGCTTCAGCAATCAATTTCATCATTGGTTAACTCATGAATCTATTTCTCTGAGGGATTCAAATCCAGTAAGGCTCAAGATTATTGATGCTTTACAATGGTCTGTGATCCTTATGTTGCCTGCCATAATAATAATTTTTTTTGCAGGGATGTTTTTAACGGAGTGGTCCGTAAGAACTTCACATCAGCAAGCTGTTTCAATTTTAATTAAGACACTTACTTTCTTTCATTCTATTCCTGTATTCTGGTTAGCGAGTCTATTGTTACTTGTCTTTTCGAGTGCTCATTTTTTAAACCTATTTCCGGCATCAATTGCAAGTGCGGATTATCAAAGTCCCTGGGAATTATGGGGGTTAAAAATTTACTATTTAATACTTCCCTTGATCAGTATAACTCTGCCGGCTCTTTCCGTTGTTTTTAATCTATTGAGACAAAGGTATCTGGATCTGATGAATTCCTACGCATGGCAAAGGATGATTGCAAGTGGCGTTAGCGTAATTGATGGTTTAAGATGGGAAGCAAGACCCCATGCTTATCTGGTGATGTTAGCTTGGATGGCATCTGCCATACCTTTACTGATTAGCGGATCAATTATTATTGAGACAATATTCAGTATGCCGGGAACAGGTCGTCTATTGTACTATTCCATTACAATAAGAGACTGGCCGGTTGTTCACGCTTTATATATGATCGCGGCAACCCTGACGATAATTGGATTTCATATAGCAGATTATCTTCAACAGAGATATGACCCAAGATGGAGAACAGATAATTCTTACGGAAGCTGAAAGCTTATACTTACTTTAGTTTTATCAGCGTAGTACTGTTCGATTTTTTTCTTAATGACTAGACCTATTATTACTGAAGGAACCGATTAAGGAATCTTACAATTAACCAATGAAGAGTTGAAATAAAAAATCAGGCTTCTAACTTTTTTTCTTCTTCTGTGGGTTTTTCATCAGAGACATGTTGACCTGAATGAGGAAGGGGTTCAGCCCTTTTGTCAAAATGATAAGGAGATGCACCAATTAATCTTTCCACATCTGATTTTAAGAGCATTTCTTTCTTCAACAATTCATTCGCTAAGGTATCAAGCTCAGTTCTTTTTTCAGCAAGCAATTGTTGAGCTCTGGCATATTGTGTATCAATTAATGATCGAACCTCTTCATCCATCATTTTTGCAGTTTCTTCACTGAAAGGTCTGTTGAAATTTTCTTGTGACATTCCATAGAAAGATACATTTCCAACTTTTTTATTCATTCCAAAAGTTGATACCATTGAATAAGCAATTTTGGTTACCTGATCAAGGTCAGATTGTGCACCTGTAGAAATTTTGTCAAATACAATTTTTTCAGCTGCTCTTCCACCCATTGTCATGCAAATTCTATCCAAGAGGGCTTCAGTTCTTGTAATGTATTCTTCTTTGGGCAGATATTGTGCATAACCTAAGGTTCCAATACCTCTTGGAACGATTGTAACTTTTACAAGTGGCGACGCATGTTTCAGATACCATCCGCAGATTGCGTGTCCCGCCTCATGATAAGCGATAATTTGCTTTTCCTCCGGTGCAATAATTTTATTTTTCTTTTCTAGACCACCGATTACACGATCCAGCGCAAAATTGAAATCATCGATATCTATTTCTTTTTTATTTCTTCGTGCCGCAACCAGGGCTGCTTCATTACATACGTTTGCAATATCTGCTCCGGCGAATCCCGGTGTCATTTCTGCAAGTTCTTTGGATGTAACCGATTCTGAGAGTTTTAATTTTTTAAGGTGTACATTAAAAATGGCTTCTCTGCCCACCAGATCCGGTGCGTCAATTGAAATTTGTCTATCGAACCTGCCTGGTCTTAGTAAGGCATTGTCTAATATATCAGGTCTATTGGTTGCCGCCATTAGAATAACACCCTTATCGCTCGAAAATCCGTCCATCTCAACCAATAACTGATTAAGTGTGTTTTCTCTTTCGTCGTTACCACCCTGAACAAGACTTTTTCCTCGTGCCCGACCTACTGCATCAATCTCATCGATAAACACAATACAAGGCGCTTTTTCCCTGGCCTGTCTAAACAGATCACGGACTCTTGATGCACCAACTCCAACAAACATTTCGACAAAATCTGATCCTGATATAGTAAAGAAAGGAACTGCTGCCTCACCTGCTACAGCTTTGGCCAGCAAGGTTTTTCCTGTTCCCGGAGGTCCAACTAGTAACACACCTTTCGGAATCTTACCTCCTAAGGCAGTATATTTTTTAGGATTTTTTAAAAAATCCACCACTTCCATAACCTCTTCTTTTGCTTCTTCAAGACCTGCAACATCTGCAAATGTGATGTGTGAGTTCTGGTCCTTCTCAAAAAGCATAGCTTTGGATTTTCCAATATTGAAAATCTGAGCTCCGGGTCCTGAACTGCCTCCACTCATCTTCCTCATTACATACATCCAAAGAAAAATAATAAAAGCAAGGGGCAAGACAAAGGATAGGATCGGACCTAGCCAATTCTGTTTTTCTACATAGACAACGTCAATTTTATCTGCAATTCTTTCATTTAACTTATCAACTTTATTCTGAAAATTTTCTGA
Organism: Saprospiraceae bacterium; assembly: GCA_020848695.1. Taxonomy (GTDB): domain Bacteria; phylum Bacteroidota; class Bacteroidia; order Chitinophagales; family Saprospiraceae; genus Vicinibacter. The sequence goes on from JADLHT010000005.1 coordinate 93,045, forward strand.
AGGTCCAATGTTAAATGTATACGCAGCTTTGTCAGTAAATCCAGGTTCCTGTGCATCCTTGTATTCTTCTTTTGAGAAAGCTTCTTTCTTGAGATATATGCTGGCAATCTTATTGTTACTAACTTCTACCTTTGTCACATCTCCTGATGCTGCCATTTTTTCAAACTTGCTGAAACTGATATCCTGTTGTTTAGGATTAACAAATACAAACAGCTGAAAGCCTATGATCGCAAGTATTAAAATGCCATAGATCCAATAGGAATTCGAACCACTGCCGGGTGCTTTTTTTGGCTTGTTATTTTCTGAATTTTCCATTATTTTTTATCTACAATGTATAATAACGACTATAAAGTCTAAAAGTTCTCTTTAAATATTTTGAAACTCCGTGAGCTTACCGTCACCCCATAGATTTTCCAGATCGTAATAATGTCTCGTTGATTTGTCAAAAACATGTAATACGATATCGAAAAAGTCAACCAGTACCCACTTTGCACTTAGCTGACCTTCAATGTGATTTGCTTTGAAAATCGATTCACCTTTTACGCGTCTAGCAGCATTATTTGCGATAGATTTAATCTGTGTCGAACTTTCACCTTCACAAATTATAAAATACCGTGCCGGAGCATCTTTAATATTTCTAAGATCAATCTGTATGATATTTTTAGCTTTGATGTCCTGAATGCTATCGACGATTAATGATAGGAGTGCTTCTTCACTGGTAACCAAAGATTTGCTTTGGACTGCTGAATTTAACAATAAATATTATTTTATAAAGTTAATTAAATACTTTGAATCTACAAATTAAGTAAAAATTTTGGATTTAACTAAATTAAATTTTAAGCATGTTTACTTGAAAGAAGTAGATTCTACCAATAGGTATGCTATCGAGTTACTATCAAAAACCAATCCGAATGATGGATTTTGTGTTTTTTCAGACTTTCAGACCGAAGGAAGAGGACAATATGGCAGATCATGGGAAAGTGAGTCAGGAATGAATCTATTGATGAGTTTTGTATATAAAACTCAAAATAAGCTTAGTGTACAGAATCCATTTGTCCTAAATAAATTAAGTTCAATGGCTGTTTGGAATGTATTGGGACGATATGTTGATTCCGAACGGGTAAAAATCAAGTGGCCGAATGACTTATTGATAGACGGGAAAAAAATTGCAGGAATTTTAATTCAAAATATTTTTCGGGGTCAGGAAATTTTGTTTACCGTAGTGGGTATCGGTCTGAATGTTAATCAAGTTCATTTTCTGAATTCCAATTCGGTAAGTTCCCTTAAACTCGAATTAAACAAGGAAATAGACCGAACAGAAGTTCTCCAAGATATTCACAAGGAGCTTACCCGATATATGCTGCCGGATTCTGCAACGATTAACCAGATTGATTCTGAATATAATTCAAAATTATTTAGATTAAATCAATATAGCAAGTTGAGAAAATCAAATGATGAGATCATAGAAGGAATCATCAGGTCTGTTGACAAACATGGTATGTTGAATATTCTTAGCGGAAACAAGGTGCTTGCATTTGACTTTACATCTGCAAGGATTATAGTTTAGTTTTTGTACCTTTGATATTGGTTTAATAATATGAAAAATTTAACTATCGTTTTTGTCCTTGCTGTTTTGTTTATAAGTTGTAAGAAAAAAGAAGCCGGTAATCCTTATCCGGTTTCATCCAGCGATCAAAAATTTGGAACCCTCTATGAGATTGTTTTGGATCAATCCATAATTTACTGGATCGGTAGCTCTCCAACCGGCTCACATAATGGGACACTTAAATTGAAAAGTTCTAATTTAGAAATCAATCCGCAGGGGCAACTGATCAGAGGCAGAGTAATTCTGGATATGAACTCAATTGCCAATCTGGATATAGAAGACGTCAATGATCGTAATGATCTGATCAGTCATCTTAAAGATGGAGATTTCTTTGCAACAGATACTTTTCCGGAAGCAGACTTTGTCATTAATAGTGCAACTCCTATTGTTGACAGTATTTCCAATCAATTGATCAGGGGTGATTTGACCCTTAGAGGAATAACTAAACCCATTGAGTTCAAAGCAAGTATTATTGCATCCGGCAATACATCACTGATTACAGTTCCGGAATTTACAATTGACAGAACCCTTTGGAATGTCAATTACAAGTCAAGTAAAATTTTAGAACAGTTGAAAGATGAGTTGATTTCTGATCAGATTAGAATCAGTATGAAGATTATTGCAGTAAGAAAGTAAACAAAAATTTAATTTGCCCTGGGAAAAATTTCTTCAATAACTTGCAGTGTAGTTCTAAACGCAACAAACTTGCCTGCATACTTGTCAATGTGTTCTTTTTGTAAGTGTGGGGCATAAAGACTCATATACTTGTTAAGCGATTCCTGAGAAAAGCTGTCATACTGAATAGCAAAAGTCTCACCATCCGCTTCTTGAATATCGAGCTTTGAAATTCTCGATTTTACAAAGCAGCCTGTTTCAAGTACTTTGGGAATATGATGTCTTCTCATCCATAGCAACCATTCCTCGACTACTTCCGGATTAATTTTGACAGTAACATTGTAGATAACCATTTCTGAATTTAAAAAAATGCAAGATAAGTTTAAAAGTTAAATTTGGAACTGTCTTCCATTTTTCTTTTGAAAGAATTAGTTCTCTAGTTCAATTGTATAAGGGTAATGAATAAATTTATTGTTTTTGCGACAATCGATATGATCAATCGATTCTAGACATGAGTATTCTTCTGTCAATTGAAATTAAATCCCAAATACTTTGGAGGTCATGTAATCGAAAGGGTTGGACTCATGCGGTTTTTCGATGGATGGATAAGACGAAAGTAATAAGTATATATTATTTAATTAACAGCTAAAGTGTGATTCATTGATTAAAATTGGAATTTATTAATATTCAAAAAAAATCTAGTCAATTGAGAATCCAAAAAATTGTTATCAGAAGTATCTAATCTTGTTTAGATGAAATAGATAAAATTAAATTCTTCAGTAGAGTTTGAAGGAATTAAGGCTTGTAATAGATGTTCTACTGCAAAATTTGGGGTAAATTGAGTTAACAGATATCGAGTGATAAAGTGCAATAATAACTAAGCAGTTTAACTGACAGGATTAGTGAACTAAAAGAATCTCGCTCTCTAAATAAAAAACCCTGTAATCAGAAATTGAAAACAGGGTTCTACTTATTTGAGGTCGAGAGCGGATTCGAACCGCTGTGGGAGGTTTTGCAGACCTCTGCCTAGCCTCTCGGCCACCCGACCTGTTTGGGAGTGCAAATATAGAATAATCTCATTTATCAACCCTAAAAATGTAAAATCACTTGATTATCAATACTTTTGAGTCAATTATGGATTTAAGTCAATTTGCGGGAGATTCCTTAGTGATTCGATCACCGGGAAGAATAAATCTCATAGGAGAGCATACGGATTATAACTGCGGACTTTGTCTGCCAGCAGCTATCTCTCAAGCGCTTTATTTTGGAATCAGACCTGCATCAGAAATCAATGTCATTGCATTGAATTATAAAGAACAGACCGATTTCCGATCAGATCGATATTCGTGGGAGATTTATTTTAGAGGGGTAATAAAACTGTTGAAAGATGAAGGAATCGATTTGCCACCATTTGCTATTCAATTTGGCGGGGATCTACCTGCAGGTGCAGGCTTGTCTTCTTCATCATCTATCGTCTGTGGCTTTATTTTTATTTTGAATGAGTTTTTTTCATTAGGTTTTGAAATTAGTAAACTCACAGAATTTGCTGTTCGTGCAGAAAGAGCCAATGGTCTGTTGGGAGGAATGATGGACCAGATTTGTATAATGAATGGACAAGCTTCTCATGCCTTACTCATTGATTGTAATTCCTGGAAGTATCAAACTGTACCATGCGATCTACCTGATTTTAGTTGGTTGGTAGTTGACACCAGAGTAAAACACAATCTGGTTAAATCAGATTATAATAGTCGATCTCTTGCCTGTTCCGGTATTAAAGCCAAGTTGAAGAAAGCAGAATTTATTAATCAAACTCTTAGTGAACTTAGTCAAGAACAACTTAGTGATACGCGAAAAATATTAACCCCGGTAGAAAATAATTACCTACGTTATATAGTTGAAGAAAATGAAAGAGTTAAAAATTTTGTCGATGCAATTCATTCTTCAGATATTCACCTATTAGGAGAATTGCTTCTTGCAGGTCATGACGGATTAAGACAATTGTATAAGGTCAGTTGTACAGAACTTGACTTTTTGGTTGAATTTGCCAAAGAAAATAAATACTGTTATGGAGCACGATTGACAGGTGGAGGTTTTGGTGGCTCAACCATTCATCTGGTTCCTAAAGAATTTCAAATTGAATATACAAGATCGATTCAAATGGCTTATTATCATCGCTTTGGTTACTTACCGGATATTTTTGTTGCTCAATTTGAGAAGGGAGTAAGCGTATATTCTTAATATAGTAAATCTTGTTACGGGTTAGATCTTATTTCTATTTACAGGAATAACTGGACTTATTTTAGTCCAAATTTTTGGGTTGAGTATTACAGTGAGAATCAAAAGTCAAATAAAATCAATTTCTCACGGAGTATTCTTACCGCGGACAAATCTTCGTTCTGTAGAGAATAAAAATAGGAATAAGTGCTTGTGTTCGAAAAAATTTAGGGTTATAATAGAAATTCAATTTAATATTTTAAGTTTAGGTATCATGAAGGATTTATATTCACTCAATGAGCTAAGATATATAGTATACATCGGAATCTATTTTAGGAATATGAATTGCAAAATTAAATCTACAAGATAAGTTTACATTAACGGTGTACAGTAATTTTAAGAAAAGTGTGATAGGGTTTGTTCAACGGTTGTGCTTTATGACGGATGGGCGATAGTGAAATCTGTTCATCAAAGCAATTGTTATGTAGGGTGATTTATTCATTTAGCAGTGTATCAATATTTATATTTTGATGAAAAATTCTGTCAATGAAAATCTTGTTTACTGGTGTTTTATAAATAATCATATGGGATTTAATATTAAGCCTTCTGTGTCCTTTTTTAATTTCGTCAATTGATTTACCAAACTGATAATTTTTACAAATTTTACCAATAAATTGGAATATCTCTTTATAATATTTGTTAGCTTGCTGAATCGACCATTGTTTTGCAGTATACTCCCAGATTTGATCCAAGTCTTTTAAGGCAAGTATACTGATTTCATAGTCAAATTTCATTACTTGATACTTCGATTCAGTTTTTCAAGATGTTTTATTGGGTCAAAGTTCTTAAAATAACCACTTTTCTCACCCGCTTCAATTGCCTTCCTAAGAATTTTAATTTTTTGTTCCCTTTCATCAACTAACCTTAGTCCTTCCCGAATAACTTCGCTAGCACAAGAATACCGTCCGGTTTTAATACTTTTATCTATTATTTTCTCAAAATAATCTCCTAAAGTTACAGAAGTATTTTTGGCCATTTTTCTCAATTTTTTACAAAGGTACCAAATATTGGTATATATAACAACTTTTCTCATCCTACATAACTCTTAGGAAAGTTAATTCTACCATCTAAACATGATAAATAGTAACGGATTAACTTTTCAAGTTGAACTGGCTGTCCCGATCAATCGGGAAATCTACAAAGTGAACACATTAATAATGAGAAATTCATTAGAACAGTTTTTAGCTTATTTGTGATTTGGATAGATTTTGATGGTTGCAAAATAAGAAAATTCTTGAAGATAGATACGCTAAAAATTCAATAATAGTAGCCGCTCAAATTTCTAGAAAAAATTGGTATGAATAAATAAATAAACCAATCATTGCTAATGCTAGAATAGAACGTTTAACAGCCAAACCTCCTTGACTTGA
>JADLHT010000006.1 GCA_020848695.1 Saprospiraceae bacterium
CATCGTCGCCGTACAACTCGGTCCGGCTATCAACATCGCAGGAGTTATAACTGCCGTACACAAGGAATCCAAACTTACATTGATATCCTTACACCCTAAAGTGAAATCATTCCTAACCGTCAACTCATATGTACACCTCTCAGTTGTCCCAAAACAATCCGTCGCCTCATAACACATTTCATAAACCCCGGGTCCTACAGCCTGCGTAAGATCAGGTCCACATGTCTGCTCAAGTACCGTCGGTTCCGGCGTAAAGACAAAATTTGAAACGGTTAAAGTATCTCTGAAAGCCAAATTTCCCGAATTCACATAGAATTCCAAATATCCACCAGCACTACTAAAATATACTGATTCACTTCCACTTGCAAAATTAGCCAAAGCTGGTACCGATAATATTACTTGATCATAAGTACCTGTTGAATCATCATATTTTTTATATCCTGCTTCATCATATAAAAATGTAGCAAACACACGTCTCATCATAGCTGTCCAATCAAAAGTCGCATTTCCTCTGCAGGGAATGCTAACATGTGCAATTACCTGAGATGTATCAAATTTCAATTGAATTGGATCCGGTGGTGTACCGTTTGATGTACCTACGATCATTAGATCTCCTGAAGGATCAACCATAGCAAATCCATCGGTACCACTAATTCCATCTGAATTAGGTCCAGTTTTAGTTATATATGGAAATGGAAGAGGACTTTTTGCTGAAGGATAAAAGTAACTATAAAAGTTTTTAAAACTAGTACAATAGTTATTTACAATCGGAATAAGTCCATCTAACAAAGTATCACAATTGGTAGGATCATCCAATAGAATAACTGTATCTTGACTACAATTACTCAATACATGTCCCGGTGCTGTATTTACTTGAATGGTACCCTGACAAGTGCTGGAATTACCTGCACAGTCCGTCGCACGGTAAACTACACTATAGTTTCCGGGTGCTAAATGACTTGCTCGTCTTGGACCTGATATCTGAGTTACAACAACCGCACTTGAAGTAAAAATAAGATTGCTAATGGTTAGACTGTTTACTCCTAAAAAATTATCTGATTGAACTTCAAAACAAACTCTATCACCATAAGATACAGGGTATGATCTAGATCCTGTTGCAAGATTACCATTACCTGGTGGAGGAGTTAATACGTCGGTTAAACTCGTACCTGTAATCGCATTTTGAATCATAAACCTGGCTCTGTCTCCATTAAATCCATCACCATTGTTCATCCTGGATCTGAAATCAAAACTTAAGGTACCATCGCAGGTTGAATAATAACACACCTGATATACTCTGTTAGTAAAAGGAACTCCGTTTGTTGTACCTACAATTGTAATAGAGTCATCTCCATGAAGTATTAATTGTCCATTTAATCCAAGAATTCCTTCATCATAATACTCAAAAAATCTGTCGAATGAAGAGGAAATTAATTGAGTCTGAGTACAAAAATCTGTTGCTAATGGCTCCGGCCAGCCCACAACAGCTGCATAACAATAGGTAGGATTGATAATGTCCAACACTATATTTCCAATATTACAATCTGTAAAAGTTGGAGGATCTAGGTCCGGGTCACAAAAAACCTGACTCTTTACTGTTGTTGAAGTAAATAAAATTAAAAGTGCAATAAAATAGCTTTGTAGCGAAGTAATAGTTTTCATAAATCCTTTTTTGTAATGAAAAATTTTTCGCTAAAAACGCTAAGCAATAAAGAACTGTGATCTCTGGGATAGAGATTAAGTCGCAAATATATAAATAAGTTTAATATGTAGCAAGAATAATATCAATAATTCATAAAATTTATAATAAACAATTTCTATTTGATTGATTATCTGCTACTTGTAATGCAATTTTTTTATAAATTTTTATTTGAAAAATATAATTTATTCCAACTTTTTCTAATCCATTCATTGAATTTTATGTTACTTTACACATTGACTATTATTCAAATTAAACTATGGCAATTATTATTACCGAAGAATGTATAAATTGTGGTGCATGTGAACCGGAATGTCCTAATAATGCAATTTACGAAGGTGGGATAGAATGGAAAATCTCGGATGGAAATACAGTACAGGGAAACTATACATTGCAAAATGGAAAACAAATAGATGCTTATCAAAGCAATCCACCAATCTCCAATGATTATTACTTCATTGTGCCTGATAAATGTACAGAATGCGTAGGTTTTCATGAAGAACCTCAATGTGCTGCTGTTTGTCCGGTTGACTGTTGTGTGCCAGATCCTGATCGAAGAGAATCTCAAGAAGTGCTACTTTCAAGAAAAGATGCACTCCATTTGTAATTTTCCTGTCTAATATCTATCCACAATCAACTTTGTAATAAATTCTTGATCTTCTAAACCTAGTTTGAGAATATAGATTCCGGATTCAATACCAGATAAATTTAATTTTATCAAAGTTTCATTTATGCCTCTTTTCTGAATCAAGGTTGTTCCGTTAATCGCTAAAAGTTCAATACTATGGATTTTACTTTCAGCCGCAATATTTACAATACCATTTGTAGGATTTGGTGCAATTTGAATTTTTGCCCGATCCAAATTTTTAACCGCAACCTGACTTAAGTCTATCAGTCTGCTTAATTTATTGGTACCGCATGGATTGGTAACGGATAAAGTAACATTATATACTTTAGACTCTGGAAATACATGAATTGGATTCAATTCATTGCTAAATGTACCATCACCAAAATCCCAGTTAAGCTCTTTAATTTGTGTAGAGAAATTTTCAAAGGCAACGGAGTTATTGGTTCCAATTTTTTGATCAAAAGATACCTGCGGAAAAATATACACTTTAAGATCTTTAGTAGAAATAACGGTTTGATCAGCAAGTTTAGAGGACACAATAACGGTTTTACTGCCGCCTGACGAAAATCGAATAACGAAAGGACCATTTCCAATTGCAATTTTTGAGGATGCGCTTGAACCGAAGCTCCAATTCAATTCTGAGCCTGATGGAAGAATCGAGCCTGTAAATCGAAAATTAGTATTCGAACATCCTTCGTCTGGAGTCCAGGTAAAACTGATCTGAGGGGTGTTCTGTAATTTTTCGATAATTTTAAAATTGTCAAAATAAAGATTCGAAAACATTCCTCTTACCAGGCTAATTTTTATAGCTACTTTTTTCCCTTTAAATAAACTTAAATCGATCGCAAAGCTGCGCCAATCAGATGTTTTGGTTGGAATCCAATCTTCATTCTGTGTCGGACTAATAGTGTACAAATTCTTTTCGCTACCCGAAAATAACAATCTAGAAGTTGAAACACCGGTACACAAATCAAGAATCTCAAGATTTAATGTATCGTAAAGCGAGTTTAATGTACTTGATTTATGATAAGCATAATCTAAGTAAAAATATGGCTCAACTGCTGTACTCAGATCCGCCATTTCTGATACCAAATTTAATTTTTGGTTAGCATAACTGTAATTGTTATTGCTAAAAGCGATGACCTTTCCGATAATTCCATCTTTATTTAATTGTTCTGAAAGTCTGAATGAATTATTTGGAATAGCATTTTGTATTTTCCAGTCATTCGGAAAATTTACAGAATCAAAATTTTCAATAAGCGGAAATTTTGCATTGCTATTAGAAACTAAATAATTCTCAATTTTTATAAATGTGGTATCGTTTAGATTATATTCATCCGTTACAAGTTCTGTCCAGATTGGCAATGTCATGAAGCCATTGAAATCCAGTAGAATTCCATTTGACAATCTAACCAAAACAGAATCTCTGTACTTTAGATTCTTAGTAATTGTTTCTGAAATAACAGACGCCCCAATCCGATATTTTAAATCAAATGATTTGACTTCATTAACATTACGATTTGTAATCCAAACCTCAGGATATATTTTATCAAACTGGTCACAACTAATAAATTCCCTTGAATTTATCCATTCATTTCTAGGTTTGATGCTGATGTCATTTAAAACAACACACTTAACCAATGTATCAGGAACTGTAATTGATTTAGTCCTTCTGCTGAGTGCTCCATTTCTATAGCCTGCTACAGCATACCATAAAGGTTCGCTTCTTGAAGTAATTGGAATCTTAACCCGATTGGTATCTGATCTCATCAATTCTTTCATTTCAACACCTTGAAGAGAGTAAACAATAAAGCTATCTTTACTGGATTTATTCCAACTTAATGTAAGTTCAGAGGGACAAAATTGTTCAACTCTTAGACTGGTAATGGGATTTGTAATGGTAAAAAAATCTGATATACTTACATTACCTGATTGTGTCAATCTGATCTTGCAAGAATCAGAGTTAACCGTCGCTGGAGTTGTCCAGTTTGTAAGTTTACTGGTACCCAATACTCTTTTAATGGTTGACCAGGTATTACCTCCATTTGGTGAAAACTCGATCAAAATTGTATCCGAAACATAGGATCTAAAGTAAAGGTTAGTTGGATCTGAAGTTGCAAATTTTTCGCCCCCGATCGGCGATGTTAATTCCAATTTATTTTCCGGAAAATCATACAGTAAAAACAAGGGAACATTAATATCAGGAAGGAATTTCCCATGAATGATTATCTTATATTTTCCTGATTTAGGAAATCGAATCGAAACTTGCTCTACATTATTCAAAGTATCAACTCCAGGTCTTGCTCCTTGAGCCAGACTACTAGAGTCTGCGGTTGGATTTGGAACCCAAGGTAATATCACATTTCCATCGGGATCGATTACTTCCAAATCAATATCGTTAATCAAAACTTTTCTTGCATTTAATGAAGCTTCCTTTTCTGCCCAATAAATCATAAACTTGGCTATAGCAACATTTTGCGGAACCTCAATTTCTACTTCTAGAGTTTCTTGATTTTTTGCAATTAGTTCTCTGTATCTTTTTTCTTTCAATAGTTTGTAAGCTCTTAATCCATCTAATACTCCAAATCCAAAAATATAATCCGGTCCTTCAACTCCAAGATCTGTTGCAGTATTCATTAAAGTTGCCTTAATCAATGCAGCAGGCGGATTATTGCCCCTATGTTCTTTTTTATACGCTTGATAAAGTAATGTTGCTGTTCCTGCAACACCGGGAGAAGCTGCTGAAGTACCTCCAAAGACCTGATAGGTATTATTGGGATCCGTTGAATTTTGATTCGTTCCCCGTGCTGAAATATCCGGTTTTAATCTACCATCTCTTGTAGGTCCTCTGCTTGAAGAGCTTTCAATAGCACCCATAATATTAAGATTTGCAGCAGTGATAACATTCTTTCCAATCTTATGACCTCCGGTTATGTTACCCCATTGATTACCTGCTCCGTAACCGCATTCCAAATTATTGCTATTGCCTGCTGAAAAACAGTGAAGCAAGGTTGGATTCTCCCATCCCTGTTTATCAACTATCTGAGTAATATATGTATAGCCTGCATTACATCCGTTGGAATAAGATGAATTTGTAATTACTACTCCCTCGTTCAAATGCAAGTTCATTGTATTATCTAAAAAGTCATCCTGGTAATTTATTACATAAACCTTACATCTAGGAGCCATTCCTTCCATTACCGGATCAACATTGGCTGCTCCTCCAATGATTCCGGCCACACCATCACCATGCGTTCCGTCTGCTCCATATGTTAGATTAACCAGTCTTTTATTAAAATCAATATGAGGTCCAACCGGTCCATCATCTCTTACCAATACATTTACACCTTCTCCATCAAGATCAATACCGGAGGGATCATTTTGACCTATTAAATTTACTCTGTGCATACTTCTGCCTTCTCTGTCTTCAGGTACTCCTTTCTCTGGCGTACAAGATATAAATTGAACCCAGGGTTCATTAGCTAAATTATGGATCAATTCTGAACTTGTTTCGATCAAAAGCAGTCTATAAGCTTCATGCATTCTGGAAACTTCGATTCCAAGTTGGTTACATCGCAATAATATGTCATCAGATTTCAGTAAGGGCAGGAATTGTATTGTCAGTTTCTGTTGTTTCTTTTCATAACAGAAATCACCTTTAGCAATTGACTCAGACAATTTGTTTTCAGATGTAAGTTTCGAAAATTCTATATTTCTATCTTCCATATTGTTGAAATAGTCTGCAATGCAACTGACAAGATATCTTGTACCATCAAGATATTCATGGATAACTAATCCTTGCTCCAGCAATCTATCCTTCTCCTGAGCAGTTACAAGGTTTTTCATATCTGCAATTGCGTAGAACCTATTGTTTACCTTGGTAAAAAGAATCTCTGAGAACTGACCAAATATATTCTGCATTTGCAAAATATAAATACAAAATACAAGTATGGAATTTTTTATCATTTCAATCAATATTTTAAATCAGGAATATCATTTGATTTCATAATGCTCACGTGTTTTACACAAGGATGACTAACAATATCTTTTACAAATTTTTTCTGCGTATCCATCCGGTAGTATTGATTGTTATAATTTACAATTTTTCCATAAGACTTAAATTCATCCTCATTCAATCGTATAAATGACTGTATCACAATACTACAAGGCGTTAAATCGCCTTCAAAATTCTTCAAAACTATGCCTTCTGAAAGTTTGTCATCAAGCTTGTAATCTTTCAAGTTCTTGATAGGGCTTGCTGAAAGTTTCTTTATCGGATAATTCTTTCTCCAAATTCCCTGATAGACCATATCAAACAAATATTCCTGAACAATAATTCCCTGAGTTTCCAATGATTTTTTCTCTTCTTCCGTTAATATTCGTTTTGCTTCGATCATTCCAAAATTAAAATCTCCGCAATCCGTAGACTTTAATTCAGTATAATGAAGAGCTGATTTGCAAGAAAATCCCAATATAAAGAATAATATTAAAAATTTATACATTTCTTCCTAATGCGTTAAACTGTTCAACAAATTTACTATTTCTGAATCCAAATATAAGCCATAAGATAAATCCAAGCATTAACGTAAAACCCAATGAAAATATTCCTAACAACCTACTTAAAAAATTCATTGCAGAATCTCCTAATTCATATACACCTATTCGAGCATTCGACATTTCAAATAAGGTCAATAAACATAATTTAAACAAAATAAAAATAATTATGCTCACCATAGTTATAGAAATTCCTTTAAGTTTTTCTTTTATCCTTAAAGGTGTTGCAATAAAAATACTAAGTATAAAAAAAATTGGAACAACAAACATTTCGAACAGATGCAATTCCAAGGAACGGGTAGGAATTGTAGCATATCGCTGTCCTGAGGACCTGGCATCTTCCATTGCCTTTCTAATGAGATAAGGATTACCATAGATCAGGTACATTTCAGAATCGGAGTTGCTTCGATCTTTTAAATTCTGTTGCGAAATATCAGCACTTGGAAAACTAGATGAACAGGTAACTGTAGAAATAAATCGTAAACTTTTATTCAGCGGACCTTTTACAACTGAGAATTGATATAAACCAAGCAAGACTAAGTAAGTAAGTACAAAGAATCCGGCAAACTTTAGAACTTCCTTCACGGGATTACTTTAGTTTCTTTTATTAATAATTCGATTAACCCAAATGAGCCACAACAGTACGCTGATCATCATAAAGATAATTACACCTCCATGCAAATGCAACAGTTCAAATGCCTTTGGCCAATAAATACCGGAATAATACAAAAGTGCAATTCTAAAAATATTAAGAACAAATAAAATTAATAAACCGTATAGAATAGCAGGCATTTTCTCCTTAAGACTTACGACAGGTAAAGCTATTAAGGCTATCAGATACAATGCCGTTGCTTCTAAACCATCGCAGCCACCTCGAATACTTACTTTAAATAAATCTCCGATAATATTATCTCCCTCAACATGAGTTTTTTCTCCAATAAATCCTAACATGAAGGAAGCAAGCTTCGCCTGAAAATTTAAGAGACCCGGCATTATCCATTTTTCATATATAGGGGAGTAATAGAATAAATAAAAAAGCAACATGCCTCCAATAAAAGCAATTAAAAATCTCCAGAGTATGTTAAACTTTCTCATTCAAGAATTAATTCTCTCCCGCTTGTGCTCTTTTGAATAATCTATCTATATACTCGTAATCAATAGGATCTTTTTTTAACAAAATCTTTATTGAGTCTGCCAATTTACCCGGATGTTTACCAAACCATTTTGCCTGAACGATAGAGTCTGAAATTCTTTTATTAGCAGGATCTAACTTGATTAGATTTCTTAGTGAGTCATTCAATCGCAGGGTCATATCGTATGGACTGAGCTTGTACAATCTCACAGAACCAAAATTCCATCCGTCAGAAAGTAGTATCGCTTCTTTCACTTCCAATACAAAGATTTCGTTATTCTGATGAATATATCCTTCCAGGTCAAGTTTATAATACGGCCTGTAATTATTTACATAGTTATTAAAGTCAACCGTATCCAACTGAACAAAACTTAAGTTGAATTTCTCAATAGAGTCTCTGAGTTTCCTGAACATAATTCGTGCAGAATCTTTCATTTTTTCAAATTGTGAATTATCTGACAAGATCATGTTCTCATAATCTATCATATTCTTTCTTAGATCATTATATGATTTTAATGATTGTCTAATCTTGGAAGCAGTCTCGACCCGATCAAAAAATTGCAATGAATCATTTTTGAAAGCTGATTCAAGAATTTCATTTGCAAAAATGGTTGGAGTCATAATCTCATGCTTCAAGTATTTACAAGAAATTAATCCTAAACCAATCGCTAAATATGCAAAAAAATACTTCAACATTACAATTAATTCTTAACTAATAATTTCAAATTTCCATCATTAATGGCGACTAGAAATGCTTTCTTGGAATTGTCTTTTGGACCTACAGTCAGAGATACTATATCCCTTACATCCTGAGGAAGAAATATCCCCGATTCCTTAACACTGCTTGATAAAAAACTACCATTACCATCGTTCTTCAATAAGAGACCTATAGAATTATCTGCAACAGGTGTTTCGTATTCAGATGCAAACCAATTCCCGGCAATAATAATATCACTTTTACCATCACCAGTATAATCACTGAAAAGGATTCCTTTAACAGGTGCAATTTGTGCTTCAGTTGGTAATGGTTTAATTTCAAACTGATCACCTTTGCGAAGCAAAAGTACACTGGCAAAATTGTCTGCCTTCAAATTTATAGCTTTGTTTAATTCATTACCAAGGATCTTTGTAATATCAGATTCAGCAAATTCACGATAAGTCGGAAACTTGTTGACTATATCCGGTAATTGTTCTGAGGAACATTGCCTCCCCCTAATCGGCACCATTTTATCCTTCATATGTTTCGCTAAAAAAACATCATAAGTCGTATTACCATCAAAATCATTGGCAAAAACTTCAAATGGTTTTTCAGTGCTGGCATGAAATTTATAGTTCAATCCTAAATTTCCAACGATATAATCTTTCTGACCATCCTCATTGACATCTGCTTCGATAATTCTATTCCACCATCCTTTATTAGGACCTTGTATTGTATAACTTGTGCTGTCTTTAACAAACTTTCCATCTTTTTGAATCAAAAACGTTATCGGCATCCATTCTCCAACAACTACTAGATCCGGTTTTTGATCATTGTTGACATCACTAACAACTGCATCAGTTACTAAACCCAACTTGTTCAAACTTGGAGCAATTTCCTGGCTGACATCTTTGAATGTTCCTTTATCATTACGTAAGATAAAACTATTGGAAGGATATGGGTAATAGTTGGGAATTACTCTTCCCCCAACAAATATATCCTGATCACCATCCAGATCATAATCAAATGCCTTAACACACATGCCACTAATACCTACATTTGGTAAATTACCTTTTTTAAATTTACCTTTCCCATCATTCAGATACAATCGGTTGTTATAATATTCATAGTTAGCCGGAGCTTCAGTTCCACCACTAACAACATACAGATCTAAATCTCTATCATTATCTGCATCAAAAAATACTGCACCAACATCTTCATGAGATTTATCACCATCAAAAACCGGATTATTCAATTTATTGAATTTTAGATCTTTGTTTTGAATATAAATACTTCCCGATTGGTTCTTAGCTCCTCCAACAAAAAAATCATCCATTCCATCACCATTAACATCAGCTACACACAATGCCGGACCATTTCTGGATAAACGATGAGGCAAGAGGACCTGAATCTGAAAATCGTTAAATTCATTCTCTTTATGTTTAAATCCCGGTTGAATGGAGGATGATTGATCTGCGAATATTGCTGACACCTTTGAGGTTTCTGCAGGTTTGTCTATTGCATCTTTATAGGCGATGGTATAAACACTATTTGAAGGTACATTCTTTACAACCGTAATTTTACCATCATTCCAATCGACAACGATCTCTTCTGCTTGCTTCTCCTGACCGATTCCAAAATGTAATATTGGCTCTACACTTGAAGCATATCCACGAACCATTTTAAATTGCTCAAACTGAGTTAATGATTTAGTCTTAACCGTAACTTTTGCCCCTAAACCGTTCAGGTTTTGTCCCGGTCCAGATAATTTAATACGAATTGAATTATTATTTCCAATATTATTTTTCAAAATAAATGGCGCTTCATCCAGATTGTTTACTATAATTTCAAGATCGCCATCATTATCTAGATCTGCAGTTGCTGCACCTTGTGAAAGACTTTCTTTATTGAGACCCCAGGAATGAATATTATTACTGAATTTTAAATCACCCTGATTTTGATAAACATAATTTACAAGTTTAACAGTCGGATAATATTTTAATAAATTCAAATCCACAGGAACAGGTTTGGATAAGTCTCTTGTACCAACATAGTCTTTAAATTGCAGATCCGCTTTTTTGATTGCATCGTTATCAAACACATCCCTCTTATAACCATTAGTAATATAGACATCCCTCTTACCATCATTATCCAGATCTGTAACCAATACTGACCAACTCCAATCCGTGCTTTTCATTCCTGTTAAATCAGCAACATCTGAGAACCATCCATTACCTCGATTTAAGTTGACAACATTCTGCATGTATTGCAGATTTGTATTTCCGGTTTTAAAAAACAAATCAAACACTTCGCCTCTGACCATTGGTGCCATACTTACTTTAGACCGCCAATAATCTTCTGGAAGCATTTCAACAGTCATAATATCTTCTAATCCATCTCCGTTCAAATCCATAATGTCTGTCCCCATAGAATAGAAAGGAGTATGATGGGTTATCTCACGAATACTTTCCAAAAAACCTTTTCCACCCTGATTCAAATAACAATAGTCATTCTCATTAAAATCATTCGCAAAATAAATATCCTGATATCCATCATTGTTTAAATCAGCTGTAGTAACTGAAAGTCCATATCCGAAGCTCTCTCCAAATCCAAACTCCTTCGTAACATCGGTAAAACTTTGGTTACCGTTATTTCTATATAGCTTTGATCGAGTAATATAAGGTGCATTCTTTCTTCCCTGAACCACCTGTTCTACCAAAATTCCAAAAGCGTCTGGCCTATTTGATACGATAAGATCCAGGTCATGATCATTATCCATATCAAAAAAATTAGCCATTATTGAATATGAAGTGTCAGCTAATCCATATTCTGTAGCCATATCTTTAAACTTCCCGTCTTTCTGATTAATGTACAATTGGTTGGCCCTTTCGCTGACAGATTCAGTAGTTGCTCCACGGCAGATATAAATATCAAGATAGCCATCTGAATTTACATCGGCCATACAGACACCTGAATGCCAGCCATGTCTAGCTTCTCCGATTCCTGAAGTCTGTGTAATGTCTTCAAACTTAAAATTGCCTTTGTTCAGGTACAGTCTGTCGGGCACCATGTTACCTACAAAATATAGATCTGTTAAGCCATCATTGTTGATATCACCGGCTGCAACACCACCGCCATTATAAATATAATGAAATGTTAGAAAATTAAACTTTTCATCTTCTGTTAGCTGATTAACAAAATTAATTCCGGCATTTGAAGGATTAACAAATTCGAATTTGCCATTGACAGTATTAGAATCTTTGTCAGAAGTAGATTTTTCTGATTGCTTGCAAGAATCAAGTACTACAATAAACAGAAAAACTGAAATGAATACAGAAGGAATATTAAATTTTTTCATCTGAGCTTACCCGAAAATAAAGGGGCTGCAAATTTAGCAATAAAAGCTTAAGAAACAGTAACTTAATAGTTGTATTGACAATGTAAAATCGCTTTATAAAAAGAAAAAGCCGTGCGAAGATTATTCTGCACGGCTTTTTATATTTAAAATGTGTTTATTTCTCTTTAAACAACATCAATACTTGAATTAGATAAGCGAGAATAGGTACAGCAACTATCATTCCTATGATATCGGCAGTTGTGTATTCTCTCCAAATCAGATAAATACCTACCCATCCGAGTATTGCTAATATTACAGCTATCCAAAAGGCTTTTTCAAATAAAGCCTTATTAAAAGGAAAATGCATAAGAAATAATCTTATACAGTAGCCTTTCTTCTTGATACGTTATAAACAGTAACGATACCTAGAGTAACAACGATAAGTCCAAATAGGAATAATCCCCATTGAGTCATTGTTGGAACCGGATTACCACCCAATTCAAGAGATGCGTTACGACAGATATTTACTCTAAGTGCTTGTTCCGGAGGTCCGGAGTTAGCAAGAAATGCGCAGCTAGCTTTTGGAGTCCAGTATGGACAAGCAACACCACCCCAAGCTCCAGCAGGCTGATATCTTACGTGAGCGGCAGTCCCGAATCCGGCACCTGTTCCATCCCATTCCCAACGGTTTGTTGCATTTTGAGTTGGTTCATTTGCGCCTACACAAGAAGACCAATAAGTGGTTCCGAAAGCAGGTCTGAAGTTATTAGCAAATTCAAGTGTAACAAGACCACCAACTTTATTTACAGAAGTTGTAGAAAACAGTTGAGCTCCAGGAGAAGTACCAACCTGAGTAAAAAACCTTACTTCCATAAAGTCAGGATCTCCAAATATCTGTTGACCAATATAGTCAATAGATACGATCTGTTGTCCTGAAACATTTGGTGAAGGAACATTGAAATCCTGACACAATTCGACAGAAGCTCCTTGGCCTACGAAATTAGCATTTCTAGTTGAAACCAACCAGTTTCCATTGGCACCGAAACCCCAGCTTGGAAGTGCGATATCGCATCTTACAGCAGATTGAGTTGTATTCGGTGTTGAGAATCCTGAAAGGTCAGTTGCTGTCTGAGCGAATGCTGAAGAACCCAGGCAAGCTAAGAATAAGAGGTTAAGAATTTTGGATACCTTTTTCATCATGATTTGGTTTAATTATTTAAATTTTAAATTAATGCTTCGTTACTATAAAAACAGCCATTCTGTCAAGAGCTTCATCTTTTTCAAATAGCTATATATATAATAGACAGACTTACGTCTACAAGTGCGAAAGTAGAGCTACTTACAGGTATGGTATATACTAAATAGTTAGTAATTTTAATATAAAAAAATAATGCATATCTAAATTATTCTATATCAATTTTTTATAAAATTTATTTAGATTAAAATTATTAAAATTTACTCCTTTAAGTAAAATTTTTAAATATATAAAATGGTGATATCATACGAACAAGACATTTAATTTATAACAAACTAATGTGCACTTATCTCATATTTTTATAATCCGACTTATAAAGCGGAGGAAGAGGGATTCGAACCCCCGGACCTGTTACAGTCAACGGTTTTCAAGACCGCCGCGATCGACCACTCTGCCATTCCTCCTTTAGAGCTTTAATCAACTTAGGACTAAATAGACCCTTGTTTAATAATTATACTGCTTCATTTTTCAAAAGCGGTCGCAAATCTAAGGTAATTTCTTTGATCATGGCTTAACTTATTTGGTTTTTCAATATTATTTTAGCTACAATAGGTTATATTATTCGCCGTCTGTTTTACTTTTGCAATTCTTTAGACGGTGGTTGTAGCTCAGTTGGTTAGAGCATCGGGTTGTGGTTCCGAGGGTCGTGGGTTCGAATCCCATCATCCACCCTTTCTTCACGGGTATTTTCCATACTTTTCTTTGATTGATAGAAGACCTTAAAAAGATCTAAGTTTTACTATTTATTAATTAACCAATGCTCGTAGTATGCAAGGAAACTATTTGTCTAAAATAAAATTTAAATATATTTAATATGTAATTAATTATATATCAATATTTTATTGATACTTTATGTACTAATTTATAATTTCTTTTTGCAGTTCAATCTTGTTTAAATCATAACAGAAATGAAAACGAATATTACCCAATATCATTTGTGAACTTCAAAACAAACCTGATAGAAATTATTTACGGCAGCAACAGGTTCTGCTCTGATATAAAAATTCCGGGTGAATTCATCATGGGCTTTAAATTCATGCATGGCAACATTGAATTCATCATATAATATTAAATCACCTTCTTTAAGAAACGGATAAAGCTGTGACAAACTAAAAATTGTAGCGCTGTACAAATCTGCATCCATGTGAATTATCTTCCTTGATTCAGAATTTAATAGAAGTAAATGTGTATTGATAAATGTCGTTAAAGTATTCTGAAACAATCCGGGAACAAAACTTGCTCTGTTATCAGACAGCTCCGGAATAGTAAATGACATGGATCCTTGACCGAAGCTTCCCCATTTTTCAGGTAAGCCTTCAAAAGTGTCAAAACCAAAAAACCTTGAGTCTTGATTTGAATTTTTTTCAAGCCACCATTTAAAAGATGCACCTGAGGCAACACCAAACTCTATATAACAAATCGCTTGTCCATGCAAATTATATTTTTTTAAAATTTGATTGTATAAGTTATATCGTTTATTATAATTCCTAAATGGACTATAGAAATCACAAAATTCTATTTTACTCTTGTTCTTCCAAATCCAAAGAACAAGCTTATTATAGTAATAGACAAATCCAAAGAACTTTTCAAATGGTAGCAAAACCAGAGTCAAAGGGAATGCAATTAATGCATCCTTACAAAACTTAATGAGCCTCAACATATAAGGGTCAAAGATAAGTATATCAAGATACTTTAATAATTCAACATCAATTGAGCCAGAATATAAAATCAAATGCTTAAATCTTATAGACAAAATAAGGATTAACACCCGTCTTGCTATTGTCACTAATTATATTCACCTTTGCAATCCATAAAAAAATTAAACTTTTTATGCAAAGCAGACACTCAGACAGAGCCCGTTATTTTGAAGAACAAGGAATTACAACAACTAACTATGTTATTCCCTATATTGATTCTATTAAAAAAATAAGGCCTGAATCTTTGGTGCTGGAAGTTGGCTGTGGCGAGGGAGGCAATTTAAAGCCTTTTCTCGATCGGGGACTGAAAGTCTATGGAATTGAACTACTTACTAATCAGTTTATTCAAGCTAAGAAATTTTATCAGGATCATACTTTCCATCATAATCTACATCTCTTTAATTCTAACATCTATGAAATACAAGCCAATAACTTACCGTCGTTTGATATTATTTTTCTAAAAGATGTGATTGAGCATATTCCAAATCAGCTTAAACTATTGTCACATCTTAAACAATTTCTAAAACCTGATGGAATTATTTTTTTTGGATTTCCACCTTGGCGAATGCCCTTCGGCGGACATCAACAGGTCTGTAAATCCATTCTAAGTAAGATTCCCTATTTTCATTTATTTCCAAAGGGCTTATACCGCTTTATTCTAAAAATTTTCAATGAAGACAAAGAGGCAATTAAAGAATTTATGGAAGTTAAAGATACAGGATTAAGCATTAATCACTTTCATGATATTATCAGTAAGAATAATTATAAAATCCTTAAAGAAACATACTGGTTTATAAACCCAAATTATCAAATTAAATTTGGTTTAAAACCTAGGAAATTACCCAAATTATTAAGAATTCCATGGCTCTGTGATTTTTATACAACTGCAATTTATTGTCTCATTTCAAAAAAATAAACTGATAAAAATCATTCTTCAATTCTCGGATTTTATATTCTATTACAGAATCCTGTTTAGCTTATATAAAAAGTGAAAGTAATTAAGCCAAAAGATTTAAATATGTGTAAATTGCAACAAAAATATATCTAAGGTGTCGTTAACAAACTACAGTTTAGAAAATAATGAATACCATTTTTTACTTAATAAGCATGAAAGATAAAATGTAGGTTGAAAGTTTACACCTTCATTAAATTTTAATTTAAGAAAACCAATTTAATTACTCGCTACTAAATTTCTATAGAATTGATCAATTTCCAAAAGAATCGAATTTTTTCTAGGAATAGATTATTTTTGGGTGCTTATAAATAAGAATAACAATCAAATTAGAAAAACGATTCATTTTATAAACATTATGATCAAAAATAAATCTAAATACTTAATTCCAATAGTCTCTTCAATTATAATTGGCTATATTATGGGGTTCCTCAAAGTACCTTATATTAAAGCTCAAAATGAATTTTGGCTAGGAATTGGATTGACTTTATTTATAATAATATTAGTCTCATTCATATTCCCAAATTTAATTTTTAAAATATTAAAAATAAATTCTGATTCGGACAATTGTAGAATAAATTATAAAAATAATTGGTATCTAATTAGCATAATTATACTCATCATCTACATAATCTTTCTACAGATTAAAGAAATAAACGGTAGCTTAAAACTAAACTCTGAATACAGTAATAATATTGCATGGAACAGATCTTTTGTAAAAGATGATCAAAAAAACAAATTTGCGCTTTTAAGCAGTTTAATATCAGTATTAGACAAATCGAAACCTAATAATGACACACTAAAAAAATTTATAAAAGAACAGATATTAGCAATAAGTTCATCATTACATGTATATAATACGAAGGAATTAGATTATAATGATTCAATAAGCCTAAGTGTTGAAAAAGGAATTCTATTACAAGCATTATTACATTGTGAATTTGATAGTACTGACTTTAGTGTGTTGAAAAATAATATTAGTTTTGATGGCGCTAATTTGGAAAATGCTGATCTACGAAAATTTGATTTATCAGGCATTAACTTAAACAGAGCTAACTTACAAAATGCCAATTTAGAATTTACAAAATTTAATAATGCTCAAATAAGTGGTTCGAATTTTCGTGGAGCTAATTTAAGAGGCGCTAGCTTTATAAAAGCAAATTTAATTAAGGCAAAAATGAATTGGGTAAATTTAATTGATGGAAATTTACAATATGCAAATCTTGACAGTACTGATTTAACAAATTCGCAATTTATAAATGCAGATTTCTCAAATGCAATAATTATTTATGCAAACTTAGCCAATGCGATATTTGATAAAGCAAATTTACTTGAATGTTTAGTTGTTTCGTGTGATTTAAAAAATACAAGATTTAACAAGGCGTACTTAGTAAATTCTAAAATCAGTCATTCTTATATTGCATTGGCAGAATTTGATAGTGCAATAGTTGGTAAAAATTGGATGGATCAAATAACAGAATATGGCGATAAAGGCGTTAATGAAATTAAAACAAAATACAATATTGACTGTTACAACCATTCAAATGTTGATTCAATAAATTGTACCTTAATAAAAATAAAATAATAGTTATTAGATATCCGTTAATATTACATTTAATTTTTTAGTGAATTTTCTAATTCTTAAATCACTTGAGTTAAAACAATTCATACCTATACCAAATGACCACATATAGTAACTTTGCAATTCATTCAAATAAGCCGTTAATAATTCTGGAGAACAGATTGTATTACTATTAATATTAAATTTATACTTAAGTTTGATCCCTATTTGTTGCCCAATCTCATTATTGATAATGTCAATATAATTATCAATCGGTGTATTTAATGTATCAGCAACTTGAGAAAAATTAAAAATTCCATGAGTGAGTTCCGGCATATTTTTTCTTTCATGTAAATCACTAATTAAATCAGCAAATTCTTCAGAAAAAAAAGAAGAAATTATTGCTGATGCGGTTATATGATTAAAAGTATTAATATAGCCTATTTCAGAACTATCTTTGCTAATTAAAAAAGCAACATTTCTAGTATTTATATTTTCTATGCAGGCAAGTGCCAGATCATAGAATGCTTCATCATTTGAACCAAATCTATCAATTTTTCTGCGCGAAAGTTGATATACGGATTCAAGTTGATTCCGCATTCGAATAATATACGGATTTCTAATGCAAAAAAGTAATTTTCCCTCAAATGACTCCTTATTCAAATCATATACCTCTTTCTGAGAAAGCCCTGACTCAAATAAACGCTCAATTTTAAATCCGTTAGAATGATATACAAGTTGAACAGATGAATAAGATTGTGAAGCTTCAGCCAAAGAATTGAACTTAGGATTGTATGAAATTGTGATTAAATTATTCAATTCTTGTAGATTTGAAACTCTCGACGCTAAAATTGCTTTAGCAGTGCATAAATTAGTGCTTTCGATTGAATTATCAGAACCACTAATGATTGAACCACTTATATATGGAGTTAATTCAAGTTTTTTTTGGTTTATTAAGACTAATACAATCCAACTAATCAATGAAAGCAAAGCAATAGATCTTAACAAAACAACTATCATCAGGCTTAAATCTATATTATATACTTGATATGTTCAAAACAATTTTAAACTGTAACTTTCAAATATCAATATTATCTTACAAAATATAAAATTTCAATTAATAATTCTACTACAAATTTAATTAACTTTGCCAATAATTACATAATTTATTGTATCAATATTAATGTGTGGTTTAGCAGGTTTTGTAGACTTTAATTTTACCTCCGATCTTAATAATTTAAAGAAAATGGTCCAGATTATAAAATATCGGGGACCAGACGATGAGGGTTATGAAATATTTCAAAATGAGCATTGTGGTATTGGATTAGGTTTTACAAGATTAAGTATCATAGACCTTTCTCAACTAGGTCATCAACCAATGTTTAGTGCGGATAGAAATATTTGCGCTGTCTTTAATGGTGAAATATACAATCATAAAGAAATTAGAAATGAACTCGAAATCAAAGGTTATAAATTTAATAGTAATTCAGATACAGAGATCATTATAAAGAGTTATGAATATTGGGGCCCGGATTGTGTGAAACAATTCAATGGTATGTTTGCGATTGTGTTACTTGACAATCACAAAAAAAAAGTATTTTTATTCAGAGATCGATTAGGAGTTAAGCCATTATATTATTATTACAATTCCGGACTATTCCTGTTCGGTTCTGAATTAAAATGTCTCATTCAACATTCCAAATATTCTAAAGTATTAAACCAACAAGCAATACTCGAGTACTTTCAATATGGTTATATTCGAGGAACACACTCTATATTTAATGGAACAAACAAAGTTACACCTGCCCACTATATAGAATTAGATATTCACACAGGTAAGTTTAATGAAATAATTTATTGGAACATTAATGAAGTTTTTAATAGTGAGAAATTAACTAAGCGCTATGATGAAATACTCGAAGATCTAGAATTGAGGATGATTAAAGCTTTCCGATATAGATTGATTTCAGATGTTCCGGTAGGTGTTTTTTTAAGTGGAGGCTATGATAGTTCAGCTGTTGTTGGACTGCTGCAGAAACACTCAAATTCCAATATTAAAACATTTACAATTGGATTTGATGATTCGATTTATGACGAATCTAAATATGCTGAAAAAGTAGCGAAGCATTTAGAAACTGATCACATTACTTATTGGTGCAAGCCAAGCGATGCAAAGGAATTAATTAATGATTTTGCCTTTTATTACGATGAACCTTTAGCAGACATATCAGGGATTCCAACAATGCTTTTGAGCCGCCTGGTAAAAACACAAGTTAAGGTAGCATTATCAGCCGATGGAGGTGATGAATTATTTGCTGGTTACAAAAAATATGTAAATACAACTAATAAAATTAGGCAATTAAATCAGATATTAAGATTTACAAAGCCATTAATTAATTCTAAGCGATTTATAAATCTTGAATCATCTTCTAGTGAGCGATATCAAAAATTGGTAGAATTAACACAGAATTTTAATCCATCGGCCTGGATGGATGTAATTTCAAAAGACTATACTGATCAGGGATTAAATATGCTGTTTATTCAAAATTTTAAATCAATTTCTAAATCAAGCATTTTAGATTCTGAAGCAAGCGCATTAAATCAAATTCTGCTACATGATTTGAAATTTTATCTACCGGATGATATTCTTTATAAGGTAGATAGGGCCACAATGAGTGCCAGTTTAGAAGGCAGGGAACCGTTCTTAGATTACGAACTTATAGAGTTTGTAGCAAAAATACCAGACCGATTCAAAATGAATAAAAATCAGCAAAAAATAATACTTAAAGATATTGTTCATAAATACATTCCTAAACCAATTATGCAAAGACCAAAGATGGGTTTTAATGTACCTTTTGAAGACTGGCTATATTCAGATTTAAATTATTTAATTGATGAAAACCTGGATCCAAACTTCATTAATCAACAAGGAATTTTTAATCCTGATTATATAAATAAATTGCTTACAGAATTTAAATTCCATAAAAAAACTTATAACAACCGAATGACCAAATTAATATTGTTCCAAATGTGGTATAGAAAATGGATGTTGGAATAATAAACCTAAGTTTAATTAATTTTTTTTAAATTACAATGAGAAGTAAGATATTAATAACCGGTTGTGCAGGATTTATCGGATTTCATTTAACAAACACTTTGTCAAAGCTAGGTTATGATATTATTGGAATAGATAATATTAACGACTATTATTCAATAGATCTTAAATTGGCACGGCTCACTGAACTTGGTATTTTCTCTGAAAATATAAAAATAAATAAACTAATAACAAGCAATAAGTATTCTAATTTATTATTTTCAAAAATTGATATCAGAGATGAATCTGCTTTAGTAAATTTATTATCAGACCATAAAATAAAATCTGTATGTCATCTTGCAGCACAGGCAGGAGTTCGATTTAGTATGGAAAATCCTCAAGAATATATTGATAACAATATTACCGGTTTTCTAAATATTTTAAATTTATGTAAAAAAGCTGAAGTAAATCATCTCATTTATGCAAGTAGTAGCAGCGTATATGGTCTTAACAACGAAATGCCATTAAATGAAAGTATGGTTGTCAATAGCCCGATAAATATGTATGCTGTTTCAAAAATAACTAATGAATTGATGGCACATTCATACTCTAAGTTGTATAATCTTAAAACCACCGGACTTCGATTTTTTACAGTGTACGGACCTTGGGGGAGGCCTGATATGGCACCTTTCATTTTTACAAGGAAAATATTGGCAGGAGAAAAAATTGATGTTTACAACAATGGAAATATGGAAAGGGATTTTACATATATAGATGATATAATTGAAGGTATAATAAAGGTTCTTGATAAAACTGAAGACTCAGAATTGAATTCTATAATTTACAATATTGGTTGTAGTAATCCAGTAAAATTGAACAAATTTATTAATATTATTGAAAGAATATTAAATAAAAATGCCATAATTGAGTATAAAGAATTACAACCTGGTGAAATGATTAAAACTTTCTCTGCTTCTTCGAAGCTTAAAACTGATTTTGGATATCAACCAACCACTGATTTAGAAGAAGGATTGTCAAAGTTTATTGAATGGTACAATAAATATTATAAAATAAATAATTGATTTATTCCTGCGTCTAACTTTTCAAATCTTAATTTCTCTGTGTACAAATTACTTATTCTTTTTCTTGCATTTGCACCATGGGATAAAGTTCTTTCATTGATGGCTTTATGAGTTAGTGCAATAAGTTCATCGATACTTCGATTATTCAGAATATAACCAGATTCTCCAATTATATCAGGGATACCAAAACAATTCGCTCCAATTGGAATACACTCACAAAGCATACTTTCACAAAGTGAATTTGGAAACCCTTCTGCTATTGATAATTGCAGATAAAACTCGGATTTACAATAATAGTCTATTAATCCATTATTATCTATATGGTCGAGAAGTATTACATTACTAGGAATCTGTTGTATCGGAAGTGACTTTCCCCCGATAATCGTAAAGCTACAATAATCGAATGTTCTCGCTAATTGGCAGATTAAATCAATTCCTTTTCTGTAAAACTCACGTTCCAGATGAAGGTGAGAGCCCACAGTAATAAAAGAATACTCTACTTTACTGAAGTTTTTACATTTCCAATACTCATTATTATACCCATTCTCTATAACAACAAATTTTGCCTTCGGAACTGAACAAAATGCCCTTATACCTTGCTGAATGAATTTTACATTAAAGTAGTTATACTCACAAAAAACTAAAGATTTATGCTTGGGAAAAATCACATCACACAATTTATAATTCATGTTAGTGACTGTTGAAAGTAGAGGCTTTGAAAAATTACCATAACTAATTTCCGGAAATTTATGCGCATCAACACCGCCAACAACTATAATACTCTTTTTACGAAAGAATTTTGAAAACAGACAGGGTAAAAATGTATGATAAGATGAGAATGTAACTAGAATTAAATCAGCGCTCCAAATATTCCTTAGTAGAAAAAAAAACTGCTTAACCAATACTGTTGGAGTTTGCCATTTAGATTTTACATTAAACTCAAACAATAAAACACTATGCTTACTCTTTAAGAAGTTTATATCTTTTGCAATAAATGTCGATAAGTTAGGGTATATAAACAAAATATTCATCCAAGCTAATCTACTTCATGTTAAAGGCCAACTTGTTGTAGTTTGGCATATATCAAACCTCTTCTTAAATAGGGTTCACTAAACTCCGGATCATAAAAAAACAGCATATATCCTGGTGAATGAGTTAAGGTAAATTTACAATTTGTCAGCAGTGTTGAAAAGTCCTTAAAATCACTTCGTTTATGATAAGTACAAAGCAAAATATTAGAAATTTTAGAATTTTTCAATAACTCAACTGAACCCGCAAGTAAGTTTTGTTCTTCTCCATCAACATCAATTTTAATAAGATCAATTTGTTTGCTATTAAACAAAGTATCAAGCTTTATAGATTGATTGTCATCTACATTGGACACAAATTTTGAAATTATGTGTACCTTATTTAAATAATTCCTAAAAGTCAATTTTAAAGGCTCAACCCACTCTTCATCGGTTTCGAATATATAAATTTCTTCAGCATCTTCAATCATATTTAAAGAAAAAATACCTTCCGAAGCTCCTACATCAATAACCCTGTTTAACTTACTTGGCAATTTATCAAATTGATAATTATGAGGAGAATCTGAATCTTGCTCAATTAAAAGATTTCGCATTGCATTTTGAATTTGAAATACATTCATTGATTTTTTAAAATATAATCTTTTACCCTTATATAGAACATAGTAAAAATTACTCTCAACATCTAGTGTAACTTTGATATCGCTGACTTTATATTTATTGACAAACTCATATGGAAATACATTTAGCGTTGAATTTTTAAGAAATTTTACTATCGGTTCAACTTCCTTAGAACTAAACTCATTCGGATTTTTCTCAAGAAATTCAATTATATTGCTTCGCAATACCTTATGTCTTTTTTCTTCAAACAAACTAGATATAAAATTTTGTATTGATCTGGGTAGATTATCTCTTATAATCTTGGTTATTCTGGCCATTTTTAATAAATTTTACTCAATAATTTTGACAATAATTTAATTGAATTATACGAACCAAATTTAGTAAAAAGTATAAACAATTTACACATAAATGAATCTGTGCATTGTTGAGAAAGTAATCGAATTGTATTACTAAATTCAGTTGGAGAAACATTACTTTTTTTCAAAATCAAACAATACTCAACAATATAATATAATATCGAAGAATTGTAAAATGTTTTATCAATTGTATTCTGCTCTAATTTGTATTTTAACATATCAAATTGAGGTAGGATATCAATAGGTTTCAATGAATTACTTAAATTTGAATTTGTTATTCGCCAAACACCGACAACATTATTAATAACACAAAAGTTTCCTAAGTTCAATAAATTAATAAATCCATCAAGGTCATTAAATTCATACACATTAGCTTGAACTGCATGTTCCTTGTTGTATAATGTGGACAAATGACTAAATTGGGAATAGAACTTAAATGGGTTTGACAAATAATATTTACCCGACAAAATAGTTGGTATTAAATCAATATTAGCTGATTGATTTATCAAATGCCGTGTATGTTGTCCGTGAAAGTAAATTATTGAAGGATTCGACATTAATATGTTTATACAAGACTCAATATAATTATTACAGATTAGATAGTCGTCTCCATCTAACATTAAAATCCATTCACCTGTTGCATATTCATACAGTAACTTACGATAATTTTGTAATCGACCTAAATTACTTTGATTTTTAAAATACTTAATCTTTTTTGAATCGATTAATTCTTTAAGCGAAATCTCTGTATTTCCATTGTTACTATCGTCAGAAACTATAATTTCTTTATTACTATATGATTGATCTATCGCACTTTGGACACATCTATTTATATAAGATTCTTGATTATACGTTGGAATTAATATACTAACTTTTGGAAAAACCTTTAACAATTTAAATTACTGATTTAATATTTACTGAAACTATTTCTATAATTATAAATTAAAGAAAGCTGATTAAATTCATTCAGGCTTATAATTATTTGCCTTACTGATAAGTAAAAACCAAGAAGAATCCTTTACTGAATTAACCGGATACATCAGAGGTTCTGAAACTGTATAACTTCCAATAAATCCTGCAATTCCGATGACCAAACATTTTGAACTCTCTAACTTCATTTTAAATAAGAAGGCAAAGTTAATTTTTATTGATCAGTTCAGTTAAATTTATGCCATTAATTAGTCTTTTATTCAAAGAAGATTCTTTGAATAAAAATGAACCATTAATCTTTCAGTTTGTCATTATGATGAATTCTACTATTTAAGATGTATAGGTTTATATATTAACTAATTACACATTATATTTTATTTTAATATTAAAAAATGAATAAATGAATTTCAGAACAGAAAAAGATACTATGGGCTCTGTACAAGTACCTGCAGAAGCTTATTGGGGTGCGCAGACACAGCGTTCGATAGAGAATTTTAAAATAGCACAGGATATAAATAGAATGCCTGTTGAAATAATAAATGCATTTGCTTATGTTAAAAAGGCAGCCGCCCTTACAAATTTAGAAGCAGGTATTCTCGAACAAAACAAATATGATCTCATTGCCAGGGTATGTGATGAAATTCTGGATGGAAAATTATATGACCAGTTTCCTTTAGTTGTTTGGCAGACCGGTTCAGGTACTCAATCCAACATGAACAGTAACGAAGTTATCGCCTATCGAGCGCATGTCATAAATGGTGGTAGTCTTATGGATGAAAAGAAGGTAATTCATCCTAATGATGATGTAAATAAATCTCAATCTTCCAATGATACATTTCCAACAGCAATGCATATTGCTGCTTATAAAATTCTAACTGAAGTTACTATTCCCGGAATTAAAAAATTACGGGATACCCTACATCATAAATCAATTCAATTTATGCATGTCGTCAAAATTGGAAGAACTCATCTCATGGATGCGACTCCTCTAACTTTAGGACAAGAAATTTCCGGTTATGCTGCACAGCTAACTTATGGGATAAAGGCAATTGAAAATACACTTTCCCATTTGTCAGAATTAGCATTGGGTGGTACTGCAGTTGGAACAGGAATCAATACTCCTTCGAATTACTCCGAAAACGTAGCTAAGAACATTGCTAAACTTACTCAGCTTCCTTTTAAAACTGCTCCTAATAAATTTGAATCTCTAGCTTCTCATGATGCAATTGTTGAAGCACATGGAGCAATTAAAACTGTTGCTTGCTCCTTAATGAAAATTGCAAATGACATTAGATTACTGGCTTCAGGACCAAGATGTGGAATTGGAGAAATATTTATTCCAGACAATGAACCTGGGTCTTCAATAATGCCCGGCAAAGTCAATCCGACCCAATCTGAAGCTTTAACCATGGTTGCGGCACAGGTCTTAGGCAATGATGTTGCTATAAATATTGGAGGGTCAAACGGTCATTTTGAACTCAATGTATTTAAACCAATGATGATCTACAATTTTTTGCACAGTGCAAAATTAATTGGTCAAGCCTGCGAATCATTCAATGATAAATGTGCCATTGGAATTGAACCTCTATATGAAAATATCAAAAAAAATCTTGACAATTCTCTGATGCTGGTTACCGCCCTCAATACCAAGATAGGATATTACAAAGCTGCAGAAATTGCACAGAAAGCACACAAATCAGGTAAAACTTTAAAAGATACAGCCGTTGAGTTGGGTTATCTAACCGCGGAACAGTTTGACGATTGGGTTAAACCGGAATCAATGGTTGGATTATAGTATCAAAATGCAGCATTTTCATAGAGAGATATTGAATAATGGCTTGACCATTATTACAGTTCCTAATATACACTCCAAACTTTGTTGTGTTAGTGTCTTGTATAAAGTCGGATCCAGAGACGAAAATCCCGATAGAACAGGAATGGCTCATTTATTTGAACATTTAATGTTTTCCAATTGTGGAAATTCAGTTGATTTCGACAATCTGATACAAAATGCTGGAGGTGATTGTAATGCTTTTACAACTCATGATACAACTCAGTATTATAACGTTGCACCCGTTTCGCAATTAGAATT
The DNA here is from genome assembly GCA_020848695.1 of Saprospiraceae bacterium. GTDB lineage: Bacteria > Bacteroidota > Bacteroidia > Chitinophagales > Saprospiraceae > Vicinibacter. Next base: position 26,653 of record JADLHT010000006.1, read on the forward strand.
ATTATTACAATTGGAAGCTTTAAGAATGAATGGATTTAATATCAGTTTAGAAAGTTTTAAAATCCAACAAAAAGTTGTTATTGAAGAATTCAGTGAACATTATTTAAATAATCCTTACGGAATGTTCTCTCATGATTTAATGCCATTAGCGTACCAAATTCATCCCTATCAATGGCCGGTTATTGGAAAAAATATCGACCAGCTAAAGAAACTTAGCTTTACGGAAATTAAAACATTTAAAGAAGAATATTATACTGCACGAAATGCAATATTAGTTGTTGTCGGAAATTTCGAACATGATAGTATCATGAAGAATATCATAAAGTATTTCGACCCTATTCAAAGCAATAGCTTACCAATACCAAAACTTTCTTCTGAACCCCCACAAATTGAAAGAAGAGAGTTAGTCAAACTTGGAAAATTTCCTGAAGAAGCTTTATATATAGCTTTTCATGGCTGTGATAGAAAACATAAAGATTATTATGCATTGGATTTTGCGACTGATATTCTATCAGAAGGAAAATCATCAGTACTCTACCGTAAGTTAAAGAAAGAGTACATGATTTATTCTTCTGTTGATTGTTATACAACTTCAACTTTTGACGCTGGGCTTATCATATTTGAAGGAAAATTGATGAAAGACAAAAATATTGAAGAAGGAATTGCTTCATTTAAAAATGTTATTGATGAACTTAAAATAAACCCAATTCAATCATCAACTTTTCAAAAATATCTGAATAAAAATGAAAGTGCTTACCTGAGCTCACAAATTGGGGTTGTCAACCAGGCATTAAACTTTAGTTATGCCGAATGGCTTGGGGATGCTAACCTGGTTAATAATGAATTGGAAAAATACCAGTCTGTAAGCATACTAGACATTCAGCAAGCCTTTAATCGATATTTTAATTTCGATGCAGCAAGCTATTTAATTTATAAAAATCAGGAAGGTCAAGAAGTAAATTAATATTTTTTGTATTTTAAAGATTCGCACTAACAAAGCAAATCAAATACAAGTTGCATAAGTCACTCAGTTTAATAATTAAAAAAATTAGTATTATCTCAATGTAAAATCCATCAAATCAAGCTCTTGAATCACAAATTCACAACTACAAAAGATCAACCCAAAAAATATTTGAACTTACTATTGTATCAGATAAAAGTTTCTTAACCTTAATACAATAGTGAATTCAAATAATATAACATCCAAAAATAAATTTATAATAAGTTTACCAGGTCTAGCTATAAGCCGCTTTGATATATGAGTCAACTCATTGAGGACCTGAAAAGTATTATTGCCAATATTGGTCGAATTCAATGGATTAGTTACAATTTAATACAGATATAAAATTCCCTCGTTGCTCAAATACAGATTGTATCTTTGATTCAAATTATTAAGCATGCACAGAAGAAAGATTTTCAAATATATTGGAGCATCAGCAATCGGTATTGCCGGACAGGCTTCAATTCTAAATGCAATGGAAAAGAATTATTTGAATAGTAGAGAACATTTCAATTCTCTCCAAACTTTAGTTGACGAAGACTTCTGGTTAGGAATCCGCTCCGCTTATTCGGTCTCTCCAAGTATTGTTAATCTCAACAATGGTGGTGTTGCTCCTTCACCTAGAGTTGTCCAGGAAGCTTTGGATTACTATAACAGAATGTGTAATGAAGGACCTTCTTACTATATGTGGAGAATACTTGATCAGGGAAGAGAACCTCTACGCAAAAATATGTCTGAAATTGCTGGATGTGATCTCGAAGAGATTGCTTTTAATCGCAACTCGTCTGAAGCACTTGAGACAATTATATTTGGTTTACGTCTTTCCAAAGGAGATGAAATTGTCCTAAGCAAGCAAGATTATCCAAACATGATCAATGCCTGGAAGCAAAGAGAAAAAAGAGATGGGTTGGTATTAAAGTGGATCAATTTTGAATTTCCAATTGAAGACAAAAATAAAATTGTTGACGCTTTTGTTGAAAAATTTTCCGAAAGGACAAAGATCGTTCACATTACTCATGTAATTAACTGGAACGGCCAATTACTTCCTGCAAAAGAAATTGCTGAAGAAGCAAAGAAAAGAGGTATTGAAGTTCTGGTAGATGCGGCTCATTCATTTGCACATATCCCCTACAAAATTTCAGACCTTAATTGTGACTACCTGGGAACCAGTCTGCATAAATGGCTTAGCGCACCGATAGGTTCCGGATTACTTTATGTTAAAAAAGATAAAATTAAAAATCTTTATCCATTACTGGCATCAGCAGATCCAGAAAGTTCGGACATCAGAAAATTTGAAAACCTGGGAACCCGATCTTTTGCTATTGAACAGGCAATCGCTCATTCAATTGATTTTTACAGGATCATAGGTAGCCAAAGAAAATTTGATCGATTGTTTCAGTTGAAAAAATATTGGACAGAAGAAGTATTAAAGCATCCGAAAATAAAAATTATTTCTCCATTGTCGATCAACTACAGCGGTGCAATTGCTGATGTTGCTATTGATGGTAAAAAAACAGCTGAAGTAGTTGATTTTATTTTTACCGATAATAAAATACATGCTGTAGGCATTGACTGGGAAAATATTCATGGTGTCCGTATTACTCCAAATGTCTATACCTCATTCAACGATTTAGATAAGTTGATTGAATCTCTTCTGAAATTGGCAAACAAATAATTTTAAACCCAGGTTTTTCAGTTGAGTTTCGTAGTGAGAGTCAAAAGTTCAATAAAATCAAGTGCTCACGGAGTATTTTTACCACAGACATAGTTACTATTATGTTGAGGATAAAAATATGAGTAAGTGCTTGATTTTGAAGTAATATTGGCTCGTAATAGAAAGTTAACTGAAAACCGGGTTAAATGAGAGACTCCTTTTTTCTTCTTATGATATAATCAAATCGATATACCGAGTATGGCTGCCAATCTTCCTGTAAAAAATAACTACCATGCAGATGGTTATTCATGCAAATTTTGTCAAGTTCTTCCCTACTCCAGAATTTCCCCATATCGGATATAAAAAATTTGCTTTTTATAAAATATTTTAATCGATCAAAAGGCCTCTTAAAATAATAGTGTAATCGACTTCTATCAGGGATATCTCCAAGCAAAACAATCGTACTGCTATGAGACATTTTTAATATATTCTTTACTACTCTCTCCCCAAGTTCGAATGAATCAAAATATTGGAACGAAAAATAAAGCAATATTTTATCGTACTTTTTGGAAGAAACAAACTTTATTACATCCGCAACATTAAATTGAATCTTTCCGGATTCATACTTTTTTTTTGCATTCTGAATCATTATGCTCGAAATATCTACAGCATCGATTTGCCGACAATACTTTGACAATTGATTCGTCAGCATACCATTACCACAACATAAATCTAAGACTAAATCATCAGCAGTTAATTCCAACTGTTTGGCAACTCTTAGTGCAATCCTACTTATCATTTCGGAATCCAGAAATTCTCCATTTATAATTCTGGCTACTTGATTATATTCATTTGTTTCAATCGCTCTCTCATTCCAAAACTTCATCCAATTCATAAATCACTAAATATAGCCTTCAAGTTTAAATATTAATTAAAAAAGTTTGAATTGAATAAATCAAATTTGATCCATCATTTTTATAATCATACTTACATGCTTCTTCTGTATCGTCCACCTACAGAAAATAATGAGGTCGTAATTTGACCCAAAGAACAATGCTTTACTGCTTCCATCAACTCTTCAAACATATTTTTATTTCGAATCGCTGCTAATTGCAAATTAATTAAACTCTGTTCGGATAATTTCTCGTTTGCAAGTTTCAAATTCTCCAATGATTGAATCTGAGACTTTTTCTCTTCATCTGTCGCTCGGATTACTTCTTTCGGCAGAACTGTTGGTGAACCATCTTTAGAAAGAAATGTATTAACTCCTATGATTGGAAATTCTCCATTGTGTTTTAAAGTTTCGTAATACAAACTTTCTTCCTGAATTTTACTTCTTTGATACATTGTTTCCATAGCACCCAATACTCCGCCTCGCTCACTGATACTGTCAAATTCCTTAAGTACAGCTTCTTCAACCAAATCCGTAAGTTCTTCAATGATAAAGGATCCTTGTAAAGGATTTTCATTCTTGGCCAGACCCAATTCATTGTTAATAATTAACTGAATGGCCATTGCGCGTCGGACTGATTCTTCTGTTGGCGTTGTAATCGCTTCATCATATGCGTTGGTATGTAGCGAATTGCAATTATCGTAAATTGCATATAAAGCCTGCAATGTAGTTCTTATATCATTAAAAGAAATTTCCTGAGCATGTAAAGATCTTCCAGACGTTTGTATATGATATTTCAACATTTGAGATCTTTCATTCGCTTTATACTTATACTTCATTGCCTTTGCCCATATTCTTCTGGCAACTCTTCCAATTACGGCATATTCAGGATCAACTCCATTAGAAAAAAAGAAAGATAGATTAGGTGCAAAATCATCAACATTCATCCCTCTGGATAGGTAATACTCCACAAATGTAAAGCCATTACTAAGAGTAAATGCCAATTGAGAAATAGGATTTGCACCTGCTTCGGCAATATGGTATCCACTAATCGAAACGCTATAAAAATTTCTAACTTTATTGTGGATAAAATATTCCTGCACATCTCCCATTAACTTTAAAGAAAATTCAGTGGAGAAAATACAAGTATTCTGTGCCTGATCCTCTTTCAATATATCAGCCTGTACTGTTCCTCTAACCGAACTTAATGCCTTTTCTTTTATCGACAGGTAAGTTTCAGGTTCAAGAACTTCATCTCCAGTACATCCCAACAACAATAGACCTAATCCATTATTGTTCGGAGGCAGAGCTCCTTCATACATAGGTCTTGCAATTCGCTTATCATCAAACTTTCTCTTAAGTACTTCTTCTACTTTATATTCCAGATTATTTTCGCGAATGTACCTTTCACATTGTTGGTCAATTGCAGCATTCATAAAAAATGCACAGATCGTTGCTGCAGGACCATTGATGGTCATACTTACAGAAGTTCGTGGATCGCAAAGATCAAATCCGCTATACAACTTCTTGGCATCATCCAAAGAACAAATACTTACTCCACTATTTCCAACCTTTCCATAGATGTCAGGTCTGAAATCAGGATCTTCACCATACAATGTTACTGAATCAAATGCCGTACTCAGTCTGTTTGCAGGCATATCTACACTTACATAATGGAATCGTCTGTTGGTACGTTCTGGTCCCCCTTCTCCTGCAAACATCCTTGTCGGATCTTCTTCCTTACGCTTGAATGGAAAGACTCCGGCTGTATAAGGAAATTCGCCGGGAACATTTTCCTGACCAATCCAATGTAAGATATCTCCCCAGTCTTTATAGCTGGGTAGTTCAACCCTTGGAATTCTAGTATGTGAAAGCGAAACTGTATAGGTTGGAACTTTAATTTCTTTTGATCTTACCTGATACAGATATTCATCTCTTCTATAAGCAGCTTTTTTTGCTTCCCAATTTTCTAAAATACTTCTTAATGTTCCATCAAGTTTCTGTTCAGTCTTTCCAATCAGTTGAGTCAATTCAGAGGTAAGATTTAACTCAGTAACTTTATTAAATATTTTCTTGAAAGAATACAGGTCTGATGCAAGCTCTGACTGTTCTTTTATCCATTCATCATACTTTCGGTTATTCTCTGAAATTTCTGCAAGGTATCTTGCTCTACTTGGAGGTATAATATAAATCTTCTCTGATTCACCGGTTGGTAAATTTAGTCCGGAGTCTAATTTTATTCCAGATTTCTCATGAAGTAATTTAAGAACCTTCTGATACAATAAGTTTGTCCCAGGATCATTGAATTGTGATGCAATTGTTCCTACTACAGGCATCTCTTCTGTAGATTTATTCCACAACTGACGGTTTCTTTGAACCTGTTTCCTAACATCACGCAAGGCATCTTGAGCTCCTCTTTTATCAAATTTATTAATTGCAACCAGATCAGCAAAGTCAAGCATGTCAATTTTCTCCAATTGTGTTGCAGCTCCATACTCCGGTGTCATAACATATAATGAAGCATCACTAAAATCTACAATTTCAGTATCACTTTGACCAATCCCCGAAGTCTCCAGTATAATCAGATCGAATGATGCTGCACGCAGAATTTCCAATGCACTTTTAATGTAAGGAGAAAGCGCGAGATTACTTTGTCGGGTTGCTAAAGATCTCATGAATACTTTTCCTTTATGAAATTCCGGATGGATTGCATTCATTCTAATCCGATCTCCCAAGAGCGCGCCTCCGGTTTTTCTTTTACTGGGATCGACCGAAAGTATAGCAACTTTACAATCTTTAAAATCCAATACAAACCGTCTAATTAATTCATCAACAATACTCGATTTACCTGATCCTCCGGTTCCAGTTATTCCCAATATTGGAATTCTTTTTGTTTCATTACTGGTTTGAAGTTTAGATAGTATTTCATCTGTCTTCTCCGGAAAATTTTCAACAGCAGAAATTAATCTTGCAACAGACTTAAAATCTTGTTGAAAAATAGAATTGAATTCACCATTAAGAGAGGCTCCGGTTTGAAAATCGCAGTTTATCAATAAATCATTGATCATCCCTTGCAAACCCAATTTCCTTCCATCATCAGGACTATATATTCGACAAATTCCATATTTTTGTAATTCATCTATTTCTGAGGGCAAAATAGTTCCACCTCCCCCACCAAAAATTTTTATGTGACCACATCCCTTCTCTTTCAACAAATCAAAAATGTACTTAAAAAATTCATTATGGCCACCTTGATAAGAAGTAATAGCGATCCCCTGGACGTCTTCCTGGATTGCAGCTTCAACAATTTCCAATGCCGAACGATTATGACCAAGATGAATTATTTCGACGCCTGATGACTGGAGAATTCTACGCATAATATTTATTGCGGCATCATGACCATCAAATAGCGATGCTGCTGTCAATATTCTAATCTTATTTTCAGTTTTATAAACCTCAGTTTGGACCATCATTACAGGAGAAAATATATGGGTAAAGATATAAAAAATTGATTGAAGAAAATGACCAATTTTAAACATCCTTCTCTAACTTACTGCTCTTTCATTTCGAAAGGTATTCTGACTTAAATATCTCCCTATAAAAATCATTTTTCTTTTCAATTAACTTTTTAATAGCTATCTTTGAATTAAAGAAAATTATAATGAGGTTGATTTTAATATTATATGCTTTTTCATTAAGCTTCCTGCAATCAAAAAATTATCATATACATCCGCTGGGAAATGACAATAACGATGGGTCTAGTTTCAACAAAGCTTTCTTAACAATTCAAAAAGCAACAAATATTGTTGTGGCTGGCGACAGTATTTTAGTATATGATGGAGTGTATAAAGGATTTGATCATTTTTACAAAAATAGTGGTACAGAGTCAAATCCGATTGTCTATTTTGCCAAAGGAAAAAACGTTGTAATAAATCAATCCTGTGGTCGCGGGGGTGATGGTTTAAATATTGAAGGAAACCATTTTATTGAAGTAAATGGGTTTAAAGTACAATTCATTCCTGATATTTCCGGAGGTGGTGAAGATGGTATCAGAGTAGTACTTTCTGATCACATCATTGTCAGAAATTGCGAAGTTGACAGCTGTTACAGAGGAATATTTACAGGATATACAGACTACTTTCTGGCTGAATTCAATATTTGTAAAAGATCTTTCGGCGAACATGGAATATATGTATCAAATAACAGCGATCATGTAATACTTCGCCATAATATCTGTTTAAATAATCGAAAAGCAGCAGGAATCCAATTAAATCCGGATTTAAGCAGTGGATCACCTGGACTTTCGTATGATATCTCCATCTATAACAACATTTGTTATGGCAACAGGATTGGGCTTAATCTGCAGGGAATTTATCATTCATTTATATACAATAATCTAATCTATAACAACGGTTTATCAGGCGGAGGTAACGGAGTTACATTTTTTCTTGGTGATGCTGCGACAGGTTGTAATGATGTTAAATTTTATAATAACACAATAGTAGTTCCTTCCAGCTCTCAATGGGGAATTCTTGCAGTTGAAAGTGATAGTCTCCAAATATTTAACAATATTATTCTAAGCTTTTCAGCTAAAGGATCACTTTACGTAGATAATAATTGCACAAACCACTTCAGTAATTATAATTTGTTAAATGACAGAATGACAAGAAATGATGGTGCAAGCTATATCAACTTTACTCAATGGCAACAACAAGGTTATGATCTGAATTCAATATTAATAAAAGATATTCCTGGTGTATTTATCGATTATAACAAATTCGATTTTAAACTAAGCTCAAATTCACCAGCAAGAAACAAAGGAACTGACCTTGTTCATGAAATTGTTACTAACGATTTAAAATTAACTATTAGACCGCAAGAAGCTTACTTTGACATCGGTTGCTATGAATATGAAGTACCTACTCAAATAATTACTTCGGGTAAAAAATCAAAAATAGATTATCGAATTCTTGGAAATAGTTTGCTCATAATTAATCCTAATTTAAAGGATACTTATACTTTGCTTTCCTTAGATGGAAGAGTGCTCCAACAGGGGATTGCTTTTAATATTGAGAACTTAGAAACGGGAATTTATTTATTATCCAGCAAAAGTAAGGTTACTAAGATCTTGATTCACAAATAACAAAAAACCTATTTTTTACTTTCTATTGACTAAGTTTTTATCTTGAAAGTGTTCAATAATTTATCTCGAATCAACAAATAAAATTGATTAATTTCAAGTGAAATATTAAAAAATACTATTGCGGAAAAAAATACTATAAACCAAAGTGTGGATTTTACCGTAACCTGAAGAATTGCTGAAAAATACATATGACTATCCAACTTTAAATTTATTCCATTCAAAATATACCAGGATCCTATTCCTAAAGTAAGGGTTAGTAATACTGCCTTTAGGCTATTGATAGTAAATGGTTGGATGCCTAACCTGTAATAAATATAAGTAAAGCGGCTAACATTAAAAAGCATCAACACTATAAAACCTGATATTGCGACTCCCAGCATACCATAATGTTCGATCAAATAATAATTCAATATAATTTTAATAATGGACACAATAATAATACTATATAAATTGAATATATAATACTTTGAAAGAAGAATAATTTCCGAATTGCATCCTGTAATCATATCTAACAATCTTCCCAATCCTAAGAAAACAACAATTAACATGGAAGACTCGTATCCTTTATCTTTTGGCATTAAGTTTAGCAATTCAGGAAACACAATCATTAACAAAACAAAAATAAATGCCCCAATTACAAAATTATTCAATGATGTCTGACGATAATGACGCAATACTTCATCCCATCTTTTATGTCTAATTGCATTGGACAACAAAGGTATAACTACACTGATTATTGCAACAAATGGAACCGACATTATATTTATAATATAATATCCAATATTAAATGAAGCGACTTCTGCCTGTCCTTTTAATCCTCCTAACATTATTGTATCAATATACAATATAACTAACAAGAATGACGATCCTAAAATGGCTACTAAGCCATATCGTATCATATGCTTGTATACTCGTCTAGTCAGCTTGCTAACTTTCAATTCTGTATCCCAACCTTTGAAATATTTTATATAAACCAACATACAAATTGAACTAATAGTCGTTAATGTACAAAACCAAAAGAAGTATTGATGAATACTAATAAGTCCACTTGCAAAAATTATAATGAGTAAGGTATTGCCAAGTTTTGGAACCAATTCATTAATAGCTTTTGGAAATACGGTATGTAAGTTTGCTATGCAATAACTGGAAGCTACAGAACCAATTAAGGTAAAAAAAGTAAGATAATAGATCAGAGGAATATATTCTTGCAATTCAGGACTCTTCTCAAAATAAAAATTATAAAAGACTCCTTTACCTAAAAAACTTATACTACTAAATAAAATAAAACCAATTAAGGGTAAGGTAAAAATAATCCACACCAAATCTCTTGAATTGTGTCTTTGAAATGTGGGAAAAAATCGATACAATACCGAACTTGCACCAAGCTCACAGAATCCAGACATAAAAACAGCTAAGGTCAAAATCGTTCTTGTTAAACCGATCTGCTCTGGACTAAAATACTTAGGCATAAGCACCAAAAGATTTATATATCCAATAAACATCGACACATAAACCAAGATTGAACTATATATACTTTGCCGTCTTACAACTCCCATATCATTGGATAATGAAGTATAGTGAGACTATAATGAAGACGATTTGTTCCTCTTGTTAATCCAGATACTTATTCCGATCAAACCTATGAGTAATAATGAAAAAATTGCCGAAAGTGTTTCGCCAATAAAAAATGATTTTGGCTTAAAACTTAAAATGATTTCATGTTTTCCTGCAGGAACCTTTAACGCCCTTAAAACGTAATTAGACCTAAACAAATCTGCGCTATTCCCATCAATGGTTGCTGTCCAACCCAAATTAGGGCCATACCAAATTTCTGAAAGAACTGCAATTTGATCTGTAGAAGATTCACTTGTATATTTTAATTCATTTGGAGAATAAGACAAAAGTGCAATAGAACCTGTTCCATCACCATGAACACCAGCCATTTCTTTCCACTCATTATGAATAACAGCGGTATGTTTTAAATCTGTGGATTTTAATGCTTCAATTTCTTCATCCGCAGATTGAACCCACTTAATATTATTGACAAACCATGCTGATCCATTCGCGGTTGAATTGGGTAATGCAATTTCCTTTTGCGGTTCACCAAGAATAAAATATTTTGTATTCAACATATTCAATACCTGAAGTTGATTCATGGAATTTACAAAACCACTATCATTCGGATTACCATTAAATCCTTGCAATATTTGATTTAGCTTTTGCATTTCACCATCTAAACAATGATCAATAATATCCTGATATCTTCTCAACTTTGCAGGATGATATCCGCCAATTGTGTGATGATAGTATGAAGGTATTGAAGAATTGTAAGTATTAACTGTTGCGTCAAAAACTCTATATCCAGGCGTTTTGTCATTTAATATCTGTTCATCAACTTTTCTTTTTTGGAAAATTAATTTACTCGAAGAATCTGTAATAAAATCATTACTGGTTATATATCTGCTGTTAATAGTTAATAGATCAAATAAAATCAGAATCCCCAACGCACTTAAAAAAATATTCTCTTTCATTTTTCTTCTACTGTATAACAAGATCAGAGCTGATCCTGATAATACCAATAACAATCCTCTTAATGCATCTCCTGTCATCATGGCTTCTCTGATGTCTATCAATACTTTAGCCTGATCTGCCGGAGCTCCTTTACTCATATCGAAAAATCCAGGTCCGATTATCCAAAAGAAAATACAAATCATCCCTAAAAATCCGCCACTTATGTAGATTGCTTTCTTTATTTGTTCACTGTCAAATTCATGTTTGAGAATTTTAGATAAAGTATAGAATCCAAAAATTCCTGCATAGATGGCAACAATGGTTAGTATTGAGCTTGGTGCTCTGAACTTGTTTAAAAATGGAAGTGTATTGAACAATAATTGATTAAAAATCTCAAAATTTTTACCCAAAGACATCAACAATAAGAGAACAGAACTAATTATAAACCACCATTTAATCTTATCTTTTATCAGAATGGCTCCGATTAAGTATAGCAATATGATAACAATCCCAAAGTAAAATGGTCCTCCCGTAAAAGGTAGTTCACCCCAGTACCCAGGAATAACAGTATTCTGATTAACTGGAATTCGATTTTTCTTTAATGCAGATTTTAAAGAGGAATTGTTGATGGCTTTTTCACTGCTTCCTCCTCCAGCAACTCCTGGAATTATTGTTGAAGCTAAATCTAAAATTCCATTACTCCATTGCGTTGCATAATCCCATTCCAAACCGCTTTTGTTTGTAGTCTCTCCAGAAGTTGCAGAAGTCGATAATACAGATCCACCACGCATTGTTTGTGTTACATACTCCTTTGTCGTAAGTATTGTAGTTGCCGAAGCAAGTAATCCAACGATAGTAATTAATGCTAATAATAAAGTATTGATGCCGAATTCTTTAAGTTTATTATCCTTTATGGCTTCATAAAGCAATAAGATGAAAAATGGAACTATACCAAGGAATAAATAATAAGTCATCTGAACGTGATTATTAAGTACCTGCATTCCAAATCCGAATCCATATAATGTCAAACCTAACAATCTGTTTTTACAATAAGAAGCCCAGAAGCCAACCAAAACACAAGACGCAAATCCGATTACAGCCAGTTTTGTAAGATGTCCGGCCTCCAACAATAGAATATTTCCTGTACTAAAAGCCAATACCAAAGAACAAAGTGCAGCAACATAAGTACTTAAGCCAAAAAATATTAATCCCAAATAACTGAATAACATTAGAGCAAAAAAAGTATTAATAGGTGGATTGGCAATTCTAAGAGGAATCAATTGAAGGTATCCGAGAAAATTATTTTTTGATGCCATTGAAGTTTGAAAAAGCGGCATTCCACCAAACATATTATCTGACCAAAGGGCAATATCACTATGGGTCTTATTATACTCAATACTTTCATGAGCCATGGCTTGCCAGGACTTGAAGTCCGACTGTTGTAATACTTTACCTTTTAGAGCAGGTAAAAAATAGATTGTAGCAATAAGATAAAAAACCACAACAATGATAAGATGAGGTAACAGTTCCTTGATATTTATACTTTTCATATATATTTTTTAATAATATGTATTGCAAATGTACAAATTATAGCTGGTTTTTGGATTTCATTTAATCGTAGGAATGCTCCGATTCTGAGTAAATGTTTGTTTACAGGAAAAAAACTGATATTCAAGGTATAGATTTTGAAATTCCTTCACGACAATTAAGGTTTTTTACAAATTAACCCGATGGTTAATATTGATTTTAATTAATTGATTATCTATTCTTTATATATTTTTATTTTTTCAATTTATATTTTTGATGTTTTTATAAATCATTTTTATTTATTTTATGATGTCTTAATAAGACTTTTATATATATATTTGTACTTTATATTAATCTTTTTATTATTTTTTAGAATTTTATATAAACTATTTAATATATTTATTGATGTTTTTAATTATATTTATAATCATTATTTGACGTTTTTAAAATCCATTATTTAACTTCTGAATGGACTCATTGGAAAATTTAAGGCAGGAACACAATAGTTTTCTACATACTGTGGAGGGTTTGTGTCCCCGCAAATCCCAATGGGGAAATATTAATTGGAACGAAAAGTTGCTTTTTATAAAAGGTCCGAGAGGAGTTGGTAAGAGTACTATGATGCTTCAATTTATAAAGGAGAGGTTTCAATTTGATACAAAAGCATTATATGTGAATATGGATAGCCTAAATACCTCAGGGCTAACTATGATTGAAATTGCCAAAAAACATCAAAACTTAGGTGGAACACACCTGTATATTGATGAGATTCACAAGGTTGAAGATTGGAGTCTTGAACTAAAAAATATCAACGATTTATATAATAAACTATCCGTAGTTGTAGTCGGTTCATCGACCCTTCAACATTTTAAAGGAGATACTGATCTTACCAGGAAAGTGGCAACTTATAATATGGAAGGACTTTCATTCAGAGAATATATCGAATTAAAGGAAGGCAAATTGTTTAATAAAATTTCGATAGACGATATTTTAAAATCTCATATTGATATTTCGATAGAAATTAATAATCATATAAATCCATTGATCTTATTTAAAGAATACCTTCAGTATGGTTATTACCCCTTTTTTCTACAAGACACGAAAAGTTTTACTCAGAAACTTAATAATGCTGTTAGTCAAAGTATTGAACAAGATATACTCCAAATAAATGATGTTGAAGTCAACAATATAAGAAAGATTAAAAAATTACTCTATCATTTAGCAATTAATGTTCCGTTCAAACCAAATTCAACAAAGCTTTCACAAAGTCTTGAATTAAATCGGCAGACACTGAATTTATATCTTAATTATCTTAGTGAAGCACGATTAATAAGCAATATACTTTCCCCGGAAAAATCATATAGTTTGATTTCTAAGCCGGATAAAATTTACTTGAACAATACCAATCTATGTTTTCTGGTTTCTGAAAGCAGGATCAATAAAAGAAATCTAAAGGAAACCTTTTTTTTCAATCAGTTGAGTCACTCCCATGTTGTCAATACTACAGATAAAGCTGATTTTTTAATCGATAACAAATATATTTTCAAATTAAACGAACCCAATAATAAAATAAACCCAATAGCTGAAATAAAAAATTCATTTACGGTCTTAGATGAAGAAATTAGTGGGTATGACAACAAGATTCCTTTATGGTTATTTGGTTTGCTGTATTAAGATAGTTAGTTTCTCAGATTGTGTGTTTTATTATTAATAATTTTCATCATGTGCTTCTTGGTCTCCTTCGAGACCAAGAGGTACATAGATGTTAGTATGAAAATCTTAAATCTTGTTCGAAAGTTTTATTACATCAGTTTAAAAAATTGTCAATATCATACTAACCCAACAAATAGTTATAGAATTCATAGGATTAATCTATCAACTAGACTTAATTTTGCCCTAATGTGTGGTATTGCTGGTGTTTTTCATTTTAATTCTAAAATTGTTGATCTTGAATCGATCCGAAAAATGAATGATATTGCGCATCATCGGGGTCCCGATGATGAAGGGTATGTATTAATTAATACTACTAATAATTTATTTCAAAATCTTCTTGGAGAGAAAAGTGATCCTAAAATATCAGGCAAGTACCCTCATATTGAAAGCTTTCAGAATGAAAGCTATAATTTATGCCTCGCTTATAAAAGACTCGCCATTATAGATCTAAGTATTTCAGGTCATCAACCGATGACTGATGAAACCGGAAAATTTTGGCTTCATTTCAATGGAGAAATTTATAATTATCTTGAGATTAAGAAGGAATTACAAACTTACGGTTTTGTTTTTCATTCGAACAGCGATTCAGAAGTATTACTAAAATCATACATTCAATGGGGTTATGATTGTGTTCATAAATTTATCGGAATGTTTGCTTTTGTTATCTGGGATTCTGATAAAAAAGTTCTTTATGGAGCCAGAGATCGATTTGGAGTAAAGCCATTTAATTACTACATTGATGATGAAAAATTTATCTGGGGATCTGAAGAAAAGCAAATTATTGCCAGTAGATTGATTAAATTTGAGTTCAACACACACAGTACACAGCGTTTTTTTCTACTCAATCAATTACATGATAGCGGAGAAACATTTGTAAATAGAATAAATAAAATTCCAAGTGCGCATTACTTTACAATACATAATAACAAAATTAATTTTAAGAAATATTGGGAGATTGATCCCAATAAGTCTTTACAACTAAATTCAGATGAAGAAAAAGTAGAACAATTCAAATATTTATTTAATGATGCGGTCAAACTTAGACTTCGCGCTGATGTTCCAATTGGAATTGCTTTAAGTGGTGGTTTAGATTCATCAAGTATTGCAATTACTTCACGCAATATCTTAAAGAATACAGTTAAAACATTTTCCGTTTACTATGAACAAGATAAAAAATATGATGAACGGGAATACATCCAATCAGTATTAGATACGGGTGGATTTCAGCCTACTTACTATACTCAGGATGAACAAATAAACATTGATTCCATTAGAAATTGGATTTTTAAGCAGGATGGCCCCACTTCAGGAGCAAGTCCATACAGTGCTTTTCTGAATTACAAAAACGTAAGAGCCTCCGGAATAACTGTACTTCTAAATGGGCAAGGTGGTGATGAAACATTAGCGGGTTATCCATATTACTTTAAATATCTCCTATCAGATCAGATGAAAAATTTAGAATTGGTTAAAATTTACAACAATCTGAAACAATGGAAGTTGGACCAATCCTTAAGCTATTCTATAAAGCAACTTAGTGGAGCTATATTTAATATCCTTTTTTCCAATAAGCAACTTTTAAAACTTGAAAACAAAAAATATTGCAATTCTGACTTTTATTCAAATAAAACAATATCGTCTATTTCTTCCGTTTTCAAATTAAAATTCAATACAGATTTAGATCAGGCCTTGTACGATACCTTAAAAATCAGGATGTTACCCCATCTTTTACACTGGGAAGATCGAAACAGCATGGCTTGCTCAATTGAAAGCCGTGTTCCCTTTCTGGATCATCGACTGGTTGAATACCTATTTATGCTTCCAAGTGATTACAAAATCAAAAATGGTGTAACAAAAATAATATTAAGAAAAGCAATGAATGGGATCTTGCCAAATAAAATTCTAAATCGACGGGATAAAAAAGGCTTTGGAACTCCTACTGATTTATGGACAAAGGGTGAATTAAAAAAAGATATTCAGGATATACTCTATTCGAAACAAATAGAAGAGCGTGGAATATGGAACATAAACAAGCTAAGAAAAGCATTCGCAACAAATTCTTTTGGAGAAAATGAATTGTGGAAAATCATAACCATGGAAATTTTTATTCAGGAATTTGAGAAACTTTCTGTCCAAAATTGAAATGATAAATTTAAAAGAGGTAATCGCTCATTCAAAAGAGTTAGAAAGTTTAATTCTCAAAATAAACTTTAAGGAGATAGGTTTATCTAAAATGGGTGAATCATACTTTGCCTATAATTTAGAAAAATTAACTTACAACAATCAATCTAATGTGTTATCTCTTACTCACATATTAGATAAACTTCCAGATAAAAGAATAGATGAACTATGCCTGATTGATCATGGGGCAGGTATTGGCTTCTTTGGTTTGTTGGCAAAAAAAGTTGGAATCGGCAATATAATTTGTCATGACTTAAGTGAAGAAATGATTCATGATTGTAAAATCATTTCAAAGATTTTAAATTTAGAGTTTAATTACTATATTACAGGTGACACTGATAGCTTAGTCGAATTTTGCAAAACTAATAAACTGATGGTAGATGGATTATCATCCAGAAATGTAATTGAACACATACCGGATCTTGATCAATTCTTTGAATTGATTTCGCATTTACCCTCAAGTAAGTTGGTTCTAATGATATCTACTTCTGCTAATATTCACAATCCGGTCGTTCACAGATTGCATCGAAATATCCATAAACATTATGAGTGGAATGGATCCAGCACAAACATGACCTCCGGAGATTATGATAAGACTAATTCGGGAAGAAATTTACGAAGAAAAATAATAGTAAAGTATTTACCCGAATTAACGGAAAATCAGCTCGATAAATTTATAAATAATACGAGAGGTCTTACCGCCAATCAAATAATCAACTGTATCAATCAATATAAATTAGACAAGACTTTTCCTGTATTAACCGCAAGATTTTCAAATACCAGAGATCCATTTACAGGTACCTGGGTTGAAAGATTGGTACCATTCTATGAATATAAATTAATCGTTGAAAAATATGGATTTACAATAGAAAGTATTCCGGGCTTCTATAATCAGAATTATAAAAAATTATTATTTAGCTTAATTGCCCAAGTACTTAATTGCATTATAAAATTGATTCCCAATTTTCACCGAACAATATCACCGTTTCTTGCTATGAGAATGATCAAAGATTCAAATAGATGAAGAAAGTATTGATCATTACATACTATTGGCCGCCAAGTGGTGGCCCGGGCGTACAAAGATGTCTTTATTTCGTAAAGTACTTGCGAGAATTTGGTTGGGAACCCATTGTATATACCGTTGAAGATGGCGAATATCCTTACCATGACAACTCGTTATATAAAGAAATTCCTGATGGAATAACTGTACTAAAACAAAAAGCTAGAGAACCTTTTTCAATTTATAAAAAGTTAATTGGACTAAAATCCAATGAAAAATTGAAACCCAATGTTGTTGCTGAAAAATCAAAAAGACCATTCTTTCATTCTATTGCTACCTGGATAAGAGGAAATGTTTTTATACCTGATGCAAGAATGCTTTGGATCAAACCCTCTTATAAATTTCTTTCGGAGTACTTAAAAACAAATAAAATTGATGCAATCCTGACTTCAAGTCCTCCCCATTCTGTGCAGTTAATCGGTTACAGGTTAAAGAAAAAATTCAATATCCCGTGGCTTGTAGATCTTCGTGACCCGTGGAGCAGAATATTTTTCATCCGAAGTTTAAAAATGACCTCCTGGGCAAAAAAAAGGAATGAGAAATTGGAAATGAAAGTATTGCAACATGCCAATCAATTAGTAACAGTTAGCAAGTATTGTTCAATCGGATTTAAAGAGATTAGTGGTAGAACTCCGGTTGTTATTACCAACGGGTATGATTCGATTCCAAACGAAATTGAAAGTAACAAGTCAGATCATTTCGTGTTAGCATACGGAGGAACTTTATCGGGTGATAGAAATCCGGAATTACTTTGGAGAGAATTAAATATATTACTGAATTCTGATAACAATCTTAGGAAAAAATTTAAACTACTTTTCATCGGAGCAATAGATCCGGCTGTTTATGAATCCATTTCAAATCAAGGATTGAAAGACATTCTTGAAACATATCCGGCCTTATCTCATGAGGAATATATTAAAAAAATATCTTCTGCCACTTCTCTGCTTTTAATAGGAACAAAAAATGATCCGGGTGTAATAACCGGTAAATTTTTTGAATATCTTGCCCTGAAAAAACCAATAATTGCAATAAGTCCAAAGAACTCAGATGTAGAACTTATTTTAAATCAAACGAATGCAGGATTCAATTCTGATTATAACGATCCAATAAAAATTAAGGAAATTCTAAATTGGTTAATTGATATATATACTGACACTAAGGTTTTTAAACCAAATCTTGAAGAAATCGATAAATACAGCAGAAAAAATCTGACTAAACAACTAGCTGATCTGCTTGATTCTATTTGCAATCGTTAATCCAATGGATAATGATGCTGTTGCAGCCGGTGAGGGGGCATTGCAAACATTGACTATTTTATCATTTTCATAAATTAAAAAATCATCTACAATTGAACCATCTTGTGTACAGGCTGATGCCCTTACGCCCGATCCGGCAGGAATAAGATCGGTTTCACTTATTTCCGGAACTAATGCTTGCAGAGATTGGGCAAACATTTTCTTTGAAAAACTTCGTTTGTATTCAATCAGACCCTGTCTCCAATATTTTCTAACTAAGTTATAAAATCCTGAATAACTTACGGTCTCAATAAATTCAGGAAAACTAAAATCAAACTTTTTGTAACCTTCCCTTTTGAAAGCCAATACTGCATTTGGCCCTGCTTCAAGTTCGCCATTAATCATCCGGGTAAAATGGACTCCTAAAAATGGAAAATTAGGATCCGGAACAGGATAGATTAAATTTTTAACTAAATATCTCTTTTGTTCTTTCACTTTATAATATTCTCCTCTAAAGGGAAGTATCTGTACATCAACTTGTGAATTGGACAATCCGGCAACTTTATCACTATAAAGTCCGGCACAATTTATAATATAGTCACAATTAAATTCTTCCTGATTCGTTGTTACAATAATTTCATTTCCCGTTTTCTTTATCCGCAGCACCTTCTGATTCAAGTATATCTTAGCTCCCTGTTTTTCTGCGAGCTCAAGATATTTTTGACCAACTTTCCGATAGTCAATGATGCCGGTCTGAGGTACAAAAATTCCTTGTACTCCTGATACATATGGTTCTATATCCCTTAACTCATCTTTTTTTAGAAGTTTAATTCCATCCAATTGATTGGCTAGACCTCTTTCAAATATACTTTTAAGTCCACTAAGTTCATACTCGTTAGTTGCAACAATTAGTTTGCCACAGATCTCATGATTAATATTATGTTTCTGGCAAAACTCAATCAACATTCTGTATCCTTTCTGACAGTTTACTGCTCTTAGGCTTCCTGGCTTATAGTAAATTCCGGAATGTATCACACCGGAATTATGTCCTGTCTGATGATAGCAAATACTTGCTTCTTTTTCTAGAATTACAACTTCATAATCCTTATAAACATCCAATAACTGATATGCTGTTGCCAAGCCTACTATGCCACCCCCTATAATCAATACTTTCTTTAACTTCATGGCTAGTGAATGATAAAACTAATTATTCCAGCTGCAATTATGGTCCAGCCAGTTAGTATACCCGCCCTGTGTTCCCACTTATGAGAATCCATTTTTTGAAATCCAATCCACAAAAAATTAACCCATAACACCATAGATAAAATTGAACATAAGGTATATAATAATCCAATGAATATCAAGTTTTGCCATCCATAACGGGAAGCATCAAAGAAAAATGCAGTTATCTCAAGACAAGGTGACAATATCATAAACATCATCATAGACAATATCAATTGTTTCTTTCTGATTGGCGGCTGTGTTAATTCGTCGTCAACATGAAAATGATGGTGAGTATGATGTCTCCACAAAAAATACAATCCAAATAAAATAAGTATTGCAGGACTGAGCCAATAAAAAATTTCAGCAAACAATTCGTTTAGTCCAAGCCCGACTAATCCCAATACCAATCCAATAATTAATGTACTAAACACATGAGCACAGGATAAATAAAAACTAGTCCATAAAGTCTCCTTCTTAGACCATTGATACGTTTTTGAAATACTTAACAAAGGAATCCAATGACTTGGAATTAGTGCATGCAATAGGCTAACTACTAAAGTTGCAATCGTTAAATGTATCATCTAATGCAAAGATTAAAAAATTCCTAATTATATCTTATAGTACAAACTAATTAATAAGTTAATTCTATTTTTGCATCATATGAATGATCGATGGCAATCTTTAGAACAATTAGCACAAGACAGAATCTTAATACTCGACGGTGCAATGGGTACTATGATCCAGAAATATCAATTAACTGAACAAGATTTTAGAGGTACTCGATTCTCGCATTCTACTATCGATCTTAAAGGAAATAATGAGTTGCTTTCAATTTCCAGACCTGATATAATTACTGAAATTCACAAGCATTATCTTGAAGCCGGTTCTGATATAATTGAAACCAATACTTTCTCGGCAAATAGAATTTCTCAATCGGATTATCATCTGGAAGATTATTGTTATGAACTAAATCTAATCAGTGCCCAACTTGCAAAGAACACAGTTTTAGAATTTGAAAAAAATAATCAAGAAACAAAACGTTTTGTTGCCGGAGCCCTTGGTCCTACCAATAGAACTGCAAGTCTATCACCAGATGTTAATCGACCTGAATTCAGATCCGTTACCTTTGACGAACTTCGGATCGCATACATTGAGCAAATAAAAGGATTAATAGATGGTGGCTGTGATATACTTCTTGTTGAAACTATATTTGATACATTAAATGCAAAAGCAGCACTATTTGCAATCGAAGAAGTTTTTGAAGAAAAAAATTTGAGACTGCCAATTATGGTATCCGGAACGATAACTGATGCAAGTGGTCGTACCTTAAGCGGTCAAACTTTAGAAGCATTTTATGTCTCTATATCTCATGTACCACTTTTTTCTATTGGATTAAATTGTGCTCTGGGAGCTAAAGAAATGTTGCCTTACCTCCAGAGTCTGAACAAAATTGCAGAGTGTAGAATCAGCGCTTATCCCAATGCCGGATTACCTAACGAACTCGGAGAATACGATCAGTCTCCGGAAGAAATGAAGGATTTAATACGTCAATTTGCAAATTCTTCATACGTTAATATAGTCGGTGGATGTTGTGGAACGACTCCAGAGCATATTCGTTTGATGAATGACGCGGTTAAAGGAATTTCACCTCGACAATCAGTATCGCTTAATCCGAATTCAAAATTTTCGGGATTGGAAGTACTTGAAATGAGACCAGAATTAAATTTTATTAATATTGGTGAAAGAACAAACGTAACTGGATCAAAAGCATTTGCTAAACTTATATTAAACAATAAGATGGCTGAAGCCATACAGGTAGCTCAGCAACAAGTGGATGCAGGAGCCCAAATTATTGATATCAACATGGATGAGGCTTTGCTAGATGGTTCCAAGGCAATGAAAGAATTTTTGAACTATATAAGTTCAGAACCAGAAATTGTCAAAGTTCCGGTTATGATCGACTCCTCTAAATGGGAAGTAATAGAAAACGGATTAAAATGTCTTCAGGGCAAATCAATTGTAAACTCAATTTCATTAAAAGAAGGTGAAAACCTATTTATAGAACAAGCTAAAAAAATCAAAAGATATGGCGCAGCAACAGTAGTTATGGCTTTCGATGAACAGGGTCAAGCTGATACTATTCGTAGAAAAGTTGAAATCTGTGAAAGAGCTTATCACATACTTATTAACAAAGTAGGTTTTAAGCCACAAGACATTATCTTTGATCCAAACATTTTTGCAGTTGCTACCGGAATAGAAGAACATAACAATTATGCAATCAACTATATCGAAGCCTGTAAGGAAATAAAACAAAAGTGCCCGGGTTCTAAAATAAGCGGTGGCGTAAGCAATTTGTCATTTTCCTTTAGAGGAAATGAGCTTGTCAGACAAGCCATGCATAGCTCTTTCTTATACCATGCTATTAAAGCAGGAATGGATATGGGAATAGTTAATGCAGGAATGATTGATGTTTATTCTGAAATACCAAAAGAATTACTTGATCTTGTTGAAGATGTATTGTTTAACAGAAGAAATGACGCTACTGAAAGACTAACGATTTTTGCTGAATCAGTTAAATCTAAACCCAATTCCGATACAAAGATTATTGATGAATGGAGAAAAAATAATGTAACGGAACGATTAAGCTATTCTTTAGTAAAAGGAATCACGGAATTCATCATTGAAGACGTGGAAGAAGCAAGGATAGAATTACAATCTCCAATTAAAGTTATTGAAGGTCCATTAATGGATGGAATGAATATTGTAGGTGACTTATTTGGTTCAGGAAAAATGTTTTTACCTCAGGTAGTTAAAAGTGCCAGAGTAATGAAGCAAGCTGTTGCCTATCTACTTCCATTTATGGAATCAGAGAAAAATGAAAAATCAATTTCCAAAGGAAAAATCTTATTAGCAACTGTTAAAGGAGATGTTCATGATATTGGTAAGAACATTGTTGGTGTGGTGTTATCCTGTAACAATTATGAAATTCACGATCTTGGGGTTATGGTAAGTTGCGAAAAGATTCTATCTAAAGCTAGGGAAATTAATGCAGACATTATCGGATTGAGCGGACTAATTACCCCATCATTGGATGAAATGGTAAACATTTCTTTGGAAATGAAAAAAAACAAATTTCAAACTCCTCTTCTTATCGGAGGTGCTACAACTTCGAAAATCCATACTGCACTTAAAGTTGAACCTGAATATGATTCTGCAGTTGTTCACGTATTGGATGCATCTAGAGCTGTATCTGTTGTAGCTAATCTCCTCAATAAAGATACTGTACAAAGAGAAAAATTTATTACTTCGATTAAAGACGAATATGAACAGCTTAGAATTCAAAGACTAAATAAAATTTCGACCAAACAAAAAATTAGTTTGGAACAGGCAAGACAAAATAAATTTAAAATTAATTGGGAAGATTTTAGCCCCCCTTCTCCCAAGATTAAAGGCATCCATCTGTTAGAATTTGATTTAAAAACACTTATTCCCTATATAGACTGGACCCCATTCTTCCTTGCATGGGAGCTTTCAGGAAGATTTCCTAAAATTCTACAAGATGAACTTATTGGGAAAGAAGCTACCCAACTTTATAATGATGCACAAAAAATGCTTGATTTAATTATTACCCATAAATCTATTCAGGCTAAAGCAGTATATGGAATTTTCCCAGCCAACTCTAATGATCAAGATGATCTTGTTATTTACAACGAAGATGGAACCATCAAAATGCAACTACATCATTTAAGACAACAGGTTAAGAAGGCTGAAGGACAGGCTAATTTTTGTCTCAGTGATTTCATTGCACCCAAGGACTCCGGTATCGTTGATTTTATTGGTGCTTTTGCAGTCTGTTCAGGTTTTGGAGTTGATCAAATGGTTGAAAATTTTGAAAGCCAGCACGACGATTATCAGGCAATTCTTGTTAAAGCGTTGGCAGATCGACTTGCTGAGGCTGCTGCAGAATATTTGCACCAACATATTAGAACGAAAATTTGGGCATACTCCGAAAATGAAGATTTAAATAATGATGAATTAATTGCAGAAAAGTATAGCGGAATTCGACCTGCGCCTGGATATCCTGCCTGTCCGGATCATACTGAAAAAGATTCGCTTTGGAAATTACTCAATGTTGAAGATAATATTGGATTGAAATTAACTGAAAATAAAGCTATGTATCCTACAGCTGCTGTTAGTGGTTGGTATTTAGCTCATCCTCAATCAAAGTATTTTACAATTTCAGAAATTGAAGAAGATCAACTCTTAGATTATTCCATTAGAAAAAATTGGGATTCGAAGACCTGTAAAAAATGGTTAGGTCATTTGCTAAAATGACACTTTTTTACAATTTCAACCATTGATTAGGCTCATTCGGTAAATACCTAAGCTTCTGATTATCAAAAATATATTATAAAAAAAGTTAATAAAAAAACCCTGAAATCCGTACTTTTTACGTAATTTCAGGGTTAGAAAATTATTTTATAATATGA
>JADLHT010000007.1 GCA_020848695.1 Saprospiraceae bacterium
CATCGTCGCCGTACAACTCGGTCCGGCTATCAACATCGCAGGAGTTATAACTGCCGTACACAAGGAATCCAAACTTACATTGATATCCTTACACCCTAAAGTGAAATCATTCCTAACCGTCAACTCAAATGTACACCTCTCACTTGTCCCAAAACAATCCGTCGCCTCATAACACATTTCATAAACCCCGGGTCCTACAGCCTGCGTAAGATCAGGTCCACATGTCTGCTCAAGTACCGTCGGTTCCGGCGTAAAGACAAAATTGCTAATCGATAATGAATCTTCGAATCCTCTATTGTCTGATCTTACAAAAAAACATATCTGCGAATTTGCAACAACATTGAATATTCTGCTTCCTGATACATTATCTGCAGAAGGTGGCTGAGTGAAAATCTCAGTAAAAGTCGGAGAAAATATTGTACCTAAAATAACTCCTGCTTCATCGTATCTAAATGCTCCACCACCTAGCATGGTAGCATCAAAATCAAAACTTACTTCTCCATTACACGGTATATAGCTGCATGCGTAAGCTACAGAAGTATCTGATTTACCCGTAGGAAAGTCCGGCGGCGTACCATTGTTTGTTCCTGTAAGAGAAAGAACTCCTAAAGCATCTACGTTAGCAAATGCGTCTGTCCCTGTCCTAAAATCACTACCTGGTCCTACTTTAAATACATTTGGAAATTGAAAATATAAACTTGGAGAAAGAAATCCCAATAAACCGGAGTAACTTGGACAATAATTATTTGCTATCGGAATAAGACCATCTAATAAAGTATCACAATTGGTTGGGTCATCCAATAGAATTAAAGTATCCCTACTACAATTACTAATTAAGTGCTCCGGTGCAGCATTTACTTGGATGTTAAAAGAACATTCCGATACATTTCCTACACAATCATTTGCAATATAATGTACCAAATAAGTGCCTGGTTCTAAAAATTCTCCAGGTTTTGGACCAATAATTTGAGTTGTTACACCTGAACTAGTCATGTAAAGATTACTGATGGTCAAGCTATCAACTCCATCCATATTATCGGATACAACTTCAAAACAAACTCTATCTCCTTCTCCTACTGGTACTGTAAGAGAGCCGGCAATATAATTTCCGTTTCCAGGAGTTAATAGGGTGGTTGTACTTACTCCTGTAAGTATATTTTCTATCATTATTCTTGCTCGATCTTGGGCAAATCCATCAGCATTGTTCATTCTGGCTCTATAATCAAAACTTAAGGACCCGGAACAATAAGAATAAAAACATGCATTGAAAACTCTATTAATTCCTGCAATTCCTCCTGAGGCACCTACAACTGTGAATGAGTCAGGACGAGAAGGAATAAAAGATCCTATTCCTGTTCCTCCTACTGGACCATCATAGTAAGTAAATATGTCTATTCCAGGAAGAACAAGTAAATTGCTTTGCAGACAGGCATCCGAAAAATCAGGCGGAGTCCAATCTACAATCATTCCACATTCCGATGGACTTGATACCGTAAAGACAGTATCCGTTGGACATGGAATTGTAATTATAGGCGGATCAGTATCTGGATTGCAAAGCTGTGCATTTAAATCTGTAATAAATACTATTGCAAAAAAGATAAACTTGAAAAGCTTAGTCAGCGAAGTAATAGTTTTCATATTTCTGTTTAGAATGAAAAAATTTTTCGCTAAAATCGCTGAGTATAAAGAACTAAAAACTCTTGGGATAGAGAATCAGCTGCAAATATAAAAACTTATTTTACATATAAGCAACAATTTTAATATAAAAAAATTATAATAATTTAACTATCTGTAAATCAGATTTTTAATTATTATTATATATGATTATAATTTCTATTATTTTTTCCAATCTCTTCGATTTTGAATTTGAAATAACCTGGAAATGTTAAATCCAAATCCAATATCTCCATTAAACCAGCTTCCGTTTTCATCCCTCAAATAAGCTCTTTCATTAATTCCTGCTGAATTGGATAAATGTAATTGAAATACATGTCCTCCGGTTTCAATATCAACACCAATAGATAAGGGATGTCGGGTATAATCCGAAGGAAAGGAATTGAAAGGGAATGTGTAATCTACAAGTATGGCTAATCGATGTGTAATCTTATACCGCAATCCTATTTCAGTTGCAAATAAAGTATTGGGAATAAAATCTGCAGTAACATAATTTGAATGAACAATCATAGGTGCTAATTGTAGTGTAAATCTGTTGCTAATTTTTCTTCCAATTAAAACTTGATGATAATAGCTTGTTCTTCTTGTAAAATTTGCTGCTGTTGAATCTGTAAAAGGGTTTTTCTGTCCATTATAAATCATTCCGACGGTATAAATTAAAGAAATTGGCATATTCTTTAATCCTTCAGTTTGCCATAAGATTCTATAACGAACAAAAGCATCAAACTCTTTCTTATAACTGCTTCTACCAATTCCAACGGTCAAATTGTCAAGAACTGCATAATCCAATCCCAATCTCATTGTTCTTGCGTTATCCAGTCCAAAGAAATTTTCAGCACCCGTATTGAGATAATCGAATCGATGTAAAATTCTAAAATCTAGATTCCCGAATGGAAGCATCTCCATGCTATGACTGTTAATTACTCTAGTTGATTTAAATGCATTTAGTACGCGTTCTTTGACAGGTTCAGTTTCTATACTGTCCAACATCCCCTGCGCCCCCAAATGAGTTGACATGCAAATCAGAATCAGGTAGAAGTTAAATATTTTCTTCACAATAAATTTTGTCTAACTTAATGAATAAATTCAAATTAATTATTTGGTGCGCCGAGTGCTATCCATTTTTGAATTATACCAATCTCACATGCAGGTAATTTGCTTGAATTTTTCGGCATTGCAAATCCATTAATGTGGTTGATACTATAAGTAAGTGTGCTGTCATCAATATAAATTCTTAAATTCTCATAGGTTCTAAAGTCTACACCTCCCTGAGGGCTTGAGGAATTATGACAGGACCCACAATATAGATTTAATATTGGTCTTACACTTCTACTTAAGGTAACAGAAGTTGTATCACATGGCTTGCTTACACAATTTGGATTATACTTTGCCCCTTGTTCTATCCAAGCAGCAATTGTAATTTTTTGCTCTTCTGAAAGTGGATTAAACGGTTTAGGTGGTTTTTCTTTATAGGGATGAATTAGAACTTTGTACAATTCACTGGTTGAATGATCTCCGGGTTTTACTGCATGCATTATTCCTTCATAAGTAGAAAAATCATAGCCACTTACCTTATCAATACTATTATGACATCCACTCAAGGTACAGTTTGAAGATATGATTGGTCTTACCTCTGTTTCAAAACAAATCTCGCTTGTTTCTCCACTTTCAGACGTACAACTTACAAAATAAATTCCTGTAATTGCTAATAAACTTAAAATTACTTTTTGCACTTTTTTTGTTTATTGAATGAATTTGAAACGTATTCTTATCTAGAATGTTTCTCTTTACTAAGTAATTTTTCAAATAAATTGTACTGGTAGAAACTTAGAATTATTTCAATCCCGCTTTTTCACTGATCTCTAACATCCGATCTATACTATTTCTTGCTTTAAGAACAATATCATCTGAAAGGATAATCTCCGGTAATTCATATTTCAAACATAGATACAACTTTTCAAGAGTATTCCTCTTCATGTGTGGACACTCGTTGCAAGCACAATGATTGTTTGGCGGAGCTGGAATAAAAATTTTTTCAGGATTAGCCATTTGCATTTGATGTAATATTCCCGACTCAGTTGCAACAATGAATTGATTAAACTCTTTCTTCTTTGTAAAACTGAGCAATTGACTTGTTGATCCAATAAACTCAGCAAGATTAAGAACAGCTTCTTCACATTCAGGATGAGCAATAATTATTGCTTCAGGACTCTGATGTTTTAATTTAATGATTTTCTCTTTGGAAAAAATTTCATGTACCATGCAGGCTCCATTCCAAAGAATCATCTTCCTGTTGGTTACTTTTTCTAGGTATGCCCCTAAATTTTTATCCGGAGCAAAAATTATTCCCTTCTCTTTTGGAATACTATTGATAATGTGTACTGCATTTGAAGATGTACAACAGATATCAGTCAGGGTTTTTAACTCCGCAGTACAATTTACATAACTAACGACAATATGATCAGGATACTTTTGTTTAAATTGAGCAAAAACTGTAGCCGGACAAGAATCCGAAAGCGAACATCCGGCTTTTAAATCCGGTAACATTACCTTTTTGTTTGGTGATAAAATCTTGGCAGTTTCTGCCATAAAATGGACACCTGCAAAAGCAATCATCTCTGCCTCTGTCTTTGCAGCTACTTGTGATAATTGCAAACTGTCTCCAACAAAGTCAGCAATATCCTGAATTTCAGACTCCTGGTAATAGTGTGCTAAAATTATTGCATTTTTTTCTTCCTTTAAGCAACGTATTTCATCTATTAAATCCAGTTCAGGATCAATTTCCCTTTCTAAAAATCCATTTTCCAATAATGAAATTTTATCCCTTTCAGTTACAAAGTTCATTTCAGATTCACAATTTTAAATTTTATTATAAGTCATTTTTTTTCTTAACCATGGTGAGTATGTTGGCGATTGCAACAGATTCACCGGTATCATCATATACATCTACAAGCCATTTAACAATTCCTTTGGCAACATCTTCTTCAGATTTTTTTTCTTGATCAATTTTTTCTTTTACTGTAAGCTTAACACCTATTGTAGTTCCGGGATATACTGGTTTAATAAATCTGCATTCATCGAGTCCATAATTCAGCAATACAGGACCTTTTTTTGCTTCAACAAACATTCCGGCAGCTTTGGATAATATATAGTAACCATGTGCCACTCTTCCTGTAAATATGGTCCCTTCCAAGGAAGTCACATCCATATGGGCATAAAAATGATCTCCGCTTAAGTTTGCAAAATTTGTAATATCGGTTTCTGTTACGGTGTGTTTTGCTGTTATCCACTGATCTCCAATTTCCAATTCTTCAAAATATTTTCTGAACAAATGTACTTCACTTTCTTTAGTTTCAGCTCCCGCCTGATATTGTTGTGTTACAGAACTTATCATAGAGGGCGAACCCTGAATAGCTGTTCTTTGCATATAGTGCTTTATGCCTCTTAATCCTCCCATTTCTTCTCCTCCTCCGGCCCTTCCTGGTCCTCCATGTACTAGCAATGGCATAGGAGATCCATGTCCTGTACTTTCTTTAGCGCAAGATTCATTAAGTATCAGGATCCTTCCATGATGAGATCCGGTTTCGCTTACAAACTCTCTTGCAATGTTTTTGTCAGAGGTAATGATAGATGTGACCAAAGAGCCTTTGCCTAATTGGCATATTTCAATCGCGTCTGATAAACTTTGATAGGGCATAATCGTACTGACAGGACCAAATGCTTCAATTTCATGCGATAAAATATTCTCAAATGGTTTTTCATTTAACATCAGAATTGGTGACATGAAAGCTCCGCCTTGTGTGTCTTCTCCCAAAGGCTTTACCTGATTCAATTCTCCATATACAATTGGTGAAAATCTTGAGAGTTCGGCCACTTTTTCTTTCACTTCTCTCATTTGTTCCATTCCTGCCAATGCTCCCATTCTTACCTCTTCTAATAAAGGATCGCCAATTATTGTTTTTTGTAATCTTTGTCCTAATGCAATTTGTACGTCTTGTATGTAAATATCAGGTACAATTATTCTCCTGATGGCAGTACATTTCTGTCCACATTTAGCCGTCATTTCTCTGTGAACTTCTTTAATGAAGATATCAAAATCCGGAGTTCCGGGCTTAGCATCAATTCCAAGAATCGAACTATTCAAAGAATCTGTTTCCATATTTATCGGAATAGATTCTTCCAGAATTCTTGGATGTGATCTTAGGGTCTGACCGGTTGATGCAGAGCCCGTAAAAGTTACTACATCCTGAAAGTCTAAATAATTCAAAAGATCCCTAGCACTGCCACAGATGAGTTGTAAGGCTCCTTCAGGAAGTATTCCTGAAGCAATAATATCCTGAAATACGGCTTCTGCAAGATAAGAACTAACTGTAGCCGGCTTAACGATTGCTGGCATTCCTGCCAGAAGATTTACAGAAATCTTTTCAAGCATTCCCCAGACCGGAAAATTATAGGCGTTAATATGTACCGCTACTCCTTTTTTTGGTGTAAGTATATGATGTCCGATAAAAGTATTTCCTTTGGATAAGGGTGCAAGATCGCCATCCGTACAGAAACTTTGATTGGGTAACTTTCTTCGCAAACTGGAATAGGCAAACAAAGTTCCAATTCCACCATCAATATCAATCCAGGAATCTGTTTTAGTGGCACCTGTCTTAAAGCTAACTGGATAATACTTTGATTTAATCTGACTAAGATGTAAGGCAAGTGCTTTAATCATGCGACCTCGTTCCTGAAAAGTCATCTTTCGCAAAGCAGGACCTCCAATCTTTTTAGCATACTTGATTGCTGAACTGAAATCTATTCCTTCTGAACTTGACACCGCAACCGGAAAACCATTAACTGCATTGTTTAATATCCGGCCGGTTCCGCTTCCTTCTATCCACTGACCGCAGATGTAGTTTTTTAATTTCATAAATTAATCTATTAACAAGAGTTCAGATATTTTTTGATTAAAATGTGACAATCTGATATTTATGATCTAACAATTAAAATATATTTATTTGAATATCTATAATTTACATTACTTGGAGATTAAAATTGCAAATAAAACATATTCAACAATATATCAATCTTCCAGATATTCAACATCAATACCAAATTGTCGTAAATGATGC
This sequence comes from Saprospiraceae bacterium, assembly GCA_020848695.1. GTDB lineage: Bacteria > Bacteroidota > Bacteroidia > Chitinophagales > Saprospiraceae > Vicinibacter. The sequence continues at coordinate 6,792 of JADLHT010000007.1, forward strand.
AGTGCATGTTTATACAATAGATTCGTATAATGTACATTATCCAAATCTCCATAAAATGGGTTCAATACTGTTAGATTTTCATGAGCATCAAATAGCTGGTAGAACCTTACAATTTCATTATACAATTCAGCAATTGATTCTTCGAAAGTCGGATATCTTGGTTCAGGAGGAGTAGTTGATACCAGTGGATTATTAATATTCTCGCGCATTGGTTTGTTGGTAAGTAACCAATTCTGAAGTTTTGGGATTGACTCTTCAGGACTTAGCAATTTTTCAACTTTTATTCTGCCGTTGCCCAATTGAAAAGAATACGTCATATGGTCAACCATCTGATGTGGATTCATTTTACCCCATTCAGCTTTAGCTTCCGGATCCAGAGTATTCAACAATCGAATATAGTCATTCAGTAAAAAATATCTTTTGTTAGACATAACTTTTTAAATATTTAATCCACCGCAAATACTGATAACTTGACCGGTAATATAACTCGAATTTTCTGATCCAAGAAAACATACCAAATCAGCAACTTCTGATCCCTGCGCTAGTCGCCCAAGAGGAATATTTTTCAAAAAATTTTCTTTGGTTTTTTCATCCAACACATGAGTCATCTCCGTCTCAATAAATCCTGGTGCTATGGCATTACATCGTATATTCCTTGAGGCTACTTCTTTGGCAATAGATTTTGTAAATCCAATCATACCTGCTTTTGAAGCCGCATAGTTAGATTGACCTGCATTTCCAAAAACTCCAACAACTGAAGAGATATTAATTATACTTCCTGTTCTCTGCCGCATCATTTGTGCAACTGCAAATTTTGTTAGATTGAATGCTGATTTCAAATTAATATTCATCAGTTGATCCCATTGATCTTCTGTCATCCTCATGATGAGATTATCTTTAGTAATACCGGCATTGTTTACAAGTATATCTATCCTACCAAAATCTTTAATTACATTTTCGATTAACTCTTTACTTTGTTGATGACTGGATGCATCTGATTGATAACCTTTAATTTTATTACTGTCACTGTTTAATCTTTTAACAAGATCCTCTGCTTTTTCGGGTGAGCTTAAATAGGTAAATGCAACTTGTGCCCCATTGTTAACAAGCTTTTCAACTATTGCGGAACCAATTCCCCTTGACCCTCCTGTAACTAAAGCAACTTTGCCGGTAACCATATTCATACTAATAAATTTATTGATTTTTAAATCAGAAGATTTTAATATCTCTTACCGTTCTTATTCTTCTTTTTAAATTTGTTTTTATTATTTTTGTGATACGACTTTTGCCTAAGATGTCTTGGCGTTCCCTGACTAACTTCTAGGGTAATATCTTCGCTCAATTGAAGACTACCTTGGCTCATATTGGCGAGATCATCTTTAATACTTTCATCACTTACAAAATGCTCCCTATTCCAGTTTCTAAAAGCTGTTTTCATATACCCTGCAATTAATTTGGCAAAAGCTTCCTTTTTTGCTGGATCTTCCAGTTCTTTTGCTTTTTGAATCATATTATTGACATAAGATCCGTAGTGACGATAACGGTCAGAATTTTTTGGGTAGTCAATTTTATTCGGTTTAACAATATCTAATTCTTTACTTAACTCCATATCATATGGAGTAGTTACATCTATTTCATATTTAGCAATTCTGAAAAAATGATGCCACAACTTCTTTCTGTGTTCTTCAAAATTTCTATTATAAGGAGTTATAATCTGCATCAGATCAATAATTGCTTCTGCACAACCTTGCCGAATTTTAGAATCTTCGATTGTTTTGCAGTAAGTTATCAATTGTTGAATATTTCTTCCATACTCAGGCATTGTGAGTTCCGTTACCTGAGTATTATAATTAAATGTTATGTTATGATTACCCATATTATTCTACAGTTACTGATTTTGCTAAATTTCTAGGTTGGTCAACATCACATCCTCTCAGCACCGCAATATGGTACGATAACAATTGCAGCGGTATGACTGAAAGTAATGGAGTTAATGGTTCTATAGTGGATGGAATTTCAATGTAATAATCTGCAATCTTTTTTATTTCTACATCACCTTCAGCTATAATTGCGATTACCTTTCCTTTTCTAGCTTTTATTTCCTGAATGTTGGACACAATTTTTTCATAAGCACTTTGGTTTGTTGCAATAACTAATACCGGCATTTCTTCATCAATCAAAGCAATGGGCCCGTGTTTCATTTCAGCAGCTGGATATCCTTCTGCATGAATATAAGAGATCTCTTTTAACTTTAAGGCTCCCTCCAGAGCTACCGGAAAATTATAACCTCTTCCGAGATAAAGGGCATTGTTTGTGTCTTTTATCTCTCGCGCTAAAAATCCGATCTTTTCATCTAGCTCTAAAACCCGAGAAACTTTAGAAGGAATTTTATCCAATTCTGCAATTAACTGATGGTAGTAAGAATTGCTTAAGGAACCATTCTTGTGGCCGAGTACTAATGCCATCAAGGTAAGTAAGGATACCTGTCCAGTAAATGCTTTTGTCGAGGCAACACCAATTTCTGGTCCACAGTGTATATAAGATCCTGAAGGACAGATTCTAGCTATAGAAGAACCAACTACGTTCACAATTCCATATACAAAAGCTCCTTTCTCTTTAGCCAATTCTGCAGCAGCTAAGGTATCTGCCGTTTCGCCTGATTGAGAAATTAATATAACAACATCATGTGGTCCTAAAATCGGATTTCTATATCTGAATTCTGATGCATATTCTACTTCTACAGGAATTCTGGCAAGTTCTTCAATAAGGTATTCTCCTATTAATGCAGAATGCCAGCTTGTACCACATGCTGCAATGATAATTCTTTGTGCGTTACAAATTTTGTTGGCAAACTCTTCAAGTCCACCTAATCGGGCCCAACCTTCTATTGCATTCAATCTTCCTCTCATACAATCGGCAATAGTTACAGGTTGTTGATAAATCTCTTTCAACATAAAATGAGGAAAGCCTTCTTTTTCTAATTGATCAAGACTCATATCTAATTCATGAATCTCTGGATCTTGCAATTCATTAGAAATCGTAGTAACCTGAATTCCTTTATTTAATGAGATTTCTACTACCTCTTCATCATTAAGATAGATGACTTTATTCGTGTATTGAATGATAGGAGTTGCATCTGACGCAATAAAAAATTCACCTTCTCCTACGCCTACTACAAGAGGACTTGATTTTCGGGCTCCAATGATTACATCAGGTTCTTTGCTATCCATAACAACGATAGCATATGCACCGACTACTTTCCCTAAAGCAGATCGTACAGAATCAACCAGTGAAAGTTTTTCTGTTTTTTGAACGGTTTCAATAAGCTGTATCAGTACTTCGGTGTCAGTTTCACTTTGAAAAGTACAGCCCATTCTTTTTAATGCCTCTTTCAGCGTCGCATAATTTTCAATTATTCCATTGTGTATTATGGCAAGTGTTCCTGAATTTGAAAAATGCGGATGTGCATTAATATCATCAGGCTTACCATGTGTGGCCCAACGCGTGTGTCCCATACCCACGGTGCTGATCAAAGAACGCTTTCCAACAAAGTCTATGAGTTCCTGAACTTTTCCTTTCTTTTTGTAAACATCAATTTTGCCATTCATCAATGCAATACCGGCACTATCATATCCTCTGTACTCTAACCTTTGCAAACCTTCAATCAGTATTGGGTATGCATTCTTTTGTCCGACGTATGCTACAATTCCACACATATTTAGTGTAAATATAAAGTGCTTTAATCCTCAGAAAAAACTAATTTCAATTTAGCTCCATATTTTGAATTCAATGGCCCTCCCAATATTAATCGATCCGGTTTTTGTACCTTAAAGTAATCTTGGGTAATCATTAAATTCATTTCCTTCTTCAATTTTTTGGATTTTATAAAATGCCCTGTAATGTTAAAACGATAAATAACGACCTCTTCGCCGTTTACCGTTGTTCTGCTGATGTTTCCGCCAAAATATTTTGCCAAATCAGAAAGATTTCCAAACAATGAACCAAATTGTGAATCTATAATATAAGGGTAAGGCTTGGCTGCATTAAGATCTTTGATAAACAATTGTGCAGGTCTGTCATAAAAGTTTGAATTGTCTCCGGATAAGTTTGGGCTATACACTTCCAAAACTGCATAGTTAACCAACTTGCCTTCCCAACTGTTATCATAGGGTATTTGAACTTTAAGCGAATGTCCATTAAATCCCTGGAGAAAACAAAGACTGTCTCCGCTAACCAAATTTTTTACAAACGGCTCAACCTGTGAACCACTATTGTCAACAGAATTGTTAGCCACCCTCATAGATCCAAAAGAAAAAGTAAATTGTGCTTTCTTGTTCTGATCGGTTGTATAGAAAATGGTTATACCACTTTGTGAATTTAATGGATTTAATCCTAACAATGAAGATTGTCCTTCAGAAATCAAAGCAATACCAGGAAATCTTGTATTAAACAATGAGAGACTATTATACACACTGTCTTCAAAACTTCTTAGAATACCCATAACTTTACCAGTATCTAAAGGAATTCTCATTTGTGGTGCATAACTGTATTGAACACTGTCCAACTCAAACTGAATTGAATCTTTCATATTAGGAACAAATTGTACCAACGAACCTAATTCTGTATTAGAATAACGGTGTTTTAAATCACTGTGATAATAGTTCTTTTGTAAATATAGTGTATCTATCAATGGATAAACTCTTACCGTATGAGTAGCCGCCGGATCACCAAAAAAACTCAGTGTATCGTATCGAATGCTAAGTACTACTGAATCTATCTTGTTTTTCAAAAATCCTACTTCTTTAGTAACTGCAAAACTCAATTGCGAATAAAATTCTGCTTCATAATTACCAAAGACCGGATCTTTAACTTTACCAAGATAGAATACTGCTGGTATAATTGCAGATCCATCAGCATATGAAAAAATAATACTGTCTTCAGGTATTGAAGAAAATTTTAAGTTGGTGTAATCTGTTCCTTTAGCATAAATCCAATCATCTGAAAACAGATCCGTTCCTAAACTTCCTGATTTGTTACAGGATAAGAACATTACACTCAAGATTGATGAAGCAAATATTAAAATTCCGATTCGCCGAACTCTTTGAATGTGTTTGATAATCATTTAATTTTTGTATCTATAGTTCAGTTAATTATTGACAAGGACTTTAAGTCCGGTATATGTATTGAAAATATAATAAATATTGTCCATTGAAAAATTATAATAAATCAACTTCAAGACAATTACTAAAAAACTATTTTTATAAAAAATACTATGACAAAAATGTCTTATAGAAATCAATATAATCCGGTAAGTAATTTTCTTTTGGTGTCGATATAAACGGTTTTTTTGACTCCTCTATTGCCATACGAATATTCTCAGCAATCTCTTCACTTCCCTGGATGATTCCATCTGCAAATTGGATAACCCCTTTTTCAAGAATAACTCCAACATCATCTCTGAATATTTGCAATTGTTCTTTTTTCAAATTATTGATAGCTGCTTTTTGAAAAAAACTTTCGCTAAATGAACTTTGATATTCGTTATCGTAAATAGAAAATACAACTTTTGAATTTTTAAAGACAGGATCATTTTTATATACCGTCTTTAGGTAAAAGGGAATCAAACTAGTCATCCATCCATGACAATGAACCAGATCCGGAGGCCATCCGAATTTTCTAACCGTTTCAATTGCACCCTTACAGAAAAAAATCATTCTATCCTGATTATCTTCGAATGGTTTCCCTTCCTCATCTTTAAATACAAATTTTCTTTTAAAAAATTCATTGTTGTCCAAGAAATAAACCTGAATTCTAGAACCCGGTAGAGAAGCAACTTTAATGATCAAAGCAAAATCATCGTCATCAATAATGATATTCATTCCGCTTAATCTAACTACCTCATGAAGTCTGTGTCTCCTTTCATTAATTGTACCAAACCGAGGCATTAATATTCTTATTTCCATTCCACTTTGCTGAGCGAAAGAAGGAAGTTTTTGAATCAAAGCACCAATTCCATTTATGTTTAAATAGGGATCGATTTCTTGTGTAATATATAGTATCTTGCTTTTGCTATCTTGAATCATTATATGGTAATCTAAAAAGGAGTGCAAAATTACAAAATAATAAGGAATTTTAAATTAGAATATCTTTCTTTAAAAACTTAAAATATTGTAAATCAAATATATATGTAAATTCTATTAGCTTTCGAAACTTAATCCTTTCACAGAAAAGACTCTAATCTTTAAAATATGTTTCACACATTCAGCGTATTTATATGCCTTTGAAAAAGTATAACTACTGATTTTTCTCCGTATAAGTAGGGTCAGTATTAATAAACTAAATTTAACATTTGCAACTGTTGGTACAATATTTCTGGAAAATTCTCCGGATCAGTTGTGTAAACCGGTACTTGCATTTCAACAATTTGTCTGGCGATTCTTTGATTATACTCCGTCTGACCATGCTCATTTAAGCCTAACAAGCACTGGATTTTACTATTTTTCATAATCAAACGCTGAATACTCTTGAAGAGCTCTTGTTCCAGTCCTCCTTCATCAAGATCACTGATGAGAAAAATCAACGAACTTGAATGATTTCTAATTTTTTGGTCCACATAGTTCAATGCTTTAGCGATATCTGTTCCTCCCCCCATCGGTATCGAAAACAATAATTCAATGGGGTCCTCATATCTTCCGGTAACATCTAAAATTTCCGTGTCAAAAAATATTATATGGGTGCAAATCGATGGAATTGATGCCAAGATTGATCCAATAATGGATGCATGAATAGCTGATTCAATCATGGATTCACTTTTGTCAATAACCAGAAAGACTTCATTCAACTTTGCTCCGGATTTGAATCCGTAAAATCTTTCAGGAATTATATATCCTAATTCTGGATTATAGTTTTTGAGATTTCTACGAATGGTTTTAGGCCAATCAATACGTTGACCATTAGGATAAATACTTTTTGATATTCCTTTATTTGAAGTTCTGACTGCCTGTATCAATCTGGTTTTTAATTTATCCTCAATTCTTCGAACTAATTTTTCAACAATGCCTCTAGCAACAGAACGTGTTTTATCCGGAAGTAAACGTTGTAGTTCAAGTATACAAGAAACCAAATGAATGTTGGGTTCAATTTTCTCCAGTAATTCCGGTTCGAGAAGCATTTCCTTAGCACCTTGCCTCTCTAAAGCATCCTTTTGAAGTAAACTGACAACTTGTGGACTAAACTGTGTTCTAATTTCTTCAAGCCATTTTCTAATTTTCTGTGTCGATCTTCCAAAACCACTATCTTTTCCTTCACTATAAACTTTAGATAAAAGTTGTTCTATCTTTTTTTCTTCAGCACTCAATTCAATAGAATGGTCATCGATACTCTGACCTAGAACTAACTCCCAACGATTTTCAATTGGCATTTACCTGTTTACTATTTAATTCAGTGATTATAACTTTATTTCAAATCAATTAATCGTGCATTCATTCTAGACGTTATCAATGAAAAATCCTCCGGACACAATTTTTTCATTTCAAGATTATACAATACAAAACAATAGTAAAATAAGGCATTTTCATTTATCTGCTTTAATCCAGTCCAATGAAAAATATTATCAAAGGATGAGTTCAATTTCTCACTAATTAGTTTCATTATACTATCTGATGTTGCTGAAAAGTTCAATTTATAAAATTGATTTGCAACTATACTCCACTCATAAACAGCAGGATTAAAAAATTGATTCGGTTTCAAATAAGAATTTACCAATTGCTCAATCGAAAAAATAAGCGTCCCATCTTCATGATGTGTTTCTGATACATGAATGTAATCATGATCAGGTGTAATAAAAGGATGTTTGTAAAATACAGTTCGAATATAATGTTTTCGAAGTTCAGGTTTTTTATACAGCTGCAGGAGGATTGCCGGAGCAATACTCATCCACTTTAACTCCTCTACCACTTTTATCTCTCCCATTGGAATGTATTCCTGCATTTCAGAAAACACAGCTAGTTCTTTGAAAAACTGCTGTTTTTTTTCTTCATTTAAATATTTTAGAAAAACAAAATTTTCATTTAGCCAATGCTTTTCTGCCACACTTAGGTCTAATGAATATTTCTGCCACCACCATTCATTAATGAGATGTTTTAAGATCCAGATTAATACGATCAATATTATTGCCGGCAAGATGATATATACTGACGGCTCATCATCAATCTTGTAAGTATAAAATAAATAGACCAGAACTAATACTACTAGAGGTAGGAGAAAATAACGATAAGGCACGATCCTGCAAATTTATTGGTAAAACGTATCAAAATGATTTTATATTTGCGTCCCCTTTGAAGGAAAGGGTTAATGGATGGTACCCTAGCTCAGTTGGTAGAGCACAGGACTGAAAATCCTGGTGTCCCTGGTTCGATTCCTGGGGGTACCACATAAAAAAGCCTATGGTCACGGACCACAGGCTTTTTTTATGTATCCTAAATTATTATTTATTGTAATAAACTGTTTATTTTTTTGGCTAATTCCTTTTCGTCTCCGGGTGTATATCCTGGATGTGAATATACAATCTCCCCTTTCTGATTGATAATATAAGTCTGAGGGATGGAGGAAAATCCGAGTTTTGTGAGACTCTGCTTGTTCACATCTGAAAGAATCGTGTATTCCCATTGCTTTTGTTGTACCATAGGCATAACCTTATTCAATTGCTGGCTGTCATCGATACTGATAGCAATAATCTCAACTCCGTTGTTTTTCCATTCCTTATATAGCCCTTTTAAAGCGTCTAATTCTTTTTTACAGGGACCACACCAGGTTGCCCAAAAATCTATTACGGTTAACTTATTCTTGGCGAAAGCCTTCTCCAGTGAAAAGTTTTGTCCCTGAAGGGTTTTTAAACTTAAGCTTGGAAACTGTTTGCTCGGTGAATAAGTACTGGTAAATGAAGCTAAAAGTATAGTAATTACTAATAAAAATAATTTCTGCATGGATTTAAATTGTAGATAAAACGTAAAAATAGAAGTAATAAATCTACTATTTTCACGGCTTGAAAGCTATTTAACGAATGATTAACCAAAAGATTTTCACAGCAATACTTCTTTCAATCTACACCTCAATTACGGTTTTTTCTCAGGAAGGGCTTTCAGTATGGGGTGGATTTCAAACTAATGGAAATTTATTTTTACGAGATAGTCTTATTGGAGCCTACAATATTCCTCAATATGACAAACAAATATTTGGATCCGATTCGTGGATTAATTTAAATATGTCTTATTCCGGTTTTAATCTTGCGTTGCGATATGATATATTCAATAATTCAAATCTTCTAAATCCAAATTCTTCCTATACGGCGCATGGCCTGGGTCGATGGCTGCTCTCCAAAGAAATTGAAAAGTTAGAAATTTCTGCCGGATACATCTATGATCAGATTGGAAGCGGAATCATTTTTCGGTCTTTTGAAGAAAGAGCACAATTGTTGGACAACGCTTTGCTTGGTTTTTCATTAAAATACAATATACATAATGACTGGTCTATAAAAGCATTTGGCGGTAAGCAAAAAAATTTATTCTCAACTTATAACTCCTTTATAAAAGGAATAAATTTAAATGGTTTCTATAAAAAATCAGATTCTTCCAGTTGGTCCATTGCTCCCGGTTTAGGATTTGTAAACAGAACTTTCGGAGATGAAATTGTGAATCATCTGGCACAGATTAGTGGTAGCTATTTACCCGTTGATCAATTTGTACCTTCTTACAATACGAATGCAGCTACTTTTTACAATACTTTCTATTACAAAAAATTTTCCTGGTATCTAGAGACCAGCATCAAGCTGGACGATATATATTACGACCCTAATGCATTAAGAACCTTAGCTAATAATAAGACCAACTTAGGTAAGTTTAGAAAAGGTTCCGGACACGTTTATTATACCAGCTTTGGATTCAGTGGCAATAAGCTGGGAATTACTGCAGAGGCCAAACGAACCGATGGCTTTGATTTCAGAGCTGAACCCAATTTAGCATTAAACAGAGGATTGGTCTCCTACATACCTCCTATGGCTCGTGTTAATACATATCGATTAACAGCCTATTATACACCTGCTACACAGTTTCTCAGTGAAGGAGCTTTTCAGATTGATATCAAGTATGGCTTGAATGATCATTGGACCTTTGCAATCAACTATTCAGACATTAAGGATAAAGATTTTAAGAAACAATTTTACAGAGAAATTCATGCTGAAGTATTTTACAAAGAACCAGATCAATACCAACTGACTTTTGGAATTCAAAGGCAAGAATTCAATCAGGAATTATATTTTGGAAAAGGTGGAGAACCTACAGTAAAAACGTTTACTCCATTTGCAGAATTTCTATATGATTTCTCCTCAACCCATTCCTTAAGAATCGAAACACAGTATATGTTTAATAAACAGGATATTGGATCGTGGATTTATTTTTTAGCTGAATATGGAATATCCCCACATTGGTTGTTTGAAATCTCAGATATGTACAATACTGTTCCTCACAAAGGAAAATCTCTTAATTACCCTACAGCTGGAATAGTATATACAAGCGGAAACAACAGATACGGATTAAGATTTGTCAAACAAGTTCAGGGAATCGTTTGCTCCGGAGGAATTTGTAGATTAGAACCTGCATTCAGCGGCCTGCGCGCTTCCATAACTTCTAATTTCTAATACTTATGAATAGATTATTTATAGCAATAGCAATAATTACAATTGTAAATTCTTGTGCAGATTGGGAAATAAAAACTGAAATCCCGGATTCCGGTGCGCTCAATACAGAACGGGTAATTCTGGTTGAAGACTTTACGGGGGCTTCCTGTCCCAATTGTCCTGCAGGAGCTATTGAGATTGAAAATATTCTGGATAAATTTCCTGACAATGTGGTTGTGCTAGGTATTCATTCAAGATTTCTTGCAGATCCGGTTAAAGCAGGCGAACCTAATCTTATCACTACAGACGCCAATAACATTGAAAAATTGATGGGAAACTGGATTGGAAAACCGGAAGCCGCCATCAATAGAAGATTACATACCGGAGCCAACATAAGAATTGCAAGACCTGACATTTGGATAAACTTTATTGATCAGGAATTAAAACGCGATTTAGAGGCAAGAATAAAAATTGAAAAAACTTATGATGAATTAAGTAGAGAATTAAAAGTAAAAATTACTGCGACTGCTGCAACCGATTTAAATTTTCCTATTTACTTACATGTTGCGCTTTCTGAGTCAGAAATTTTTACAACTCAAAAAACAACAACAGGAATTATTGAAAATTATGAGCAAAAACACGCGTTGAGAAAATTGTTAACGGATGTCAGTGGAGAATTGCTTGCAGAAAAATTACTGAAAGAAAATTCTGTTTCTAAAGAATATCAATTCATACTTCCTCCGGAAACAAATCAACTTTGGAAAGCTAATAGTATGAGTATTGTTGCTTTTATCAGCAAAGATGCGGCTGAAAAAACCATCATTCAGGCTGGTGAATTGAAATTAAAGTAAACCTGCACCAAATACTCCTGCGCTGTCTCCTAATTTAGGCTTGAGAAACTTCGTATTAAAATCTTTATTGAAAAGATGACTTTTGACTTCTTCTCTTCCCAATGTGTACAGAATGTCTAAATTACCTAAACCTCCTCCCAGAATTATAAATTCGGGATCAATAATATTGACGATGTTGGCTACGGCTTTTCCAAAATAATGTATTAATCTGTTGATTGTCTTTATTGCGTGTTCATCTTCGGATAGGTATTTTTTATAGATCTCTGTAGAGTTTAATTTTTCATTACTTAAAGCTTGATAATATTTCTCTGTTGCAGGTCCTGATATAAAGGTCTCTACACAGGCTTTTCTTCCACAATAACAGAGGTCTCCATCATCAGCAAGCGGATTGTGTCCCCATTCTCCGGCAATTCCATGTAATCCATTGAGGATTTTGTTATGAACCACAACTCCTCCTCCAACACCCGTTCCCATAATTATTCCAAATACACATTCCGGTTCTTTCTTATACGCTTGTACAGATCCAAGAAGAGTTTCCGCATACGCAAAACAATTTGCATCATTAGCTAACTTCACCGGTATGTTTAGTAGGTGTTCCAAATCTTTATCCATTGGATTCCCGATCAAACATTGCGTGTTGCTATTTTTAATATTTCCTGATTCTCTATCAATAGTACCTGGAGTTCCAACTCCAATTTTATGAGCTGAAATCTTGGTTTTTTTTTCAAGATTTCGGACCAGTGTTCTTATCTGATTTAAAATATGTTCATATCCCTTTTCTTTCTCTGTAGGAAGTCTGAGTCTTGCAAGTATTTCAATCTTCGGTTCAACTGTAAAAACTGCACCTTCAATTTTTGTACCTCCGAGGTCAATACCATAAAAAGCATTTATACCCATAGGGTAAATATAAACAATATTCTATTTAAGCTATTCAAATATATTTTATTAAAAAGCACTTATTGTAACTGTAGGTTCGCTAGTCATAATCTTCTTCTTCTAAATCTTCCTCTATAATTCTAATGACTCCGGTCTCTAAATAAGAACACCAGATACACTCGGGTTTCTGACATCCCGGAGTAAATTCTTTGTTGACAATTTTTGCATAAGTATCTACTATCTGTGATTTTACAATGGATTTATCTTCTTCGGTAATGCTGATAGATTTTTTTACAAATTCATCCTTCTTATTTGAAATCACAAAATAAAATATTCCCTCTTTCCAAGGTCTGTAAATTTTACTGGTCTCGTTCAATATCGAATAAAACACCATCTGTCTCCAATATTCTCCGCCTAGTTGATTTTTATCATTAGCTGCTTTGAGTTTCTTTCCTAAACTATCCGAATCTGAGTTTCCTGTTTTGTAATCGATCACAACAATTCCATCTGAATATTCATCAATTCTGTCCAATTTCCCAGAAAGAGGAACTCCTTTGTAAAATTGATTTTTAAAATTTACCTCTGGCTCAATTTTAAGAGCAGAACCCCATTCATGATAATTAATTTGAATAAACCTTGATAACTCAGATTGTCCCTTTATAAGAAAGGAATCAAATTGCTCTTTGGTAAAATGTGACCGATAAATTCTCATTTTACTCTCAATCAACTCTCTAAATATTTTTGAATCAAAATTCTTTAAGGAATCAGAATTCTTTACCCAGTCCTCCAGTGCAGAATGAATCGCTCTACCAAATCCCATATAGGGACTTCTTGCTCCAGGAACCCTCAATACTTTCTCATAATAGAAAGCAAGTGGACATTGTAAATATTTCTCTAGACTTGTCACAGATAGTGAAAATGTTTCTAAGAATTGTTCTATTTTATCATCCGACAAGAGCTCGTATTTTTTTCTTAGTGGACTTAGCTTTATTTCAAGACTTGAAAGGGTCTGCTTTTCATTAATCTTTCCTTGTTTGTGAATCAGAAATTCAGAATTTTCAAGATTTCTGATGCAATCAATCGGTTTTTGATCCTTCCCGTTTGATTTTTTTGTTGAATAGGACAATTGCAACTTTTCTTTTGCCCTTGTTATTCCCACATAGTACAATCTTCTTTCGTCTTCTTCTTCTGTGTCATCGTTCCTGAAAGAATATCCTGGAGGAAGTTTAAAACTGTTTGAATTTTTTCGTCCCTTCTCAATTGCATTCACTATAAAAACATGTTTATATTCGAGTCCTTTTGCTGAATGCAAAGTGCTTAATCTGATCTTATCTTTCGTTCCACTAACACTGACAAATGGAATATTTAAATTGTAATTCTTCAAGTTATTGAGATGCTGCACCAAATCGCTAATAGTCATATTATCTATTCTTATCGAAAGTGCTTTGACATATTCGTAGAAAGAATTTATAACTTCCATTAATTCTAATGAATTATCAGTTGATGTAATAAAATGAATCACCTTTAATTGATAAAAAATGTTTTCAATCAATTTTTGTACCGTGTGATCATTTTTCTCTTTTATCAGTATTTCAAAAATTTGAGCAACTTCCAAAACTTCCTTAACATCAGATACATTTGATGATTCCAAAAATTCCTTACTGGACAATCGCTTTCTTAAAGAATTGTTTGGATCGCTTAAATTTAATTTTCTCCTTGCAAAAGCAATTAATGCAATATCCAGGGCGGAGATTTTTATGAAGGGTGCGTGTAAGATTTCATAAAAAGTATACTCATTGTCCAAAGGATTGGAATATTCCATTTCTATATACTCCAGAATTTTCATAATGAAATGGACCAATGGATGCTCTATGACATTAAGCTCTTTGCTTATTGAAAAGGGTATGTTTCGGTTTGAAAGCTCTTTAGTAATTAATTCGGCATCTTTGTTGTTTCTAAACAAGACCGCAATATCAACGGGATCGACCTTGTCATTAGATATCAACAATTCTATCTTGTCCGAGACATCAGAATATTCAGCATTGGCTGTGTCATAAGTAATTAAAATGCTCTTTGTGTCTTCGGCAAGTGAATTGGAATGCAGCGCGCCTGTATTTCTACCGGTAAATCTTTCTTTGCTATCTTGAATAAACTCTTCCGCCAGATTAAGTATAGATTGGGTTGATCTGTAGTTCTCTCTTAGTTCAATCACTTTTGGCTTAAAAATCTGTTCAAACTCTCTTAAGTTTGCAATGTTAGCTCCCTGAAAACGGTAAATAGCCTGATCTCCATCACCTACAACAAAAATATTTGATTCTTCTTTCCAAAGATCGGTAAGTAACTTTAGGATACTAAACTGAGAACCGTTGGTATCCTGGAATTCATCAACCAGTAAATATTGAAACTTCTCCTGATACCTTGATTTTAGTGATGTATTGATTTGAAACTCTGAAATAACATTCAGAATTAAATCATTGAAATCATACAAATCTCTCTGCTTCATTTCTTTAACATAAGCAGGATAAAGTTCTAATACCGACTGAGTCTTTCTTAGTTGTTCTACTTCTTTATCATAAGCTTTTTGTTTAAGGTCCCCTTTTTTATATTCTTTTGAGTTTCTTTTATAAATAAATCGATCGTCTGTTTTTAAATTAATTATTTCTTTATTAATCGATTCATTAATTTTATAAATATCCCAGTATTCCTCTTTAATGCTTTTGAACAGATGATGTATTTTTTTTAAATCATAAGTATAATTTCTATCATGTTTATACAATAGATTTGATTCATCCAGATTGAAGAGCAGAACTTCGATGATCTCATATTGATCAATAGTTTCTGCAAGTTCTAATTCATTTCTTATTTTAAATATTGATGGATTCTCATAAATTACACGATTGCAGAAGGAATGAAAAGTATGAATACTTACTTGACTTGCCGTTGGACCAAGTATCTTAGATAACCTCTTTTGCATGGCTAGAGATCCACTCTCTGAATAGGTTAGACAAAGAATATTCTCTGCGTCGCATACCCCTTCTTTTAAAATCTGCGCTATTCTCAGGGAGAGTACTTGAGTTTTTCCTGTTCCCGGGCCGGCAATAACCATTACAGGATTTTCTATAGTCTCAACAGCTTCTTTTTGTTGATAATTGAGTTTATTAAACTCCTTTTTAAATAATTCTTCGTAATGGTTTCGATTTTCCAAACTTCGTATTCAATCTTTTAATTTATAATGGATTTAGTTATTCTAAATTATTAAATTGGGTAGAATGACTTATCTTCGTTTTCGAACATAGTTCTTAATAATTTCTTTTAATTTATCCCCTGCATCAAGGATCATGACTTCATTAGAAGGAAATGCTATTGGTCCGCCAGTAAGTAATTCACGATTTGCTTTGCTCAATTTATCTCTTTTCCCTTCAACCAATCTTCCAAATCTATTGTTAAAATTTAATTCGACATGGATTGGTTCACTATCTTCTAAATTCTTATTACTTAAATTAATCCACTTTAATTTTCCTCCTAATAAGGCTGATTTGGATTGTACAATTTCTTCAATCCGAGATTTGTGAATTAACTTAGTTTCTTTATATATGACCCTGCCGTTAGAATCTTTCAGTACTCTGCCTTTAGAATCTTTCAGTTCTTCTTTTATTAATTCTTCATTTTCATCTTCAATAATTCTTGATTTCTCTTTTTCCGGTGAAAAACTTAAATCTTTAAGATCCATGACAATATGAAAATCATAATCCACATTGGAGTTTCTTCTCATATCAAATTTTCTCCAATATGAATCCAAATCCGTTATATTCATTGTAAGCAGATCATTTTCCAGGTCTATTGGAATTATCTTGAAAGTATTGTTTTCCATAGATATAAGGACATGTTCTGTTCCTAAGATTTTTGACTCCGAGATCAGTGACTTAATGTCTTTGTAATCCCTGACCAGATCATTCAATTTAAATAGAATTTCTGAAGCTAATCTTGCATCAGATTTACTTTTATTATTCTTTGCATCCTGCAATAATTTTCTCGCACTTTGATAAAGATAATCTGCTGTTTTTTCTCTGGACTCCTTTCTTCTTTCAAGAGTATTGATAAATTCAAATCTGGCGAGATAATTCTCCTTTGACTTTAATGGCAATAATGGTTTTATCTTGTTTTGTCGGTTCTCAATTTTCTGATACAGATTTAAAATAGATTCCCATTTACTTTCCGAAGAAAGTGCTTGGAGTTCCTTCTCTGTGTTTAGATCTTCTTCCTGAGCTTTCCTGAAAGCCAACTCCAGACTTTTGACCTTTTCGGTTGATTTTGACTTTTTCCCTTCCAATTTATCTACAAGAAGGTTAATTGCTCGATCATAATCACCTCTTTCTATAAGCTTCAGACTTTTGTTGGAGCACGATGTCAGGATCAATAAACCTATAATAAAACTAAAGTGATTTTTCATTATTTTCTCTTTTTGTTCATAGATTGACTAATTTTTATAGGATGTGATCAATCTTTAATTGAGTTTTAATTTTATTTTAACGAGTGAATACATTTTGCACAATGTTAATTATAGATTTTTGAAAATTGTTATACGGTATTAGTTAGAGTTGTCATCAGGTCGATAAAAACTCAAATATAATAAATTAGGCTTGCCTTAATATTAAGTACCCGGAACAGGAGTTGAACCTGCAAGCCTTTCGGCATACGCCCCTCAAACGTACGTGTCTACCAATTCCACCACCCGGGTAAGTGAATTGAGGCCTCAAAATTAAAAGTAAGAAAGAAAAATAAAAATTATTTATTCTGTAATATATATATTTTTATAAAACAAACTGTTTTATATTATTAATATTAAATATTTATATAGAGTTGATATTTAATTACTTATAAATCTATATGATTGTTATATAGTCCTTTAACTTTGTTTACTGCATTTTACATATAAAAATAAATTTAATATTTTTTATTTAAATATTTGGATTTTTTATATATGTGTTCTAATTTTACAGCTGATTCCCAATAACAGTGTCTCTAAATGTAGTCGGCACTCCCCTAATTCCATAAAAATACCAGTATTATTTAAGATATAGTCATTCCTTGTGGGTCTGACACAAAAAGTAGTTTTCTTATTTTGAGACCTTAGTCGAAAGAGCCTGAATTTGCAAAGTGCAAATTTGGGCTTTTTTTTTACACCTTAATTGTATAATAATTCAGGATTTCTGGTCATAAGCAAAATGATTAATTCTTATCCTATTTGTATATAGCTCCTTTTATTTGTTTAATTTCAACCGATAGTGGTGATTTAAAGCAATGTTGACTAAATTCAGATATTGGATGTAATTTTATGGGGACAGTACAACTTGACAATTTTTGTAGCGGGACAGACAAGAAAAAATAAAATGGATAACATCATTCAACTGAAAATTACGTTACAAGGGACAAAACCTCCTATTTGGAGACGAGTGCTTGTGGATAAAACAACAACATTTGAGAAACTCCACCACATCATTCAAATTGCAATGGGATGGACAAATTCACATCTTTACGAGTTTTACATTAATGGCTACAGAATTGCTGAACCAAACGAAGAATTTGATGATGACTTCGGAGAAAAATCTGTTGACGATTCAACGGTAACACTTGACAGTATTATCACCTACACGAAAGTAAAATTTGAATACACTTACGATTTCGGTGACAGTTGGGAACACCAAATTGTTGTAGAAAAATTTTTACCTTACAATATTCATACAAAATATCCGACTTGCATAGACGGAAAATTAAGTTGTCCGCCAGAGGATTGTGGTGGAATTCCAGGCTTTTACAATCTGCTTGACATCATTAGCAATAAACGACACCCTGAGCGAAAAGAAATGTTGGAGTGGCTTGGTGGACACTATTATGCTGAACATTTTGACAAAGAGGAAACCAATCTGGAGTTAGCAGCGATTGACAGTTACATAAAGGAGTTGAAAGAATTTCGTGACAATGACTGATAAGAATAACTACCGCCGGTACGGGTGGCCGTTGCACAACCAATAGAAAGTGGATCAGTTAGGACCAAATTTGAAAATATATGGCTAATGAAATTCTAGAATCTGATTTTAAATATTTGGTGATAGGATCCTGTATTGATGCACAGAGTAAAGAATTTTCAAAATATTGAACTTTTTTATTGCTCTTTCAATTTTTTCGAAGCTTTGGGCGAAGGTTTTTGTTTTTGGAATTCAATGCTGCATGAGTTAATAGTCCTTTATACCAATTAGATATATAAAATATAAACGTACCTTTGTTAAAAGGTGAGTTTATACAGATGTTGGCGGTCATGCTTGGACGACACTACTAACTTGAAACTGATTGCAACAAAGAAAACTTAACAATAAATAGATATGGAAAAGGGATACAAGAACCTCGTTTATTTTTTTGGAGTGATAGCACTCATCACTTTCGTAGGATTTTACAAAAAGTATTTTTCATTAGCCCCTGACTTTACAGGACTAAAAAATATTCACCATTTCCATGCAATCCTTTTGACAACATGGCTCGGACTTTTAATCATTCAACCAGTTTTAATAGCAACTAACAGATTGACTATTCACAGGACACTTGGTAAAGTTTCGTATTTGCTTGCACCTGTTGCATTTGTTTCAATGTTGCTGGCGTATCACAACCAATATTTGCGTTTCGCCAGCGAGGGACAAACGGAACAATTTACACTCTCATTTGTCTTTTCTCCTACGACAGATGCAATCCCATTTTTAATACTTTATGTGCTTGCTATTCTAAACAAAAATGAAACTCCCAAACATATGCGCTACATGATAGCGACAGGTGTCATAATAGGTGGTCCCGGCTTGGGAAGAATATTTATGACTTGGTTGAACATGGACATATTCATGGCTATTCAGTTAGTCGTGCTGATTACTTTGATAACTTTCATTTCACTTATCATTTACGACCGAATTAAGAAGAAGAGTTTTCGTATCAACCCATATACGATTGCGTTTATTATTTGGCTTATCCCAAATATCTTAATAATGTTCTTCCCTGACACTTCACTCTGGCAAAATTTTGCAAAATGGTTGGTGACAGTAATTTAAAACAGACAAACATGAACGGATTAGCACGAACCGCTAATAACTAAGATTTCGTTGCGTGCGGAGTGCGAACAATGAAATCTCTGTTGGACGAAACCTGGTATAGCTATGCTTTTTATTATGGAGTTTTCGACTAGTCTTATCTGGGATTCAAATAAAATTATTGATTTTATTTTTTCCTTAGATGATGTTTTATCTTATAGATAAGTGAAATCAGTATTCTTTTAATAATAA
>JADLHT010000008.1 GCA_020848695.1 Saprospiraceae bacterium
ACATGAGTTTTCCACACTTTATTAACACTCAAATTGTTTGGCAATATCGTTTTGCTATTCTAAAGACAGAATTTTATTCTGAAAATCAAAAATCAAAAATCAAATCTATTCTTTTACCGAATTAGCCTACTGAGATTCCAAGGGAACATTTATCAACCGTTCTTGGTGGCAGGTCAAGTATAGCTTATTACAGATCATATAAACCAATCGTAAAATTATCAGATACTTTTAAATAATAAAATAATTCAATACTGATACTCATAACATCCCAGATCAGGATTAACAAGATCTCTCAAATTACCATTCAGGTCCATACTTACCATATTGATAGGTCGTCCTTTCTTCTCAAGAAAAGATAGGGAATCCGGTCTAAAATCTGACTTTGAAATGTCTTCAAACAAACTGTCTAAGCTTTGTCTAAGGTAACAAGTTTTACAATAATCTTGCATAAAGAATGGATATTGATTCGGTTTGATAAGATCATTTATTCTCAATAAGCAATGATCCAGTTTTAAATCAAACATAATGGTCTGATCGACATCCTTTCTCATATAGAATTCGTCTGAACTATTCCCCGTAAAAATACAATTGACGAATTCTGCATTGAGATGATTTCTTCTTATTTCGGTACAGAAAGGAGGATCAACACAAAAATTGTTACTGACAAAGCAGGATACTTCTTCATTAGAAAAATTAGCGAGAGTACAATAATTAAATATATAGTTTCCGCCTCCCTGCAAACTTACTGATGACTGACCCTGATTATAGAATAAACAGTTTGTAGCTGTTAATGTCGATGAATAAGCATTTATTCCAAAATAAGAATTCCCGGAAAAAATACAATTCCGTACCTCGCACTCGGACAAGGAATCCAATGAAATACCAATGAGATTATTTCTAATTTCTGCATTCGAGACAATATTATTTCCGGATTCCTTATCTATAAACAATCCGGACCATTGACCGGGCACATCCTTGAATTGTGATTCCAACCTCACACCCTGCAGAATAACTCTATTATCTTTTGTACCCAGAATCTTAATGCTTGCATTCTTGCCTATAATTAATCTGCCATCATTGTAGAAGAAAGTATTACCCTCTGCATCCTTTGCTTTGGTTATCCCACCAAAGAAGTGAACTTTTGTACCTGCATTGATTTCCAGAATTCCATTATCAATATACACAATCCCATACACGATATATGGCTTGGGATCACTCCATCGTAAGGTCTGTCCCTGAAGATCTATGTAAGACAGTTGTCCCTTGTTTGACTTTACAGGAAAATAATTGGCATTCTGCCCTCTACCAAAAAGTAATACTGAAGTCTCGACTCCGTGAGTCTCAAATACAATTGAATCTTGAATTATAAAAGGACTTATCTCTAATGGATCTGATGGATTTATCTTAAGTTCACAAAAAACATAAATACTGTCTTTTGGCCTTATATCTATGTTATTAAATTCTTCAGCAGGAATTCCATCTATATTTATTCTAAAATGACTTGATCTTAATCCTGCCAACTTGATTTTCCTAATTCTGATAAAATCATTGTGTCGATTATAAACTTTAAAAAAAAGTGTGGCTGATCCTATGGTAGTAAAAACAGTATCAAAATTTAAGGTATCAACCGAATATTCAGGTTGATCTTTAGGATCTGTAGTGAAATGCTCCTGAATACAAGATTTTGCAATTACAACAGTGAATAGAACTCCTAAAAGCAGATATGAAATTGAAATTTTCATAAAATGAAAAACGAAGATATGAATACAAAACTTACTACATTTGCATAAAATCTAAGAAATGTCTGGAAGATCAGATAGTACACGTCAGGATTGGTTAATATTTGCAGGCTCAGCTATGGTAACCGTATTTTTGCTTTGGAAATATCCTGCATGGTTTTGGGTTCCATTGCCTTTTGTTCTAACTTATCTGACCAAAGCTTTGAAAGCTTTGAACTAAAAGTATTATGTACTTATTAAAGCTGTAATTATATATTACTAATTATTTTAATATGATTACAGATGTGATCATTCCCGTTCTCAATGAAGAGAACTCGATTGGATTGGTAATTCAAAAACTTCCTAAAAATTTAATAAGAAATGTAATTGTATGTGATAATGGAAGTACGGATTCTAGCATTCAAGTTGCAAGGCAATCCGGAGCCATTGTTGTCTATGAACCTGAGAGAGGTTATGGCGCTGCTTGTTTGAAAGGACTTGATTTTATTGAAAATTTAGAAGAAAAACCAGATTGTATTTTATTCATTGATGGTGATTATTCCGATTATCCAGAGGAATCCACTGGACTGTTAGAAGCAATTCAGATTGATGGATATGATCTGGTCATTGGTTCACGCGTACTCGGAAATGCCGGAAAAGGATCATTAACTCCTGTTCAGAAATTCGGTAACTGGCTTTCAACCAAATTAATCCATTTTCTTTATCAGTATTCCTTCACGGATCTGGGTCCGTTTCGGTCCATAAGATATAAGAGTCTTCTAAAACTTGATATGAAAGATCGCAATTACGGTTGGACGGTTGAAATGCAAGTAAAAGCGGCAAAGTTCAAACTTCATACAAAAGAGCTTGCAGTAAGCTACCGCAAAAGAGTTGGAAAATCAAAAGTATCAGGAACTCTAAAAGGCAGTATAATGGCTGGCTACAAGATACTTTACACAATTTTTAAGTTGTTATAATTAACAGTTATTAAAACTTGTGAATGATATGCTAAACTTCTAGTTAGCTGAAATTTTCCCTATAATACAACGGTATATTTGTTCTAATATGAATCAGCTACAAATCATACTTATCGGAATTTACACTGTTTGCCTACTGTATATGACCTTATTCAGTATGGTTCAATTGAATCTTCTTAAAGCTTATAGAAGGCAAAAGAAGAATAAAGATTCTCTTGAGCCACTAAAAGATGGTGATCATTTCCCAATGGTAACCGTTCAGTTACCTATTTTTAATGAACTCTATGTTGTTGATCGATTACTGGATAATATTACCAAACTGGATTATCCAAAAGATAAAATGCAAATACAGGTACTAGATGATTCGACGGATGAAACGGTTGGACATGCTAGAAAGAAGATTGAAGAATATCGTCAACTTGGATTTGACATTGTTCATATTCACAGAACAAATCGCCAGGGATATAAAGCGGGAGCATTAAAAGAAGGGATGCTTACAGCTAAAGGAGAGTATATAGCTATTTTTGATGCTGACTTCCTGCCTGAACCTGATTTCTTAAGAAAATCATTACCCTATTTTAATAATGAAAAAGTGGGTGTAGTGCAAACTCGCTGGTCTCACCTGAATGAAGATTATTCCTTACTTACCAGACTTCAGGCATTTCAACTCAATGTCCACTTTACGGTCGAACAAGCCGGTCGATGTGAAGCAGGCCATTTTTTACAATTTAACGGTACTGCAGGAATTTGGCGAAAAGAAACTATTTATGATGCAGGTGGCTGGCATTCTGATACTCTGACTGAAGATCTAGACTTAAGCTATAGAGCCCAACTAAAAGGTTGGAAGATCAACTATGTTGAAAATATAACCTGTCCTTCGGAATTGCCAGTGGAAATTTATGGATACAAATCCCAGCAATTCAGATGGATGAAAGGTGGAGCTGAAAACACAAGAAAATTATTACCGGTTATCCTTAAATCCAAACTTCCCTGGAAGACCAAATTCTATTCTGCAATGCATCTTATGGCAAGCAGCATATTTCTTATTATTTTCTGGGTTGCTTTGTTGAGTGTTCCAGTCTTATACATTATGGATGATTTAAACATGAAAGCAACATTCTTAGGATTTTGCTTATTAGGAACCTTATCTGTTCTTTCAGTATTTTATGAAGCCAATGTCGTTACTTGCTGGGAAGGAGAATCCTACATGAAAAGACTTGGAAAGTTCTTATTATTATTCCCAACATTTATGGCTGTATCTATGGGTTTGAGCTTTCACAATAGTATTGCCGTAATTCAGGGATTCAGAGGACGCAAATCAAGTTTTGTCCGTACACCAAAATTCAGTATCATTAAAAACACTCAGTCGTTCCAGAACAATTCTTATATCATTCAGAAACTTGATTGGAAAACCTGGATCGAAATTATTATTCTCGCTTATTTTGTTTTTGCTATCGGTTTAGCTATTTCAATTGAGTATTATAGCTTTTTGTTATTTCATTCATTGTTAATGCTTGGGTTCGGAATAAACTTTTTTTATTCTCTTCGACATCTTAATTTAAAATAAAGAATACTTCCGAGATAAATGAAAGGGTGGAAATTATTTTTCACCCTTTTTTTTGTACTTTACCCTAAAAATTTGAACTTTAAGCCTGCAGATTGACCAGGTGAAATTACCAGATATATTAAAAGCTAACTCAGGAATAAAGTACAATCAGATAATATTCATTATTTTCTTTTGGATTGGACTTTATTTATTAAGTTTTCGAGCTACTCAAAGTGATTTCAATTCAATTGTTATTCCATATTCACTTTGTTTTGTGGGTTATTTACTTATTTCTTTAAATTGTAGATACAATAATAAAATCCTTCTTACTCTGGGAATTGTAACTAGAGTAATTATAATATTTTCTTTTCCGAATTTATCCAATGACCTCTACCGTTATTGGTGGGACGGAATGCTTTCTGCACATGGAATAAATCCTTTTGAGTTTACACCTGCAGAGGTTTTGAATTCTGATATTATTAACGATGTCGCCACGGCTCAAATATATAATCAGCTCAATTCTCAAGACTATCATACAGTATATCCGGCTGTCTGTCAAGGTTTGTTCTATCTTGCTTATACCATTTCTAAAGAAAACATTTACTTTTTTTCATTAGCTCTCAAAGTCTTAGTATTTTTCATTGAAATCCTTGGTTGTCAATTAACTTTCTCATGGCTTTCTCAAATATTTGGAGAAAAAAAATGGGCATTCATATATCTTTTTAACCCGCTAATTCTAATTGAAACTTATGTAAACCTGCACTTTGAGTTACTGCAATCAACTTTTCTCATTGTATCCATCTATGCCCTATTTAAAAATAAATCTGTGTTTTCCGGAATAATGTTTGGCTTATCTGTACTCACAAAGCTCACCCCTTTAATATTTATCCCACTTTTTCTATTAAATAAAAAATTTAACTTAACGAAATTTTTTCTTGCTGCCGCTTTAATTTTAAGTTTCCAAATTCCACTTTTTCTATCAAAGGAGAGTTCTCTGAATGGTTATAGTCTATACTTCAAACAGTTTGAATTCAATTCAAGTTTATTCATGATCCTGAGTAAGTTTTTAATTTATTTTAAGTGGCCTGATTTATGGAACTATCGAGGATTTATTTTAATGATGGTTTTTATTATTGCCTATTCTATTTTATTAATAAAAAAAAGAAAATCACTTGAAGATCCCGGTCAATGCTTGAAACTAACTTTTATAATCTATGGCTTATTTATTTTGGTCAATTCTACGGTTCATCCTTGGTATATAATTCCTTTTTTTATTTTTGGCTTATTTGGTTTTCCACTTACTGCTACTTTAGGATCTTATCTGTGCATTTTCAGTTATGCTTTTTATGATAATGCAATCACACAATACTTTGAGTTAATCAGAATCCTGGAGTATCTATTAGTTTTGGTTTGTTTTGGATTTGAAATGAAGAGAAAAGGGATTTTCATTAAGCCTCCATACTTACGACTTTAATAAAAAAGAACCCCTGTTATTAAAAACAGAGGTTCTTAAAAAACAAAACCGATTACTACACTATCTTTAGTAAAGGCTAGCTGAGTTCTTAGTCAATCATCAACATCTTTTTATTTAAGTGAACTGTAGAAGTATGAATTTGATAATAATATAGACCCGATTTTGGCAGATCTGATTTCAGAATTTCAAATTCATGGTATCCTTTCTGATAGAAATTTTTCTTGCTGTACATTAGTTTAGAATGTATATCAAATATTTCCAAAGTAAGTTCAGTAGCTGTACTTAGAGCAAATGGAATTTTTGTCGCCTGGTTAAACGGGTTTGGAATATTTTGATATAGAACAACTGACTGATCAGAATCTGAAGATTCCGATACTGGTTCACTCACTAATTCCAGAGGTAGAATGTCTCCGGACACCGAATATGCTTCAGACTTAAAATGATCATCTTTAATCGCAATATGGTTTGCAAGAATTATTTTGTCCTTTGCTCTAACACGTACAGCAATAGCAAGGTCCTTATAAGATCTTAAATTAAGCCACGAAAACTTAATAACACCCTGTTGTAAAGATGATTGTGAAATATGTTCTGAAGTAAGATTCAGTGAATTGTTCCAATCAATGTTTAATAAACTTAGAAATCTAGAATCCAATTGTATGAAAGCTTGAGCACCCAGTAAATGTTCTGCATTCTCAATTTTAAATACAATCGTAGTCTCTTCATTAACATTCAATGATTCATTCTTAATTCTTAAATTGATAACATTATTACTCCTTGAAATAATTCCATCTCTGACACTGCTATACTTTTGTGAATCGTCTATGTCTCCAATTTTTATAGACTTGAAATTCACTTCCAGATTACTTTGCAAATCATTTATGGAATATACTTCCGTCCAGTTCTCACTGAGCGGCTCATTAGGATTAGCAAATTGATATGTACTCAAAATAAATCTCCAGGAATCATTTTTACTAAATTGATTAATATTACCTAAAATCAGTTTTCTGAGTTCAGAAATATCTGCACTTGTTACTGTACGCGAATTATTAACATCCGCAGCAATGAACTTCGTCGGATCGTTAAAAATCTTTCTACCCAGTATATGTTGTTGAATCAATACAATATCATATGTTGATACACCCTCAAGCGGATCAATATTCAAACTGGGTTTGAGCTGTGAAGAACTACCTTTAGCCATGTTTCCAAATGCATAGTATCCCCCATAATTTGATCGGGTAGAAAGTGTATTGTTAGAAACCAATTCAACAGGTACGTCTGGCATATTCTTATTGGCTCTGCTACTTATAATTCCATATACTGAAACCGTATTCAAATTACCTCCTCTACAAATTCTAAATTGGTCGATTGCCTGTAAAAGAGATTCACACAAAGAAATATTACCTGACTCATCTTTAAAATATACTCTAACCAATTTTGTAAATTGGCTATCCCGAGGATTTATTGAATCACAACAAATTGTTCTGATCGTATCATTGAAATTATTTTCATCAAAAGATACCATAATTTTCGCAGGAGGAGAACAATTATCCTCTTTTGCAACTACAAACTCATTGGCATTAAAAATAGCACAACCGTTGTCGCCAATAACTTTAACAACTTTCTTACATGTAACTTCCGGAGCTGAAGTATCAATAACGGTTATCACAATACTTTTTGAACTTCTATTGCAACATCCATCTTCTGCCGTAAATGTAACCTCCGTTCTTCCTGAAGGGTAGAAACCGGATGCGTCATCCTGACCATTTCCTCCAAACTGAGAATCATTAGTCAATGTAATGTCATTAGAATCACAATTGGTAACGGATGCTTTAATCTGTACAAAACCTGAACAAGAAGTATCGGTTGCAAAAATGGTTATTGAGTCTTTAAATCCTACTATTGTCGGTGGAATTGTGTCATCCCGATGGATCACCTGGGTAAATCGCAAAATATTGTTTGAACAGGTATCAAAAACCTCCCATCTCCGATTAACTTCACAATTTCCCGGAACACAAAAGGCAGTATCCGTAAAACTAACTCTAATTCTAAAACAAGAAGCAGCACCTTGAGATACATTAGGTGTACCTGTAATACCCGGATCAAAGAAAGCACATTCCCCAACATTTATAGGAGACTTTGGCCAATTAACTTCGAGACTATCCAATGGATCATTCAGTTCAATTGTAATCACCTGAAGGCATGAAGCCCTATTCCCGGATGCATCTGTTGCAATACTAAATCGATCAATTGTACCCAATCCGCAAATGTTGGTATTGCGGATTACACTATCACGAATTGTCAAACCCGGACAATTGTCTGTACCGATTGGATTTCCAAATGCGGCCAGATTTTGTGTATTCTCACTACAATCTATCGTTAGATCTCTCGCACAAGTAATACTTGGTGGTCGGTTTTCAATGACTGTTACACTCATTGTACATCTTGCAATATGATTACACGAATCACGTGCTGTCCATATTACATTAGTTAATCCAACTGGATAAATTTGAGGAGCGTTGTTAGATATATTAACACCTAAATTGCAAGCATTATTGAGAGTTGGTGTATTTAATGATACAATTGCTCCACATGCATTCGAATCAGCATTTACCGTAATATTAGGAGGACAATTTAAACTCATTACTCCTTGATTCAGTGAGATTAAAATTTGAGTATGTGTAAACAATTGCGTTGCACTACAAGAATTCCTTGCTGACCAGGTGCGCCGAACTGTACTGCATAATGCATTACTTACAATAGAATCAACAAAATTAAATGATACTAAACCACAATAGTTTGATCTTAAGGATGGACGACCGGTTCTATCCGGGTTATTATTAATTGTACAAGAGAATGATCTAAATGTATCTATTGGCCATATGATATCAGCAGGATTTAAATTCACATCTCTGAAAATTCTCTGCGTGCCCACAAATAAGGTGTCGATAACAGGTCGGCATCGTACTCTTACATTCCAAGTTCTTACAAGCTGATAACAAAATTCCGGATTATTCCTAAGAGTATCATCTCTATATGTATTTGTAATAGAATCACAGCCGCAAGCGGTTTTTGGAAAACCATTTAATGAATCGGGTAAAAATGGTTTGGTACAGCTATTAACTGTAATATCTGCAGGAAATGTAATTTTTGTTCCAACAGGATCCAATACCAATATTTTCTGATCAAAGAAAAATGATTGTGACTGAACACACCTACTAAATACATTCCATCTCCTTACAAAAAGTCTGGTTGAAGGTCTGGATGGTAATTCCCTATCTGAATAAGTTAAAGCGATGTCGCCTCCATAAGAACATACACGTGGTACTCCACCAATTCTAGCCGTATCAATAGATCCATCACAATTATCAACTGTAATGGAATCTGAAGGCCATTGAATATCTGCGTTAGTTAAATTAGTTGTAACGTCTATATTCTGAGTGAAATTGATAACATCATTCGAATTTGGACACAAGAACTGAACAGTCCAATTTCTCTGAATTCTGTAACAGATGTTCGGGATATTTCTAACTATAATATCTTGATGTGTAACTTGCTTATTATCACAAATACACAAGCCGAAAACCGGAAAAGAATTTATAACATTTGGATCTGTATTTCTGTTACAGGAACTTATTGTAAGATCAGTAGGTCTATGCAAGCAACCACAATAATTTACATTGTTGTTATCCTGAACATCGATAAAAGTTTCACAACAATCTTGTTGTCC
The DNA here is from genome assembly GCA_020848695.1 of Saprospiraceae bacterium. Lineage (GTDB taxonomy): Bacteria > Bacteroidota > Bacteroidia > Chitinophagales > Saprospiraceae > Vicinibacter. Next base: position 9,443 of record JADLHT010000008.1, read on the forward strand.
ATTACTAGCTGTAACGCATAATAAGACAGTTCTTCTTCCTATACTGTCACAATCATATGTTATACTGTGGACAGAGCTATCCCTTCCGAAAGATAATGTGAGGCTGTTTCCACAAGGATGATTTGATCCCTGATCCACATCCTTTGCCCATACAGTAGCAAACTCTCCATCAATTCTTCCGTCTTGATTAAGATCCATTCCTTCCAATCCAACTGCAATTCCTTTTTTACAATAAGCTGATGGTTTTTTTGCATTGATCAGTTCAAAGTCTTTCTCACAAACCGACTTATTGCCGCAACGATCCTCAAATATATACTTTATTCTATGCTTTCCAAGTCTATAAGTTCCTGTCGCATCTATAGTACTTCCTGTTCCATGAACTATGTAATCAATTCTACTGTCTCTGTCTAAATCTATTTCATAACTATTGACTAGATCTAAATCATCCGTGCAATCATCGGAAGCCGTAGCTATTAAACCTATTCTTGCAGTAAAACATGAGCTGTCCTGAGTCAATACCTTTTGTTCTTCACAACCGGACAATATATTCGGTGCACTTTTGTTGTGGGATTTAATAACCTGCTGGTGTTCATAGATAATTGGAATTCCTGTTCTATAATCTTTAAACCGACACCAGTTGATAATTTTCCATTTGCGCAAAATTTTAAAACATGCATCAGAACCAGAAACAAATCTAAACTCATGGTCTTCATAACTTACGCCAACCAAATCACACTTATCCTCTTTTATTCTTGGTCTATATTTTTCATTCAAATTGTTTGCTGCCAATATCGATAAATTACAAATTGATGTATCAAGATCAGAAGGCCAGACTATATCAGATTCTTCAAACGGATCACTGTTGATCACACTAATGGTTTGAATACAGGTATCAACGCCAAACGTATTTCCGGCTGTAAAAATTCTATAAATGAATCCTTCCCTGCATTGATTAATATCAAAACTATCTTTTTCGTTTACGATTACCTTACAATTATCTGATGCTGTCGCTACTCCAAACTCAGACAAATCATTTGGATTAAAATGATAATCACATTCAATGGTAATATCGTGAGGACAAGAAATATGAGGAACCGTTTTATCTTGAACCTCAACCTGCACCATACAAGTATTTGAGTTGCCTTCTTCGTCTGTCACTACAAAAAGTACGGTTACAAGTTGTCCTATATCCTGACAACAAAATCCAACACTATCTCTTAGGACTGAATCCTTAATATTACAATTAGACCCATTGTCCATCCTTCTTACCTTCATTGATTTCAGGTGACAATTATCATAGGATCCATCATCAAAAACAGAGGCAGGAACCCAGGCCTCACCAAATCGATCAAGACTTACTGTTGTCTCCCGATCACATTGTGCTATGGGTGCTGCCTTATCAATAACATTTACATTAAAGTAGCATTCAGAAACATTGTAACAATCATCAAACGCTTCCACTCTGATTACATGATTACCGGTTGGTAATTTGATAAATCCTCCTGTGAAGTTTTTAATAAATCCTCCGGGATAATTTAAGATAAGATGAACACCATTGTTACAGCTGTCTATAACCTGGATAGGTGGAATGTATACATTGGCTTCACAAAGCGTAGAACTGGTAAAAAATTCTTTGTCGTAAGGACAATGAATTACAGGAGCTTCATTGTCAACAATTTCGATTAACTGATTATAAGTAATGATACGGGATGTGTTACAATACCAAATGACAATTTTCCAAACTCTGTTTACTTTCTTAACACAATTGCTACCCGGAGAAATAAAATCATCAAAAGTTATTGAATAATCACAATACTTAATATCCTTATTAGGATAAAGAGAATGTCCAAAATAAGTTGGCACACCTGTTAAGACTGGATCCGGTCTTCCTAATGAATCATATTTTACCTTGCCGCACAATAAATGGGAATGATCAATTTGAGTGAGCGAATCCGGAAAATCGATAGAGTCAAAAACTATTCTCTTAAGAAAGTAATCGGCATTACACACTGAAGAAAGATTACCCGATGCATCTTTTGCCTGATATCTTCTGTGTACTATTTTCGAATACAATGCATTACAAGGAGTACTTTCTATCGTCTCAGAAAGTAATATTTTCTGAACCTTGGAGTCGCAATTATCATAAGTAAATGGACCCAGATGTGATCTGATTCTTGTACAATCTATTGTATCATTCTGACAAACTATTGTAGGTGGAATTTTATCTTCCACTGTAATTTTTGACCAACAGGAATTTCCATTACAAGTGTTTATCACTTTAGCAACTAAAGGAATGCTATTAACATGACTGTAATTAACCGTATTATTAGGAACCAAAGATCCATCCTTATTAAAAATCATAACTGAATAGGAATTGAAATCATATGGACCTCCAACTAAAAGTTGTTTTGCAGTAACTGTTGCTTCGCAATTATAATTTAAGGAGATTTGAGCATTACCAATACAAAAAACATTGCCAGATGTATTGCCTATGGTAACCGGAATTACCAATGGCTCTAAGCAATAATTTCCATTCGTTTCAATAACTTCCAGATAATAAGTACTTCCAACGGATCCATTCCAGCTTACTATGACAGAATTTTTTGTTGGATCGCTTAATATGATTCCGCCTGCAGACAAATTCCAGTTATAAGTACTTCCAGGTCTTGATTTAACGGTGTATCTTACTGAAGAAGACGCACAGACATTGTTAGACGATTCAAGAACAATTGGTTTGTCATAATGGCAACGAAACCGACCTAAGCTTACTTTATCACCATAATTATTTTCAAGTATGATATCAAAACCAATTCCCGATACAAAAATTCCAGACAATCCATATACAGCAGTAGAATCTGAAACACTTATTAGACTCAATATAGTACCAGACGGTCCTGTTGTAAATGGTATCGGCGAAGCCGGTGGTGGAAAACTAGTATTTGAATAAAATCCTGAAACATATCGGATAAACCAGGTTTCGTTCTTGCCTGAAGTTAATCTCAGATTTGTAGAAAACTGTCCATTACCTGGCAGGCTTGCATTATTTAAACATACACATCCTGTAGTCGTTAAATCCCTTGATATAGGTCCGGATTCAAGAACTGATGTATAAAGAATACTCTGTTCATCCAACAATGAATTAGATGTATTCAGGTTTGGATCAGTCAATTCCGTATTATAGAAGTCACCGTATTTATTTCTATTTATTAAAATATCTTGATTAACTTCCTTCTCCTGCGCTAGCACTATTTTTAAACTAGAGGTTAAGGATGAAGTTTTATTCGGAACTGCATTTATATAATATGTATTTCCGGATGACAAATCATTAAATGAATATCGGCCATAGACGTTTGTCATGGCTGAAGAAACCCACTCATATTTACTATCTAAAATATAAATAGGAATAAATAACAACTTTGAATGCAAAGTTGTCTTTTGCTCTAAAGAAATGACATTTCCAGACAAATTTGAAAGCTGATCAGCAGAATGTGCAGATAGCTGAATGGCTGTAAAAGCAATACAAATTTGGAATGAAAGGATTGACCTAAGGCAAGGTAGCCAATTCAATAGTGTTTTAGAATCTAATTGTAGATTTCTCATTGAAACGCAAGTTGTAGTTTAAATCAATTTTATTTAATTATCTACCGAATTCCGGTAAATACCAAAATCGACTTGCGCTAAAGAGTAAAAGTGGGATGAGTCTTATTACTAAAACTCGATGCAAACATATTACAATTTATTAATATATAGAAATAATATATAAAAAAAAATTAAATGTGTAATTGAGTATTAATTAAATCTTTATTATATGTTGATTAATAAATATTTATATATATAAATATTTATTAATGTAAATAAAAAAAGGCAGCATAATGCCTTGTGATTATGCTACCTTTAAATAAAATTGCTATTTAAACTTAATTCTTTAAGATCATTTTTCTTACAAAAATCTGCTCTCCATCTTCAATTTTATAAATATAGATTCCTTCAGATAGAAACTCTTTTCTGGAAACTTCAATATAATTCATTCCAGGTATCAGATTAATAATTTTGTTGATTATTCGTTTACCATTGATATCATAGACATTAAAAACACTTGAACATGGTTTAAGAGACTCTACTGGAATTAAAGTCTTGTCTGAGAATGGATTTGGAATATTCTGATACAGTACAATTGTATTGGAAGAAACTATACTTGTACTTCCCTCATTTTTAAGTACAAGTTTGGTAAACTCTCCATTCTTATTGTAAGCTTCCGAAAGCAAACATTCATTGTCAAAATCAAACAAATCAGCTGAATTGCAATTTTCAATGGCCTCAAGCTGAATATTTATAATCCAGTCTTTTGAACTTCCATTAGCAATCCAGGAGAATTTGATTAGTCCTTGACTTAATAGTTGTGTCCCAATTGACTCTTGACTGAGTGGGCCTTCAGAATCAATTTTTAAATCTACAATTTTTACTTTTTGAAGATCTGTTCTTATACAACCTTGTGCGCCAAGATAATCTCTATAACTATCAAATCGAATAAATACCGACTTAATTTCACCTTTCTTGAGATTGACATTTTCTAAAGTCATTGGCACAATCTGAGAATTTCTGGACTTAATTTCCTGCAATCCTGAAAATTTCTGTGAATCATCGACGTCGCCAACTTTGATCCCTTTAAAGCTTACAAAAACATTATCTCTTAGTACAGGAACAAAATACTCCTCAGGAAAATCTTCACTCAATGGATTTTCGGCATGAATAAAGTTATATTCTGAATTTATAAATCGCCAGGATCTATTATTGCTAAAGTTTTCCTTATACCCTAAAATTAATTTTCTAATCTCACTGATATCGGAAGAAGTAATTGTTTTAGTTCTATTTACGTCCGCAGCTATAAACTGATATGGATCTTTAAACAATTTTTTACCAAGAATATGATTCTGAATCAAGACGATATCATAAGTAGTAACTCCGTCTAAAGGATCTATATCAAGAGTAGGCCTCAAGGTATAAGTTCCTCCCATCGGCAATTCCTTAAAGGCATAGATTCCGTTATAATCTGACTTAGATTGAAGGCTACTTTGACTTATTAAGTCTATTGGAACTCCCGCCATTTTCTGATCTTTCCTACTGGACAGATAACCACTGATTCCAGCCTGAACAAAATTACTGCAGAAGAAATTTGGATCGGAGACTCTGATCAGTGTTTCACAAGAACTAACATTTCCGGACTTATCCTTAATATAAATTTTAATTGATTTAAAATACTCTCTGTTGGCATCTAATGAATCACAACAAATTAATCTTACGGTATCATTAAAATCTGTTGGACTAAATGATATCATAAGCATACTGTTCATTGTACAGTTGTCTCCTTTCATCACAATAAATTCATTTGCATGAACCTCAACACAGCCAACATCTGGAATTGTCCTGTGTACTTTTTTACAAGTTACAAAAGGGGCCACAGTGTCTGTGACGGTAATGTTGATCGTCTTAGTAGAGACATTGCAACAACCATCAGTAGCTGTAAAAGTAACCTGTGTTGTGCCTTCTGGATAAATACCTGAGGCATCTTCCAGCCCATTGCCTCCGAAACTAGAATTATTCGTAATGACGATTTCTAATGAATCACAATTATCAACAAAGGCTTTTATGTTCAGAAAACCAGAACAAGTAGTATCATTTGCAAAAATTGAAGTATCCTTAATCCCCAGAATATTAGGAGCATTGTTATCATCAATCTTGATTTGCTGTACATACATAAATTGTGTATTTGTACAACTATCTAAAACAGTCCACTTTCGATTAATCTGACAATTTCCTGGAACACAGAATGAGGAATCTTTAAAGGATACAGAAATTCTAAAACAACTTGCAACACCTACATCAACAGATGGAACTCCGGTATTGGAAGGATTGGTATCACCGCATTCAGGAACTAGAATTGGCGATTGAGGCCAATTGATTTCCAGACTATCCAATGGATCATTGTTATTAACAACAATACTCTGAAGACAGCTTGTACGATTACCGGATGCGTCTGTGGCAGTAAAAAATCTTTTGATATCCCCAATTCCGCAAATATTTAAATTAGTTACAACACTATCGATGATTGCAACTCCAGGGCAATTATCCGTGGCAGTAGCTCTTCCAAATACAGATAAATTATTCAAGTTTGAACTACATTCTACAGTAGTATCATTTGGACAATTAATTACTGGAGGAATATTTTCAACAACAGTTACTGTAGTTGTACATCGAGCAATGTGATTACAGGTATCAACAGCAGTATAGATAACATTAGTAAGTCCGACTGGGAAAACAGTTGGCGCATTATTGCTAAGGCTTATCCCAAAATTACAAGGACTAGTAAGGACCGGAGGCACCAAGGTCACAATTGCTCCACATAGATTTGGATCAGCATTTACAGTAATATTTGGTGGACAGGATAAGTTTATTGTTCCTTGATTATAATTAATAATAATTTGTTCTCTTGTAAATACTTGTGATGCACTGCAGGTATTTCGAACAGTCCAGGTTCTTCGAATTGTACTACAAGTTGAATTCTGAACTACAACATCATTGAAAACAATATTTATCAAATTACAAAAATCAGAACTTAATACTGGTCTTCCGGTTCTATTTGGACTGGTATTAACCAAGCAGGTATAGGATTTAAAGGTATCGGCAGGCCAGATTATATCATTTGCTTCAAGATTTATATCCACAACAATTCTTTGTATTCCGAAAAATGTAGTATCGATCTGCGGACGACATCTCGCCCTTACATTCCAATTCCTTTCAACCAGATAGCAAATCTCTCCAATTGTAGTTATTGTATCATCTTTATAAGCAATTAAAGTTGAATCACAGCCACATTGGACCTGCGGATATCCATTCAAGGAATCAGGTAACAAAGGTTTGCGACAATCATTTACTGTTATGTCAGGAGGATATGTAACACCTACTCCACCACCCGTTCTTACAATTATGATTTGATTGTAGAAGTAAGATTGTAATGGATTGCAGTTGCTGAATACATTCCATATTCTTCTAACTACTCTGACATTATTTCCAGGCGGCAATTCTTCATCTCTAAATGAACTTACTACATTTCCTTTATAATAACAAAAATGCGGCGAACCTCCTGTGACAGATGTATCAATAGATCCAACACAATCATTAATTATTACTGAGTCTTGTGGCCACTGAATATCTGATTCCTGAAGATTTGTTGTAACATCGATTATTTGTTTAAACTTAAAGCTGCTATTATCATTAATACAAAAGAATTCTACTGTCCAATTTCGTTCAATTCTATAGCAGATTCCAGGAAAATTGAAAATGATTTCATCAGTATTCGAAACTTTAGATGAATCACAGGCACATGAGTTAACAGTTGGTATCGAATTTATTTTGAACGGATCGGTTTCCAACAAACAATCACTGATAACCAGATCAAGTGGTCGTTTTACACAACCACAGAGATCGGTGTTGTTATTATCCTGAACTTCAACGAATGTTTCACAGCAATCCTGCTTACCATTTGATGCAGTAACACATAATAAAACAGTATTTCTACCTATGTTCCTGCAATCAAATGTTATACTATGCTTGCTTGAATCCTGCCCGAAGGACAAAGTAAGATCATATCCACATGGATGGTTAGATCCCTGATCCAAATCGCTTGCCCAAATTGTTGCATACTCACCATCTATTATTCCATTACCATCCAAATCCATTGGCTCAATACCTACAGCCACTCCTTTTTTACAATATGCAGACGGCAATTTCGAATTTACAATTTCGAATGTATTTTCACAACTTGTTTTATTCCCACATTTATCTTCGAAAATATACTTTACTCGATGCGTTCCTAACTTATAAAATCCACTTGCATCAATCCTTGAGCCTACCCCAGAAGATGTATAGTCAATCCTTCCATCTGAATCAAGATCGATTTCATAACGATGTATCAATTCTTCATTAGGAGTACAATCATCTTCCGCTTCGGAAGTTAAGACTACATTAGCGCCATAACAGGAAGTATCATTATCTTCAAATTTGAGAAGTTCACAACCTGATAAAATTCTTGGTCCGGCAATATTGTGTGCTTTAAGAATTTGTACGTGTTCATATATTAGTGGCAATCCCAACTTGATTTCGCTTGATCTACACCAATTGATAATCCGCCACTTTCTTAGTATTTTGAAACATGCATCGCTACCTGTAACAAATCTGAATACTTGATCTTCATAATTAACTCCTACCAGATCACAATGATCTTCATTAATAATAGGACGATATGAAGATCCTAGTTTCTCCGGAGATAAAGCATCTACGAAACAGGTTACCGAATCAACGTCTTCAGGCCAAATAATATTCGACTCATTAAATGGCTCATCATTTATTATTGAAATTCGCTGAGTACATACGTCTAATCCAAAACTATTTCCGGCCATAAATATTCTGTCTATATATCCTTCATTGCATTGATTAATACTAATGCTGTCAACTTCAGTAATAGTTACAGTACAATTATCAGAAACTTGAGCTGATCCAAAGCTTGTCAGATTATTTAAGTCAATATGTTGATCACAATCAATAGTAACATTGTGTGGACAAGTCACATGTGGGATGGTTTTGTCCTGAACCTCAACTTGAACCATACAAGTATTAAGGTTTCCGCTTTCATCAGAAACCTGAAGCATAACTGTTACGAGCTGGTCAAGATCAGCACAACAAAATTCGATAGAATCCCTGAAAACTCTGGAATCAATATTACAAGGTCCTCCATCATCCATTCTTCTTGCTTTGAATGATTTTAGATGGCAGTTATCATAGGAACCATCATCAAAAACGGATGCCGGAACCCAGGCTCTTCCGAAGCGATCGAGGCTTATCGCAGTTTCTTTATCACATTGTACTGTTGGAGGAACATTATCTATAACTGTAACATTAAATGAACATTTAGATTGATTGTAACAGTTATCGCTTGCATTAATAAATATTTCATTTTCACCTACCGGTAGATTAATAAATCCACCTACAAAATTTTTAACTATTCCACCTGAATAGGTCAACGTTATATTAACACCATTATTACAGCTGTCCAATGCGCTAATAGGACTAATATAAACATTAGCGCCGCACTCAGCAGAATTTGCAAATACTTCCTTATCGTATGGACATTGTATTACAGGTGCTTCAATATCTCTTATCTCGATTAATTGATTGTAAACTCTTTGTTCAAATGTTGTACAATACCAAATTGTCAACTTCCAGACTCTGTTTACTTTCTTTATACATTGCGAAGTGGAAATTACGTAATCATCAAATGAAGTAGCAAAATCACAATACTTCAAATCTGAGTTAGGAAAAAGTGATTGCTCATGGTATAAAGGTACTCCTGTATAATTCGGATCAGGCCTTCCCAAAGAATCTTTTGGATAATCACCACATACTAATGAATTATGATTCGACAAAGTAAGTGAATCCGGAAAAACCACAGAATCTAATTCAATTCTCTTTAAAAAATAATCTGAGTTACATATTTTCGAAAGATTTCCGGAGGCATCCTTTGCTTGAAATTTTCGATGTACAATTTTTGAATACAATGGGTTGCAGGGTGTGTTTTCTATGGTTTCAGAAAGTAAATTTAATATCGGATGCAAGTCACAATTATCAAATACAAGGGGTCCCAAATGAGATTTCATTCTCGTGCAATCAATGGTATCATTTAAACATTGAACAACAGGCGGCAATTTATCTTCCACACGTATCCAAGTCCAGCATGAATTTCCGCTGCAAGTATTAATAACTTTTGCCATGAGCGGGGATTTACTGACATGATCATAAGTAACTGTATTGTTAGGAACCAGAGATCCATCTTTATTAAAGATCATGACTGCATATGAATCGTAATCATACGGACCACCAATTAATAATTGTTTGGCTGTAACGGTTGCTTCACAATTTGAATTCAACGAGATCTGTGCTGATCCAATACAAGAAACACTTCCACCCACATTTCCAATGGTTACTGGAATATTTAATGGCTCGATACAAAGATCCGGATTTTGTTCTTTAATAGTTAAGGTATGAGTAGAACCTACTGATCCTGTCCATTCCACCAGTATTGAATTCTTAGTAGGATCAGAAACAATATTTCCTCCAGAACCAATTTCCCAAAGGTATTCACTTCCTGGTCGCTTTTGAACGGTATAACGGATTGTAGATCCGGAGCAAACATTATTTTGAGATTCAAGAACTACAGAAGTTTCATAAGAACATCTTACATTTCCTAAGCTCACTTTGTCTCCATACTGATTTTCTAAAATTATATCAAAACCTTCGCCTGTTACAAATATTCCGGACATTCCATATACTGTAGTTGATCCGGTGAAAGTAATTGGACTTAGAGTAAATCCTGCAGGTCCAGTTATAAAAGGATCAGGACTTGCAGGAGGAGGCGCACTTGAAGCCTGATACAAACCATTTACTGAACGAATAAACCACTCCTCGTCATTTCTGGATTCCAGAGTTAGATCCACAATAAATTGTCCATCACCTTCAGTGCTTGCATTATTTAAACAAAAACAATCTGAATGTTCAATTACTAAATACAGCAAACCTTCAATGTCTGAATCATCTTCATCTCCCTCTTCTTCAGGACCCGCAGAAACTGAATTGTCCGAACCATCAAATATATTTCCACCCGGATCATTGGTGTCATCATCGTCAGGTACAGAATCTTCATCCGGTTCGCTAAATGTATTATCAGCTTTAAAAATTTCTGCACCATTGGTAATTATTCCTGGTCTTGCCTTTGCATTAAGTTTAGTCAAGACGATTATCCTTAAAGTATCACCGGGAAGTAATCCTTCGGGGCCTAGCTTTCCATTACTTACTGAATAATTAACATAATACTTTCCTGAATTTTCTTCACCCGGCTTTTTATACCATTGTGGATCTAATATCGTCAAAGACTCAGGTAAATAATCCACAACTTCAATTTCAGTAGTTGCTAAGGTTCCTTGGTTAACAATTTGTATTGTCCATTCAACCTCTCCTTCGATTTCAGCAACTCTTTTGTTCACAAATTTTCTAAGCGACAGATCAAAATTCTTTGGATTGGTTGTAGTTTGATCATGATCATCTTCATCTAATAATCCATGATCATCAGTTCGCGAACCATCATACTTATCATTGGTTGGAATTTTATCTTGTTGTGAATCATAATCACAAATCTCAACTCCATTAAGATCCTCTATTGAACTTATTTCAGCAATATTAGGTATTTGCAAACCTGCAGTACCGTCATTTATTTTTAAAAATATAGAAATTTCTTTTACAGATCCAGGTTCAATCGGATCCGAAATATATAAAGTTGCGTTTTGGTCAGAATCCAGTTGCCATAATTCATTATCTGCCTGAGAATAAGTAAAATTCTTATCTATATAATTAATAATTTCTACCTTTCCAGGAATAGTATTGCCTTGATTATATATCTTGATTTTAAATTCGACAAGATCACCTTTCTTAAACAACTTAGATCCATCAACGATGGTATTTGTAAGTGCCAAATCAGTTACTAAAAATTTTGCACCATCGTGATCATCCTCATCCAATATTCCATGATCCTCAATAACATTATCTGTCAAGTTACCAGATTGTAAACCCTTATCATTGTTTGGATCAATATCAGGTGTTGAATCATAGTCATAATCTGATATAGTATTGTTCTGATTGTCTGTGAAACCTACAATTTCAGCAAAATTAACTGAATTGATCAGATCAATGTCTCCTGTACTTTGAACTTCAATCGGTATTGTTATACTGGCACCAGGCACTATTTCTTTAGCATAATTAAAGTAGTAACGATTATCTATTTTTTTCCAACCTAGTTGTATTGATTCGTTTGAAAGTTCAAAAGATGCTGCTAGATAATCAATAATCGAAATATTCCGCAGTGGGATACATCCTTGATTATATATTGTAATATCGTAAAGCAAATTACCTTTATACTTTAATCCACAATTAGGACGAAGTTCCTTCTTCAACGCAAGATCAGCTACAACTAACATTTCCGGATCTTCATCATCTTCATCATTAAATCCATTACCCGTGAGGACATTATCAGAAGCACTACCAAATACTCCCCCTGCGTCATTACCCAATACTTCATCCGGTTTCGAATCTAAGTCTGATGATGAAACATTAATTCCGTTTGCATCATTAAAACTGACTATTTCTGCTCTTGTTTCAAGGCATGCTCCTCCTGAATAATTATTTACACTTACCAGAATATCTTTGGTAGCACACTCACCAGGCAACAGTTCCTGTGAAATGATATTATACAATTTACCATTCTGCAAAATCCAACCATTGTTGTCAGACGAACTCAAAGTAAGCCCAACGGGTAGGTAATGAATAAATTTAACATCCCTGACAGCTTCAGATCCTTGGTTACAAACACGTATCTGAAGCCTTCTGCTCTCATTTATTCTGATAGGATTTGTATTTTCTTTGGTGAGAATTAATGCCAGATCATAAATTTTAAGATTAGCCGGATCGTGATCATCTTCATCATCAATTCCATTTCCATTTACACTATTGTCATAAACGCTGTTTACCTGTCCTCCGGCATCATTAGTTTCGTCTTTATCAGGGGTTGAATCTTTGTCTTTCAAGACCAATCCATTTTTATCTCTCATAGAAGATATTTCTGCAATATTGACAATATTTCTAATATTGTTAACATTAATCAGCTTCAGCTTAATAGTAATCGTTTGTTTCTCTCCAACTTGAATGGATTTCTTAGATTTATAAATAGCATTGGTTCCATCTGCAATCCAATCTAAATTTTGACTCTGCACGAATTGAAACTGATTGGGTACATAATCGATAACTTCATAACTATCTACAACTCCATCGCCTTGATTGTAAACTTCAATACTAAACTCCACAAAATCATTTAGATGAAGACTAGAATACGCAGCAACTCTTTTTAAAAGTGCAAGATCATAAGTAACTGTTGGAGGATTAACAACAGGTGATTTAGGTTTTAAACCAATATCGTATAAAAATGAATTCTGTCCACTATTTCCGGTAAAAACTACCACTACCGGATAATTTGCAAATGATCCGCATGAAACATTGTCTAATTTTGCATCGCTGTCATAACTGTCATATACTCCTGCAGACGACCTATCTGAAGCTGTAAGTTCAAGTTCCTGGCCATTTATTAAGATTGTTCTCAATGAACCATTGTATCGGGAATCATTTAATACAATATAATAGGTCTCACCAAACTTTAATCCATCCATTATTCCGTTCCCATCCAAGTCAACATTGTTCTTATTGAATAGATAATTTCCATTTATATCAGTTGTTGCAACACCAATTTCTTTGCAATTTTGATCCAACAAAATCAACCTGATTCCATCAATTCCATTTTCATCTGAATCCTGAATTCCATTACCGTTTTGATCCAGCCATATATAATTACCAAGTTCAATAGGAATAGATTCATTCATTAATTCAACATCACCAATACCGCTTGCTTTGCCGAAATAGTTATTGTTTCGATTATACAATTCGATACTTGAAATCATTTTACCGTTGTCCGTATTGTATCTGTGTAAACCTCCGGCAAATGATTCAAATCGTGGATCAAATACAGCATTGATCACTTCAGCATCTTGTCCCGTTGCAACAGTACCAAATGACACTTCAGGGTGTAGGCTTGGACCAACTATCCAATAATCTTCTCCAAAAAACTCACCGAATCCTGGACCCTCAAATCTACCAACACCTGAACCCGCTCTTCCATTTACATAACCAGCTCTCTCCAGTGTCCATTTTGATCCAACTTTATAGGCAACGAGAATGTCACCTTCCTGATTCGTTAATGGGTCACTGCCACCGCAATAAGTATGACCTTTTCGATCTGAAATCCCAATGATCATCTCTCCACGATTATTAAAATCAATATCCGTCAACCATTGAGAGGTAAATTTGGAATTGCCGGGATCGGTTAGCCAATAATTTTTGGCAAAATCTGTTGATAAAATTAAATTGAAAACCCTGGATAACAAATTCAATTCATAGATATGAAAGGACATGGATGATTTAGTAGATTCTCCAGTACAGGTTACACCTAGGTAAACGTTGCCATTATAATACTTAACTGCTGCTACTGAGAAATCACCAGCTCCGCAAGACGGATTTGGAATGCTCAGTTCAATAATATTATTTGAAGAAGGATTCGATGTGGGAATGATAAGTAATGATTTTGAAAATAAATTGGTTACCAATAAAAATTGATCATCATCAGATATATCCATATTTCCCAAACCGCTTTTTCCTACCAGTGAACCAAGCCTGCAATCGGTACTTGCATATCCCAAAGTTGAACCAAGGTTGATTCCCATAGCTTTAAGATCTACAAACGTTGATACTTTGCCTTGATCATCTATGCTATAAATACCACCAATTCCAAGTGGTCCTAATGGACTGTATTGCTTGACAAATGATGAAGCATATAACAGACTCTTACTTCTATTCCAAGCGAGACCGTAAATTGATCCTGTTTTATCATTTCTACATATAGAATTAACTGTCGAACTGCTTGTAAACTTTTGTTTTAAGGAAACTATGGAGTGAGGTTGCGTACTCGAAATAGGAACCAGACTGTTATTAAAAATGGTAACAGCTATATCCGGATTTGGATTCAAGTTAACTTCAACCGGCCTATATAAGCCAAAATGTATTTCACAGGCAGGCGAATAAACAAACTTCAGATCTCCGGAGCTGTTGGGTCCTAAAAACGAATACTCATAGTTAGAAGGTTTGACAATCTCTATCCTATATCTATTGGCATCCGTCAATCCAGTCAAATTATAGTAACCGGACAAATTCGTCAGGCTGCTGGACACAAGAATATTACTCTTATTGTATGCATTGATCTGTACAAAAGGAATTACCTCTTCTTGGACATCAAAGGCTCCATTCAGGTTTTGATCCTTGAAGACCTTTCCACTTATTTCACCATTATTGGTAATACATTGAGAATATAGCGAATCGCTATACAAGTTGAATAAAGTCAACAAACAAATAAAATATTTGTAACTTTTTTGGACCCAAAACAAATGGGTTTGGTTGTGTAGTTTACTCATTTTAAAACGCAAGTTTATTTAATAACAATTTTGAATACAGCCAAAATAATTGAGCAGTATTGCTACTCGAATTGCGCTAAAAAAGAGAACGAATTAGGACTAACCTCAGTCGGGAGGATGCCGCAAACATATTGATATTTTTTAATATATAAAACAAATATATTAAAAAAAAATCAATATTTATTAAATATAATTATTATATAATGTATTATATATTATTTATCAATATTTTATATAATTATATTTATTATATATAAACAATAAATATTCAAGAATATCATATTAAATATTTTATTATATGTAAAAAGCATAGCCGTTAGACCGACTATGCTGAACTACTGAATTAGATTTTTGTATGCTTTTTAATCACCTGGTTCTATCTTAATACGGAACCATCGATTTCTTTAGAAATATAAAATGAATCGATAATTATACTATTTTACATCATTCTTATTTGGCAATTATTTTAAAATCATTTTCTTAACTTCTGTTCCCAATTGTCCTTCAATCTTATAAAAATAAACACCTTCCTTTCCTAATTCATACTTATTAATCGGGATAAAATTAGTTCCTCTCTCCAGTACAACTCGTTTTGACAATACTGACCTGCCTCTTACATCAAAAATAGTCAGCCACATAGAACTTGATTGTGAAGACTCAATTGGGATAATGGTATTCTCGGAAAAAGGATTTGGAATATTTTGCTCAAGCGAAAAAGATTCAGCCGGTATTGTATTCTTACTATTTCTCAACCTTAATCCAAAAATTTCATCCGGGCTATACAACTCAGAAGGAAATGCTAAGCTATTCATTGAAAAATTTATCAACGGCACTGATGAGCTAATATAAAAAAGCACCTCATTCTGATTGATAACCTGAGGATTAGGATTACTCCAACTCATGGTCAATCCTTCTTGAGTTGTAGTCCAATTTGTTTCATCCAATACAATACTTCCGGATTCAACAGATATAGATTGACTAGATAATATCTGAATTTGGAATCCATTCATCATCAACTTTGAATCTGAAAGTACAGGATAGTAGTACTTCGAGTTCCTAAATGTGGGATTAGCTATTTCCCAAGCCTTGTATTGACTTCTCACCTGAATACCCTTGTATGTGAATCTGGCCGTTTGGTCTATATCTCCTTTCTTGTATGCAATAAAATTCTTCTTTGCAATATTGCTTGTATTAATATCCACATACTCGGAAGTAATAGCTGACCATGGGTTGGTAATATCAATAAAGTCATAGGATTCAGCCACAAAATTCCAGGTACTCTGACATGGAAGATCAGACTTAATTCCAATAATCAATTTTCGGAGATCTGAAATGTCTCTTGAAGTTACAGAACTTGAGTTGTTCACATCAGCTGCAAGATATTGATATGGATTATAAAACTGCTGTTTTCCCAGTATGTGTTTTTGAATTAAAATGATATCTGCCGTGCTTACACCGTTTAACGGATCATCCTGAAATTCAGGGATGATTTGTAACTCTTCAGTAACATTAATATTTTGAAAACTGTAATTTCCTTCTACGTCAGTGATCTGAAGATTCATCAACTTACCGGATTCACTTAATAAACGGACATTAACTCCGGGAACTGCATCTTTATTTTCTCTCTTTATTGCTCCGGCAATATTGATGAGATTACCTCCGCAAACCTTATTGTTGTCCTGAATAACAACCTGTGCTTCACAATAATCTTGATTACCTGATTCATCAGTAACATACATTCTTACCGTCTTGGTAATTTTGTTTTGGCCAAGTAGACTGTCGCAATTATAATTTATGCTGATATCACTTGTGTCTTCAGAAAATGAAAATTTCAACAACTCGCCTCTTGTACAATTGTCGCTACTATTAATATTAAAATCTTTTGCCCAAATTGAAACTTGTCCATTGGTTGGCATAATCACAGTAACAATACTACTTTGACAGTATGGAGTAGGTTTTTTACAATCTGTGATGGTTATTAATTGATTGCACTTGGTAATATTTCCACATTGATCCTCTACTGACCATTCAACTTTAAAACTTCCTACCGGGTTTGTTCCGGCAATTTTATTACCTGTACCACTTTTCTCATAGACCCCATCATTATCTAAATCCAGACGATACTTATAGACTAAAAATTCCGGTCGGGTACAGTCATCATCTGCGAGTATAGTTACATTATAATTACCAATGCATGCATTCTTTGTTGGATCAAAATATGAATTATTGTCACAAATATTTAAGTCGGAACAATTTAAAAATTCCGGTGGCTCTGAGTTCAAAATATAAATTACCTGAACCTCTTCCCAAATTCCGTCATTCGTCTTCGCATTATATTGACACCAATCAATAACTGTCCATGTTCTTAATATTTTAAAACAAGAGGTATCTACTTTAGACAAGGATTTGTCGGTATAGGTTGACAAAATATTCGCACAAGTTTTTATTGTGTATTTCGGATAGCCCGTTACGGATGGATCAATATTGGCCGATCTGCATGAATTGATATATATTGGATCAGGAAAATCAATATCCCCTCTGTCAAACTTTTTTGGGTTTTTTACATAAATAATTTGTATGGCCGTATCTCTTAATCCCTGTTTATCAACTGCTATAAATGTTCTTCGTATAATTCCAGTATCACAAGCAATTAAGGTATCAACAGTTTCTGTAAAGTTAACAATGCAATTATCAGTTGCTAATCCGTCTTTACCTGCAAGAAAACCGGGAGCAGAATAATAGTTCGGATCTTTAATGACAATATTTGTCCTGTCAATTTCTCTCAATCTAACCACACCAAACTTAGTCAGATCGGAACGATCAAAATTACAGGAAATGGTAACATCAGTAGGAGCAATAATGACCGGTGGTTCTTTCTCCTGTACCACAATTCTCACCATACAGGTATTTTCGTTTCTGCTTTCGTCAATAACTTTCAATTCTACCAAAATTGTATCCCCAACATCATCACAACAGAAATCAACAAAATCTCTAAACTCTGTAGAACCGGATTTACATCGATCAGTCATTCTGCGAACTTTAAAATCTTCAATTCCACAGTTATCAATTGATCCGTCATCGAATGATTCTGCAAGGACACGGGCTGTACCATTTGAAGTTAAGGTTACTACGGTCTTCTCGTCACAGATTGGAATTGGTTTTAAATGATCTTCAACCCCTACTTCCATTTGCTGTGTTGATATATTTCCACATTCATCCGTTAATTCATAAATTACCCAAATTCGACCGATGGGTGCTCCATCTAAATAATATACTTTTTCAATCGGGTTCCATTGAATAAAAGCCGTTGATTGATTTGAATAGACTCCGGCAGAGTCAATCTGCTTGGTATATAACTTATAGGTCCAATTACCACAATCGACTACGCCAGACGGAATAGGCAGTTTTCCATAAGAGCCACAGGTGTAAGTTTTCATTCCAACCAGGACTTCTTCCGGAATTTCAAATTCGGGACCCTTATCATCAAGGACTTTTATCAACTGATTAAGCTCTAATATTCTCTTTGTGCACCAATCCACAATTAACCATTTTCTCACAATCTTATACGATTGGGGACAAATATTAATCTTTAGATCCTCATAGGTAGCAACCAAAAGATCACAACCTTGCGGTACGGGGTGTCCGGTATAAATCGGACTTGGATTTCCGTTCGGTAATTTTGGATAATTATCATAACATTTAATAATTGGTTTTGAATATCCATCATAATCGAAGATAGTCACTGTATCTGCAAAACTTGATCTGCGAATAAAAATTTTATCATCACATTCGGCAATATTACCCGCTTCGTCTTTAACTGTCCAGTGTCGAATAATAATTTTTGAATAAATTGAGTCACAATTATATTTCAGCACCTTGTCGTAATAACTTGCTTTCACTGTTGAACATGCATCCCAATGCTCGAGATAATAAGTATTTGAAGTGGTAGTATCAATTATTGATGTAACACCAATTAAATTTGAAGGGATCGGAAATCCCAATGCATCAACACTATAGTCTTCACTGCAATCCAAAGTATCTGAATCACAAGCAAGAGGTGGAGCTAATTTATCCTCTACCATAATATTTCCCCAACAGGTATTTCCGGATGGATTATGATACACTTTAAATGTATAAATTTTTCTGATGTCTGCCGCACCGAGAACAAGTCCAGGAAACAATATATTTCCATTCCAAATTTGAATCTGGTAATCCGACACAGGACCTACAATATTCTCGATCAACATGTCTAATGTTACTAAAATTTTACAGGAATCATTTAATGATAGGTTTACCCAATCATTGCAAGCCAGTTCAATTTCAGAATTCGAATTTTTAAAAGTAAGACTTGAGTCAGCCTTTACATTATAGGTGGTCAATAGAAAGACACCCAATAAGATAACATAGAGTTTCAATTGCATAAATGGTAACTTTAGATATTGTATCATGATCTAATGATTCACCAT
Organism: Saprospiraceae bacterium; assembly: GCA_020848695.1. Classification (GTDB taxonomy): domain Bacteria; phylum Bacteroidota; class Bacteroidia; order Chitinophagales; family Saprospiraceae; genus Vicinibacter. Next base: position 29,082 of record JADLHT010000008.1, read on the forward strand.
TAGCAATCAAATTATATACCATATTTTTATAATGTATTAAATATCATCATATGAAATTAAGCTGACATTTATATAAATTACTGAAATCTAGTTATTTACATAATGTTAAAACATCATATTAATACAAAAAAATATTTAAAAAAAAAATAATATTAGGAATAAGTGATCAGGCTTTTCAACTCAGATCATCGAGCTTGGACTTGATCCAACATTTAAATAGATCGACTGCAACTTTGAAATGGTCGTTGTTGTTGATGATCAGATCCATTTCTTCAATATAAGGTTTTATATATTTCTCATAGGATGGTGCAACATGGAATTCATACCTATAGAGTACATCATCAATAGGATAATTTCTTTCTAACTGATCACGTCTTATTCTTCTGATTATTTTCAGTTCATCCTTCGCATGTATCAGGACTTTAAGATCTAATTTATTAAAAAGTTCCTTATTGTGAAAAATAAAAAGCCCCTCGATAATATATACTTTTGCAGGCTTGATAAAATATTCTTTGGATACTTGTTTATCATTATTGAAAGTATATTCATGTCGATGAATTATTTCACCTTTATTCAGTCTAGTAAGATCCTTAATTAATGCATCATGATCTATAGCTTCCGGAATATCAAAATTTATTATCCCTTTCTCATCTAATTTTTGAAGATGCCATTCTTTATAATAATTATCTTCCGAAATCAATGCAAGTTCTTCCTCTGTAAAATATTGCCTTAATTCCTTGATAAAACTTGACTTACCCGAACCGCTTCCACCGGAAATTCCAATTAACATATTTAAGAGTACTTGTTTCAGTTGTGATTTTAGTACAAATTGATCGCCCTGTTAGATCAACCATCAGTACTGTGTAAGTACCAAAGCAATTGATACCTGTACTAATTGTATTTCTAAAACAGTTATGCAAAGATTAATCAATTTTGTTAATTTTCCGCTCTTAAAGATTGGTATAGTATGGATATTTTAAGAGGAGTCTTGGGTTTACTCATTCTGGTCGCTTTATGCTATGTATTGAGCAACAACAAGAAAAAAATCAATTGGAATACTGTGCTGGTCGGAGTCCTAATGCAGATTTTTTTGGCCTTTGTATTTGTAAAGATTGATTTTGCAAGAAAAATTTTAGAGGTTGTTGTTGGATTTTTTTCTATGATGATCAATAGCAGTCAGCAATCTGCACAATTTCTTTTCGGTGATCTTGCTAAACCAGGCTCGGCATTCGGGTTTGCATTCTTGGTTCTTCCCACAATCATTTTTTTTTCAGCTTTATCCTCTGTGCTCTATTATCTTGGAATACTTCAAAAAATAGTAAGCGGCTTTGCCTGGGTAATGAGAAAGACCTTAAAACTATCCGGAGCTGAAAGCCTTTCTGCAGCTGCCAATGTTTTTATCGGACAGACAGAAGCCCCTCTGGTCATCAAACCTTATCTGGAGGGAATGACCCGATCAGAAATCCTCTGCATGATGGTAGGAGGCATGGCAACCATTGCGGGTTCTGTGTTTGGAGCCTATATGGCGATGCTGGGTGGAAGTGATCCACAAGGTCAGATCTACTTTGGAATGCATCTGCTTACAGCCTCTGTCATATCTGCACCGGCGGCTATCATTTGTGCTAAAATGTTAGTACCAGAGACCCAGAAATTTAGCGAAGAATTTACAATTCCAAAAGATCAGATCGGAAGCAGTATTCTTGATTCCTTATCACGAGGCACAACCGATGGACTTAAGCTTGCTGTCAACGTAGCTGCTATGTTGTTGGCATTTATGGCATTCGTATATTTATTTAATATAATTTTTAGCAGTATTGGAAGTGTGACAGGACTCAATGATTGGGTTAACCAATGGACAGGTGGTGTTCAGAAAGAATTTAATTTGCAATTTATTATGGGGATACTTTTTGCGCCTTTAGCATGGATAATAGGAATTAATCCGGTTGATATCATGAGAATCGGCCAATTGTTGGGTGAGAAAACCATCCTCAATGAATTTGTAGCATACCTTTCCTTATCGGACATGAAGAACAACAATCTTCTGGAGCCAAGATCTATTATTATTGCTACTTATGCTTTGTGCGGGTTTTCAAATTTTGCATCTATAGGAATTCAGATTGGCGGAATCAGCACTCTGTGCCCCGGACAGCGAGGAACACTAACGGAGTTTGGTGTCAAAGCATTGATAGGTGGAACCATCGCCTGTCTAATGACCGCTTGTGTTGCAGGGATGTTGTGATCAATTTGAAAAAATGTCAGCGTATTTGTTATTTAGATAAAAAAGGCCCTACCGAAGTGGGCCAAGGCTAAAAGCCTGCAGAATAATCTTTATTCTGAATTGCTTTCAATGCAAAGATATGTATATTGCAACTCAATTATTAATATTATGACGAAAGTTTTAGGAATCGACCTTGGGACAAATTCTATCGGATGGTCATTATTGGAAGAAAATACAAAAATACTTGATGGAGGTGTAGTTATATTTCCTAGAGGGAATAATGAGGACGCAAAGACAGGAAAGGAATCATCTTTTGCTCAACAAAGAACTACTGCAAGAGGTGCGCGTAGAAGATTATTCAGAAGAAAACTGAGAAGGGAGAGAATACTTTCAATTGCAAAAGAGCATTTCAATCTCACAGTACTAGATATTTTTAAAGATACCTCGCCTCTCACTCTTTACAAGTTAAGGAGTGAGGCATTAGATAACTTAATTAAACCCAGTGAACTTTTTAGAATCTTCTTGTACTTTGCAAAAAAAAGAGGATTTTTAAGTAATAGAAAAGAATTAATGCGAGATTCAAACAAAGATCTTGGAGTTGTTAAGCAAGGTATAAGTAACTTACAAGAACTTATTCATAATTCTCAATCAAGAACTTTAGGTGAGTACTATTACAAATTAATTTCAGATCACTTTAATCAAAAGCGATTGAATGAACGAATTCTGGAACGATGGACAAGTAGAGAAATGTATGAGCAAGAATTTGATTTAATTATATCAAAGCAAGTTCAATTAGGCAATAAGGAGTTAGATTTAGAAATAGTTGCATTGATACGAAAAGAAACTTTTTATCAACGAAGTTTAAAATCAGCAAAAAATCTCGTTGGCAAATGCAGATTAGAATCATCCAAAAGGTGTATGCCAAGATCTCATCCAACCTTCCAAGAATTCAGAATCTGGCAGAATATTAATAATATTAAATGGGCAAATCCTGATACTTCTGAAGTTGGGGAATTAAATCAGGACCAAAAACAAAGTTTATTCGAATTATTTAGTCACGAACTAAAAGTTACTGAATCAAAAGTTAAAAAAGTTCTAGGATTTTCGACTAGAGTTATATTAAGTGAGATTGAATTAAAGCCCTGTACAACTCTCATTCAACTGCATAAAATATTTCTTGATCACAATATTGATATTGAATCCAAAAAGATAAACAATATTTATCATTCTCTATTATATACTCAAGATAATTCATATGAAAAATTTAAAAATTACCTCAACAATAAATATAAAATAAGCTCAGAAATCGCTCAAAAATTATGGAACCCTGAATTCTTAAAACTTGAACAAGATTATTCGAATATTAGTCATAAGGCTGCAATTAAGTTATTACCATATTTGAAAAAGGGCCTAAGATATGATGAAGCATGCATAGAAGCAGGTTATCATCATAGCTTAGAAAATAAATTCAAAAACTATAAGTTCGTTCCACAATTAAAAACAAATGAATTGCGGAACCCAGTTGTTCAAAAATCAGTCTCAACTTCCATAACATTGATTAACAATATAATTCAAAAACATGGTAAACCTGATATTGTTAGAATTGAATTAGCCAGAGAATTAAAAAAACCTAAAATAGTACGAGAAAGAATTCGATACAATCAAAGATTAAAAGAGAAGAAAAGAGAGGAATATATTGAAATACTTTCTAAGCACTTTGGCAGAATTATCGCATACTCTGAAAGCATATTAGCCAAATATGAGTTATGGTTAGAGTTAGGGTGTAAAGCAGATGATTTCTCTGACTTTGATGCATTTACCAAAGAAATAAAAAAATCTGATCTCGAAAAGTATAAACTCTGGTTAGAAGCAGATCGTATTTCTCCGTACTCGGGTCAAGTAATCTCTTTGTCCCAATTGATCAACTCGAAGACCATCGAAATTGAACATATAATTCCATTTAGCCGATCATTAGATAATAGTTTTGCAAACAAGACATTGTGCGAACGTGACATAAACAAAGATAAAGATAGACTAACACCTTTAGAGTATTTCAATCTTAAGCCTTCTAAAGAAATGAGTGACTTCAAGAGAAGGATTGCACGGTTTTCTAATCCGCTTAAACGAGAACAATTTTTAAAAACTGAAATCGACAGTAATTTTTTAAATAGCCAAATCTCTGATACTGCATATATTGCTCGAATCGCGGTTCAAAAAATCTCTCAATGCATTGAAAAAACATATACCACAAAAGGAGGCTTAACTTCAATAATAAGAAAATCTCTTGGATTAAACTCAATACTTCATTACGATGGAACAGCAGATGAAATAAAGGACATGAAGAATAGGGGTGATCATAGACATCATTTAATAGATGCCATCACAATTGCCCTAACAACTCATTCACTGGCAAACACCATCTCTAGAAAAGCCACATATAATAATAGCAAGCTGGAATTGACTTTAACACCCCCTTGGAATGGCTTTAGATCGGATGTTGAAGACCTGGTTAATCGAGTTCTGGTTGTTCATAAATTTCCTAAGAAATTGGTCAAAGCGAGTATTAATAAATATAAATATAGTAAATCTGAACGGAAACAAAAAAAACAACAATTTTCATTAAGGGATGTAATGCACGAAGAAACCTTATATGGCAAGATATTAAACCCTTATACAGGTCAGCATGACTTTGTATTTACCAAAAAAATTCGGGACCTTGATGAAAAAAAACTTGAAAAAATTGTTGATTTAAAGCTCAAGGAATTCTTAAAAGCCAGACTTCGAGAGCTTGGATCATGGAAAGAATTAATAAAAAATGAAATTATCTTTAATGACCGACCCCTGAGGAGAGTTAGATTAACTAACCCATCGACTGAATTACCCTTATTAAGAGAAGAGACAAAAACATATATAGAACCTGGCAATAATTATTGTCAAATTATCTATGAATCAGATCAAGGAAAAAGATCAAACATTTCGCTTAATTATTACGAAGCTGCCAGAAGAAAATTAAATAAAGAGCTTCTTTATCCTCCATCAATGAACGATAAGAAATTATTATTCTCACTTACTCATTATGATAAGTTCATACTTTATAAGAATAATATTGAAGAAATTGATTGGGCCAATCAGGAAGAAATAACTGAAAGACTTTATCACGTAATTAAGTTTGGCGAAAAGGGAATATTTCTAGGCAAGTCCAATTTATCCAAAATAAGAGCTGACTATGATAAAGTACCAATTAAAATACAATGCAATCACAATACAATTAAGGCAGTAAAAATTAAATTAAACTTATTAGGAGAGATAATATGGAGATCTAATTAATTATACACATATTGATTTAAGGCATAATTATTGTAATACTATACTTAATGATCAAAAAGGTTTATTACTTTGAAAATCCGGTCAGATTAAGTATTAGGAATCAACAGCTCGGAATCTTAAATCTTGCGACACAGGATGAGCAGACAAGAGATCTGGATGATGCCGGATTTATTATAATTGATAATCCTCAGATTAGATTCTCGGTACCAGTTCTTCAAAAGTGCCTGGAGAAGAATGTAACTATTACAATCTGCGACCATAAACACATCCCTTCAGGGTTATTCTTGCCTTTGGATTCTCATACTTTGAGTGGGTTAAGAATGCGAACTCAGTTAGAAGCAAGTAAGCCACTAAATAAGCGGCTTTGGCAAATAACAGTTAAGTATAAGATACTCAATCAGGCAAGAGTATTGAATAAATTTAACAAGCCTTCGGAATACCTAATTCATGCATCATCGAAGGTGAGATCTGCGGATAGTTCCAATATAGAAGCTACAGCAGCTGCCTATTATTGGAAGAAGCTATTCGGAGAACTCGATGAATTTAAAAGAGATCGATATGGCGCTTCACCTAATCATTATCTAAACTATATTTATTCTATTCTGAGATCACAAGTTGCTAAATGCTTAGTTGGGTCAGGATTGTTCCCATTTAAAGGAATTCATCACCACAACACCTACAATGCTTTTTGTCTTGCCGATGACATAATTGAACCATTCAGACCTTACGGGGATGCGCATATTAAGAAACTAATTGATGAAAATCCGGATCTTAACCAAGTAGAAGATCTCCCAAGATGGGTGCGACAATCCTGCCTATCTATATTGAATGTTGATGTAAGACTTGAAGGAAGCACCAAGCCAATGCAACTCGCGATCCAGTCTGTTTGTGCTCGATTAGCGAAATGCTATGATGAAGTTGACCCAACATCTTTATGTTTTCCATTATATGAATAAATCATTAAGATTTAATGCGTATAGAATTATGTGGGTAATGGTATATTTTGATCTTCCGACTGAGTTAAAAGACGATAAAAAACTCTATACACAATTTAGGAAGAATCTACTTAAATCCGGATTTAAAATGTTCCAGTTCTCGATCTATGTCAGACATTGCTTAAGTATGGATATTGCTGAAAAATATAAAAAGGGAATTGTAAGACTAATACCTCCCAAAGGTCATGTTGTAATTAGTTTGATTACAGATAAACAGTTTGGTGCTATGGAAATTCATTATGGTGAAAAAAAATTGATGAACAACCATGGTCCCTATCCGGAGTTAGAGTTTTTTTAAGAAATTTTAGTTCATTCTTCCAAAAAGAAGGGCAAACAATCAAACATTTTTTGATCCAAAATAATGAATTAAATTATTGAATATCAAACTATTGCAGAATTCCTTATACTGCAAATATAATTTAATCTAAAAATTGAAAGCAATTCAAAAC
>JADLHT010000009.1 GCA_020848695.1 Saprospiraceae bacterium
ACCAAACATAGATTACGTAATTTTGCAAACTTAAAATTCTCAACTCAATGAATATTTGCCTTATAGGATATGGAAAAATGGGAAAAGCAATTGAAGACCAAGCCTTAAAAAGAGGTCATAGCATTAGTGCCATTCTTAGATCGGATAATCAGAATCAGATCTCTGATTATCTTGAAGCTTCAGATATTGCTATTGAGTTCACTCAACCGGATTCAGCCTTGGAAAATATAGCTATTTGCTTCGAACACAACACTCCTGTGGTATGCGGAACAACCGGATGGACACATCATTGGGATGAGTTGCTCCATTTTCAGAAACAAACCAATGGATCATTAGTGTGGGCATCTAATTTTAGCGTCGGCGTAAATATTTTATTTCAGATCAATCAACAACTTGCGAAAATCATGAACCTTCAATCAAGCTATGAAGTTGAACTGGAAGAAATACATCATATCCACAAGAAAGACGCCCCTAGCGGTACAGCATTAAGCCTTAGTCAACAGATATTAGATCAAATTGACCGATATACGAACTGGCATCTCAAGACGGAACCCTTCAAAGAAAAATCGATTCCTATTCATGCAATTAGACAAGAAAATGTGGTTGGATATCATGAGGTAAAATACAAAAGTCTCATTGACGAGATCAAGATAAGTCACAATGCTTTTACCAGAGAAGGTTTCGCTTTAGGAGCAGTTCTTGCTGCTGAATGGTTGAGTTCTGAGAAAGCAGGGATTTTTACTATGGCTGATGTGTTAGGATTTAAAGAACAATAATAATTGATAGCTGAAATAAAAAAATCCGATTTGTTTCATTTATAAAGTTCTAATTAACAGTTTGCTGATATAAATAATAAGAAATTGATTCTGAATTCAAGTATTGAACGGGTTATTGATGCAGCTCGCATAGAAGAAGTTGTCAGATCCTATGTAGATCTAAAGAGCAGAGGATCCAATCTTCTGGGTCTGTGTCCCTTTCACAAAGAGAAAACCCCTTCTTTTACTGTTTCTCCCTCTAAAAATATATACAAATGTTTTGGTTGTGGAAAAGCAGGAGATCCTGTAAGATTCGTAATGGAAGCAGATCAACTTAGCTTTCCTGAAGCCATTCGAGCTCTGGCAAAACGATATAACATTACCCTGGAAGAAACCAAAGAGTCCGATGAATCCAAAGCTGAGTCACTTGAAATTGAAGGCCTCAATATAGTTAATCAATGGGCTTGCTCATATTATCAGGATCAATTGTGGAATACCGATGAAGGTAAAAGCATTGGTTTATCCTACTTCAAAGAAAGAGGATTCCTCGACTTTACTTTGCAAAAGTTTCAGATCGGTTATGCGCCGGAATACAACAGAGCTTTAGCGGAAGCTGCAAGTGCGCAGCAATATTCCAAAGAACTTCTCCAAAAATTAGGTTTAGTTAATTCTTTTGGATCTGACTTTTTCAGGCAAAGAGTTATATTTCCCATTCATCATCAGAGCGGAAAGGTAATCGGCTTTGCGGGAAGAGTATTAGCTTCAGACAGCAAACTTGCAAAATACATCAACTCGCCGGAAACAGAAGTTTACAAAAAAAACAAAACCCTATTCGGGTTGCACCTTGCGAAACAATCGATTCGGAAAAACAATCGATGTATATTGGTTGAAGGCTATACAGACGTGATGTCTCTGCATCAGTCGGGTATCGAAAATGTGGTAGCTTCATCAGGAACATCTCTTACAGAAGAACAAGCCATCTTACTTAAAAGACACACTGAAAATGTTACAATCCTATACGACGGAGATGCTGCCGGTATTAAAGCTGCACTCAGAGGAATTGATATCATTTTAAAAGAAGACCTGAACGTACAAATTGTTCTCATTCCCGATGGTGATGATCCGGACAGTTATCTTAAAAAAGTCGGAGGAGAAGAATTCGAAACATTTGTTCAAACGCAGGCTAAGGATTTTATTTTATTTAAAATGCAGGTCCTTCAGGATGAAATTAAAGATGATCCGATTGCTAAAGCCAACGCAATTAAAGATATTCTGAACAGCATCTCTAAAATTAATGACCCAATAAAGAGAAGTCTTTATATACAACACACTTCAGAATTTCTTAAAGTAGATGAAGCAACCCTCATTCAGTCAACCAATAAAATTATCCGCGAAGAAATACGCCAGAAAAGTTTTCGAACACAGAGAGAAAGTATAGATCGTGATGAATTAATTTCTAATAAGCAAGAAGAACTAATTCAATTTAAATCCAATGAACAAAATGTTATATCTTCCGGAGATGAACACCAGGAAAAAGAGATCGTCAGAATTTTAATTTTGACAGGCAACAAACCCTGGCAGGACAGTGGTATTAGCACTGCACAATTTGTTTTGGACAACATTCAGGATATTCAGGAATATTTTGACAATAATTTTTATCTTGGAATCCTTCAAGAAGTCTATAACGAAATTTCCAATGGCAAAATCATAGACCCTCAATTTTTTTTACAACACCATGACAGCAAGATAGCAGACCTTGCTATAGAGTTATCAACTTCGCCATTTATCTATAGTGACAATTGGGCAAAGCTCCACGGAATTTATATGATCAACAATTATACAGATCAGGAATATCTGCCCTCTGACATAGAAAAAATCATCAAGCAACTTAAATACCGTAAAATACAAAGAATAATTCAGAAACTTGATCTTGAAATCAACAAAATAACAAATCCTGTCGAACAACAGGAGATGATCAAAGTCCGCGAAGAATATAAGAAAATAAAAAATCAATTATACTCAGAAGTTTGGAACTTAAACAACTGAATACAATTCCATGTAGAATTCGGTTAAGTGTATCTTTCTCAACATACAGTATATTTATTTCAACCCAATAAATACAAAAGAATTCGTCATGATCCCGAAGAGCACAATAAAACAATGGCTTTTGAAGAGGAATTTTATCGTGGCGTTTCGGTGACGAGTCAAACAATCCCAAATTACAGGAATAGCTTTTTCTTACTTAAATGGCGACAATTTATACTCCTTAATTTTCTTTTCGTATTCTGCAAATTCATTCTTTAGAAACAGATTCATCTTCTCATTAATTTCAAAAAATTTCTTTTTTGAAATATTAATTTGTATAAGAGCATTAGATCCTATCTGATCATTCGCTGAATTTAAATAGGCTTGTGCTTTGTAAAAATTACTCATCGCATCATCCGGATCCGCCTCATATCCTTTACCAGGTTCAGGACCAAAAAGTACTTTATTAATCTCTTTGATTTTCTTTGTTATCTCTTCATTCAATAATTTGATATTCTTCTGACTGCTGTCAGGTAGGTTCATAATCAATTTTTCAATAAGCTCAACAGATTTAGAAGCATCTCTGATCTTATCATAAATTAAAGCTGTTTTTTCTGCCTCAGTCCGTAGTTCATTTTGAAGTTTTTGATTTGCCATTAAGAATTCGATGCTTTGTTCTTTTCTCGGATCTTGTTTGATACTAAAATAGGCAGAATCTGTATTGCCTCTCCATTGAATCACAATTTTATATTTGCCGGGCATGACTCTAATTCCACCAGGAATATCTTCATCTTGCTTTGCTTCGGATTTTCTTGGAATTTTGACCCCGTTAGATTCTTGTCCCCAGGATTGAAAAAATATTCCGGTATCTTTTAATTCTGATTTAAACTCTCTGACCAATACATTTTGAGTATCATAGATTTTAAATTTTGCTTTCTTATCTGATAGCTTAACACTGTCTTTCTTATTATCATAATTCTTTTCATTAAATTGCGTATAGATCAAGAAACCAGCACTCATGTTTTTATTCTCGCCATTAAAGTCTGATTGTGCGTAAAATCTCGTTCCCGCGTAAGATTTATAATTAACCTGATAGGCATCCGGCGCAGATAACAATACCAGTTCTTTTTTTAAAAGCGACTCCCCTTCCTTTGCGATTTTTCTCAGGGGACAAATATCATCAATAACCCAAAATGCTCTTCCAAATGTCGCGATAACCAGATCGTTAAATGTCGATTGAATCTTCATGTCCTGAATCTGAACTTGTGGAAAATCATTTACCCAATGATTCCAGTTCTTCCCTTTATCAAAAGATATATACAATCCATCATCTGCACCAACAAATAATAGATTGGGTTCTAGGCTATCCTGTACAACACAATTGATAAATCCTTTAATCTGGTGGATGTTCGCAAGATTTTTCCAGCATCTTCCATAATCTTCTGTATAGAACAGATATGGCTTAAAATCAGCCTGTCTGTAATTATTAACTACCACAAAAGCCGTTCCTGCCTGTGTAGATGAGACTTCAATCTGTGGAATCCATGCATTTTTAGGCAGACCCGGAATATTATTGGTTAGGTTCATCCAGTTGAGTCCCCCATCTTTAGTTAACTGAAGATTGCCATCATCTGTTCCCATCCATATTAAGTTCTTATCTATTGGACTTGGAGCAATGCAAAGGATTGTTGTATTGGTTTCTGCTCCTGTTAGATCAGAAGTTAGTCCACCGGATTTCTTGGCCTGACGTATTGTATCATTGGTACTGAGATCCGGCGAGATAATCTTCCAATCCTTTCCTTCATTATTGCTGTAATGTACAAACTGAGATCCAAAGTACAACCCTTTTGAATTAAATGGATCCATGGCTAGGGCAGAATTCCAATTAAATCTCAATTCCTTTCCTTCAGGATGTAGAGGTTTAATATACTCAGCTCTTCCGGAAACCAGATCATACTTGATCAGTTCGCCTCCCTGTGACATCGCGAATCCGTATCTTGGTTCAGCTTGCAAGGGAGCTACATCAAACCCATCACCAAATGCAACTTCCTGCCAATCAGAATTTCTTATCCCTCCGCTTGACAAAGTAAATCCATAACCTACCCATGATCCATTGTCCTGCATACCGCCATACACCTTGTACGGAAACTCATGATCAACATTTAGATGATAAAACTGACCGATTGGAAGATTTAAAGCAAATTGCCAGGTTTGTCCTCCATCGTAAGAAAAATTCAATCCTCCGTCATTTCCATCAATAATGTAGTCCGGATGATCGGGATCAATCCAAAATGCATGATGATCCGGATGAACTGCAGTTCCATAATCTGCGATACTCTTAAAGCTTTTACCTCCATCGATCGATTTATGGATATAAGTATGTAAAGAATATATTGTATTCTCATCTTTCGGATCAACATAAATCTCATAAAAATAAAACGGCCTACCATTAAAGCCATTATCATCGGCAACCTTCTTCCAAGTTTCACCACCATCTATAGATTTGAACAAGGCATTTTCTTTAGCCTCAATCAGTGCATAGACTATATTGGGATTGGAAGGTGCAATCGCCAAACCACATTTTCCAATCTCTCCGTCTGGCAATCCATCCTTAGAACTTAATTTTTTCCAGGTCTCCCCTCCATCATAAGTGATATGAATTCCAGAATGCGGACCTCCGGAACTCATCTGATAAGGCTTTCTCCAGAACTGCCACATGTTAACAATTAGCTTTCTGGGATTTTGTGGGTCCATAACCATTTCTCCTATTCCAGTTGAATCATTGAGATACAATATTTTTTTCCAGTTTTTTCCACCGTCTGTAGTTTTAAAAACCCCTCTTTCCGAACTGGGCCCCCAAGCCAAACCCATAACGCCGGCATATACAATGTCAGGATTGTTATAATCAATCAAAACACGATGAATTAATTTTGAGTTTGGAAGACCCATATTCTTCCAGGTCTTACCCCCATCCATCGTTTTAAATATTCCGGCACCTGAGTTGTGAGAATTTCGCGGATTACCTTCCCCGCTTCCTACCCAAATTTCAAGAGGGTTTTTTGGATTAACTTTGACGGCGCCTATAGATTGTGTAGGCTGATCATCAAAAATCGGTTTCCAACTTACCCCTGAGTTTTCTGATTTCCACAATCCTCCAGAGGCAGTTCCTACATAGATAATATTGTTAACTTTATCAACGTCGATGGCGGTTACTCTTCCGCTCATTCCTGCCGGGCCAATATTTCGAACCGACATACCTTTGAACTTGGCGAGATCAATCAATTGTGAGTGAAGAACACAATGAGCCATAAGGACCAGGCAGGTCAGTAGATAGTACTTAATTTCTTGCATAGTTTTAAAACCACGAAGATAAAAAATATACACCATCCAAAGTAAAACCTAAGTTAGCCTGCTAGATCTTAAAAAATTTATTATATTCATTACACTAAAGATCAATACTAAAGCAAATCAACTAAAAATCAATTCAAAAAGTGTTTAAAATCTTTCCTTATTAATTTTCTTGATTTGGGTCACGATACCTATCATTCCATTCGTGAAATTTAAAACCAATACCGGATCATCTATTTAGAATAATAGTACAAGAAATAGATCAAATTCAGTATTCTATTAAATTCAAGACAATTGTGCAACGGTCACACCTGTTACAGGCATGCGCTACTCTAGCTCGTCAGTTGCGCCATCAAACTATGCAGGTCAAGTATACCCCAATGTCCAACGTATTTTCCATTTCTCAGTTCAATAATGTCAATAACTTCCATCACAACTTTTTTGCTTGTAGGTTTCACACCAAAAAATTCACCTGTATGAGTAGCATGAAAAGATTTGCGAGTTGTTACCTTGTCCCCTTCAGCTACCATATCGTGTATTTCTACTGACAGGTCAGGGAAGGCAGGTTTCAGAAGATGGTTGAAAAAATAAATTACTCCGTCACGATTTTTCGGTGAATCCGGGGGAGCGGTGTGGTTTACAAAATCATCTGCAAATATTTCATTAAATGTGTTCATGTTACCTCCTTCAATAAACTCTTTGTTTACCCTGCGGACTAATACCTTGTTTTGTTCTGTTGTCATTGTTTTGAATTTTATTTACTAAATGTTGAATTGTTGGTTGCAAAAATGCAACTCAACATAATATTAAAATAGCACAAAACCGACTTTGAATGGATTGATTACGATTGGCTGCGGAAGTCAGCCGGTGTTAATCCGCAATACTTTTTAAAAAACCGATTAAAATGCGAAGGGTCAGAAAATTCCAGCTTGAAAGCTATTTCAGCAATAGTCATAGAAGTATGCAGCAAATATGATTTACCTTCCATCAGAAGCATTTCGTCAATATGCTCGTGGGCAGTTTTGTCGGAACAGGATTTTATTGCCCGGTTTAAATGGTCGGGTGATATGTGAAGCATTTCGGCATAAGCAGAAACTTTTCTCACTGTCAAATAGTATTGGCTAACCGTTTTCACGAAGTGGTTGTATAATGCCTGATGTGAATTCGGGGTGTTTTGACAGGAAAGCAAAACTGTTCCATAGTTTCTGTTGGCAAGCAAAATGATTTGTTGTATGTATAATCGTATCAAATCACTGCTGTCTGGTTTACGTTCTTTAACTTCATTGTTTATCTTAAGTATGATGTTCTCAATTTCAAGAGCAGTATTGTTGTCAAGATGAAAACATTGTAAACCAGAGTAGGTTAGAAAAGGGAAATGTTGTTTGCTGTTAGGTTTCAGCAAAAGATCATTCACAAACTTTTCTGTGAAAAGCATGTAGAAGGCAAGAAAGTCACTGCTAAACTGATGAAGTGAAAAAATTTGTCCGGGTATGCCGAATAGTATACTGTCTCTTTGGGTGTGGTATTTCTCAAGTCCGATGTCAAATGTTGCACTGCCTTTTCTGGTTAGGGAAATTCTGAAATACTGTGTCTTAATCGGTCCGATACTCTCTTTCAGGTCAATGGTAGAATAAAGTCCAAAACCTCCGTCAAGAAGCTCAGCGGTCTTGTCCATGCCGAAGTCGCTGTCACTCTTACCACTTTTGTGAAGTTTGTAAAGGTCAGCGTCAAGATTAATTTTCTTTATATCAGCAGGAACACTTTTATACATGTCAAATCATTGTCTGAATGTATGAAGTTGATGCTTTGTTGAAAAGCATTGCCGGCAACTCAAAGGAAAGTTGAATTTGCAAGAATATAAATAATAAAATTGAATCAACTTTTCGAGCTGGACAACCTGCCCCGATCCATCGAGACGCCTGTCAAGTAGATACAATAATGAAAAGTTCATGAGAGCGGTTTTTTGCTTATTTATGA
>JADLHT010000010.1 GCA_020848695.1 Saprospiraceae bacterium
TAGAGAAACTGGTTGAAGTTGAGAAGATAGTAGAAGTTCCAGTTGAAGTAATTAAAGAGATCGAGCGGGTCGTTGAAGTTCCTGTAGAGAAATTTATCGAGGTAGAGAAACTGGTTGAAGTTGAGAAAATTGTAGAAGTTGAAAAAGTACTAAAGAAGCCTTTATTTTCTAAGCAAATCAAGAAAATAGTAGAAGATAAGCCCAAGATGAAAGAAAAAGCAGAAGTTAAAACAATTAAATCAAAGCAAGCCAAAAAGAAAGACTCAAGTACACCCGGTAGAAGAAAAGTAAGTAATGTTTCTCAGCCTGAAAAACCGAGTATAAAGCGAGAAGATCTGAGTAATATTGAAGGAATTGGTCCCAAAATTTCTAAATTGTTAAATAAAGCTGGAATTTACAATTATGAACAATTAGGTAAGACAAACTTAAAAAAGATCCAGACAATTCTTGCTGCAGCGGGGCCAAAATTCCAAATGCATGATCCATCAACCTGGCCAGAGCAAGCTAAACTACTTGCAAAAGGAAAGTTGAATGAGTTTCAAATACTGGTCAAAAAATTGAAAGGAGGACGGAAGAAAATCTAATTTTTTGTAAAAAATCGCATTTTAAAAACACCGAAAAGGGCTTCTTTAATAATGAGTATATTCATTTTTGATTTTCCTCTGATTCTGTCCGGAAAAATGATAGGGATTTCTTTAAGTCTAAAACCATTTTTAAAAGATTTGTATTTCATTTCAATTTGAAATGCATATCCTACAAACCGTATTGACTCCAAATTTATAGTTTCTAATACTTTTGATTTATAGCAAACAAAACCTGCGGTTGGATCCTTAATGTTCATTCCGGTAATGAGTCTGACATACAATGATGCAGAGCGTGAAATTAATAGTCTTACCAGCGGCCAATTTACTACACCGCCACCTTCAACATATCTTGATCCAATGCTGACATCCGCAATGTCATTCAAACAACAGTTAAACAATTCAGATAAGCTTGAAGGTGGATGACTAAAATCTGCATCCATTTCAATGATATATTCATATTTGTTTTTCAATGCCCAGTTAAAACCTCGGATATAAGCTCTTCCAAGTCCGGATTTTTCTTTACCTACAAGAAGTTGAAGTTGAGATGGGAATTCATTTTGCAAGGTTCTAACCATGTCTGCAGTCCCATCTGGAGAATTATCATCCATAATTAGTATATGAAAGTCTCCTTGTTGAAAAACAGAACGGATAATCGCTTCGATATTTTCTATCTCATTATAGGTTGGAATTACAACAACAACTTTACTCACTTTCAAATTTACTTTTGAATGTAATAAATATTAATCAACAAATTGACTTGGATTATATTCTTTCATTATTTCATAGCATATCTCAACGATGTCTTCTGCGTTGGGTTTGGAAAAATAATCACCATCAGAGCCATAGGGTGGACGATGATCTTGTGCTGAAATACAGCGTGGTTGACAATCTAATAAATTAAAGTTATTATCCCTCGACAAGATTTTATCTAAGATGAATGCAGATGCCCCACCAGGGACATCTTCATCAACTATGACTAATTTATTTGTTTTTTCTAAGGAGTTTCTTATTTCGTTTTTATCATCCATTGGAAGCAGGCTTTGCAAATCAATAAGTTCCACGGAAATACCTAATATTTCAAGAGTCTGAATGGCAGATTCTGCAATACGAATACAGGAGCCATAACTAACTAAGGTTATGTCTTTTCCAGCCTTTAAAATTTCGATTTTACCTAAAGGGAGTTTGAATTCTTTAAGATTGATTGGACATTTTTCTTTAAGTCTATAAGCATTTAGACATTCAATAACCATTCCGGGATCAGAAGAAGCAAGTAAGGTATTATACATTCCTACAGCCTGTGTAAAGTTTCTTGGTACACAAATATGCATACCTCTCAATGAATGAAGTAACATACCAATAGGTGAGCCTGAATGCCAGATTCCTTCTAAGCGATGACCTCTTGTCCTGATAATGGCAGGTGCTTGTTGAATGCCGTTTGATCTATAGCGCAGGGTAGAAAGATCATCTGTCAAAGCAGATAATGCATAAACAACATAATCAAGATACTGCATTTCAGCAATGGGTCTTAGACCTCTCATACTTAACCCAATGGCTTGACCAATGATTGTCCATTCTCGAATTCCAGTGTCAAACACCCGAAGCTTGCCAAATCTCTCTTGAAGTCCTGCAAAACCTTGGTTTACATCACCGATCTGACCAACATCTTCTCCAAATGCCAACAATCTTTCATCTCCTTCAAAGACTTCGTTAAAGTATTTGTTTATAATCTGGTAGCCATTTAATTCCTGATCATCATTATATTCAGGACTAACAGATTCTATTTTCGAATAATGTCGTTCTGATTCAGCGATCAAGTTTGTATGGTAATGAAGATTGGCATGATGATATATTTTATCAATAAATGAATCTAAATCTGAAATATTTTCTAAATTGATTTGACTCTTTAATATTAATTTAATTGTTCTTGCTGATTTTAACAGTTCGTGAACCGATATTTCTTTTGTGGTTAGGAGTTCATGAATGATTTCACTGTCAATTTTATCTAATGATATCTTATGTATAATTGAAATAAGTTCCTGATGAAGAGATTTTGAGTAAACTAAATATTTGTTCCAAGCTTCATTTTTTTCTTGCCTTACATATGATTTTGCAAGCGTCTTCAATTCTTCTATCAGTTCAAAATCACAAATTTTTTTATCTAGAATCCATTGGATAAAAATCTGTAAACAATCCTGATTAATCTCCCATTCCAGTCTTTCTTTAGATTTATACCTTTCGTGAGATCCTGATGTAGAGTGTCCCTGAGGTTGAGTTACCTCTTCAACATGAAATAAGATCGGAGTATGAGTTTCTCTGGTTAACTTAATTCCTTGTTGAAAGGTGTGAACAAGATTTGGGTAGTCCCAAGCTTTTACTTTCTCTATAAATATTCCATTTGTTGAATCTGTTTTAATAAATCCTTTTAATGCTTCAGAGATATTTTGCTTAACTGTTTGAAGTTCAATGGGCACAGATATTCCATAACCATCATCCCATACAAATACGGCAAGTGGAATCTGTTGAACCGCAGCCGCATTTATAGTTTCCCAAAAAACTCCTTCTGAGGTTGAAGCATCACCAATTGTAACAAAAGAAACTTCATTGCCCTGATTAGAAAAACCATTTAATGTTTTTTGGAGCTTAGGATTATTTCGATAATGTTTAGAGGCCAAGGCAAGTCCTAAAGCTCTAGCCATTTGACCTGAAGTTGGTGAAATGTCAGAACTCACATTATATCTTTGGGTATGATCTAACCAATTACCATTTTTATCAATTAGAGGAGTGGCAAAATGAGCGTTCATTTGTCTGCCACCACTGAATGGATCATGAAAGGGATCAGCATAAAGTTGGGCAAAATATTCTTGTACCGTGCATAAGTCTAAAGCAAACATAAAGGTCTGATCCCGATAATAACCGGATCTGAAATCACCTTTTTCAAATGCCCTGGCCATAGCAACCTGAGGAAGTTCTTTGCCATCCCCAAGTATGCCAAATTTAGCTTTCCCGCCAAGCACTTCTTTTCTTCCGGTAATTGAAACTTCTCTGCTTATCAGACAGATCCATAGGTCTTTTAATACTTCTCTACTGTATTCGACGGATACGCCTTCAATTTTATTTAAGATACTGTTAACGGGATTGTAATTCGACATAAATAGTGACTCTTTACGAGTCAGCAAAATTAACTTAATTGAGCTAAGAAAGAGACCATTTGACGAACACAGAATATATTTTTTTATTTAACACGGAATTAACAGCAAAAAAGGCCTAATCCGAGTCTATCTTATTGACAAATTACAGTAGATTTGTATTATAATTTATTAAAAACAATTTAAAATATGAAATATTTGATTCTTTTCACTTTCGCTTTAGTCTTATCATTAAGTCTGAATGCCCAGACACCTACAACTCCTGCAAAAACTGGTGGACCAAAAATGGTTTTTGAAAATACAACAGTTGATTATGGGGAAATAAAAAAAGGAGCTGATCCCAAGAGAAAAGCTGTATTTACAAACAAAGGTACAGAGCCATTGGTAATTAAAAGTGCAAGAGGCTCATGTGGATGTACCGTTCCAACTTGGCCAAAAGAACCAATCATGCCCGGCGAAACCGGAGTTATTGAAATCACATATGATACACAAAGAGTTGGTTCAATTAATAAGACCGTTTCTATTCAGACCAATGAAGGAGAAGAAGAGATTAGACTGTTTGTTAAAGGAAATATCACAGAAGAGCACGAAGAAAATGTACCTGCTAATAGCGGAAATGTAATGAATCCAAAAGGATAATTCTTAAATAAAATTTTACTTATAAGCTAGCCCGTCAATGATGTCGGGCTTTTTTATTATAAATCAGAAGCATCCATTTGAAAAAATTTACCATCGGCTTTAATTTCAATAAGCCATTTTGAAGTGGATGATGGGTTTAATAAACTTGTTTCATCTTCTAATTGTGCTTCAACGATGTAAATTGTATTAGGATCATTTATATTGGCTATTCTATGAATAATTTGACCTTCTTCATAAAAAAATCCGGCAACTTCTGCATCATCGATCCATTCCCCATCTTTAGAATAACTAAAAAGGAAAAAAGAATGTCGCATTAATCGGGCGACCCAAAAAGCTAGAACAAATGTTTCAGAATTAGTCTTCCAATGAACACCGGGAATCATTTCTGTAAACTCATCTATTTCAAATGGAAGATTGGGAGAAATTAATTCGTCAAATACAGTGGCTGGAAGTAGATCATTACCCATTCCAAATTCATGTTCAGATCCTTTTTCCAAAGTAAAAGGTAGCTTGGCTAAAGGAAAATACTTAATTAGGTTCTGAAAATTTTGATTCATCAATACAAAGGTCGTAATTTTTTCAGAATATAAATCGCGAACCAGAATTTAATAATAATTTCTTTAAACCTTTGAAAAGACTAAAATTTTTTAATATTTATCTTAATCGCCGGGATTCAATAGTCTATTTTTTGATAAATTTTGTAATCGCGTAATCACTTAGGTTTGTGTTGATAGCTCTAAATAAATAAACTCCTTGAGGAAGCAAATTCACATTGACGGTATTATTCATAACTCCATTAAGTAATATTTTTCCCGAAAAATCAAGTATTTGATAATCTGTAAATTTATTTAAAGCTGTCTCTTCTAAATAGATATTATCATTAATTATATTATATCGAATTATTGAATGTTGGGTCTTGGTCTCATCAATTGAACTGATAATGTTTTCTGGAATTTGTATTGAATTTTTTGATGCACCGTCTCCAGATTCATTATTGTTAGCATTCACACCGTTACCCGCTGCATAAAAGCTTACACTTCCGGTACCTTTTGTGGGTGCAATCCATTCAACCCTAAAAAGATTGGTTGAGCTTACTCCATTATGCTCTGCATAATATCTTTTATTTTTGGCATAGGCCATTTTAACATTTCCGCCCAACGGACTAATATCTGTGATGGTTTCACCGCTTTTATTTAATTCCGCTTTTAATCCTGTAAGTTGAAATCCATAACCTTTTGGATCCGGTCCTGATACATGATTAATGGCGACTTCAATGGTATACTTTTTATTTGGCTCATAGACTTTAACTGTATCGGTTCCATCCAGCAAGTAAATTTTAAGGCTTACACCAATATTTCCATTATGGCAGTTTTTACAATACTGAGGTTCACCCGGGGCTCCGGTACTTCCTTCACCTTGGTAAGAAGCTCTGCCTAGTTTATTGGAAGCTAATAGAATCAATAAGCTTAAGTTTACAAAAACAAATAATAATTTTTTCATTCTTCTTTTAAATGTAAAACGTGTTAATTACAAAAGTAAATTTAATCAAAATTGTACTTAGGATTTTTTCCTTGAATTCCTTTAAAGATATTTTCTATCTTAAGAATATCCAATTCTGAATTTTCTGAACAATAGATAGGATCTAAATATCTGCATTCTCTTAAGGAATAGTCAAAAATACAGGGTATTATCGGAATTTTGGCTCCTTTGGCGATATAATAAAATCCCGTTTTAAATCGCTCAACTTTTTTTCTTGTACCTTCAGGAGACATCACTATTGCAAATTTTTCATTTTGGTTAAATAATTCGATCAAACTCTGGACCTGGTTATTGTGTTTGCTTCTATCTACAGGATAGCCCCCCAATGATTTAAATAGCCAACCAATGGGTGGTTTGAATAAAGAATCTTTTCCAATAAATTTTACGTAATCCAATCCTGCTGCCTTTCTGATTAAAATACCTAAAGGAAAATCCCAGTTTGAGGTATGTGGTCCAACAATTAAAATGTACTTTTTGTAATTAACTAACTTTTCATGACCTATCAGGTTCCAGCCTAATAATCGCAGTACAAATTGGGCGAATAATTTCATACAAATCTGTCTTCAACAAAGCAAAGATGGTAAAAGTTTGTGAGCATAAACTAAAAAACCCTTCGTTGAGAAGTTGAAAAACTCAGATCTTTAATAGGTAGTCATGGTTCAAATCAAAGTCCATTACGACAATAAATAGTTGATATAATAAATAGCTACCCATATCTAACAGATATATTTTTTGTTATAATAATTTACTTATAAATCCTTCTATTTGCGATATTGAGATATGGATTTATGCACTCCTTATTCGATTTAAAATGAACGTTTCTAAGCTACATTTTAAATTTTCCCATTTATTTAAAAGATTTAAATCACTAAATTTGTAGACTTAATTTGTATAATTTATTTTGACATTCAAGGAAATATGAGCATTGACTTTATATTTTTTAATGAATATATTAAACCAAATTGTTAATTTCATATCAAATTTGAAGTATTATGGGTTCAAAACAAATTGATGATCACGATATCCTTCAATGGATGAAAGATCTGCAGACCAATGAAAAAGGGCTTAGAGCGCTTATGCAAAAGTATCAAGAGAGGTTGTATTGGCATATTCGAAGGATGGTTTTGAATCATGATGATGCAGATGATATCTTGCAAAATACCTTTATTAAGGTTTATAGAAGTATAAATCAGTTTGAAGGAAAGAGTAGTCTTTTTACCTGGTTGTACAGAATTGCAACAAACGAAACCTTGACTTTTTTAGAGAAAAGTAAGAAGTGGAAAGTTGATAGTATGGATGAATCTCAAGAGCATCCGTCAATTACAAATCTAAGATCTGATGAGTATTTTGACGGGGACCAGCTAAGCTTAAATCTGGAGGCAGCAGTTGTTAGTTTACCCCCAAAACAAAGACAGGTTTTTCAATTGAGATACTATGACGAAATGTCTTATCAGGATATATCTCAGGTTTTGGAGACCAGCGAAGGTGCATTAAAAGCATCATATCATCATGCCGTAAAAAAGATAGAAGAATATTTGAAATCAAGAATGGAATAATTATAAACATTATGTCAATAGATCAAGAACAACTTCCAGAAATCCTTCAACAGTTAAAAACAAGAAATTCGTTTTTATTGCCTGATTCATATTTTGATTCATTGCCAGAGCATTTTTTAAATTCTTATGAATTTAGAATTGCGGAATCTTTAGGTTTTTCAAAGTTGAATAATTTTATAATTCCGACTTCTTACTTTGAAAATAATGTTGATTCTACATTGCATCTGATCCATTTTGAAAAAAGTGTCAAAGATCTCGATTATAGAGTTCCATCAAGGTATTTTGAGCAATTAAGCGATAAGGTGTTTTCTAGAATAAATCGTGATAAGAAAAAAGGAGGAATTAGGAGTACTCTTTTTAGATCAAGAATGTGGATTAGTGTTGCAGCCCTTTTTGTAATTGTTATGTGGATTTCTTTATTTAGACTTATGAATTCATCTTTAAGTTACAATCTTGATTTAAGCAGTATCGATGATGATACATTAATTGAATTTGTAGCAGATAGTGATGATTCATTCAATAGTATCTCTGAAATTATAGATAGCCAAGAAATAGATAAACTTAATTTTGAGTATCAGTCATTAGATGGAGTATCTGATGATGAGATTCTCAATAATTTATAACATTTATAATACATGTTAGATGAATAAATTAGTATTAATAGTCGTACTTTTTCTAAATGCTTTTTGTGTATATTCACAAAATAGACAAGAAAATGAATCAAAATCTCGTATGATCGAGAAGTTGGAATCTCAAAGAGTAGCCTATATCACAAATAAATTAGAGTTGACCAGTATGGAATCCGCTAATTTTTGGCCACTTTATAATGAGTATTCTAAGAAAAGGAAAGAGTTGCGCAAGGAAAAATCCAGTCAATCAATAGGAAATGATTCAACTTTAGATGAAGAGCTAGAAATGGAAGAAAAAGTCCTCCAATTAAAGAAAACCTATTATGAAAAGTTTAAATCAGCTATTCCTGTTTCTAAAATAGCGCAACTGGATGAAGCTGAAAAACAATTCAGAATGGAGGTTTTAAGAACACTTCGAGAAAGAAGGAAGTGACACTTTTTTTAATTGATTTTCTATATTAGAAATTCTTCTGTTTGAAGTGGCTGCGTAAGGCTTTTTTCAACAAGCAAGTTTTCAAGGTAAGTCATTTATGGTTGTGCTATTTCTTTAATATTATATTATTTATTGGTCTGTATGACCAGCTGATTTTATTTTTTCTTTCAATGTTCGTAGCTTTGTGATATTAGCAACAAGGTTATGAATCATCATTTCACTAGAATTACTTTTTTGGCTTTCATGTTCAATGTTTTGTTGGCACAGCAAAAAGTTGACGGGAGCTTTGATTTCCAAAATGAACGGAGTAAAAAGTATTCTTTATATGTGCCTAAGGACTTTTCCGCAACAGGAAATGCAATTTTGGCTTTGCATCCATTGAATACTTCCAGGTGGAATGCAAGATCATGGCGTGATACCTTGACGAAGTTTGCTGAAGAAAATAATGCATTATTGATCTGTCCGGATGGTGGTGTTGATGGAAGGGTTGATGACATTATTGACACTGCTTTTACTACTGTATTGCTGGATTCTGTTTCATTTTGGTATCCTTTTAATAAATCGACACTTGTTGCTTTGGGTTTTAGTTGGGGTGGCAGGACCGTTTACACCTATGGACTAACTCACATTGATTTTTTTAAAGGATTGATAGCTGTGGGTGCTGCCATTGAGGGAGTTGATTTAAATTCAATTTCAGAAAGTGCGAAGGGAAAAAATATTTTTATTCTTCATGGATCATTGGATGCGCTTGAATCCAGATATTATCCGGCAGTAAATGCTTTTAAGAATAAGGGATCATGTTTAGAAGATTCAATATTGAACGGAGTTAATCATACTATTGATTTTCCAAATAGAAATGCAGTCCTTTCTAGAGCATATCAATTTACTCTTTATAATCAATGCAAACTTAGTGCAATTGAATTAAGTACAGATAAGCCAACTTACAGCTTAGTTAGATTAGGGAATGATATTATCCTGAATTCTGCAGAATCTATCGAATTCAATGTTTTCGATCTAAGCGGTAAAGATTTGGGATATATTCTTCTGAAGCCCGGAATTAATACAGTTGCCTTGAATTCAGGATTTTTCATTTTTCAATCCCGTAAATTCAATTTCGTTGAGAGAATTTTAATTCCTTGATTGAAGTGAAACCTAGATTGATTAGAAAATTTTCTGAAAAAATTCAATTTGCTGATATTCCGGCAAATTTTCAAAATCCATTTTCATATGATATTTGTAAGGTAGCAATTGTTGCCGCGAAAGAGTTACAATCTGAGCTAGAGAAGAATGATGACATGGGAATTGATTCTACAACCAAATCTGAATTGGGTAAGATGTATGGTGTGCTTGTAGTCGTTGATCATAACAATGAACCCGGATATTTGGCGGCTTTTTCAGGTAAGTTGGACAAGGGTAATGTTATAGAAAGATTTGTGCCTCCGATTTGTGACCTTTTAAATCCGGCTGGATTCTTCAAAAAAGGTGAAAGTGAGATCAATGAGATTAATCGAAAAATTCAAAAATTAGAACAGGATAAGAATTACGTCGAATTAATTAATGAATTAAAAATCAACTCAGACTATTATCTCAAAGAGATCGAAAATTTGAAATCTGTAATGCAAACAGATAAGCTAAAAAGATTGGAAACGAGAAAACAAGCTATTCTCTTAGTTAATAACATTGAGCAAAAAAAAATTTTAGCTGAATGTGAAAACGAAAGTATAAGGCAACATTTTCAAATGAAGGATCTTAAAAGAAAAGCCAAAGCAGATTTTGAAGCAATAAAAGATAAACTAAAGACTTTTTCAGAGAAAATCGAAAATTTGAAATTCCAAAGAAAAATTTTGTCTGCTGAATTGCAAGGTAAAATATTTGAAGAGTATGTTTTTCTCAACTCAAGGAAGGAAGAAAAAAGTCTTAATCAAATATTCAATTTGGAAAAAGGAGTAGTTCCACCTTCTGGTGCAGGGGAGTGCGCAGCTCCTAAATTACTGCAGTATGCATTTCAAAATCATCTTAGAGTTATATCCATGGTAGAATTTTGGTGGGGAAAATCACCTGATTCTGAGATAAGAAAGCATCGAAACTTTTATCCCCCTTGTAGAAGTAAGTGTTGGCCTATATTAAGTCATATGCTTTCTGAGTTCAATTTTTCAGATCATGAATTAACCCTTAAACAGGAAAATATAGAAATACCAGTACTTTATGAAGATGCGGATATTATTGTTATCAATAAACCATCAGGATTGCTTTCCGTTCCTGGTTTGATGGATCTTCCTTCAGTTTATTCTGTTATGAAATATCGTTTTCCAAACCTTTCAGGGCCCATAATCATTCATCGCCTTGATCAATCTACTTCGGGATTAATGATTCTGGCTAAGAATATGACTAGCTATAAATTACTTCAGTCTCAATTTATAAATAGAATAATTAAAAAATCATATACAGCTATCTTGGATGGTGAATTGGTTAATTCAGAAGGCTGTATAAACCTACCCATAAGAGTAGATTTAAAAGACAGACCAAGACAATTGGTTTGTTTTGAAATGGGTAAAGAGGCGATTACAGAGTACAAAGTTATTCATACTGGTTCAGGTCAAACTCGTTTAATGTTTTTTCCTAGAACCGGAAGAACTCATCAATTAAGAGTCCATTCCGCTCATCCACGAGGTTTAGGAATACCAATTCAGGGAGATGAATTGTATGGTAAGAAAGCTGATCGATTAAAATTACACGCCTCAAAGATTGAATTCCGGCATCCTTGTTCGCAGGACATTATGGTGTTTGAGTCGAAGCCGGATTTTTAATCAGGATTTTGCAGTTTAAATTCTATTACAAATCTATGATTTTTCAAAGTTGAGATTGCTTATATTTTTATCTTGAACATAATGATAACTAGGTCTGCAATAAAAATATTCTGTGAGCACTTGATTTTATTGGACTTTTAAAATTTTGCAATACATGAATTCTTGCAAAGAACTGAACTATACATTCTAAGAAAAAAATGCTGAGACCTTATTTTGCTGGAGTTGAAGCAGCATCCTTGCCCGCTTCTGCTTCGCCGGTTTTTAAAGCTCTTGGTATTTCAACAGATGCTACGGGTGTTGAAGAAGGAATCAGTATTTCAACTCCATTTTCTGGCGTAATATCCTTTACCCTCATTGTTTGGCCAAGATCCATTGATGAAATATCAACAAATAGTTCTGATACAAGATGCTCAGGGGTAGTTTTTATTAAGATTGATCTGATTTTTTGAGTAAGTTTTCCTCCGGACTTTACACCAACAGCTGAACCCTTGGTTCTTAAAGGTACGCTAACTTTAATACTTGTTTTATTGACTAATTTTAAGAAGTCAATATGAGTTACCTTATCTGTTATCGGATTAAACTGCAAGTCTTTAACTATGCATTTATAGGAATTGCCATTAAGTTTAATTTCAGCAATTTTAAAATCAGGCGTATAAACGAGCTGTCTTAACTCTGCTGCAGGGGCTGAAAATGTTAGATTCTCATCTTTAGAATAGAGAACGCATGGAATCATCCCTTCATTTCTAAGATCTCTAAGACCAGCTTTACTGGCAATAACTCTATTCTGACCATTGATTTCTACCGTCTGCATAATACGCTTTTTTATAAGTGGGCGCAAATGTACGAACAAAAATGAAGTTAATTATCTAGAAATCAATCTTTTTCAACAAAAAGTGCTGAGATTGATTTGTGTTCATGAGTGTTCCTTATGGCTCTAGCAAATAATTTAGCAGAACTTATTGTATTGATTTTCTGGCTGTTATAGCTAATTGGCAGAGTGTCAGAGACAATGAGACTTTCTAATTTTGAATTTTCGACGATTTCTTTAGCTTTACCTGACAGAACAGGATGCGTACACATTGCTTTAACTGATTTTGCACCTTTTTGAATAAGAGCTTCAGCAGCTTTGGATAAGGTCCCGGCTGTATCCACAATATCATCAATCAGATAGACTGATTTGTCTTTAACATCACCAATAACGGTAATGCTTTCTACTTCATTTGCTTTTTTTCGATATTTATCGCAAATTACAAGGTCTTTTCCAAAGTACTTTGCATAGGTTCTTGCTCTTTTTACTCCTCCGACATCAGGACAGGAAAAGACTACATCACTAAGATCTATTGATTCAAGATAGGGCATAAAAATTGCTTCTGATTTCAGGTGGTCAACCGGTATGTCAAAAAATCCTTGAATCTGATCAGCGTGAAGATCCATGGTCATTATTCTATTGACTCCTGCAGCTTGTAAAATATTTGCAATTAATTTGGCCGAGATAGGGACTCTTGATTTATCCTTTCGATCCTGGCGAGCATAACCAAAATAGGGAATTACTGCCGTTATATAATCAGCAGATGCCCTTTTTGCTGCATCAATCATTAATAACAATTCCATGAGGTTGTCTGTAGGTGCATTTGTCGATTGAATAAAAAATGAAAAGGTACCTCTGACGGATTCTTTTATTTCCGTTTGGATCTCACCATCAGAAAACTTTTTTATTTCAATAGAACCGAGCTCCTGCCCATAATGATCTGATATTTGACTTGCCAGATATTTAGAATTATTTCCTGTAAATAGTTTAATGTCTTGCATGGATCTGTTTGAACGGCAAAGTTAGTACTTTTGGACCTTAATTAATTAAGCTTTATTTTGCAACAGATTCTAGGTTTATATATAGCAAAAGGGATTCAAGGTCGCGGAGTTTATTGTCAAAAAGATATTGTCAAAGGTTCTCCAATTGAGTTTTGTCCAATTATTCTAATTCCTAAGAATGAAGTTGAAATTATTCATAATACGGAGATTCATGATTATTATTTTATTTGGGGAAAAAATGACGAAGAGGCTGCAATTGCCTTGGGTTATGGTTCCTTATATAATCATTCTTATAAGCCAAATGCGGACTTTATTCTGGATTTAAGCAATAATACTATAAATTTTTTTGCTATCAAAAATATTAAAGCCGGTAAGGAGATAACTATTAATTATCACGGTCAGCCGGAAAATAGAGATGAACTATGGTTTGATAAATCAGGGAAAAGAATTAAGCGCATAAAATATACTCCATAAACAATTATTATTCAAATTTTATAATCGTATAAGCAGTTTGAATTAATTAGTGATTGGATAATCACTCATTGAGATTAAGTTTAAATAAATGTTATTGTTCTCTTAAAATGATTAATTGAAATAAACTAAACTGCTAGAGCTTCGTTCTAGAGTTAAAATTTAAATAAAAAAATAATGAAGAAATTTACTTTGGTTTTAAGCGCATTGGTTGTTTTTTTGATGGGTTCGTCATTTGATATTAAACCCATAACCTTAAAAGTTGACGTTAATAAGAGTTCAGCAAAATGGTTAGCTAAAAAAGTAACGGGGCAACACACGGGAACTGTAAACATAAAGTCCGGTTCACTAGTATTTAACGAAAATCGTCCGGTTTCTGGTGAATTTGTTATTGATATGAATACGATAGCAGTAACAGATTTGCAAGGAGAGTGGGCAGGAAAGTTGGAAAATCATCTTAAGTCAGATGATTTTTTTAATGTAGCTAATCACCAAACCGCAAAATTTGTGATGAAAAATGCTGCAGCAACGATAGATCCTAAGAAATTTGTAATTACGGGGGATTTAACGATTAAAGGAATCACAAAACCGTTGACTTTTGATGCAATCGTAGATATGAGTTCTGCGAGCGCAAAAATTATTATAGACAGGACCAAGTATGATATTAAATATCGTTCATCTAGCTTTTTTGAATCTTTAGGGGATAAAGCTATTGATAATGATTTTGCATTAAATGTTCAACTGGCATTAATAAAATAATTGGAAATAGATTGATTTTTTACAAGAGCCGCTAATTGGTTAGCGGCTTTTTTTATGTACTTATTTTTATGTAAATTTTTTAGTTGAATTTCTATTACTAGCCTAAATTCCTTCAAACACACGCACTTACTCATGTCTTTATCATTAAGAAAATGATGGCTAGACCTGCGAAAAATATTCCGTGAGGACTTGATTTTATTGATCTTTTGATTGTTTCATTGCGACTTAGCTTTAAAATTTGGATTGAATTGAACTTCAATTTTTTAAAATTTGCTCTAAAGTCGCTTCAATTAATTTTTTAATGGTTTTTTCGGGATCAGAAGAAAATTCTCCAGTGATTCGGTTTGCAAGTATAGCATTAAGTGAAATGGCTCTGTGTTTTAAAGATTTGGCTAATGCGTATATACCGGCAGTTTCCATTTCGATATTGCTGATTTTTTGATTTTGTAATTTTAGTTTGGAATATTTAACTAATAACATTTCAATAGCAGAAGGGATACGGGTAATTCTGCCTTGTGGGGCATAAAATCCAGGAGCAGTAATGCTTATACCAGTATTAAAATCTGAAGTTGAAAATTGCTTGAACAATTCACCATCGGCTTCTGAATAATATAACGAAGTTAAATTTATTCCTTCCTTTTGAAAGAGCTTTAATAAGTTCAAAGATTGATCGCTAAACTCATTATAATAGAAATTCATAAGACTATCTGTTCCAATTGCTGCTTTGCTAATAAGAATTGAATCAATTGAAATGTCTTCCTGAATGGCTCCTGAAGTACCAATTCTAATAAAGTCTAATCGGGTTGGATTGCTAATAGGTTCTTCATTTTTCGGATTTATATTGAACAAAGCATCGCATTCATTTACTACAATGTCAATATTGTCAGTGCCTATTCCAGTGGACAGTACTGACAGTCTTTTAGCTCCAATATATCCTGTATGACAAATAAATTCACGATTCGTATTTTTAAACTCAATCAGGTCAAAGTATCGACTAACAATAGGAACTCTTTTCTGGTCACCAACTGTTAGAATAGTATTAGCAAGTTGATCTTTTAATAGACCAAGATGATATATTGAACCATTTTGATTTTTAATCCAATTCGTATTCAATATTTTGTTTTTTCTTTCAATTCTAAGGTAAAGATATGCTTTTGAAATGTTTCAATTAGTATTTTATAGTTAAGCATTTTTGCTTGAAAAAACAAAAGTATTAAACCAGTTATGCTTAAAATGTGTTCTAGTATAATATGGCGAAAAGTAAAATTTATCATTTAGGAGTGTGTAAAACTTGTCAAAAAATATTGAACCAGTTGGATACAGACAATTGTGTGTTGCAGGACATCAAACACGAATCGATTTCTCCTCAACAGCTGGATGAAATTGCTAAATTGGCAGGTTCCTATGAAGCATTATTTTCGAGAAAAGCAATAAAGTATCGATTGATGAATCTTAAAGATAGAAAGCTTACTGAAAAAGATTATAGAAAATTGATGCTGGAAGAATATACTTTTTTGAAACGGCCGATTATTGTTTCCGGGAAAGAAATTTTTATCGGATCTACAAAAGCTGAATTTGAAAAGGCTAAAAGGAAGTTAAGTTAATGTATTAAACGATAATTCTGGTAGATCTGATCAGAAGTTTTCTTTTGATTAAAAAAGTTCATTTGGGTGCAAATCTTTAAATACGGAACCTAGATTTTCAATAATATCAGATGCAATTAAGCTCTCGAAAGATTGTTTTCTTAGTGAATAGTCTCCAGCCAATCCATGTATATATACAGCAATTAAGGCGGCCTGCAAAGGGCTGTAATTCTGGGCTAGCATAGATCCAATAATTCCGGAAAGAACATCGCCGCTTCCTGCAGTTGCCATTCCTTGATTGCCTGTAGAATTGAAATACTGTTTTCCATCAGAGTTAATAATGCAAGTATTGGCTCCCTTTAAAACAATTATTAATTTATATTCTTTAGCAAATTGAGATGCAAATTCCAGCCTGTCAATACTATTATCAAATTTTTTATTTACTAATTTTTCAAATTCTCCAATATGTGGGGTCAGAATAGTATTAACTGGTATAAGACTTAGAAGCTGATGGTTTGAGCCAATATTCTGAATTGCTTCAGCATCAATAATAATAGGTAGATTTGATCTCAAACATTTGCGGAGAATTGCATCGATTGATTCGACGCCTTTCATTCCCGGACCAATTACAATACTTGAAAATCTATTGAAGGAAAGCTTAAAAAAATCTTCATAAGATTGAATCATGGCTTCGGGAAAAAGTTGAAATATTGTGTTTTTGCAGGACTCTTCAGAGATCACTGTAGTCAAGCCTACTCCCGATCTCATGGCTGCGGATGCGGAAAGGATTGCAGCTCCGCACATAGAATTTGAGCCTGCTATTACTAGTAGATGTCCAAAATTATTTTTGTAGGAAAAACTGTTTCTTGGTTTGATAAGACTCTTGATGTCGCTTCTTTCAATATAATTCTTCATACTGGTAAAATTTGTAAGAAGATTATTACTTAGACCAATACTTTCCGTTCTCCATTTTTTAATAAAGGTTGAATGTTCAGGCAAGAAATAGGAAAACTTAGGATATTCAAATCCAAATGTAAAATCGGAATGAATAGCTATTCCTTGTACTATCGAATCGCAAGGAAGTCCGGACGGGAGATCCAAAGATATTTTGATATTTTGTAGAGAATTTATCCATTCGAAAAGGGGAATCCAATTTTCTTCAATTTTTTTATTTACCCCGCTTCCTAGTATTGCATCAATGATTAGGTCATCAGAAGCTAACTTATAATCTCTAATATCAGAATTATTAAATGTTATTAGTATTACACTTGCATAATTTCGTAATCTATCAAGGTTGCTTAGATATTCATTTGAAGAATTTTTTGAAATATCAACTAAATAAACCTTACAGTTGTAGCCAGAAATGTTTAGTAATCTGGCTACAACTAGACCGTCACCACCATTATTGCCATTTCCGCAAAATATATGAATATTTTTTTTGTCTTTTTTGTAGATTGTGGTAAGCCATAGTGAGAAAGCCTGACCAGCACGTTCCATTAATTGTAAAGAATCAATATTCTGATCTTCGCAGCTCAGTTGCTCGATTTGTTTGATTTGAGCTGACGTAATAATTGGTAACATATAAAGTTATGCTTCTTCCATAAAAGGATATCTATAATCTGTTGGTGGATCAAAATTTTCCTTTACCGTTCGTGGAGAAACCCATCTTATTAAGTTTAGAACTGAGCCGGCCTTATCATTGGTTCCCGAAGCACGAGCACCACCAAATGGCTGTTGATTGACTACAGCACCGGTTGGTTTATCATTAATATAAAAATTGCCCGCAGAATGTTTTAATATTGCAGATGAGTGAATTATTACTTCTCTGTCCTGAGCAAAAATGGCTCCTGTTAGAGCATAATCGCTTGTTGAGTCAACAATATTCAAAATCTTATCATAATCCAGGTCTTCAAAAACGTAAATAGTTAATACGGGTCCGAATAATTCCTCACACATGGTAATATATGTTGGATTCGTAGTTAGAATAACAGTAGGTTCTATAAAGTAACCGATAGATTTGTCATATTTTCCTCCCATTATTATTTTTGCATCTGATGCATTTTTTACTTGTTCAATTGCAGAAGCAAGCTTGTCAAATGATTTTTCATCAATTACAGCATTGATAAAATTCGTAAAATCTTCCGGGCTACCCATTTTCATTGTAGATAAATCTTCTCTTATAAATTTTTCAACTTCCGGCCAAAGTTTTTTACTGATATAGGCGCGGGAAGCTGCACTACATTTTTGACCCTGAAATTCAAACGCGGCTCGTGATAGAGCTACAGCAACTGTTTTGGGATTGGAAGATTCGTGTGCAACTAAAAAATCTTTTCCGCCTGTTTCTCCAACTAATCTTGGGAATGATTTATATTTAGTAAGATTATTACCAATTGTTGCCCAAATATTTCTGAACACTCCTGTTGAGCCGGTAAAATGTATTCCTGCAAAATCCCTATGATTGAAAACTACCTCTCCGGCGGTTGCGCCACTGACAAAAACTAAATTGATAACTCCAGGTGGTAATCCTGCTTCAGTCAATATTTCCATAATTAAAGAAGCGGAATAAATTTGAGTTTCAGCAGGCTTCCAGACAATAGTGTTACCCATTAATGCTGGTGCGCAGGGTAAATTTCCTGCTATAGAAGTAAAATTGAATGGAGTTAAGGCAAAGACGAATCCTTCGAGAGGACGATATTCCAATTTATTCCAAATGCATGGAGCCGAATCCGGCTGAATATTGTATATCTGTTCTGCGTATTGAACATTGAATCGGAGGAAATCACAAAATTCACAAACTGCATCAATTTCAGATTGGTAAATATTTTTCGATTGTCCAAGCATGGTCATAGCATTTGTTTTTGCTCTGTATCTTCCTGCAATTAAATCCGCTGCTTTTAAGAAAATGGAAGCCCGATCATGCCAAGGCATATTTTCCCATGTTTTTTTTGCGTTCATGGCAGATTCAATGGCCATTTCGAGTTCTTGAGTTCCTCCTTTATAATAGTAAGCTAAGGTATGATTAATTTCATGAGGAGGATGAATTCTGATTTTGTTTTCCGTTTTAACTTTTTTCCCATTAATTGTCATTGGAATATCCAACTCAATGGACTTTAGCTCTGAAAGCATTTTTTTCAGTTCAATTTTTTCTTTTGATCCGGGCGAATAATTTAATACCGGTTCATTTTTAGCTATTGGTAGTTTCATTTCTATTTATTTTAAAGTATTGCTAATAAATCCATTTAACACTTTAGCTTTCTTTTAGTTGAATTTTATTTATTTATTTTGGAAAGAATTAGGTTTTTTAATTTTATTAAATCTGACTTTTCTTTAGGATGTGAAAATAAATATTTGAGAAGGGGATAAGAATAAAGAAACCTTAATGCAGAATAGAGCGAAATAAGTAATCCTAAAATGATAATAGAAGAAAGAAGAAACCCGAATTGTAATATATTGATTGTAAAAATGAATATTAACAAGAATAATATTATAGTTATTGAAAACAAAATTCTAATTGGCGGTTTGTATTCCTTTGCTTTTATAAAGCGATTGGTAAATATTTTTATATAATACAGAGGCAATCCAAATACCAATAAAGAAGAAATGCCCATAAATAGTTGTACTAAAATTTTAGTGGCAACTTTTATTTTTTCAGGAACAGTATAGCTTGCAAAGAATTCAGTTGCTTCTGTATTTAGTTTTTTGCCGGAGTAGTTCGTAAGGTCTGAAATAATTTCAGGATGCAGTTGAATTCCATTAACTAGTTGTAGATGTTTTTCTTGTCTAACTTGCTGACTATCGGAACGCTTAAATGTTAGAACTGAAAGCTCATTATAAAGTTCGGGTGATATGGTTGATGGGACAGAAAGCACAACCTTATTCATTTCTTCAGTAAATAATTTGGTTAATTCTGAGGGCAGATCTACAGTGTCTGCTTGTTTAATGAGCCAGGAATTAATATTAATAGCTTTGCCAATATGAATTTGAAAGTCCTGACCCGATTTTAATACATTGTTAAAATTTACACCACAAGGGATAACCAGTAAATTGTCCATACAATGATCTTTGACCGTACCTAATGCCATATGAGCAGCGCCTTTCTGAAGTGGCCTTAAATATCGAACACACTGAGTGGTAGATTCAGGAAAAATGAGGACCGATTCATGGCTAATAAGTTTTTGATAAACTCTGTCAAATGTACTCTTGTTTTTTCTCAGGTTCTCAAAACCGTCTCTTGCTCTGTAAATAGGAATTTGGTGAGTTGACTCTAGTATTGGTTTTAATAATTTATTTTCAAATATATCTCCCCGTACTAAAAAATTCAATATCCTTGGTTGAAAACAGGCTAATAACATGGGTTCAGTAAAAGAGCAAGGATGATTGCACAGAAAAAGTACAGGCCCCTTCTTTGGAATGTTTTCTAGACCAAAGATTTCAAAATTTCGGAAATAACAGCGAAAAGCAAATCGCATTAATACTTTGAAAATGGGATACAGCATTAGGGCAAAAGTAACTTATAGTAACTTAATTTTGCAATCTCAATGGCTATTAAACGCATAATAATTGTAACAGGCCCAACAGCAGTTGGTAAGACTGCATATGCCTTAGAGCTTGCAAAGAAATATAACTCACCCATTATTTCTGCTGATAGTCGTCAAATCTATAATGAACTGAATATTGGGACAGCCAAACCATCCAAATTGGAATTGGAAGCGGTAAAACATTATTTTGTTAATCATATTTCAATTACTCAGGCCTATGATGTTGGACAATATGGAGAGGAAGTATCAGTTTGTTTGGAAGAATTATTTAGAGTTTATGATACACTAATTGTTTGTGGTGGTACCGGCTTATATATATATTCTATTACGAAGGGATTAGATAAATTTCCACCGGTCAGTATCGAGGTTAAAAATTTTGTAAGAAACTTGTTTGAAGTTGAGGGGTTAATTTCATTGCAAAAATTATTGTTAGATAAAGATCCAGATTATTATTATTCAACCGATATTCTAAATCCCAGACGGATCATGCGGGCATTAGAGATCTGTCTGAGTTCAGGACAGACTTTCTCTAGTTTTATAGGAAAATCAAGAAAAGTAAATGATTACAAGATTGAAAAGGTCTGTCTTGAAATGGAAAGATCCAAACTCTATCAGCGAATTGATGAAAGGGTTGACCACATGCTTGAATCAGGATTGATTGAGGAAGCCCGCCTATTGACAAATTTCAGAGACCATCAGGCACTTAATACAGTTGGTTATAAGGAAGTATTTAAATACCTTGATAACGAATATCAATATGAAGAAATGAAAGAAAAAATAAAGCAACATACCCGCAATTATGCAAAAAGGCAGATTACCTGGCTTAAAAAATACTTTTTACCGCTTTGATATTATTTAAAATTCTTCTCTTGGCTGTAATTTTTTATTGAATGTTACCAATCGAACTCCTTTTATCCTTCTCAATAAAACAACCATCTCAGCTGGACTGATCTTATTAGAATCGTAAGAGAACAAGTAATAGTTCATGTATTCACTTATTCGATTCTGCATTTTTAAATGATATGCCTTGAAGATATTTTCCAGATGTAAATAGTGAAATGCTGTATCCATATCTATTTGCAATTCATTTTTTATAGCATCTTTAGAATTTAGGTCTTTTTCTTTTATGGCCAAATTCCAGTTTTTTAAAGAATAAAGTTGACTGAGTTCTGATTGTAAATCTTCAAGAGATTTTGGCATTGAAGAATTTGATTCTATTCTGCGGTATAAACTGTCCTTAATAAAAAAGTCCAAAGTCGTTACTGGTAAATCGGGTATATTTTTCATGTATCGGTTTTTGGAATCTGAGAAATCTAACTTATCAATTTTTATTTTGATTTCACCAATTTGAGCTGGAGAAAGGTTCTGATGGAAGACACCTAATTTATCGAGGTTGTTTTTAGCTTCTAGAATCATTAATCCATCATTATATATCGTTAACTTATAAACTGGACATTTTCCAAAACAAGAGGATTTGTTGATTGATATTAATTTATGAATTGTTTCGGGGGTATAAGAACTAGTATTGATATGTTTATTGCATTTAATGCAAAATATCACAAGAAGAAAGCTTAATAAACTTAATTTTATACAGTTATTAGTCATTGGAGGAAATTTAAAAATAATATTACACAAATTTAAATCATATTTTTAAATTACCTTAGCCTCTTAACAATTAGTTCTATTCCATCTTTGAATGCTGGCTGATATTCAATTTGATTATAGTTTCTTGAATCTGTATTTAAATTAATTAATGGTGCACCAAATACTTTAAATAATTTTTGGATTGTTGTTGCTCGGTTTTTTCTAAACTCATCGGAGAAACGTTCAGGTTCTGAGAATCCTATAATATCTATCTCATATTTTTTAATTCCATTCAAGGTGTTAAATATCTTTAATATTAACTTCGAGCCAATCTCATTTAGCGCATAGGTGTCATTGAAATATATCAAACTTTGTGGTATCAACAAAATTGCATTTCCCTCTTCTTTTCGAATTAAAATATCGTTCCAGTTGTTCTCTTTAAAGATTTTTTGTAACCTTAGAATGGTTTCGTCCTCAATAGATAAAGCTTTGATGCTATCAACAACACTAAGTTTGGAATATTCTGTTTTTGGGTTGGCTATTTTAGGATCACTTTTATTGGTAGAGGTGTTTAAACTTGTTGAATTGCTTGGGCTTTCATGTTTGTTTTGCTGATGGTTTGATTGAATAGCAACAGAAGCAAGTTGATTTTTTAGCGATTGAATTTCATTGGACATTTGCGCTTTTACTTTATGAGTTTCTATTAGGCTTGAATCAGTTTTTCGAAGCTTGTCTTTTAATAGATTGTTTTCATTCGTAAGCTTATTACTAATGCTTTTTATTTCATGGTTTAATTGAACGATCTCATTTTGTTTTTTGTCAATGCTGTCTTGTAGAATCTTTTCATCTTTTGATTTTGTGGTATTTATCTTGCTTGCTTTTTTACTTAATTCCAGAATCTGTTCATTTTGTATTTGTATAGTATGCTTCTGATGTTTATTTTCACTTTCGAGTTCCTGGATTTTTCCAGAAAGGTTTGCAAGTTCTACAGAATCGATAGGATTAACAAATGGATTTGATTTTTTTGAGTTAATTTCTTTGGCGAGCTGAATATTTTCTTCAAGAATTAATTTTTTACTTTCCGATAATTGATGATTTTCATTCTTTAATAAATCATTTGAAGATCTCAGATCAGAGGATTCATTTTTTAATGTATTAACTTCTTGTAGTAAGGTTGTATTGAAATTTGATATTTGTACTAGGCTGTCCTGTATCCTAATGAGGTCCAGGTTTTTTAAGTTAGCAATAGAATCCAATAATGTGAGTTCTTTTTCGTACTTATTAATTTTTTCCTTGTATTGATTATCAGAATTTCGATTGCTATTGTTAGAAGTTAGCACAGTCGATTTTAGGGAGTCAAGTTTTTTCTCATTATTTGCTAATTCCAAAACTAAAGAATCTTTAGTAAATCTTGCCTTTTCAAGCTGACTTTGAATGGATTTTACCTCTTTTAATCTTTCATTATCGATTATTTCAAGCCTTAAAGAATAGGAATTTAAATCTTTCAAAAGTTGTTGATTTTTAAGATTCTCGGTTTTTAGGTTTTTTTCCAACTGATGTATGTAAAATTGTTGATCAAAATTATTTTTAGATTTTTTGTTGCTTACATTTTCCACCGGTGGAACATAGCTTTTAATAAGGTTTAAAGAATCAATTTCTTTCACTTTTTGTGCTAGCTGAATTTGCAAATTCAAGTTTTCTTCTGCTACTACAGAGTTGAGTTTATAATTTTCAATATTTTCAAGATGTCTGGGGATCTGTGTGCTGTATTGCAAATAGATCTTGGCAAGTACAGTTTCAGTTTTATCCAATTGATCTCTTAAAAATCGATTGGTATTTAATTCTGTTGAATATAAGGAATCCTTTATTTTGCAAGCTGCAACCATTAATTTAAGCCGGTTGTTTTCTTCAGATTTTTCGGCTAATTGTTTAGAACTTTTACAAGAAGAAAAAACTAAGAAAATCAATCCCGTAGAAAAATATAAGTATCTAATAATTAATATCATATATATTAAAAAATAAATTAATTTATAAAATATTTGTTTTCAGTTTTAGAAACCATGAACCCAAGTACCTGTAGCTTGTTAAATACTCTCTCTTTATATGGAGTCTTTATTTAACACTGAATCCGGTTTTAGTTATTACTTAACGAGTAAACTCTCTGAGATTGAGAAGCATTGGTTAATTGATGCAAAAATACCTGTTTTATTATCAATTCCATACTTAAAAGCTTTAGAATCAACCAGACCCTCAAATTTAGTTATCATGTATGGGTACTGTACCCGGCAAAATAAGACTTTAGCAATTTTTCAGTTGCAAATTGTTGAATTTGATGCAGAAAACAGACTTCGGTTGCAGATGGAAACGGGTAAATCTACCTCCTTAAGCGATAGACTGGCACTTGCAATTAAATTGTTTGTTGCCCGTAAAGTCAATGTGAATGCTTCGATATTAGGTAATTTAATGACAGCCGGACCCTATGGAATTGTTTTTTCCGATTCTGCTATTATTGATGAGAGGAGACAGATTGTTTGTGAATTATGTTGCAATTTGTTGCGAAAATTTAAAATATTAGCTCATACACAGATTGTAGTCATTAAAGATATTGATCCACAACTTAGATTAATTAAAAAGGAACAGAATCCTTTATTGCGTTTACATGAATTTACAATTCAGCCATCTATGAAATTGAATTTGCGTCAGCATTGGTTGAGTATGGAGGATTATCTTAATGATTTAGAAAGTAAGTATCGGTCAAAAGTTAAGAAAGCCCTGCTAAATCGACAACAACTGGAAGTTGTTGATGCAGATTATCAATGGATTCTCGAACATCAGGATGATCTATTCAGATTATATAAACAGATAGCTGATTCTGCCGGATTTAACTTAGTTGAACTACAAAAAGAATATTTTGCTGAAACCAAAAAGCAAGTACCCGATCATTTTAAAGTAAAGCTTATTTATTATCAAAAAAAACTCATTGCTTTCTATAGCTATTTTCTTGAAGGGAACTTTGTAAATGCACACTTTGTTGGATTTGACAAATCGCTTAACAACAATTTGGATTTATATCGAAACATACTCCTATATTACGTTGATGATGCAATAAATAACCGGGTAAAATATATTGAATTCGCCAGAACAGCTCTTGAAATGAAGAGCTCAATCGGCGCTGAACCTATTGATTATTATTGTTATCTGTCTCATGAATCTAAAATTATGAATAAACTGGTTCCAGGAATTCTGGATTTATTGGTTCCGGTAAAGCTATGGAAACCGCGTTCTCCATTTAAGAATACTTAAAAATTATATTTAAATTTTTTAATCTAATAAAATTGAAATTCGTTCTAATAGATATTCCAGTCAGGATTCATAGCTTGTTAATAATATTTTCTCTATTGATTAGTTGTATAAGTTCTGTTCAAGCGCAGGATTTGAATACCCTGACCGCAATTAGAAAACCATATTTCATTCTTAATAATGGTGCTGACTCCATTTTTGTCGAGGGCTTAAAGAATTCTTCTACTCAGCTAGTCTTTATGTTCTTTGCTGCAGAAGAAGATCCTGTTGGATTAGATCCTGGGTTAAGCAACGACGGAAGATGGAGGTCAATTCATTTGCTTAATATTTTTAAAGAGTTTGATCTTGGGGCATTGCTTTCAACACCATTTAGGAGAAATTTATTAACGCTTCAGCCATTGAATGATTTTAAAAAGCTGGGTATAGAATATTATGATCAGGCTGATCTGAAAGCTCTTGTTGATAAAATGAGGCATTTAAAATCTAAAGAACTTATATTAATGGTACACAAAGAAAGCGTTGCCCGAATAATTGAAGAATATTCAGGACTTGAATTAGACGATAAAATTGAAAATACCTATTATGATCGTATTTTTGTCATCGAAAGACCAGTAAGCGGGCAATGCAAGCTTCATTCTTTCAGATACAATATACGGTAATTCAAATTAATCCGCATTTGACATATGGAGTCTGCAACACAATATTCTCCTCAGGGAGTTGAGGAGAGATGGTATAAGTATTGGGAAAGTAAAAATTATTTCAAATCAGTGCCTGATGAGCGAGAGCCATTTACAATTGTTATTCCACCACCAAATATTACCGGTGTTTTGCACATGGGCCATATGCTCAACAACACCATTCAGGATATTCTGGTAAGGAGAGCAAGATTACAGGGAAAAAATGCCTGTTGGGTTCCAGGAACGGATCATGCATCGATTGCTACGGAAGCCAAAGTAGTAAGAATGCTTAGAGAGAAAGGAATCAAGAAGTCAGATCTTAGCCGTGATGAATTTTTACAACATGCTTTTGATTGGAAAGAAAAGTATGGCGGAATAATTTTACAACAATTGCGAAAATTAGGGGCATCATGTGATTGGGATCGAACTGCATTTACAATGGATGAGACCCGATCCAGATCAGTCATTCAGTGTTTTATCGATCTCTATCGAAAAGGAAAGCTTTACAGAGGTAAAAGAATGATTCATTGGGATACCGAAGCAAAAACGGTTTTGTCAAACGAAGAAGTGATCTACAAGGAAGAGAATGCACAACTTTTTTACATCAAGTATTCCCTTGAGAAAGACCCAACTCAAAGTGTTACCATTGCTACACAACGTCCTGAAACAATTATGGCAGATACAGCAGTTGCGGTTCATCCTGAAGATGACAGGTACCGGCATTTGATTGGTGAAAAAGTAGTAATTCCCTTGATCAAAAGAGCAATTCCGGTTATTGCCGATGAGTATGTAGATAAGGAGTTTGGCACTGGTGCTT
Organism: Saprospiraceae bacterium; assembly: GCA_020848695.1. Lineage (GTDB taxonomy): Bacteria > Bacteroidota > Bacteroidia > Chitinophagales > Saprospiraceae > Vicinibacter. The sequence goes on from JADLHT010000010.1 coordinate 26,872, forward strand.
TGAAAGTTACTCCTGCTCATGATCAAAATGATTTTGAACTTGGACTAAAACATAATTTGGAGCTTATAGATATTCTGAATGAAGATGGAACACTCAATGAAACTGCAAAAATATTAATAGGTGAGGATCGGTTTGTCGCAAGAAAGAAAATTAAATCATTACTGGATGAATCCGGAGATTTGGTATCTATTAAAGATTACTTTACCAATATTGGAAGATCGGAAAGAACATTTTGTGTTGTAGAGCCTAGACTCAGTCTTCAGTGGTACGTCGATTCCAAACAATTGTCAGAGCCTGCCTTAAGAGCAGTTATGAATTCTACAATTGAGTTTCTTCCGGATCATATGAAGAATACTTTCAAACATTGGATGGAGAATATCAGAGATTGGTGTATATCCAGACAGCTTTGGTGGGGTCATCGAATACCTGCGTATTATTATCAAGATGAAGTTTTTGTTCAAGCTTCTAGACAGGAAGCAATACAAGAAGCGAAAGAAAAATTAGGAGAAACATTTGATGAATCCCAATTAATTCAAGATGAAGATGTATTAGATACTTGGTTTTCATCTTGGTTGTGGCCAATTTCAGTTTTTGACGGGTTTAATCATTCTAAAGACTTTCAATATTATTATCCGACCAGTGTATTGGTTACAGGGTGGGATATTATTTTCTTATGGGTTGCAAGAATGATAATGGCGGGATATGAATGGACGGGTGATAAGCCTTTTCAAAAAGTTTATTTCACTGGTATGGTAAGGGATCAGCAAGGTAGAAAAATGAGCAAACAACTTGGTAATTCACCGGATGCCTTAGAATTAATTGAAAAATTTGGTGCAGATGGTGTTCGCTTTGGCATGTTATCTGCTTCGCCGGCCGGTGGAGATCTTTTATTTAATGAAAAGTTATGTTCACAAGGTTGGAATTTCTGCAATAAGATTTATAACTCGGCACGATTAATAAAAATGTGGTCTGTCAATGAAATGAGTGCTTCCAATAGTGATCAGTTGATCATGAAATGGATGGAGAGCAGAATGGTGGAAATATTCCAAGAATCAGACAGACTAATTGAACAATCTAAATTGAGTGAAGCATTAAAATTGTTGTATTCCTTTTTTATGGATGATTTTAGTGGCTTTTATTTAGAAGCTATAAAACCACAGGGAGGAAGTCAGATCTCTGATGAATTAATGAATAAAACTATACATTTTTTTAGTCGGATTTGTACGCTATTACATCCATTTATGCCATTTATAACAGAAGAGATTTGGCATCAGGTTAAACATAGAAATGAAGGAGAAGATTGTATGGTTTCTGTTTATCCTGCACATAATAGTTACGAAAAAGAAATTTTAAAAACAATTCAAGAAGTTAGAGATATTCTTAGTAATTCATATAAATTGAGACAACAGAATAATTTGAAAATGAATGTTGGCTTACCCTTTTATATTCAAGAATCCGAATTTCCCAATGTGTTAATTGAAAATGGAGTAGAAGAACTACTTCAGAAATTAGGAAGATTTTCTGAGATCTCGGTTAGCAAATCAGAGGTCTTAAACTCTAAGAGTTTTCTCGGATTAAGACATAAATACTATCTTGTACTTCCGGTTCAAATTGATAAAAACGCTGAACTACAACAACTTGAAGAGGATATCATGTATCAGAACGGATTTATTTCGGCTGTTGAGAAGAAGCTTCAAAATGAAAGATTTGTTCAAAGTGCACCTGCTGACCTTGTTGAGAAAGAAAGAAAGAAACTTGAGGATGGACAGATAAGGCTGAAAGCGCTAATCGAAAGAAAACATTCATTAATGATTGAATAATAATATTTTAAACATTATTATTTTTTACAATGTAATAAATTTAATGGAATTCCACTATTTGTAAAAATTAGGGGTTTTCACGGATATTTGGTTTAGAAAAATTTGTGTTATCTTTGCCCCATCCTACACATATCCGATCAAATCTGATCGAACATTTTTATTATTAATTTTAAATAGACCGATATGACTTTATCTTTTAATTATTACCGTTTTGTTATTTTCCTTCTTTTTATTGGGAGCTTCTCTTTAATTTCAGCTCAACAGATAGAAGAAGTCAGGGTTTTTCCGGTGGATCAACCCAAAACCAACCCGCTTGCTTTAAAAGTTCAAGAAACTTTCTCGTCTGCTGTGAGCATTAAGAAGCCTGATTTGTTAAGTATCGCTAATGTTAATCCAGAGGCACTTAAGTTATTCGGGGTGAGGCAAGCAAATTTTTTTAATTTAGATCCGTTGCAATTGTACTCAATTACAGAAGAGAAACCAGAGGCAATTAGCCTTTCTTTTGATTTAAATAAATTTGGAAATATACAATTGGATCTTGTAAAAGCGAAGGTGCTTGATGAAGGGTTCTACGTTACTACTTCTGATGGCCAGCACCCGGATGTAAGTATAGGAACTTTTTACCAAGGCATAGTAAGCAATCATAATGGTTCATCTATAGTTGCGTTAACGGTTTTTAATGATAAAGTATTGGGAATGATTTCTCTTGATGATACAAATATAAATTTCGAATCGATTCCAAATGAACCGTTATCCTTGATTGTATATAATGAAAAAGATATTATAATTCAATCTGAACTCAGCTGTATGTCGGATCAGTTAGAGGCAGTTGTAAAACAAGCTAATCCCAATGTAGCTGAAATGGCTGCCGGCGATTGTATTAGAGTTTATTTAGAATGTGATAAAGCATTACACGATAATAAAGGTGGGTTACAACCAACTGTTGATTGGATTACCGCTGTATTCAATAATGTTAAAACATTGTATAACAATGAGAGTATTAATACAACCATTTCAGAAATTTTTGTTTGGACCACACCTGATTCTTATAGTAAGACTGATTCCTATACTGCATTGACACAGTTTAAAGGTTTAAGAGGAACATTTAATGGAGATCTAGCTCATTTGTGTGCTTTAGGCGGAAATAATATTGGTGGTATTGCCTGGATTGATGTTTTATGTTCAACTTATAAATATGCGTATAGCAATATTTCTGCTTCTTACAGTAATGTTCCAACTTATTCCTGGACCGTAGAAGTAATGACCCATGAGATGGGACACAACATTGGTTCGAACCACACTCAATGGTGTGGATGGACAGGAGGAGCGCTTGATAATTGTTACACAACCGAAGGAGGCTGTCCTAAAGGCCCTGCTCCAACCAATGGAGGAACGATTATGTCTTATTGCCATTTGACATCTTATGGAATTAACTTTAACAATGGATTCGGAACTCAACCCGGTAATAAAATAAGAAATGAAGTCATAGCCGCAAATTGCCTAGGTCAATCCTGCTCTGGTTCATCATGTGGTGTACCTACCGGTTTGTCAATTTCAAATATTACCAATACTTCTGCAACTGCAAGTTGGAATTCCGTTAGCGGAGCAAATTCCTATGACTTTGAATATAAATTAAGTACTTCAGGAACCTGGACGGTAGTTAATGTTACGGTTACAAATTATTCAATGACCGGCCTTACGGCAGGTCTTACTTATAATACCAGAGTTAAGGCAAAGTGTACTGATGGAAATAGTAATTATACTTCAACAGTAAACTTTACAACAACCGGAGGATCGTGTAATACTCCAACCGGTTTTAATGTAAGTAATATTACAACCAATTCAGCAACCTGCTCATGGAATGCAGTAACCGGTGCAGTATCCTATAATTTTCAGTATAAATTAAGTACTTCACAAACCTGGTCAACGTATAATACAACATCAACAGGTGTAAACTTAACAGGAATGACGCCTGGAACAAGTTATGATGTAAGAGTTCAGACCGTATGTTCCAGTGGAAATAGTGCATATACTAGTGTAATTACATTTACAACACTAACATCAGCTTATTGTGCTTCAAAAGGTAATAATGCGAATTATGAATGGATTGCTCGAGTTAAAATAGGTTCTATTGACAGAGTTTCAGGTAAAGACGGTGGATATTATGATGCAACCAATTTAGTCACTGATGTTAACAAAGGATCTACTTATACTCTAAGTCATCAGGTTGGAACAGCAGCAGGTAGCAATAAATGGTATAGAAGAGTTTGGATTGACTGGAATAGAAATAATTCATTCAATGATGCTGGCGAACAGGTTGTTAGTTTTTCAAGCAACAGTACTGCATTACAAAACAACAATATTACGGTTCCGGCGGGTGCTTCTACCGGAACAACCAGAATGAGAGTTTCGATTCGTTATGGAGCTTACTCCACATCTTGTCAGACCTTTCCTTATGGAGAAGTTGAAGATTATACAATAAATATTAAAGCAGCTGGATCTCTTCAGAATGGTGAAACATCTGAAAATTTGAATGACTTCTTTGTTCAGCCAAATCCATTCAATGAACTGCTTAATCTTCAGGTGGCTTCGGAAAAATCAGAAACAATATCTATTTCAGTTTTCAATCTTTTAGGTCAGTTAGAATTTAACTCAAATATTCAAATTTCCAAAGGGCTTAATAGTCTTGAATTAAATTTGTCGAATATGACTCCGGGGCAGTATTTAGTTAGAATTGATGCTGATAACCGAAATATGCAAAAAATGATAATCAAGAAGTAGTTCTCCTTAACAAGATCAGAATTTCTCTGGGGAAGGTAATTCATAGAAAATAAGTATAGTATCCCCATAGTCCGTGGTAATCTTACTGCGGACTTTTTTTATTTAGGAGTTTTAGTTTATTAGAAATCCAATTCCGCAATTCTAATGACATGTTAGTAAGCCAAAGAAAGCTTAAGAATATAATACTAATAATGACAATTTGAATTCCTATCTGCATGTAATGATTTTGAACTTTTGGAAGCGATGATGATATAAGGATTACCAATGCCCCACAAAGTAATATAAGCCAGAAGTCGTGATCAAAAGGTTTGTAGCCTGATGTAAAGTATATTAAGAATGACTTTGAAATATTGAAAATACTTACTGAAACGCAAGTTGCAATTGCAGAACCAAGTATTCCATGAATAGGAATAAGCAGAATATTCAAACCGATATTTGTTGAGGCAAGAAAAAACAATAGAATTAATTCAAGTTTATAGTATTTTGAAAAACTTAGTATATGGTGATTGACCCCCGTAGAGGCATCTATGATTCTCGAAGTTAGCAGAAGTAATAGTACAGTTTTTAAGTTTAACAACTTCTCGCCATTCGGAATAATAGTCATCATTGAATCAAAACAAAAATATAAACAGAAGGAAGCCCACAAAGTCGGAATCAACATATTACGCACTGACTTTGTATATATAATTTGAATTGATAGGAGATTATTTTCTTTAGAATCTTTAGAGACAAAAGGAGAGAGAATCTCGTAAAGAGAATTCGCCGGAATAAATGCGGCATTACTAATAAAGTACATCATGCTAAACATGCCATTTGCTTCAGTTCCTAATTGAGAAGTTATCATAAGACTGTCAATTCTCAAGATAAGCACAGTACTTGTTCCAGTGATCATACTATACAAGGCAAATTGAATCAATTCATTTTTGTTGAGATGTATTTCTGGTGTAGATTGAATTCTAGGAATTAAGTTTTCTTTAATAGATAAAAAGCGAATCAGAAAAATAATAATCCCTAAATAATATGCCATTAAACAAAATAAGAATCCTTTGTAGCCAAAGTATCCATGAATGACAAAAAGAAAAAGACAGGGTAAAATAAATTTAAGTGAACTTGATAATAGGGCTGGTAGAGCAATTTCTTTATAGCTAGTTGACCAATGAGTAAGGAATTCATAGATCACAAATAGTATAGTAAGAGGAAGAAGATAAATCAGATTTCGAATCACTAATTCATCTTGCTTGAAAAAATAATTTGCTATCCATCCTGATAACAATAAGAATAGAATTACAAATGAAATAATTCCAATTCCATAACCAGAATAAATGAATTTGATAAATTTTGAATGTGTTGGTTGACCCTCTTCTCTATAATGTGGAAAATATCGCAAGAGGACAAATCCAAAACCTAGGCTTATTATAGGCGCTAATAAAGAAGCCGTATTTGTCAAGAATCCGTAGAATCCATAAAGGCTTAAATCTTGAGGGTATATCAATAAAGTACTGATGATTCCAATGAAAACTCCTATATATTGGATAATACTAAACTTCAGCCCTTGCGATTGAATAATGGATGACACGGCTGCAAAGAAAAAGAAAATTAAATAATTTTATCGGATGAATAATCTTCTTTGTTAATTTGTTCTCGATTTATGCATTTACCTTGAATCATAAAAAAATTCCATTAAGTAAGCCATATCAAGCAAAAAATCAATTGAGGTATGCACAACAAGTGATTGAGTCCTCGTACTGGTCTTCTTCTCATTATTTTTCTAAGCGATGTGAAGAGTTTTTTAATTCTTACTTTGGGATTCATTCTTGTTTATTAACCCATTCTTGTACAGATGCCTTAGAATTGATCTCACTATTGATAGATATTCAAGAAGGAGATGAAGTTATTGTACCGTCATTTACTTTTGTCTCAACAGCTAATGCTTTTTTATTGCGAGGAGCTAAGATAGTCTGGTGTGATTCGCAAACTGATCACCCCAATATTTCGATTGATCAGATCTTACCACTTATTACCCATAAAACCAAAGCGATTGTTGTTGTTCATTATGCAGGGCTATGTGTTGATATGGATCCCATCATTGAGATTTGCAAACAAAAAAATATTTTTCTCATTGAGGATGCAGCGCAAGCATTGAGCTCAGAATACAAAGGACGTAAGGCAGGAACATTGGGAGACTTCGCGACATTTTCATTTCATGATACGAAGCCTATATCTTGTGGAGAAGGAGGATTATTAGTAATTAATAATTCTAAATATTGCGATCAAGCCTTGATCCATCTTGAGAAAGGAACAGATCGGCACGCTTACCTACAAGGACAGATCAATAAGTATCAATGGATGAATCTTGGTTCGTCTTATGCTCCATCAGAATTTCAATCTTCACAATTACTAGCACAGTTAGAAGAAATAGAAATCATTTTTGATATAAGAAAAAAAATATGGAATCAATATATCACTCAATTAAATTCAATCCGTACAAGTAAATTTCGACTTCCAAAGATATTCGACTATTCAGATTACAACACTTCAATTCTGTATTTAGAAATTATGGAAGAGTGTCATCGCAATGAATTAATACATTTATTAAATCGCAATGGAATCTCGGCTACATTCCATTACTTAGCCTTGCATTCAAGCCCCTACGGAAGAAGGATGAATCATCAAGAATGCCCCAATGCAAGTTACTGGGAGAAGCAAATACTAAGATTGCCCTTGCATACGGATGTGGAAGAAGCAGATGTTGAGAAGATCTGTAAGTTATTGAGTGAATAAGCATTTCTAATACTTAAAATAAACATAAACATTATCTCAGAATCACCAACTAGTAATTGGAGATAAGTTCTTGAAATGTTAAAAACAGAATATTGTTATAAAAATATTTTAAACCACAGCTCAAGTAAAAATAAGACTACTAAAAAAAATTCATTTATTCAAAGAAATATTCAAAGAAATATTCAAAGAAATATTCAAAAAAATATTCAAAAAAATATTCAAAAAAATATTCAAAAAAATATTCAAAAAAATATTCAAAAAAATATTCAAAAAAATATTCAAAAAAATATTCAAAAAAATCTTCAAAAAAATATTCAAAAA
>JADLHT010000011.1 GCA_020848695.1 Saprospiraceae bacterium
ATACCGCGTAACGACACAGGTCGGAATTTAAATTTGGAATTAGTGTTACAAAATTAATTCCAACAGATAAGTTTTTACTTTGAGATTGCTTTCTTTTTAAAAGATAATGATTGGGGCTTGTTCAACGGTTAGGTATTTACGAGGTAGCTGCCAACCCAACTGCCAAGAGTGAAATAGAAACCCTTGGTCTTAACGGAAGCAAATATTAGTTGTCGTTGCTTGGCAGCTATCTCCGTAAATACTTTGTGTGCGCCACGAATGGCAAATATACTGAATTAAAGAATTGAGTATTACAATCTAGAGAGTGAAAGTCTCTTATACGCCGAGTAACGACCGTAAGTATTAGCAAGCTGCAAGGTGAGATGAAGTGATTCATGGACTGAAGTAAGCAGGACTGCAAAAGTTGGTACTGACGAACAGAGCCTGCCCCGTTTCAACGGGGAACTAAATATGAGGCTTAGTGCTTGGGTAATGCAGCACATCATGCAAAAGCCCCAAGAAAGAATAAACTAAGTAGATTCAGCGGGCATCAATGGAGAGATTATTGTCTTACCGTGGGAGATCTCTGTAATCATGAAATGATAGAGCCGAGAAGTCAGCAGAGGTCATAGTAATCCAAGATACGAGCCTGAAATGCAAAAGCCATAATCAGGAAGACTCACAGGATGAAGGACTGAACGTAGAGTTGTTTCAGATTTTACTAGGAATGGGTAACCATAGCCAGTATTAAATGAGACATGAAAGTGAATGTATATTAATGAAAAAAAAATCCAGAGATGATTGAACAGGTACTACATCCAAGAAATCTTGAAAGAGCAATGCAACAAGTAATTGCCAACAGAGGAAGTGCTGGAATCGATCGTAAGCAGGTGGAAGAATTATCCACTTACATGCGCGATAACAGAATTCAACTTATACAAGATCTGAAAGATGGAAAATATCTTCCAACAATCATTAGAGGAAAGACAATTCCAAAGGGAAGAGGAAAGACTCTACTACTAGGAATACCGACAGTTGTGGACAGAATGTTGCAGCAAGCTGTAGCACAATGTATCATGTATCCATTCGAAAAAGAATTCGTAAATACATGTTATGGATTTAGACCCAATAAGAATACAAGGCAAGCCGTTGCAAAATCATTGGAATATATACATGAAGGAAAATGTCATATAATTGACATTGACTTAAAGAATATCATTGACGAAGTAGATCATTGTCTATTGTTAAATTTGATTTATCAAAAAGTCAAATGTCCGATAGTCATGCGCTTAATCCGAAAATGGTTAAGAGTACCTATTGACATTAACGGCAAACTAACAAAGCGAAGAAAAGGAGTACCAAAAGGAAGTCCAATCAGTCGACTTTTATCAAACATCCTTCTTTATGAAATGGATAAGGAATTACGGAAAGGAGGACATGCATTTGTTAGATATGCAGATGCCTTTAGTATTTATGTAAACACAAAATCAGAAGCGAAGGAAGCAGGTAATTCAATATATTTATTTTTGAAAGACAAACTGCATCTTCCAATCAACCGAGAGAAAAGTGGACTGCGAAAACCAGCACAATTTTCGATACTCGGATTCCGATTTGTGCCGACATACATAAAAGGCGATAAAAACAAATATCAATTAACAGTAAGCGACAAAGCATGGACAAAACTCAAACAAAAGCTGAAAGAAATCACACGTAAGACTAAACCCATTAAGTTGATAGATCGAATCAACAAGATCAAAGAAATCCAGAGAGGCTGGCTCAATTATTTTCGAGGAGCTAACATATATGGAAGACTAAGTGATTTAGATGGATGGCTACGTAATCGATTACGATATTGTATATGGCACGATTAGAAGAAACCAGAAAGGAAGAGAAAGCACCTCATTCAACTGGGAGTAAGACAAGACGATTCCTACTCATGGAGTCGATCACGAATGGGAGGCAGGGCAATTGCACAGAGTCCAATACTAAAGACCACCATCACAGTTCAGCGATTAAAGCAACGGGGCTACATTTCATTATCCGATCAATACTACATGATCAATCATTGACTTTGCGAACCGCCGTATACGAGACCCGTACGTACGGTGGTGTGAGAGGCGTACCTTGTTAGAAATCTAACAAGGTCGTCTACTCGATTACCTGCTGGCCTTCTTAATTGTCAATTCTCAGAAAGTCACCTTTCATATTGAATTCCAAGTCCAGTCCATTGTCAAGTTGAACCTGTTGATTTTTATCGTCTAATTCCCAGTCTGTAATGAAATTGGTCGGATAGTTAGTTGTTACATATTGAAGAATTTTATCAGGAATAACAGAGTTTGGCAATTGAGCTATTCCGTCAATGTCAATTATTTCTTTCTTGCGATTAAACTCCAAACTGATACTTTCAGACAATAGAATGTCATAAGTCTTAGTTAAACCATCTATGTCCTTTATTACTTGAACAATCGTATTGTTTGGAAAATGTGTCGAAATGTAACTCGTAACTTCACTTGGAAGGTCGGTAGAAGGGATAATTTCTTCTTTGTCACAACTTGTCAATGTAAAAGCAAGTACTGTCGCCATAAGCGAAATTTTCATTAAATTTTTTCTATTCATTTTTTTGTATTTATATGTTTTCGCTACTCTATTTTGGATTTTCGCATTCTCCGATTTTTTGTTAACAATTTATTTGTCTGGTTGTTCATTAGGCTTGCCGATAACTCCAAGTAAAGTTGATTTTACAAGAATAGAAATAATTAGATCGGATCAACTTTTCGAGTTGGACAGGCCCCGAGATGGAAGATAAGATATAGGGAATCTCTTTAATACTTGGACTGGATATCATGGAGAATTATTTCATTTAAAAATTCAGTGAATACAAAAATAGAAATTTTTCAGCACCCTGTAAGATTGAATTCTTAAAATATCTTTGTATAAATTGGAATTTTATGGGTATTATGGGATTTTGGACATGGGGGTTCCGTTGGCTTGGGAATAATAGTGCGCAGGATTAGTGGGGGCGATCTTCATATTAGGCGGGGAGTTGCCTGGCTTTGAGAGAAAATTGCTGTGGAAAAACAACAAAATTCAAAAAGATTGACGACTCCATTTACAAACCCTTATAAGATAAATTGCACAGCAAATTACAAACAAGCTATGCCAACGTATGAGTAAAATCAGATCCAAGACCGTAGAACCAGTCTTAGGAACATTAATGAATTTTCTTGGCATGAGAAGAGTGCATACACGAGGAATTGAAGCGGCTAAAAAACATACCCTCATGGCATCGTTATGTTATAATCTTAAAAAACTCATGAAGCATTCCAATCCAAAAACAAAAACCTTCGCCCAAAGCTTCGAAAAATTTGAAACAGCAGTAAAAAGTTCAGTATTTTGAAATCAATTAATCTTCAATTCAATACAGTGCCCTATCACTCTATAACTAAAATCAAATTGTAGATTTTGATTACGAATATTATTTTCAATTATAACTCTAACGGATTCAATTTTTTTTACCTGTGCAACGGTCACTGAAGATGTGCGTATGTGCTTCGTTTTCAATAACTTTCCACCTAAGTTCTTCAAGAATTTCTTTGGTTACTGATTCTGCCAAGCCATATTCGGAGTATTCGTAACTTATTCTTTTGTCAGCTTGTTATATCTTGTTTGATAAGCCTGTAAATAGTTTCTTTTTATACTATGATTTAAAAATGAGGCTTCAATAAGTCCTGCTATTTTATTTTGACCAGACAATAATTCATCCCATATTTTATTTACCTGTTTCTCACTCATCCCTGCTTCTTCCGCCAGTGCGTGGAACTGTTTCATTATTTTTCCCTGAGCTTTATTCCTCGGCAATAATCCGTCTTCAAGGGCAAAATCCTGGTCATTGATGTGTATTCTGCTATTTAGCAAATCGTAAGCTGGACTTAACTGAAAATCACCGTGAGGAGTCTCTATGAGCGAAAAATTTTTATAATGTGCATCACCATTCGAAAATAAATAATTAAAACCAATCAGCTTATAAAGTTTTGGAGCTTCAGTTATGTAAGCAGGTAAATGTATTTTCATCAGCTCAAATAGTTCTAGATAATTGCCGACGTATTTATAATTTTCTCCATGAGTTTGCGGAGATCTTTCAGCAAGTGATGCAAAGTCTTCTTTTGCCCATTTAGTGCCATCATCTTTTACATCAAACCGTTTGGTAATATAACCCGGAGCCCCGTTCTTAAAAAATATCATTGCATTGGAAGCCGTATCAATATTGAAAACCTGCTGTGCAATTTGCATGGTGAGATGTTCATTAGCTGGCATTTGGTCAAAGTTTTTTGCTCCCGCAAAAGCCGGCTTCAGGATATAAGTGCCCCGTTCGCCTTCTTTTGTCAGACGTAATTTATTTTTTTCAAGCAAAACAGAGTATTTAACTTGAATTCCTGAAATGGAAATACGTTTTTGATTTTCTAAATAGAGTTCATCGGTTGATTCGTCGGCTGTCGGAGCATAGTAAGGTAATATATGACTGACAGTTCTCTTGTTGAAAACACGATTAAGACAAGGCCGGCTGTATGTATTAAAACCTTCAGCAAGAGTTCCCGGGCAATATTTTATTTCAGGTAAGCTCATAGATTAATTTTTTTAATAGTTACTGCTCCTATCGTGTCATTTCGTGCTGTGGCAATCAATAATCCAAATGCGTCATCAGGGTCAATACGCAACTGCCGACAAGCCACTTGTTTATTTGAACCCTCGGGCAACATGTTGAAAAAGAAAGGAAATAGAAATTTTGAATGGTAGGGCTGCGATGATTTAGGCAATGTTAAACTGATGGCGGGTTTATCCTTATCGATCATCCACAAGGAATTGTAGGAAAATGTAAAGCTACCATGGTCATCTTGTATGATTTCACCGGCTTCTTCTTCCTTATAAAATACTTTTGCTTTTCTCATTCAATCAAAGTTTTTTGTTTCTTACTTCCAATTTTAATTCCATACCCAATACATTGGCTAGTTTATGTATTGTGTTTACCGTGGGATTACCTTTGCCACTTTCAAAATGCTTCAATGTTCGTAAACCAACACCCGAAAGCTCAGCCAGTGTTTCCTGACTTACTTTTAGTGTTTCACGCCTTTCCTTTATGGTTTGTATTAATTTACTTTGGTGCATTATATGGCTCTTTTGACTGCAAAAGTAGCATTTTATTATATAATTACAAATAAAAGTGCCGTGTATTGCACTTTTATATGCTACTTCGCGAAATGATTAGGAAATAAGATTTAATAGTATTTTTTATAGCTCTATTAAGCTTCAATCAGCCCCGTTATCAGCCGTGTCAATAAAATATCTCTTGCTTCCAACTGTAAATGGTATTAGCGAATATGTTCATCATTAGGTTTTGTCATCTCTTTAAGTTAGTCCGTGTCATGTCAGCACTGTCGTCAAATAGCATTGTCCGTAACTCTTAGGTTTACAAGCGAAGAAGCCTTATTTTATTAGTGTTTTGATAGGGTTTGTTCAATGGTACTTCTCTAAGATGTATATGGGTATTCCGTGTTACTTCAGCCCCGAACTGAAGCCAAATAAAGGCATACAGTTGATGTCAAAATAAAAATCCCATCCGGGATTCTTCAGTCGGAACTGAAACTGAATAGTGAACTAATGCCGGGAACTCAATTCTTCAGCCCATATATCAGAAAACCGCTTGTTAGAAGCTGTTTTGCATTAATTTTAAGTTAGTCTGCCCTATTAGCATGAACCCTGCTATTTTTAGATCAGCCTTGGTCAGTGTTGACCGTGAAGCAACATTGTCTATGTAACAACGTGCTGCCGGAACTCTACCGTCTAAATAACATTGTCGTTTTAGCTCCTGAATGAGAAAACTCCCTAATCCTTTTTTACGATGTGTCCTTTCTACTTCAATATACAAATCTGCAAACGGAATATTGTAATGAAGAAGAAACCCGCCTGTAGCTAATACTTGTTTGTCCACTTCCAACACGTAGTCGCCAACAGGCTCAGATGTATGTTCAAAAACCGTATCATTATCATTACGGCGTCTAAATACTGCTGCATTCATTGTTATAGCTGATGTAAAGCTATCTTCAAATAAAATTACATTTGAATTTATGTTCTGTCCAAACTGGTATAATAATGATGTCAATAACAAGTCATTACTTTGGACTTCTATAAAATTTGCTTTTGCAGATTTTAACAAGTCAAAAAAAATAGTTGCGGATAGTTTCCTGAATGCAGGAATTAAATAAAACTCAAAAACAGTATCTCTGTCATTAATGTTTTCATAGCCTTTGACAGAACCGTAGCCAATTTTTTTGTTGTTGTGAACGATGAGATAACTGTCTGTCCAACCACGCACATGACAAGCATCGTATCTGATTTGAAAATTTGTTTCTTGCAGAAACAGATTTCTTAAATGCAAAATTTCTTTCAGTTCGCTTTTTATTATTTCAAGTGTCATATCTGTACTCTCGTTTGTAAATAGCCACTAACACTTAGGAAAGTTAATTCTTCCATCTAAACATGATAAATAGTAACGGATTAACTTTTCTGGTAGTTATTGCAAATGGCAAATCGATTCTCCAATAATTAACAGGCACTATAAATTTAAATATAAAATTAACCATTTTGAGAGATCCTTAAAAACATAGAAACGATATTACTGAGGGACAGCAAATAAGCCGACCCTCCTTGCCTCCCCACTCAATTTTAATACCTCCTAGCGCACTTTTTTATTCAAACTATTTGCTACTTATTTTTTTTAGGAATTTTCAAAAAAAATTTTTAAATTTGAGCTAACATTCATTGAGTTTATTAATATATATATTACTATGCTGGATGGGAATGAAATTATTGGATTAGTATCATCAGGAGAATTATCCGTTCTAGCTGAAATTAATAATGAGTATAAGAATGAATTTTGTAAATGGGCATCCTGTAAATTCCCAAAAACAAACAAGTATGATATAGCAGATTGCTGGCATGATGTTATTTTGTCCTTTTATGATCAGGTTTGTTCCGGCAAGTTGCTCAGAATTCATTTTGAACTAAAGTCATATCTTTTTGGTGCCGGACATCATATACTTGTAAAACGATTAATGAAATCCAGGAATATCACGTATTGTGAAAGTTTAGAAGAATCATTAATTAAAGGATGGTACGGTACAGATTCTTTAACTTCATATAATGATAAAATAAAATGTCTATCGGATAGCCTGCAGGAACTTCCCGAAAAAAGTCAAAAGCTACTGACTTCAAGATTTTTAGAAGGAATGTCTTTAAAAGATATTGCATACGAGGCAAATTACCGCAACCTAAATTCATTAAGCGTAACCCTGTCCCGATCTTTAAAATCACTAAGGATTAAAGTAAAACAAAAAGCACAGTCTCAGGTGTTTGAAGATCAATTCGAATATAGTTAATAATCTGCATCCTATTCTAAACATACTTTAAATAGTTATCCCTTAGTAGAATATACATTCAAAGAAGGTATAGTTAACTATTTTTCAATACCTGAATTCTCTCCGGGAAAAAAATGAAAAACTTTTAAAAAAAGTTTGATAAAGGTGTTAATATTTAAGACAAAATTGTACTAATTAGTGTAGTACACTACAAATTAGTTTTATAAACCGTCGAGAGAAGGTATTGCATTGCTTAATGGATTCCTGTATTCAAGCATTGCTTAAAATTCTCAAGCCAATCATTAAACCAAATTTTTTAAATATGTAAAAAAAATGTACTCTAAATTTTACATTGATGCATGTAAAAAAAATTATTTTATTTACTGCGCTCTTAGGTATTTTTAGTGTTGCGGAAAGTTTACAAGGACAGGGATGGAAAGCATTTGATCCAAAATATCCTGATCCAAATCTAGGTTGCAGTTCTATTCAGGTTCTATCAGATAGTGTTGTTTGGTCAGCTCATGCACACTACTCAGTCAATGATAGTTTATACGGATTTTTTATAGACAGCCTTTGTCGAGTTACACTTACTAAAGATGGAGGTAACAGCTGGAAAAATTCATTTATTCCTATGGGCAATCCCGCATTTGTAGCCAATATTTTTGCTTTGGACGAAAATACAGCTTGGCTTGCCGGATTAGATGGTGGGGGTGGTGGATCAAAGGTCTTTCAAACAAAGGATGGAGGTGATTCCTGGACGCATATAAATACAATACCATGGGATCCGGTTGTAAGCTGGATTGATTTTATCTTTTTTTGGGACCCGTCTCGTGGCATTGCTATGGGTGATCCAAGAGATGGCGAATATGAGATCTATTTAACTTCTGATGGTGGTACCCAATGGACTCGAGTTAATGGTGCAAATATTCCTGATCCAATATCAGGTGAATTTGGCTATAACAATGATTATGATGTAGTAGGTAATACAATTTGGTTTGGAACTAACAAAGGACGTGTATTTAAATCAATTGATTTTGGTTTAAACTGGACGGTTAGTGAAAGCGGACTTCCCGATGGATCATTTGATTTTGGAGATCATAAGCACGGAATATTTTTTTATACAGACTTTGTAAACTACAAAACACAAATGAAGTTAACAAATGATGAAGGCCTAAGTTGGACAAGTTTAAACAATTTGCCTGACCAGGGAAATTTTCGAATTAATACTCTAGAATTTGTTCCGGTTTCAAATGCTGTGATAATGACGGTAACCAACAACAGCATACTTCAAGGACCGTTTAGAACTTTTGTAAGTTTTGATGATGGATCAAGCTGGACTTTATGGGATGCCGGTCAAAATATTGGTTCGATGAGCTTTACCAGTCCGGTCAATGGCTGGGGAGGTCAACCGCAATTATTATCGGGTCCGAGTCTATTGTATAAATATGTTGGTCGTCCAATACAAGCTCCTAATTCCAAAGTCTGGCTTGCTCAAGACCCTAATTATCCTACACCAAATCTAGGGTGTAGTGCAATTGATTTGGTTTCAAACAATATCATCTGGTCAATGCATGCCCATATTTCTGTCAATGATTCCTTGTATGGTTTTTTTATTGATAGTCTTGCAAGAATAGCTTTAAGTAAAGATGGAGGAACTTCATGGTCAAATTCATTAATTCCTTTAGGCAATCCTGCTATCCTTGCAAACATTACTGCTATTGATGGCAATACAGCTTGGGTTGCCGGCATTGATGGTGGGGGTACTGGGAGCAAGATTCTAAAAACAGAAAATGGTGGATTAACCTGGACTCATCAGACAACAGCAGCCTGGGATCCGACATCAAGCTATGTCGATTTTGTTCACTTCTGGAGTCCAGCAAAAGGAATAACTATGGGTGATCCGCGAGATGGTGAATATGAAATTTATCTCACAGCTAACGGTGGTCAATTCTGGACTAAAGTTGCAGGAGATAAGATTCCGGATCCGATAGCCGGTGAATTTGGATATAATAACGATTATGATGTAGTAGGTAACACAATTTGGTTTGGAACAAATAAAGGCCGAGTCTATAGATCCAATAATTCAGGTTCACAATGGGAGGTTTTCGAGTCAGGTCTGCCTGAAGGTTATTTTGATTTTGGAGACAATTTGCATGGGATGTTTTATTATACTGATTTTGTGAATTTTACTACAAGAATTAGTTTGAGTGTGGATGCTGGTTCTACATGGAATGAATTGACAAATTTACCGCTCAATGGTAATTTTAAAATTAACACATTAAAATATATACCAGGCTCAAATGCTGTTATAATGACCATGACAAATGAAAGCCTTCTGCGAGGAATATTCAGAACATGGGTAAGTTATGACGATGGCAAAAACTGGTTACAGATTGATGAAGGTACAAATGTAGGATGGATGAGTTTTTTGAATTCAGAAACAGGTTGGGGCGGTCAACCGCAAATGTTAAATGGTCCTAGCTATTTATTTAAATTTATTGGATCACCTTTGGTTGGATTACTACAAGCTTCACGCGACGAAATTGATTTTACGGTTATGCCTAATCCATTTCCTGAATTTATTGAGATTAATCCAAGTCTTCGAGGAGATTACTTAATATTAATCAATGATGTTGAAGGTAAATTGCTCTTTAGGAATTACTATAGTCTACAAGAAAATGAAAAAATAAAGATTAATTTGTCCTTTCTTAAGTCAGGGAATTACACCATTACCGTGAGCAATAAGTATGGGAGCTCTTCCAGAAAATTATTCAAATTACCATAATGCTCACGACATGAGGATCAGAAACAAACTTCTGAAAAAATTGATTTGATAAAAGAGAGAAACATAATTGCGTAATTTCAATCAATAATTTTGTATTAAATCACTATTATCAATCGAAATTACGCAATTCCAATGTATCAATAGGGCTCATTATTCTTTACTGACAGACCTCCAATAGATGTGTTTATTTTTTTGTGATCATCATGCTATTGTGTTCCTGGATCTGTTGATGCTAACTCAGACATACAACTTTTTTCTAATTCGCAAATTATGAATTCCTCAATCTGTGAACGGACACAAAGGTTTGGTTTTATGCTATCTGAAATTTGTAGGATAATAACAGATTCATGTTCTTAGTATTGTCTCCTCCGTCATGCTTTACTTCTAAATCCAAATAAAATTCCAGCTTCTGAATTAGAAATCGAAGCGACTACTAAAAGATTAATATGAAATCAAGCTCTCACGTAATTCTTATGAAACAAAAGCTTTCATTAGAATGAAGATAACGGAAAGTACTCTGGTGTAATCAGCTCGAAGTAGGACCTACTTCATAAAGAGACTTATACTTAAGTTTGAATAACTACCTGATAGTAAAGAAAATATAATGAATATTTGATTGATATTCTTAGGTTTGTGATAAGCTAACACAAAGAAATTCAGCCAATTCCATAACCTATTTGTATAACAGCAACTGAGAATTTAAACTATTCTGATTTGGAAATACCGGAAGAAGATTCCTTTATTCTGGCTTTTTTGCCACTAAGTTTTCTCAAGTAGAACAATTTTGCACGTCTGACATGACCTTTCTTTACTACTTTAATATCGGTAATACTTGGTGAACCAAATGGAAATATTCTTTCTACACCAATTCCGGATGAAACTTTTCGAACAGTAAAGGTCTTTGTTTTACCTTCTCCACGAATATTAATTACATCACCACGGAAATCCTGTATTCTTTCCTTGTTCCCTTCGACAATCTTGTAACTTACGATAATGGTGTCTCCGGAATTAAATTCAGGAATCCTGCTTATGTCAAGTAGTTGATTTTCAACGTATTTTATTAAATCCATGGCTAAAAATTTAGAAAAAATCCAAAATAGTGCGCAAAAATAAGCCTAAAGAATCGAATCCGGGCTAATTTATTCAAAATTAATTTGTTAAGTCTATTAATTCTAACGAATCAAATTGACAAATCCCTTTAGAATAACATTTTTATTCCTGGGAGCTATATATTGAATCTGGTACACATATACCCCCGGTTCAAGTTCTATACTCCCATTATCGTACCGTCCGTTCCATCCCTTATTCGGGTCAATGGTCTCAAATACTTTTCCGCCCCACCTGTCCCAGATTACCATTCTAAATTCACTCATCCATTCCCAGAATTTACCAATTCCATAAAACTGCTCATTGTTACCATCTCCATTGGGAGTATATGCATTAGGTATAAAGTAAGTAACAACTGGCTCCATATCAATGTATTGAATTAAGGTGTCAGAACAACTGTTTAATCGAGATACTATTTGTGTGATCTTATGAATTCCTGTATCGGAAAAGCTGTAATTCAGATTTCTTTCAAATCTGGTTATTTTGTCGTCAAAGATATATTTATGTAGCTCGCTATTGGAAGATTGATCCGAAAGTGTAATGGTATTATTAAAATTTGAAAGCTTCTCAGGAGTAAAATCAAAATCAGCATTTGGACTTTTTAAAACACTGATCCAATTCGGATAAGTAATACTGGTCTTACAGCCAATAGGTGAGGTAATATTTAAATGAACCGTAAAGATTCCTTCGCTCTGGTAGGTATAAAACGGTGAAATTGCATTACTTGTGTTGCCATCACCAAATTCCCACTGAATTGAATAGCTACTGTCAATTGGGTAAGACAGGTTTCTGAATAAAACATCCAATGGCTGACATCCATTAAATATACTGGGATCCAACACTATTAAGGCCGGTACAGGGAAATATCTCAACTGCTTGGTAATGCTGTCTTTACAACCATTGTTGTCTCTTATAAGAAGTTTAATATCCTTGATTCCGGGTGTTTTGAATTCAAATTGTGGATTTTGTAAGTTACTATTCTGATTGGTTTCGAAATTATACTTCCAGCTAATGATATTGGACATTGAAGATTTTGAGTCATCATTGAATTGTATGGATCCTGCAGTACAACTGTCAAAGGAATATTGAAATTCAGCACTAATTCCGGGAAATACATTAATATCAATTTCTGAAGTATCTGAACACTGACCATCTCCTTTATTGAGATAGAGATAACCCTTATATTTACCAAGTCCGGGAAGGGTTAGAGAAACATTTTTAGTATTAAAAGTCTTTGTTTGTCCATTAATAATAAACTCCCAGTCATATCTTTTTATATTGCTTTCAATTGTGCTGGTATTAATTAAATTAACGGTGTTATCCCCACATGCATTAATAATATACTTATCATTTGAAACAATTGAATCAGAAGATATTGAAGCCTGTATTGCTTTGGTGCAATTGAAAACATTAAATTGGAAATCTCTTTGAACCACACTCAATAAGACCCCATTTCTGTACTCTTTTATGCATACACCAATTACATATTGACCTTCTAAGGTCGGTATTCCGGTTATAAATCCGGAAGTGTTGTCTATGCTCACTACAGGATTGCCGGCTAAAGGCATCTGAGTTGAAAACAAAGGAGCTTTGAATATAACATATCGAAAAGGAGGAAGGCATCTTGAAGGATCGGGTGTTACTCCATCACAAGCATTTTCATCACCCGGTAATTGGGCTGAACCCCGTTGACCTCCGGCATGATAAGGTGTACAAAATTCATACTTAATTTGATCTCCATCTTGATCAATTGCGGCGTGATCAAAATCAATAGGCTGGTTATTACAGATTATTATGGGTGGAAAATTTTTGAATGTCGGACTGTTGTTACATACTTTTTGTGCTTCCGGAGATATTTCAACAGTATAGGCTGCACCAAAACTTCCCGGTGTAAGTATATTGGTTATAGATTCATTTCTGCAACATCTTTGATAAGCAACAACATAGGTTCCGGTAATAATGGGAAGGGCAACTTCATATTCATAAGTTCCTTTTTCAACACAGACGGATGGCGGTTGAATTACACAAGGATTATTGGACTTGACAACTTCTATATTGATTAATTTCCAGTTATCGGTTAAGATATAATTGTATAATCCTGAATCATCCTTTTTATAAATTCCAACTCTTGCAGTCGGACTGTCAAATCCTGCACCATCTGATGAACAATCCCGATAAATATTCATAGTGAATTTAAAACGCACGGAGTTAGTTGCGCTATTCACACCCAGACAGGTATAAAAAATTTCTCCTCCGATAATATGTTTAGAATAAATCTGAGGAGTTATGCTAAGAAAGAATACAAAAATGTATAATAGCTTATTATTCATAATAACCGGGTAAAGATATAACATAAAAATTTGGTTTATGATTATGAAAGTGGTCAATTAGTTTTGCTTTACTTTGCATCGATGAACAAGAATTACCATGAAGAAGCGGCTATTGCTGCTCAGTTCATTATGGAGAATAAGATCATCTTATACCCCACAGATACGATCTGGGGTTTGGGGGCCAATATCAATGATCAGAATTCTGTTGCTCGTGTTGCCTCGATAAAAGGAAGACCCATCAAAAAATCATTTATTGTGCTGGTCGATTCTCTGTCTATGCTTAAGCGTTATGTTATCAATCTGCACCCGCGCATCGAGACTCTTTTACATTATCATAAGAAGCCTTTGACAATTGTCTATCCGAATATAAGAGACATCCCCGAATACCTCTTGTCTGAAGATAAAAGCCTTGCAATTCGCGTATGCGAGGAAGTGTTTTGTAAGGAATTAATTAAAATTATTGATAGACCTTTAATTTCAACTTCAGCCAATTTAAGTGGCTCTTCGCCTCCCGGCAATTTTTCAGAAATAAGTTTGGAACTTGTTAAGAAGGTGGACTATGTAGTTAGATACAGACAGAATGAGAAATCCTTAAATCAAGCCAGTGTGATCGCTCGTTACGATGACGATGGAGAGTTGGAATTTCTTAGGTAGTTAGATTAAGATTAAATAAAGTATTAATTTAACTTAGTACTCGATTAGTTCTGATTTTTTAATAAAATAAGGGATATACCAACCTAGCTTGAATTGTATTAAGTTGTCTTTTCGTTTTATTCCCAAACTAGATTCAGCTTTGTCATAATCCCACTCCCGTTTACCTGAAGTAAAACCCCAGATAGCTTCGAAACCACTGTAAACATTAATTCTTCCATTGGATGATCTTAATTCATAACCGACAAAATTTACTATACAAAATCCATTTGTCAGTCGATCTAAACCTCTTCCAAAATCTGAATACAATTGAGTTACAGATCTTGAATCATCCTGAATTCTGATTCTGTGCTGAATAAATCCAGGACCAAACATCCATCGTACTCCCTGTCTGTTTTTGTGTTGTGATCCAAAAGGTATAATTCCTCCGCAATAACCAAATGCTAAAAATCCTCTCTCACGCAGCTGTACGCTGGTTAACAAGAAATCTTCTCCAATCAATTGACCAAAGTCTGTCCGATAAGGCTTTAATACATCTTCACGCACATTCTTGCTAAAAAAATAATTATACTTTATTCCAAAATCCAATCCCTTGGCGGGTTGATAACTTATTCCAAGTCCAAAAGATTGATGTGGACCAAATCTTTTGGATAACTCACCAAAAGAAGTTCCATAAGCGATATTAAGATCTAAAAATATTCCCTTTAAGGCGTAAGGTTGCGGTACTTGAGAAAACAGCAAAAAGGGTAATATATTAAAAATGAAGATTAGACGTAAGTTCATAAAAGGGTGGAAAGATACAGGAAATTCAATCTAAGCTTAACTAATTCAACAAATGCAAGACAATCAAACTTCTAAGTATTCCTAAATATATTTTATAAAAAAAATGTAAATATATTATGAATTGATTATCAGATATTATACATATTATATATATTTGCAACTTATATGTCTGAATCTAGAATATTGGTAACTGGCGCCGCCGGATTTATTGGCTCTCATCTCTGTGATCGTTTTATTCAAGATGGATATAGAGTCATTGGGATGGATAATTTGATCACGGGTAATCTGAGCAATATTGAGCATTTGTTCCATTTAAAAGAATTTGAATTTTATCACCACGACGTTAGTAAGTTCGTTCATGTTCCCGGAGAATTACAGTATATCTTGCATTTTGCCTCACCTGCATCCCCAATTGATTATCTGAAAATGCCAATTCAAACTTTGAAGGTAGGATCACTCGGAACTCATAATTTGCTAGGTCTGGCAAAACAAAAGAAATCCAGAATTCTGATTGCTTCAACTTCAGAAGTATATGGCGATCCTCTGATTCATCCTCAATCGGAAGAATATTGGGGAAACGTTAATCCTATTGGCCCCAGAGGTGTATATGATGAAGCCAAGAGATTTCAAGAAGCAATAACGATGGCATATCACAGATATCATGGACTGGATACAAGAATCGTAAGAATATTTAATACTTATGGACCCAGAATGAGAATGGAAGATGGAAGGGTGCTTCCGGCTTTCTTCTCACAAGCAATTCGAGGTGAAGAATTATCTGTTTTTGGAGACGGTAATCAAACAAGGTCATTCTGTTTTATAAGTGATCTTGTAGAAGGCATTGTCAGATTATTGTTTAGTAATTACACCTTGCCGGTTAATTTGGGCAATCCACAGGAAATCACCGTTTTGGAATTTGCCAAAGAAATTTTAAAGCTTGTCAATAATCCCAAAGCAAAAATTTCATTTCACGAATTACCAATTGATGATCCCAAACAAAGAAGACCTGATATTTCAGTTGCAAAAAATGTATTGGGCTGGGAACCTAAAATAGATCGGCAGGCAGGTCTTCAATTAAGTTATGAGTATTTTAAAAAAGTTGTTATCAATAATTGAATAGAATGAGAAAAATTTTGGTAACCGGAGGAGCCGGATTTATTGGTTCACACGTAGTCAGACACTTTGTAAAAAAATATCCTCACTATGAAATTGTAAATCTTGACTTGCTCACTTATGCCGGAAGCTTGACCAACCTAATTGATATTGAAAATGCACCTAATTACAGATTTGTAAAAATGGATATTAGGGTTTTTGAAGAAATATCAAACCTAATTATTAAGCACCAGATTACAGATATTATTCATCTTGCTGCAGAATCTCACGTTGATCGTTCAATTACAGATCCAAACGCATTTGTTTCAACCAATGTACTCGGTACCTGCAATTTACTAATTGCAGCTCGAAATTTTTGGAAAGACAATTACAACGATCATCTGTTTTATCATGTAAGTACTGACGAGGTTTACGGAAGCCTGCAAGAGACCGGTTTTTTTACTGAAAGTACATCCTATGATCCACGATCACCCTATTCCGCATCAAAAGCAGCTTCAGATCATTTGGTACGCGCATTTAATCATACCTATGGTCTTAGGACAGTAATCAGCAATTGTAGTAATAATTATGGACCGTATCAGTTTCCTGAGAAACTTATCCCTCTGATTATTAATAATATTCTAAGTCAACGTTCTCTTCCGGTGTATGGTCAAGGACAAAATGTGCGAGATTGGTTATGGGTAGGAGATCATGTAATGGCAATCGATTTAATTTTTCATAAAGCAATTTCCGGAGAGACTTATAATGTTGGAGGAAATAATGAAATGAAAAACATTGACTTAGTAAGATCGCTTTGTAACATTTTAGATCGAAAACTAGGTAATAAAGAAGGGACTTCTGAGAAACTTATCACTTTTGTCAAAGATCGTCCCGGTCATGACCTCCGTTATGCTATCGATTCTTCCAAACTTCAAGCAGAAATGAATTGGAGTCCTTCAAAAATGATTATGGAAGGATTGGAACTCACAGTGGATTGGTATTTGAATAATAAAGCTTGGTTACAAAGTATAACATCAGGAGAATATTTGAATTATTACAAAAAACATTATTCAAATTAAATAAATCATGCGAATAATATTTATCATACTTAGCTGTATCATCGTTCAAATGAAAATATTTTCCCAGTCTAACACAGTCTTGCTGGATAGATATTTTGATGAGCTCAATAAAAGAGAAATTTCAGAGGCAGATTTAAAAATAAAATTAGATGCAAGAGGAATTGATCTCGAAGCGTTGAAAAAAATGGAACCGGAAGAAATTATCCATTATCAGACTGAAATTGAAGGAGCAATAAAAGAACTGGAACAAGATAAACAAAAACAGACAAAGAGTAAATCAAAGTTAAAATCCAGTGATGTTTCGAATAAGAAAGTGAACAAATTAGATAGCTTAAAGAAGGAAGATGCTCCAGATGATATTAAGAATAAAGCAAGTATAAAAGAAGTAAAATCATTAAAAGACAGCTTGAAGAGTTTCGAAGTTTGGGGACAACATATATTTCGAAATAAGAGCCTGCCTCTATATAATTCCGCAACAGATATTAAAGCACCCAATGAGTATGTTCTGGGAGCCGGAGATAGAATATCTATTGCAATCTGGGGAATTAGTCAGTTGAATGAAGTTTATGAGATTAGTTCAGAAGGAATTATTGCTCCTGCCAGAATGCCAAGAATCTTTTTAAAAGGGATAACCTTAGGTCGAGCAAAAACAATGCTAAGCAACTACTTCAGACGATTTTATAGATTTAATTCGAATCAAATTGAAGTCAACCTTGTTTCTGCACGAACCGTTCAGGTAAACATAGTTGGGGAAGTAGAACAATTTGGTAGTTATACCTTGCCGGCAATAAATACAGTTTTTAATGCTTTGGTTGCAGCTGGTGGTCCAAATAGAATTGGTTCTGTACGAAAAATTAATTTGATTCGTAACGGAAAAAGCAGAAGTATTGATATCTATAAATTCTTATTAGATCCGTCCAAAGTAGGTGATATAAGCCTGTTCAATAATGATTATATACAAGTTTCTACAATAGGAAGATTGGTTACAATTCATGGTGCAATAAACAGACCTTTCAAATACGAACTATTAGAAGGTGAAGAATTAAATAAGCTTCTCTTTTATGCCGGAGGAGTTAAAGAAAATGCCATTACCAAAACATTTCAAGTTGAAAGATTTGAAAACGATAAGCGAATCATTTTAGATGTTAATTATAAAGATCTTCTTGATAAAAAAGGAGACTTTAAGCTAAAAAACGGAGACATTATTACCGTATTTACGGTGAAAACAGAAGCAGAAGATTTTGTTTTTGTTAAAGGAGAAGTTCGGTCTGAATCTTCATTCAATTATTTTTCCGGAATGACAATCGCAGATTTAGTCAAGAAAATTGATTTCACCTACGAATCTGATCTTTCGAATGCTTTTTTGAAGAGAAATAATCCCGATAAGACCATTAATCTGATTCGTATTAATTTGATCAATGTAAGAAAGGGATTGGAGGAATCAAAAATCAAGCTTCAGGCATTGGATGAATTAGAAGTCTTTAAGTTGTCGGATTATGTTGACAAGACTAAAGTAACCATAACAGGTGCAGTAAGAAACGGAGGTAGTTTTCCACTTAATGTAAAGCAAGATCTTAAGGTAAAAGATCTAATATTATTGGCCGGAGGCTTAAGAAATAATTCGTGGAATAATGCCTATCTTTTTCGATCAAAAGATGCATTGAGAAAAGAGCTAGAAGTGATTAAACTGCCATTAAGTGAAATATTAGCCAACGATTTTTCTGAAAGTAATATTTACATAAAGCCGTTCGATAGTGTTGTTGTATTGTCCGGTGATCAGTTTGCAGAAAATAGTTATATTGAAATTTCCGGTGCAGTAAGATCGCCGGGGAAGTATCAGTTCAGTCAATCCATTAAATTGCAGGATGCAATTACATTAGCAGATGGGTTTACTTTTTCCGCTGCGACCAATAAAGTAGATATTTATAGAATTCAGATTGTCAATAATCAGCCGACTAAAACCATTGTTAAAACAGTAGAAACACCAAAAGATTTGATGAGTATGGAATTATCTGCTGAGTTTGCTTTGGAACCATATGATATCATAGTTGTAAGAAGCCAACCTAATTTTGAATTACAAAAATTGGTTTACGTGGAAGGTGAAGTACTTTATCCAGGCCCCTATGCAATTATCAATAACAATGAAAGAATTTCTGATATCGTTAATCGTGCAGGAGGTATAACCAATGAAGCATTTGAAGAAGGGGCAACATTAAACCGTAAAGCTGATGATATAGGATATATTGTAATGAATTTGGAAAAGGCAATGAGGAACTATAACTCCAGGGACAATATTCTGGTAAAAGATAAGGATGTAATTTCTATTCCTAAAAGAAAAGATTTTGTAAGAATTTCTGGAGAAACTAATGCTGCTACTCTTTATCCGGATAAATTATTGGCTTCCAACAATTCAATCAATGTAACCTATTATGAAGGAAAAAGAGCGAATTTTTATATTAAAAATTTTGCAGCAGGTTTAAGTAAAAACGCAGACGCATCAAGAATAACCGTTGAACATGCTAATGGCAGATTAGAAAGTACCAAAAGAACTTTGTTTGGTCGTTTGTATCCAAAAGTCTATAAAGGTTCTGTAATAAATGTTGGTGCAAAAGATCCGGAGAAAATAAGGTTAAAAAAAGATCGTAAGGACATCGATTGGGGAAAGCTAGTGGCAGATTCTATAGCACAGACGACAGGGGTTTTGTCACTTATTCTTTTAATTCAGCGATTAAACTAATGTTTCATTTTTCGTACTAGTTCAATAATTTCTGGTTCGTATTCAATTTGATACATTTGCTCAATAATCCAATCTCTTCTCGATAAGATATACGGAGATGGTGCATTGGGTCTGAATCTTTTCGGATTCGGGAGACAGGCTGCAATGGTTGCCGCTTCTTGCCTCGACAATTGAGAGGCATTCTTGTTAAAGAAAAATTTTGATGCAGCCTGTATTCCAAATATGCCTTTGCCCATTTCAACAGAATTTAAATATATGTCAAGAATTCTTTTCTTTGACCAGATTAATTCAATCATAAATGTAAAATACACTTCAAGGCCTTTTCTAATCCACGATCTGCCTTGCCATAAAAAAACATTTTTAGCAACTTGCTGACTGATTGTTGAAGCACCTCTTTTTCTTTTTGTATGCTTTTTATTAAATTCAATGGCCTTCTCAATGCTTTCATAATCCAGACCAAAATGCTCAGCAAAAATCTGATCTTCTGCACCTATTACAGCCAAGCCCGCTTGATAAGATATTTGATTGTAACTAACATAATCGCGTTTTATACCATATCCATCCAAAAGACTTTTAATCTGAGTAGTAGTAATGGGAGGATTTACAAAAATTAAAAGTACAATATAGAGCCAATGGAGCATGATAATAAAAATAAAAATCAGAACAACCTTCTTCCAAAGTTGAAGCATTCTAAAAAGTCGCCACGCCTTGATGAACTTTTCTTTCACGGGCACTAAGATAACTTTTTTGATATTATGGACATCTACTTTTGGGATTTTAATATCTTTGTGTTACGAATTAATTCATGCTTCATTACTTAAAGCTTTTGGTTCTCTTTCTATTAACTTGTTTTTTTCTCTTGCCTTTATTAAATATAGAAGATCCGATTCGTACCATTTCGCTCAGTTTGTGGGGAGAAGAAACCAATGCCAAGATTGTAGAACATATTTGCAAGCCCGACAGAACATATTTTTATACCTATACAGTTAAAGGGAAAGAATACCGCCAGCAATATGATGGTTATGTTGAAAAACTAGATCAGGCGATTGATGAAAATCAAAGATGTAAGGGAATATTGGATAACGGTGCTCCGATTCGAATTAAGTATTTTCCATTTTTTTCTTTTTGGAGTGAACCCTTGGATCATATCGAAGTAAGTCTGATAGAGAAAATAATGTATATCCTGATTAAAATAATTGGCATAATTATTTTATTATTTACTTTTTTTAGAAAGTAGGAATAAAACTTGATTCTGATTCTAAATCTTTCTAGTATGTGAAAGCTGATACATCAAGCGATTGATATCTTCGGAATTGAGTTTTAAGATTCCTTCGATTTCGATAGGTTCAGAAGTATATTGAATAGCTTCAATAGCTTCCACTTCAACTACTGTTTCAGGACCGGCTTTTCCACAAAAAAAACAACTGCTGTAAGGGAAAGCAGAAAATATAAACTCTTTATGAGATTTGTAACCATCAGTTGGAATAATATAACCTTTTAAAATTATTTTTTTTCCTTCCAGATTCTTGACATCCTTACTAAATATTGGTTTATCTACAGGTATTCCTAGTATTTCATCGAAGGACTTTTTATAGCTAACTTTTACCAACTTCGACCAGGTACTTGGAGGTGGGGATTGATCATCAATCACTAAATAACTTGATAGTATTAGAAATGCAATAATTGACTTCATAGAATTTTTACCTAGTTAGTAAATATATTAAATCGGAAAATTGTTTATTTTAACCTTTTATTTTTATCAATAACCTCAGTATGAATGTGTTCAGAACAGCGATGATTCCGATTCGTAGTGAATTCGAGTTAAATCATCACAGTAATGTTGTAATTATCGGATCTTGTTTTGCTCAGGAAATAGGCAAGAAATTGTTGGACTATAAATTTGATGTGAGATTGAGTCCTTTCGGTATTGTGTTTAATCCATTAAGTATTTTTCATCAGCTTAACAGAATGGTCGAAAATTCCGGTTATAAAGAATCAGACCTGATAATGGAGAATGAACTTTATCACTCATTTGATCATCACGGTTCTTATTCTTCTGTGAGTAGTGAATTGATTTTACAAAGGATTAATAGTGAACTGAATGAGTCTCATCACTTTTTAAAATCTTCAGATTTTTTAATCATTACTGTAGGATCATCATTTTACTTTCAATTTGATTCGTTACATAAAATAGTTAGCAATTGCCATAAGATAGCAAATAATAAATTTAGCAAATTACTTGCAGATTATGAGGTGCTGGAAATGGCTGCAAAAACCTGCATTGAGAAAATATTGAAATTTAATCCAAAGCTTAGAATTATTTTTACAGTAAGTCCAGTCCGATATTGGAAAGATGGATTAATTGAAAACAACAGAAGTAAAGCAAGACTATTTTATCTTGTTGATAAACTCTTAGAACAGTATTCTCAAATTCACTATTTCCCGGCCTATGAATTGTTAATTGATGATTTAAGAGATTATCGTTTTTTTAAAGAAGATATGGTTCATCCTAATGATCAGGCAATTCAATACATTTGGGAGTTTTTTTCAAACGTTTATTTTTCTGAACAAACAAAATATATTAATAGTAAAATTGGAGAAATAAATACATTGAAGAATCACAGATTAATCCAAAATTCAGCTTCAATTGAACAAAAACATCAGAATAAAATTCAACTACTTCAACAAAAATTAATGGATGAATTTCCTGAATTAAAAAATATTAGAGCAAACTAACTTTATAAAGTCGAATCAAAGTTGTCCGGCCATATGCTTTGTCTGATTTGTTTTTCTTCTTGTTCTTTCTTTCTTTGTGCAATTGTTTTTTCAAATGTGTCTTTGGCAAAAAAAGAGGTTTTTATACCTTTTTCATTAGCCCAGCTCGGTTCAATGACCTGTTCATCAGATTCCTTAAAATTCCTGAAAATAAATGCAGTCCAAAAGCCAGTCAGAGCACCAAATAAATGGGATTCCCAGGATACTTTTTCATCAATCGGTAATAATCCGGCGGTATATCCTCCATAAAGGATTACAACGATAATCATTAGTATAATAGATTTTGGATTTCTGCGAAAAATTCCTGAGAAAAATACAAAAGCAATGAGGCCATAAACCAGACCACTGGCACCAAGATGAGAGGATTCTCTTGCAAAAACGAATACAGCAAATCCGGTAAGTACTAAAATCATGCTTAAAACTGCCCATCCAATACTATGATAAAAAAAGAAAATCATAAATACAGTTATAAAAAGTGGGGCTAAATTGGAGAATAGATGTGACCAGTTGGAATGAATAAATTGGCCTGTAATAATCCCGTACCATTGATGAATGTCACGTGGATAAATGCTGTACAGGGTTCGGTCAACGTTAAAGAAAAGAACCAGAAGATGAATGGCAAGTATTAGAATTCCAAAAGAGAAAGCGACTTTTAAAGCATGAAACAGAGATTCCTTTTGGTTAGTTATGCTTTCCATTTAAAGGTGTCTTCTTTTTACGTATTTAATAAAGGCATCAACAAGATTTTCTTTCGCAGGATTGGTCCAGTCATACTTTGGTATAACCTGCTCACATAAATACGTCCGGGCAGCATTAAAATCATCGCACTCATTCAGAGATTTAATGATTTCTTCAAATGCTGTTTTATCTCCGTTGAAAAGTTCATTTTGAGTTTGAATTTTCTCGTTCAAACCCATACCTGATTTGATGTCAGCTAGTGGTTTTAATTCCAACTTAGATGAAAGGTCTTTAATATCAAGATGATCAAAAAGATACTGGTAAAGTTCAGATCGAACAGGAGTGGCTTCTTCCATTTTAATATCTTCCGTTTTATTCTTAAGATTTTTTGTTGAGGTATTGTCAATGGGAATTGACTTTAACGGAATAGGGTCTATTTGAATAGGCGGGTCTGATAGTTCCAAATCTTCAAAGTCCTGAACTTGAATTTTCTCTATTTCCATTCTCAACTTAAATGCATAATCTAGTAGTAAAGACTTTTCAGTTGAAGTAAATTCAGAACTGTCTTGATATAATTCAATTACTTGGTTCATTTTTTTCAACCAGGTTTTTATTTTTATAAAATCCATGTAAATCAATTTAGAAATAGTTTAACGTATATTTTTAATAAATAGTTTAGCCAAAAGATCCGGTAAAATTACACGCAGTTATAGAAAGTTAACATTTTCGCTAGTGATATATAAAAAATATTGATATTTGAGGCAGGATGTTTTTAGAACCAGGATTTAAATCTCAGCGAAGCGGTTGGATTGAGGTAATCTGCGGATCAATGTTTAGCGGTAAGACGGAGGAATTGATTAGAAGGCTTAAACGAGCAAGAATTGCCGGCCAAAAAGTACAAATATTTAAACCTTCCCAAGATACTCGTTATGACGAACGGCAGGTTGTATCTCACGATGACAATGCCTTGCTTTCAACACCGATACTTTTTTCTTCTCAGATTTTAGATATACCTGAAGGTATCAATGTAGTGGGAATTGATGAGGCACAATTTTTTGATATGGATTTAACACGTCATGTACAGTCTTTATGCTTAAAGGGTATACGAATAATTATTGCCGGTCTGGATATGGATTTTCGTGGCAATCCATTTGGTCCGATACCGGATTTGCTGGCTGTTGCAGAATACATTACCAAGGTACATGCAATCTGTCCGCACTGTGGTAATTTAGCTACACACTCATATCGATTGAGTGAAGATGAACAAACCATAGTACTTGGGGAAAGAGATAAGTATGAACCAAGATGCAGAACATGTTTCGGAATGGGATCCTTGCTTTCATTTCCTATTTAAATTTATATCAAATTATACCTGCAGACAAATTTTTAAATTTCTGATCCGAATTAATTTGATTTACCTTCATAAATCCACTGGAAAGTAAGCCGAAAGCTTAAATGATCTGCCAATTTAAAGACTAACTCCTGGATTATGTTGAGGTATAAATTTCTCTAGTTCTTTGCTAATTTCTTCCTTAAAAGTAAAATTTTGCTTTTTCTATTTCAAACTTAAGCTTGTTTCGAATAGATATAGCATCGCTTCTTAAATATTTGATATCAATTTAATTTCTGAATTTGAAGTACGGGTAGATGAAGCCCAGAATAAATTAATAATTGAATAAGACCTTTTCGTCGGTTTTATTATTAAATTAGTCGATCTAATAGGTTATTTAAGCTACTTTGTATAACAAAGTACATTGTTTTGTACTATCTTTGAGCCATTATTAAACTTATGAATCACGACAACGCAATCGCTCAAATGAAAAAAGGAGTACTGGATATGTGTATTCTATCGCTACTTAACCAAAAGGATGCATATCCATCTGATATCATCGTCAAACTTCGAGAATCAGAATTAATCATTGTTGAAGGGACATTGTATCCATTGCTTTCCAGACTAAAGAACTCAGGACTTCTGGATTATTATTGGATTGAATCTCCTTTTGGGCCTCCCCGAAAGTATTATAAGATTACCGAACAAGGAAAATCATTCCTAATGCAATTGCTCAATAGCTGGAATTCATTTGTACAAAATGTTAATCAATCAATCAATCAATCATAAAACAAATTAAAATGAACAAAACATTAAATATCAATCTTGGCGGTCTACCGCTTACTATTGATGAGGACGCTTTTCAAAAATTAGATAACTATCTTCATCAACTTAGTGTACATTTTTCAAAATCGGAAAGCAGTAAAGAGATTTTACAGGATATAGAATTCCGAATGGCTGAAATATTTAAAGAACGGATGAAGACCAGTTCTATAGTAAGTTATATCATGGTAGAGGACGCAATTAAATTGATGGGGATGCCATCGGACATAGACTATAATTCTCAGATCAAGGAAGATACAGATAATACGTACACCGTAAGAAAGAAGAAGCTTTTTAGAGATTTGCAAGATAAGAAAATTGCTGGAGTGTGTAGCGGATTGGCACATTACTTCGGTGTGGATGATCCAATTTGGATAAGAGCAATATTTTTGTTTGGACTTTTGGCCGGTGGATCTACAATTTTAGTCTATATTGTTCTTTGGATACTTGTTGATCCTGCCGTTACATCTTCCGATAAGCTAAGAATGAAAGGTGAACCTGTAAACATTAATAATATTGCCAGTAAGGTTGAAGAAAAATTTCAACAGCTGACAGATCGCTTTGAAGAATTGATTCAAAAGTCTTTTAATAAATAAGAGTGATTAATACAAAAGCCCTTATTGTATTTAAAAGAAATCCTATCTACAGTAAGGTAAAAACAAGAATCGCAAAGGAGAGTAATGATGAGCTAGCTTTGAGCATCTATCAGAAGTTATGTCAAATAGTTGAGTCGAATTGCAAGCTTCAGGATACGGATCTATTACATTATTATTCTGATTTTGTTCCAATAGGGCATCCCACAGAATATGCTTTTGTTCAGACAGGGTTTGACTTGGGGCAAAGAATGCACAATGCATTTTCAGAAGTATTAAAGAAATACAAGTCTGCAGTTCTGATTGGAACTGATTGTCCGTATATTAATAAGGATGACCTCGATTATTCCTTTCAATTACTGCAATTATATGATGTGGTTATCGGTCCTGCATTGGATGGTGGGTATTATCTGATAGGATTAAATTCGCCGAATCTCGAACTTTTTAAAGATATTGACTGGAGCACGGAGCAAGTGATGCTTCAGACCCGTAATAAACTTAATAAATTAAGGCTATCCTGCTATGAAATGATCAACTATATGGATATTGATACTTTAAGCGATTGGAAAAAATATTCGGGGAATAGCAAAAAATAGAAAATTATTATATTGAATATCAATATATTATAAATATATATTTTATCAATATATTAAAATTGATCATATAATAAAATTCCCTTATATTTGTGGCTCTTACGGATAACCGTATACGAAATTTTTAGACAAACCGTTATTAATCAAAATTAAACTCAGATGTTTTTCTTATTTCCGGCCGGCACAGAAGAAGTAGCTACAACTGCAACAGGAGCAACGCTCGAAAGTCAAAGTATAATTGATATTATTCTAAACAGTGGGGCCTTAGGTGTAACAATAATTGGAATTCAGGTAATCCTCTCCTTTGTTGCTGTTGGGATATTTATAGAGAGATGGTTTACCATTAAATCCGTTGTTAAAGAAGACGAAAAAGTAATGCAAAACCTTCGGGCAAATATTACTTCTGGTAATCTTAGTACTGTTCAAAGCATTTGTGCCAGTTCTGATACTCCATTAGCCAGAATGGTAGAAAAAGGTATTTCAAGATTAGGAAGACCCATGCCGGAAATTGAAAATGCAATCGAAAACGTTGGACGTGTAGAAACGTTTCGACTAGAGAAAAAAATAAACTACCTTTCTCTCATAGCAAGATTAGCTCCAATGTTTGGTTTTCTGGGAACCATCATGGGAGTTATCAAGATATTTTATGACATATCATTGACCGACAATCTTTCTATCGGAGTAATTTCTTCAGGACTTTACCAGAAAATGTTAACTTCAGCCGGTGGACTTTTGGTAGGTATTATTGCCTTTGTTGGTTATTATTTTCTAACCATGATGCTGGACGAAGAAGTCAACAAGCTGGAAAGAAGCAGTATTGAATTTATGGACATACTTCATACACCTACGAAGTAGAATTTTTAATTCTTAAATTAAGAATATGAATATTCGAGGTAGAAAAAGAGAGGGTGCTGAGTTAAGTGTTGAATCATTAAATGACATCATGTTCTTTCTTTTGTTGTTCTTTTTGATTGTATCTACGTTAGCCAATCCTAATGTAATAAAGTTGATGCTTCCTTCATCCAAACAAAGTGAGCAAACATCTAAGAAGCCTATCAGTATTTCTGTTACTAAAGATAAGCTATATTATATTGAGAAAAAACAGGTTCCTTATGATCAAATTAAACCCACTCTGCAGACCTTTCTGTCAAAAGCACCAGATCTGACAGTAGTCTTAAGACTTGATCAAGGCTTGATGGTTCAGGATATGGTTGATGTATTACAAATTGGAGTTGATCTGAAAGTAAAAATGGTTCTGGCTACTGAAAGGGCTAAATAATTAGTTCCTTAGGGGTTTATTATTTTCAAGCATATATTGTATCCTCTCTAATGTTTTAGGTTCCGTACATAAACTTAGAAAGGCTTCTCTTTCGAGGTCTAATAAATATTGTTCGCTGACTTTTTGTTCATAGGAAAGATCACCACCACACAATACGTAAGCTATTTTCTTTGCAATTTTTATATCATGTTCAGATGCGTATCCTCCTTTATATAAAGTATGAGCTGCAGCGTATAAAGTTCCTAAGCCCGATCTACCCAATACGGTAATTTGGTCTTGAGAAATTGGAGGTAGATAATGTTCGCTGAGCTGAATAATTTTCTTTTTGGCCAAGTAGATTTGTGAAGTTGAATTTATACTTACAAGATCTTTTCCTTCCTTCAAATATCCATATTCGAATGCTTCATAAGCAGATGTAGCAACTGAAGCTGTAGCAATTGTCTTGAATTTCTGAATAAGTTGAGGGATCAATACTTCACCCTCTTTCATTTCTTGCGAAAATCGCAATGCAAACTCTTTTGTTCCTCCTCCGCCCGGAATTAATCCTACACCAACTTCAACAAGTCCGATATATGATTCTGCAGCACAGACCGATGCATCGCAATGCATAAGAAATTCTGTCCCGCCTCCAAAAACATATCCTTGGGTTGCACTCACAACAGGAATTTTAGAATATCTCATCCGCATGGAAGTATTCTGAAAAAGTCTTACTGCAAGTTCTAATTGATCGTATTCTTGCTGAAATGCCAGCATCCCGATAAGCATAATATTTGCACCTACCGTAAAGTTATTGGCGTTATTTCCAATGACAATTCCTTTCCAATTCTGTTCTTCAGCAATTTTTATACTTTGATTTAATCCATTCAAGATTCCTTCTCCAATGGCATTATGCTTACTTTTAAATTCAGCGCATAATACCTCGTCTCCAATATCAATAAGTCTTAATTCCGAATTTTCAAAAACCGTTTTTTCTTTAGAAAGATAAGACAGTTGAATATTTTTTTCTTGTCCGGATTCCGCTTTGTAGTTCTTTAATTTTAAACAAAAGTAGTGTCTGCTTCCATTTTTTTCAAGATAGAATTTTTTCTCAGGAAGTAGGTTGAGTTCGTAAACCCAATTTGCTGCTTTTAAATTTTCTTGATGAATCAGAACAATTCCTGTTTCTAATCCAATGATATCCCAAACCTCAAATGGACCAGATTCCCAGCCGAAACCATTTTTCATCGCCAGATCGATAGTAGAGTAGTCATCAGCAATTTCAGGAATGCAGCGCGAACTGTATGCCAATAGAAAAGCCAAAGATTTTTTTATTAATTCAGCACCGGCATCGGTCAATTGAATAAGAGTTCTTATTCTTTTAGGAAATTCTTCTATCTGCTTGGAGACTTTCAAGCTTTCTAATTTAGAAATTTTACTCCTCTCATATTCATTAGTATTTAAATTTAGTTGCAGAATGATGGGCTTGCCTTTTTCATCTTTTTCCCTTGTTTTTTTGTAAAATCCTTGACTAGTTTTATCTCCATAAAATTTTTGGTCCATTAAGAATTTTATAAAATCAGGAAGTTTCATATTCTGAATGAACTCGTCCTGCATACAATTCTTTTTCAAGTCATTGATAACCTTAACTGCTGTATCTAAACCAACGAGATCAGTCAATCTAAATATTCCGGATTTCGGTCTGCCTAGTGCAGTACCATTTAATTTATCAACCTCATCAATATTTAGATTTAATTGATGAGTGAGTTCAAAGATCTTTACTAAAGAGACAACTCCAATCCTGTTTGCGACAAATGCAGGAGTATCGTTACATACTATAATTTGCTTACCCAAGAACTGGTCTCCAAAATTTTTAAAATGATCAACAACCTCCGGATCTGTAAAGGAAGTAGGAATAATTTCAAGCAATCTTAGATATCTTGGTGGATTAAAGAAATGAGTACCGAAAAAATATTTTTTAAAGTCATCGGACCTTCCTTCAATTAGTAAATTTATCGGAATTCCAGACGTATTCGAGCTTACAATTGTTCTAGGACGCCTGTATATTTCAATCTTTTCATAGAGCGATTTTTTAATTTCAAGATTTTCAATGATGGCTTCAACAATCCAATCTGAATCAGCAATTTTTTTTAAGTCGTCTTCAAAATTCCCAATCTGAATTCTTTCTGCATCTTTTTTACGAAAAATATTAGATGGTTTTACCTCAAGACATTTTTTTAGCGATTCGATTACAATTCTGTTTTTAACACCTTCAGAGGATGGAAGATCCAATAACATAACATTAAATCCGCATCCCGCAAAATGAGCGGCAATTGATGATCCCATTAATCCGGACCCCAATACGGTTATATTTGTAATTTTGTTTTGCATTACTATCAAATCAAATTTTATTAGGATTATTTTTCATTCTTTTGGGTAACTAAAAGTACCATTTTATCATCAAAGAGAGTATATCCTTGGTCATAGCAAAAAAAATAGGTTGTTCCTCTTTTTGTATTAAAATGATGAGTAGAATATTTATAATCAAACCCTTTTGAGCTCAATGTATCTTTTGATAATGTTTTTTTACCTTCCGGATTTAAAGACAGAAGTATGCTTCGGTTTTTCTTGAGGATACTATTCACGGTCTTTATAATTAATGGGTCCTTTTTCTTCATTTCCTGATGATGAATGGACCGACAACTATCTGTACAGAACTGTTTGTCTCTTCGTCCTACAATGGCTGAACCACATACTTTGCATTTTTTGGGTTTCGCGTGTAACATGGGGTATTTTTTACAAAAATAAGTTATTTTGGCTTAACAATTATTTATCTGAGCTATCGTTTGATTGTTAAATTCTTATTGATCAGAGTAGAAGCTTATGAAAAAGGAATCAGTGTATTTACAAATAGTTCGTAACTTTGGGAATGAGCTTTAGATTATTCTTTTGTATATTATTTATTATTTGTTTTCAGCAATTGAAAGCTGCTCATATTATTGGAGGTGATCTGTATTATGAATGTTTAGGTTATGGGAATAATGGGCTTGATACAAATACACGAAAGTATAGGATTGTATTAACCTTGTACCGGGATTGTCGTCCTCAGCAATCTGCTGGAACATTTGATGATCCACTAGGATTCACCATTTATCGTAAAGACTTGGTTACAAGCAAATTTACTTTGGTTAGAAATGGTAATCGCAATGAGTTTTCTATTGTAGGATTCTCCGGACCTACACTCATTGATCCACCCAATTATCCTTGCCTGGAATTACCGCCCGATATCTGTGTAGAATCTGGAATTTATGAGTATGAGGTTGATTTGCCGATAATCGATGAGGAATATCATATAATTTGGCAACGATGTTGCAGAAATAATACCATAAGTAATATTCTTAATCCTGGACAAGTTGGAATTACCTTTACAATTACTATTCATCCCGAATCCCAAAAAACCTGTAATTCAAGTCCTCGGTTTAGAAATTTTCCACCAACCGTTGTTTGTGTAAATAACCCGTTTCAGTTTGATCACTCTGCCATCGATAAGGAGGGAGATCTGTTGGTTTATAGTCTGTGTGAACCATTTGGAGGAGGAGCCAATAATGGAAATGGTTGTAATGCTGTCATCCCAAATCCTGATTGTCCGCCCCCTTTTCCAAAGGTAAATTTTCGCGCACCTCAATACAATTACCTCTTTCCAATGGGAGGGAACCCACCTGTTACAATCAATTCATTGACGGGGATGATCTCCGGAGAACCAAATGTTCAGGGACAGTTTGTTGTTTCTGTATGCTGTTCAGAATATCGAAACGGAGTCCTCCTGTCAACCCTAAGAAGAGACTTTCAGTTTAATGTGGCAAGTTGTGTGGGTACGGTAGTGGCAAAGCTGAATAATGGAATTGAAGTTAGTAAACAGAATTATGAAATGCTGATCTGCAGTTCAGATAGTATAAAAATTGACAATTCTTCATACCAACAAAGATTCATTAATGGAATAGTATGGGAGTATCAAAACGGTGGAATTTTAGAATCCAGTACAGATTGG
Source organism: Saprospiraceae bacterium (assembly GCA_020848695.1). Classification (GTDB taxonomy): domain Bacteria; phylum Bacteroidota; class Bacteroidia; order Chitinophagales; family Saprospiraceae; genus Vicinibacter. Next base: position 32,050 of record JADLHT010000011.1, read on the forward strand.
AATCCGGTTCTCAAATTTAAAGAAGGAGGTATTCATAGTGGTCGATTCATTTTAAATCCAGGAACCAATTGTAGTGATACAGCTAATTTCAGGATCAATGTAATTGCAGATTTGAAATCGGACTTTACATTTTCTTACGACAGTTGCAAGCTTGGGCCTGTTGATTTTAGTGATCAATCAAAGTCCTCATTTAGTAAGATCGTCAGTTGGAATTGGGATTTTGGGGATGGTTTTAAAGGCTTTGATAAGAATTATCAATTGCAATATCTTAATCCGGATAACTATGCTGTCAAACTTGATGTTTATGATGAATTTGGATGCAAAAGTACTGTTACCAAGAATCTTGGATGGTTTCCGGCACCCAATGTTATCATTTTCAAGCCCAGTGCTACGGAAGGTTGTGTGCCCTTTACAATCAATTTTAAAAATATTTCCTTTCCGACAGATAGCAACTATAAATTTAAATGGATTTTTTCTGACAGTACAGAATATTCCGGTATTAATGTAACAAAAACCTTTGACAGCACAGGTATATATGGTTTGAAACTGGAAGTGACTTCACCCATTGGATGTTATAATTCGGGTTCATTCGACAAGGTAATTCATGTACTTCCTCCACCTGCTGCGAAATGGTCAGTTGATCCTCTTGTTGTAAATATTTTGAATGCTTCTGTCATCGGCATTGATTCATCTACTAATACTATTGGAAGATCTTGGATTGTTGATGGAAAAGAATTCTTTTTTGATCAAGAATTGAACTATAGATTTAAGGATACAGGATATCATAATATTCGACTGATTGTTAACGATCGGTTCCTTTGCACAGATACCTTAGATACGCAGGTATTTGTATTTAAAAATTATAGTCTGTACATGCCAAATGCATTTACTCCGAATGGGGATGGCAATAATGAGGTTTTTGGTCCTGTTGGCCAGTTTGATGGTTTAAATTATTACGAATTGAATATATATGATCGTTGGGGTAGTCTCTTGTTCTCCTCAACCAAACCTGAAGAAATGTGGAATGGAAAAGTCATGGATTCTGACAAACTAGTACCTTCAGGAACTTACGTTTATATTTTAAAGTATAAGCTAGACCGAAAAGATCCCGTTGAGTTAAGAAATGTTTTTGCACTGATCCGATAGGTATAAAAAACTTGATCATTTATAATTTCCATATAAGGGGATATAATATTTTAAGTAAACTCTGGATTAAAATAGATATAATCCATTCGGAAATTAGAGTATTACATATTATTTTTTTTGGCATAAGATTTGCTTGTTAAGCTTGGAGTTTACCCTCAGGAGTTCCATAATTGTGTTGGATAATGAAAAGCCAAATTTATCTCCTGTCTGCTATTCTGGTTGCCTGGATTACCATGGGTACTTTATTATACGAGAATAAGTGCTGTCAGATCACAAAGGTCGCTTCGAAGAAAACTCCTTTAAATAGGACTTATTTTCATGGCATTAAACTACTGGATCAAGAAGGTCTCGATATATTTTTAAAAGAAAATTTTGTTTTTTATAAAAGCACCTTTGGCTATTTAACTCCTATTTCTGAAGATATGAAGTCTTTCGTTCTGACTACATCAAATTTCTTAAAGTCTCATCCAAAGAAAAAATTGAAAATAATCTGTCGCTATAATCCGAGCGAAAATTCCAGTCAAAATCATATTGATTATGGTTTGCTTCGAGCTCAACAAATTGAAATTTTATTTCTTGCACAGAATGTTCCCGACAAACAGTTGGAAGCAGTGAGCTTGCGAGATAGCTTGTTGCCTTTCAGTAAAAATAGAATTTATGGTGCATTCATTCCTTTAATAGTAAACCAATAATATGTCTTGTTTAATTATTCCTCTTCTTATCGGTCTTGGTTCCGCTATTATTGGTGGATTGATTGCTTGGTTATTTAAGAATTCAGATTACAAGTCCATAGAATCAAGGTACAGTGATTTGTACTCTACCTATCATGATCAATTAAGCCAATATTCAGAATTGGAAAAGTACCATCAAAGTTCAATGAACGAGGTCAATAAACTTACCGATCAGCAGGAATTTTTAATTAATAGTTTTAGACAATCCAAAGAAGAAAACCAGGAGTACAAAGAACAAATAGAAGAACTTCAATTAGCTCAAAATGGATTCCGTGAACGGATGCAGGAATTAGAAAAGAAAAATTTGGACCTTCAAGCGAATTTAAATCAACAAATTGGGGAAAAAGAACAAATTGTAAATAAGTTCAAAGCTGAAGTTTTTGCAATGCAAAAAGAATTAAGTTCCAAACCTAAAGAAGTTATTAAAGAGGTTGAGAAGATAGTAGAAGTTCCTGTTGAAGTAATTAAAGAGATCGAGCGGGTCGTTGAAGTTCCTGTAGAGAAATTTATTGAGGTAGAGAAACTGGTTGAGGTTGAGAAGATAGTAAAAGTTCCTGTTGAAGTAATTAAAGAGATCGAGCGGGTCGTTGAAGTTCCTGTAGAGAAATTTATCGAGGTAGAGAAACTGGTTGAGGTTGAGAAGATAGTAGAAGTTCCAGTTGAAGTAATCAAAGAAATCGAGCGGGTCGTTGAAGTTCCTGTAGAGAAATTTATCGAGGTAGAGAAACTGGTTGAAGTTGAGAAGATAGTAGAAGTTCCAGTTGAAGTAATTAAAGAGATCGAGCGGGTCGTTGAAGTTCCTG
>JADLHT010000012.1 GCA_020848695.1 Saprospiraceae bacterium
AGGTGATCGAACGATCTTGCGCAGCAAGTTTTTTACGACAGTAAAAAAAGTGAGTGAACCGCGTAAGCGGCTTGGTAAATTTCTAAAAGCGAAGCTCTACCCTATCTTAATGACTGATTGGCCGAAAAGTGAGTGAGCTCGTGCGAGCCATCCAGAATGGCTCGTGAGCGAAACGAAACGGAGCTACCGACCCGACTTTCAGGAGGCTCGGTTAGCGGAGTCTTCTGTAAATGAGTTTGCTGATAGTGCTTTTAACTTTGACATAAGCATTGTTTATAGGAACACATCTATTTGTCAATTATTACTGCGATTATTGCTTTGGAGGACATTTTTGCTTTGGGTTTTATTGGGTGTATGACAAAATGTAGTGCACTTACTCCGATTTGGATACTTCTATTCTTGCTCTATACACAAATTCGAAGTTTTTATTATCTAATTTACTTTAAGACAGAATTAGCCAAACTCATTAATCCTGCAAAATGTCGCACACCCCATTTTATAAAACTAAATTCTTTCGAACACAAAACTTTGTACTTTTATCCTGTAAAGTATTATGCTTCTCAAGATCAGTATAGTTGTCATAGCATTTATATTCATGGAGTTCGTGGCCTGGTTTACTCATAAATATATAATGCATGGGATATTGTGGTGTTGGCATAAAGACCATCACAACCCACAATTAAGAAAGGGATTCTTTGAGCGGAATGATCGCTTCTTTTTAATATTTGCCATACCCAGCTTTTTGTGTTACCTTATCGGATCCTTGGCAGAAGGATATCAGGCAGTTCTTTTCATTGGGATTGGTATATCACTTTATGGGCTTGCTTATTTTCTGGTGCACGATGTATTTATACACAGCAGATTTAGCAGGATTAAGCGAATAAACAGTCGTTATACAGACGCTATATTGAGAGCACATGGGGCTCATCATGCAAAGCAAACAAAAGAAGATTGTGAGTCGTTTGGGATGTTGATTGTGAATCGAAAATATTTTAATTCAAGACGAAAAATATGAAGTCGCGAGCTACAAGTTAGAAGTCGTAAGTTATTAATTCAAGTTAAATTTGAGCATTACGGAATATCAATTCATTAATTAACACCCTGAGTCATTTTCCTGTTAATTAGATTTTAAAAATCGCTGTCTTTACTCAATCATAATCTAAGCGTTTTCGAATTTAAATTTTTTAGTTGTAAATTTGGTGCAGCTAATAATTATTATCTTGCCAAATTATCCAAATGACTCAAATAGAACTTTCCAATCTTCATAAAAATATTTACAGAGTAATGGGCTTTAAATTAATATTCCAAAATTAAATTTCTATTATATGAAAATCATTTTAATCCTGACCTGTCATTTAATAACTCTTAATCTAAAGAGTCAGACTGAAAATATCGCTTCAATTCCGGACTATGTTTATTGTGAGATTTATGGTCAGTCAAAATTATTTACAACGAAGTTAGATGTTTCAATTAGCTATGGGCAGTCTTTAGGATGGTTTAAAGACAATAGAATAAGAAATGAAGAAGGTGATAAAATTAAATTCAACAGCATGATAGATGCTATGAATTACATGGGAGAACGAGGTTGGGAATTTGTACAGGCTTATACTGTTACAAATGGCAGTGTCTTTACTTTTGTTTATATCTTAAAAAGGTTATTAAATGAAGAAGAGAAAAAATCTTATATCCCGTATATTAAAAGGGATTTTAAGAAATAGATCCTTGTATTAGAATTTCGGAATAATTGCTTGAATAATTCTATTCCGCAAATACTTCAAAAAAGTATTGCAATAGCGACAAAATCAAAAATAAATAAATTACAGTATATTGATTTTCAAGTATTTAAAATAAATCGAAGTGATTCCGTCAGGATTCGAACCTGAGACCCTCTGCTTAGAAGGCAGATGCTCTATCCAGCTGAGCTACGGAACCATTCTGTTTTGTTTTTTCGATAAATGAGGCGCAAATATAGTTGTATTTCATTGATTTGCAATTACAAGTTTTATATAGACCAAAAAAATGGACTTAAACCCAAATTTTACAATCATAAAGCTTAACAGGAAGACTATATTCTTTGGAAACTGATTACGAACAGCACCAGAACTACTCCATTGCCTATCCAATATTATTTAGAACTTCAAATCTCAGTGTACTTGTAATCCTAGATGCAGAAATATTGGCTTACCCGATTATTAATCTATTAACGCAGCAGAAATTTCTTTATAATCTTTCTTCCGGTCAAGGTTTCTATCAGCACACAATAAAATCCTGAAATCAACTGATCTCTGTTTATTACGACTTCCCTACCTAAGGCTTGTCCAACTAATAACGGGAGAGATTGGTTAAGTGTATATATTTTAAAATCTCTTATGATGTCGTCACACTTCAATACTACGGATTCTGAAGAATATAGCACATCTAATTGGGAATGTCCTAAATCTTCAGAATTAACAGTATTTCGAACTTCAAAGGAGTATGATTTAGTACATTTTAATGCATCTGTAATCGTAACCGTATAAGTACCAAATCTAACATTATCAAGATCGATTGTTCTGTTTCCATTGCTCCATTCAAAAGCATATGGTGGCACTCCGCCTTCAACAGTAATATGAACATATCCGTTAAATCCCCCATTATCTGATTTAGTTGAAGAATCTTTTAATACGATTTCAGGACTAAAATACAATAACACATTAAGGACGCTATCACAGCCCAAATGGTTTTTCAATAAAAAACTATGTGCGGTTTTGTTTTTATCAAACAAAACATTATTGATCGTAACGGTAGCCTCATTACATAAGGTGTCGCCGAGAAACTCAGAAGTTGGTTGCAATATGCTGACAACAACATCAACTATTGAATCACAACCAAATCTTCCACCACCCTTAATTGTAAACTGTCCGGAAGTATTGCCTGAGTGATATGAAGTTCCATTAATGTCTATGGTGTCACCCAAACAAATTTCCCTGTTATATTGAGTTGCCGCTTTCGAACATTCAAATAAGTTTAATAACCAAAAATCACCACCGGGATTGTTGTTGGGTAAATCATTGTTGAGACTAAATGAACTGGATATCAGGTAAGTATTGGTTTGATCAACTACAATTGAACCAGCAACATCTCCTCTCGAACCTCCGTAATTGGAGGAAGAAATTAAATTACCGTCATTGTCCAACTTAAAAAGCATGACATCTTTGTCTCCATAGTTTCTAACAATATCTCCATCAGAGCTATTGCTGGTTGATGTAATGAGCAATTCTCCTGCGCTATTCAGTTTTGCCGCTACAGCTTCGTCATCCTTTGTTCCCCCAATTGCTTTTTTCCATAACAATTTTCCATTGTTGTCATAGCGAACAACATAGATATCCTTTAGTCCTTTGAGTGAATCTATATCCCCACCTTCAGAATTTACATTTAGCACTAGAACAATTCCGTCATCAGGAGTCGTTGCCATATCAACCAACAAATCATCTCCGGGACCTCCAAGCATAAATATGGATAGTTGATTTGAATTTCGATTAAGCTTTAAAACAAAGACATCTTTTTTCCCTTTGTTGCTCAGTCCTAAAAAGCTTCCTTCATTGCTAGAAACTGTTTCTCCTCCAACGTAGAAGCTTCCTTCATTGATTTTTGCAATTTTTTTGGCAAAGTCATCTTTGGTACCTCCAAAAACTTTAACTCTTACAATATTACCCGCCTCGTCTATTGTTCCTACAAATGCATCAAACAATCCATTGTTCATAGGCAGATCCTGTGCAATTGACTTTGAACTTCCTACAAAAATGATTTTTCCATTCTCCAGGAATTTTACATCCGAAATCTGATCATTATTTCCACCTCCAAATGTTTTAGACCAGTTTTTTGTATTGGTCAGTGGATTATAACTACAAAGGAATCCATCAATCAGCCCCAGATTGTTAGGCACATCTCCTCCAGCGCCATTATTTTGACCTGCACATATCAAATGACCGTTAGGAAGTTGATCAACGGAATTAAATTGATCCTGCTGAGGCCCTCCAAAAGTTTTAAATACTTTTAAATCTCCGGTTTTATTGAAAACACCAATAATTCCATCGGTTAACCCTTTATTTACGAGATTGGCTGAATTAGTATTACCAACGACTGCAAACAAGCTGTCATTCAAAGAAGTAGAACCAAAGCACTGTTCTGTACCATTACCTCCATACAATTTAGACCAAACCTTAACAGCTTGTGAATTTAGTGAATGAAGAACAAACAAAACCAGAAAAAACAAGAAATTTAACTTTCTCATGAAATAAAATTTACAAATTAAGTAGCTAAGATAGTAAAATTGCTTGGTTGATCCTTAGTTTTTGCTTCTTTACATTTAGATTTATTATCAAATGATTGCAAATTTGAAAATCAGTATTACCTTAGCATCTGAATCAAAAAATTTATAATTTATGAAAAAACTTTTATTATTTGCTGTACTTTTTTGTACATTTCTAAGCGTTCAAGAATTATCTGCCCAAGACTATAAGTCTGCTATAGGTTTAAGACTTGGTTATCCGTTAAGTATATCTTATAAGCATTTTATATCGGAAAAAGGAGCCATTGAAGGAGTACTTGGTTACAGAGGATATTCTTACTTCAACTGGCTTAATGTAAGCGCATTTTATGAGCATCATATGCCCATCAAATCGGTTGAAAACCTAAGCTGGTATTTAGGTGGAGGAGCAAGTATATACAAGTGGTCATACGATAATGACTATTACCCAAATAATGATTATGCCTCAGTATCCTTTGGAGTACATGGAGTTATCGGACTGGATTATCGATTTGATTTTCCGCTTAACCTCAGCTTAGACTGGATTCCAACGGTTGCCTTTGGAGGAGATTTTAACACTGGATTTGGTGGATCTTACGGTGCTTTATCAGCGAGATATATACTAAAAGGCAAATAAGATAATTTTATTATTTGAAATAAAAAAGCCTTTCTACATTGAAAGGCTTTTTTATTTCTTGTAACCCTATAAGATTTTCAACAAAAAAGAAAAGTCAAAACCAGCTCTTTCTTCTGGAGCTCGTTTTAATACCCAGAATTCCCAATAATCCTCTTGTTAACTCTCGTGCAACCGTTCTTCCAACCTGCTTTGTAATGGTACTGTCCATCACTTTTTCAAGGGTTGTTTTTTCTGTCTTTTTTGTATTTGCATCCTCTGAATTTTGATCTTCTGATTCTATTCTTTCTTTTAAAACTTCAGAAGCACTTTCACGATTCATTTCTTCATTGTAAAACTCTGCAATTTCAGAATCACTAACCAAATCTTTAATTTCTTCTTCTGAAAGTATATCCATTCGAGATTGCGGTGCACGAAGCAGAGTATGAACTACCGGTGTTGGAATTCCTTTCTCATTTAATGCAGTAACTAAGGCTTCTCCTATGCCCAATTCAGTAATTAATGTACTGATATCGTAATAATCCGTTTCAGGATAATTCTCAGAAGCTAGCTTAATAGCTTTTCTGTCTTTCGCAGTAAATGCTCTTAGGGCATGTTGAATCTTTAAACCCAATTGCGCAAGTATCGAATCCGGAACATCGATCGGATTTTGAGTAATAAAGTAAATTCCTATTCCTTTAGATCTGATTAATTTGATTATTGTTTCCAATTGATTCAATAAAGCAGGATTGGCTTCTTCAAAAACGAGGTGAGCTTCATCAATAAAAAAACATAATTTTGGTTTATCAAGATCTCCGGCTTCCTTAAACTGAGCATAAATTTCTGCAAGCAGTTGCAGCATAAAAGTTGAAAAAAACTTTGGTTTGTCCTGAATATCAACCGCACGAAGTATGCTGATTACCCCATGTCCTTTATCATTGAATCTTACCAATTCACGCACATCAAAACTTCTTTCTCCAAAAAAAGGAGCTGCCCCTTGCTGTTCCAATTCAATTACTTTTCTAAAAATAGTTCCGACCGAAGCAGGAGACACGGATCCAAAATTTTTTTGAACTTCCTCTTTACCTGCATTTGTGATGTACTGCAGAACAGATTTCAAATCTTCCAAATCCAAAAGCAGCAATCCATGATCATCTGCATACTTAAACACTAAGGAAATAACACTTTCTTGAGTATCATTTAATCCAAGAATTTTTGCCAAGAGTACAGGACCAAATTCAGAAACAGTAGCGCGCAATCTTGTTCCTTGCTGATCTGAAATTGTCAACAATTCAACAAAATTTGATCTTCCTTCCCAAGGGATTTTTAGTGAAGACTGACGATCCTTTATTTTATCATTTTCAACGCCTGCCAAAGCAATCCCGCTTAGGTCCCCTTTGATATCAAGCAAAACCGTTGGCACTCCTTTTTCTGAAAGTTGTTCTGCAATTAACTGAAGTGTTTTGGTCTTTCCGGTTCCGGTTGCACCGGCAATGAGTCCATGTCGATTCATGGTTTTTAATGGAAGTCTAATCACTCCTTCCGGAATAAGTTGCTTTTCAAACATTGATCCACCAAGAACTATGGAATCCCCTTTAAAACTATAGGCTTCCTGAATTGAAGCGAGAAACTGATATTTCATGATTTCAAATATTTGCAAATGTAATATTTCTGTTATATTAGCACTTCTATATTCAGCAATGAGTTCATTGTTAACACCAAGATTATCTGCATTTCTATTACTCTACTTTGCTTTAATTCAGACCGTGTATTCCCAACATAATGTTCCTTCTTCTCTCATTGACGCCAGAGCATTTGGAATGGGACAGACAGGTGTTGCAGCTCAAAACCCAACTAATTTTATCAATAATACTGCTCATTTATATTTTATTAGAAATACTTCAATACATGCAAACTATCAAAACTATTATTTTATAAATGGATTGAATCAAATCAATATTCAAGGTTCAATTCCAGTTCTAAACGGATCTTTCGGAATCCATCTTTCCCATGACGGCAGTCGTGAGTTTAACGAGAAAATTATTGGATTAGCTTATGCAAGAAAAATAGCTACAAATTCAAGTATCGGATTTCAGATAAATGGACTGTCTAGAAATCAATTAGAATCCGGTAATACGTTTACTCTAATTCCATCTCTAGGAGCAGTTATTAGAATTATACCGTCCTTGACACTGGCTTCACAGATTAACAATCCCCTTCCAATTGAAAAGAACAAGAAACCCATCGCAGGTACTCAATTCAAAATTGGTTTGAATTATCAGATTTATAAATTATTGTTTTTGCAAACTGAAGTAAAAAATACCAGCAACCAACCAACCCGACTGCACATCGGGATTGAATACTGTCCTTCAGAAATGTTCCAAATCAGGACAGGTTACATTTCAAATGGTATTATTAGTTTCGGAGTTGGCATCAAATTCAAAGAAAGATTAGTATTGGATTTTGGCCATGAAATTCACCCTAAGCTGGGACATTCGAGCAGTTTGGGTCTTGCTTATAATTTATTTCTGTATAAATCTACTTCAGATTAAAAAAATCTGAAACTCCTATCGGTCTTCTTACATTATATGCTTCTCCATACTCTGTAGAAATATAACGACCATTGATTGCATCTTTTGATTTTATATAGTCTAAAAAATTCTTTCCACTGATTGCTGATTCCGGTTCATCTGAATTCGGATCATAAAATTGCGAAGCAAAATGCTTGATGGCATTCATTTTTTCTTCTTCAAATCCGGTAATATCAACTATTAGATCAGGTTTAAGTGTATAATCCTGTACGTAATGATAAATTACATCGGGTCTGTGTGCTTCTTGCACCTTATTATCCCAAGTAGAAAAAATCTTTCTCAATCCTGCCAAGAAACAGGCGTCTGCAATTAATTTGGCTGCCCTGCCATGGTCCGGATGTCTGTCTTCAAGAGCATTAGCCATTACAATCCTGGGCTTGCAGGCTCTAATAATCGGAATAATCTGCATTAAGGATTCTTCATTATGTTGAAAAAAGCCGTCAGCAAGATTCAGTTGAATTCTGAATTGAGCTCCCATGTATCTGGCTGCTGCCATCGCCTCTTGAGTTCTGATTTCTGCACTACCTCTGGTTCCCAGTTCTCCTAATGTAAGATCCAGTATCCCAAAACTATAACCCAGACTCTTGTGCTTTAACAAGGTTCCTGCACTTGTTAGTTCAACGTCATCCGGATGAACTCCTATCGCCAGGATATCTATACTATTTATTTCATTTACCATCTAATTAATGCTGATCCCCAGGTAAATCCGCTGCCAAATGCTGCTAGACACACAAGATCTCCTTCTTTAATTTTTCCCGCTTCCCAAGCTTCTGTCAAGGCAATAGGTATAGACGCGGCTGTTGTATTGCCAAATCTTTGAATATTATTCCAAACCTGATCATCACGAAGTTTCAATTGTCTTTGAACAAACTGGCTTATGCGAAGATTAGCTTGATGTGGAATGAGCATATTTATATCCGATGCACTCAAACCTTGCATATTCAAAGCTTCATTAATTACTTCAGGAAATTTTGTAACAGCAGTTTTAAATACCAATTGACCATTCATATTGGGATAATAATCTTCATCTTCCCACATTTTTTGAGTAAGAAATGTCCCTCCATACTTTCGATCATCATACCCAAATCTTTCGACCCCAAGATGATAACCGCTATGTGATCCGGGATTGATAAATGCCAATTCTTCTGCATGAGTTCCGTTAGAATGAAGGCAGGTTTGAAGGATACCTGGCTCGTCGCTCCTTTGCAATACAGCGGCGCCTGCACCGTCTCCAAAAATAACACTTACATTTCTACCTCTGGTCGTAAAATCCAAGCCCATGGAGTGCATTTCTGCACCAATAAGAAGAATATTCCTGTACTGACCTGTTTTAATAAACTGGTCAGCTATACTCAAGCCATATATAAAACCGGAACACTGATTTCGAATATCCAAAGCGGGGGCTTCGTATTCAGTCATTTTTAACTCACGCTGAACCAACACACCACAACCCGGAAAAAAATAATCAGGACTCAAAGTGGCGAAAATTATAAAATCAATATCTTTCTTATCTACTCCTGCTCTTTCTAACGCAAGCTCAGAAGCCTTCGCTGCCATAGTAGTAGTGGTCTCTTTCATTCGAGAGCCGTATCTCCTTTCCTCTATTCCTGTTCGTTCTATGATCCACTCATCAGAAGTGTCCATGAGATTCACCAAATCTTCATTTCGAACAATATTCTCGGGCACATAATAGCCGAGTCCTGCAATCTTAGTATAGTTCATATTGAGTTATTTTGATGCAAGATAGAAAGGATTTTTAGGAAAGTAGTGTTAATTTAAAGGTTAGAGTTCATATCAATTTACTTTAAAAATGACTCAAAATCTATTTTTATTACTTGTTTCAAACTCATTCAAATAATCATAAAATCACATTGAATTCTTAAAACATCAATAAACTATCGATTCATCAGTGTCAACAGAACCTGGCTAACTCTCTGTCTTAAATCCTTTCGATCAATGATAAAATCCAGAAATCCGTTTTCCAATAAAAACTCAGAACGTTGAAATCCTTCCGGCAGATCTCTTTTGATGGTCTCCTTAACAACTCTGGGTCCTGCAAATCCAATCAAGGCTTTGGGTTCGGAGAAATTGATGTCCCCTAACATCGCAAAAGAAGCGGTTACCCCACCTGTAGTTGGATCAGTTAAAAAGGACAGATAAGGTAGTTGTGCCTTAGCAAGCAGTGTGAGTTTGGCAGAAGTTTTTGCCATCTGCATCAGAGAAAATGCAGATTCCATCATTCTCGCTCCACCAGACTTTGAAATTATCATAAAAGCCGCTTTTTCTTCAATGGCAAGATCAATTCCTCTGCTGATCTTCTCACCCATAACCGAACCCATTGATCCTCCAATAAAACTGAAATCCATGGCTGCTACAACCAACGGAATATCATCGATATGGCCTATAGCTACAGCGATACTATCTGATTTACCGGAATTCTTCCTGGCATCTTCCAATCTCTTATTGTAGGGTTGCAGATCGGTGAATTCCAGGAAATCATAAGAGATCAATTCATCAAACAAGATCTCATAATTTTCCCCAAACAGGATACCAAAATATTGATCTGAGCTTATTCTTGTATGATAATTACAGTTAGGACATTTGTAGAAATTTTCCTCTAACTTCATAGTAGTTGAAGTTGTATTGCATTCCGGACATTTATACCATAAACCATCCGGTGCTTCTTTTTTAAGCTTCGTTGTTGTTGAAATTCCTTCTTTTAGTCGGGTAAACCAACCCATATCACAATCAATTTAATTTAACAATGATTATGTCCATAGGATCAGGCTCAAATATAATGGCTTCTCCATAAATCCCAATTATTAATTCATTTCTTAACTGAGTTCCAAACAGTATTAATGAATCTAAACTAAATAATTAAAATAAATAATAATGTATTATAATTTGATTATTAGAACTTTAAATTTATTTTAGGACTTCTTTTAAAAGTCTATGACCGTACACTATCCGCTAAAGTCAATACCAAACATAGATTACGTAATTTTGCAAACTTAAAATTCTCAACTCAATGAATATTTGCCTTATAGGATATGGAAAAATGGGAAAAGCAATTGAAGACCAAGCCTTAAAAAGAGGTCATAGCATTAG
>JADLHT010000013.1 GCA_020848695.1 Saprospiraceae bacterium
ATTTTATGCATCAATTCTAATCTATTATTTTAAGGGTGGTCACCTATACTCCGGATTTGGTGGTCACCTATGACCGGATTTGGTGGTCACCTATGACCGGATTTGGTGGTCACCTTTGCTCCGGATTTGGTGGTCACCTTTGACCGGATTTGGTGGTCACCTTTGACCGGATTTGGTGGTCACCTTTGCTCCGGATTATGCAATGTAGAGACCAACCATGATTCATCTCTACGAAAACCGTTGAAAATAGCTACCATTTTTTCCTTTGCCGCTAATGAAGAACAAAATGCTATTGGCGATATTGTAGATGAAACATTTGAACCCAGCGCAATGGAAAGCAGCGCTAAGGAATTTTTAAGCAAAGCGATAAACGATTACAACGCAATGTTTGCCACCAATTATAGTGTGGACAGCGACAAATTTCAAAACTATTATAAAGACCTTGCCAAGCGGGTAAATAACAAAGAAGTGGATTTGTTGATTGTGGTAGGCATGTTTCTCACCGGTTTTGATGTACCCACCTTGAATACTTTGTTTGTTGATAAAAACCTGCGATACCATGGATTGATACAAGCCTTTTCGCGCACCAACCGCATTTACGATGCCACCAAAACCTTTGGCAACATTGTTACCTTCCGCAATTTGGAACAAGCCACCATTGATGCCATTACCTTGTTTGGAAATAGCCATACCAAAAATGTAGTGCTGGAAAAAAGCTACAAAGAGTACTTGGATGGCTTTACTGACGCATTAAGCGGAGAAGCTCGAAGAGGATATGAAGACGTGGTGAAAGAGCTGAACGAAAAATTTCCAAAACCGGATGAAATTGTAACCGAGAAGGACAAAAAAGATTTTTCCAAACTCTTTGGTGAATACTTGAAAATAGAAAATATTTTGCAAAACTACGATGAGTTTCACCACCTAAAAGCTTTTCAAACCATCGATAAAAATGATGCCCAAGCCGTTGAAGCCTTTAAAGAAAAACATTTCTTAACGGATCAAGACATCGAAACGATGCAAGGCTTGGAAGTCATTAGCGATAGAAAAGCACAAGACTACCGCTCCACCTATAACGACATTCGGGAGTGGTTGCGAAGAGAGAAAGCAGGCAAAGAAAATGAAGAGTCGGGTATTGACTGGGACGATGTGGTGTTTGAGGTCGATTTATTGAAATCTCAGGAAATCAATTTGGATTACATCTTAGAATTGATTTTTGACCACAGCAAGAAAACCAAAGACAAAGATGTTTTAGTTGAAGAAGTGCGTAGAATTATCCGTTCTAGCATTGGCAACAGAGCCAAAGAAAGTTTGGTGGTGGATTTCATCAATGAAACTGACCTTGATACCCTTCAAGACAAGGCGAATGTTATAGATTCATTTTTTGTATTTGCTCAAAACAAGCAAAAAGTGGAAGCATTGGAATTAATCACAGAAGAAAATCTAAAAGTAGAAGAAGCAAAGCGTTACATAATAGCATCTTTAAAGCGAGAATACGCTAGTGATTACGGAACCGAATTAAATGCGCTTTTACCGAAAATGAGTCCTTTAAATCCTCAATACCTGACCAAAAAACAAAGTGTCTTTCAAAAGCTGGTTTCATTTGTAGAGAAGTTTAAGGGTGTTGGAGGTCAACTTTAATAAAGGGCAACAAAAGGATATCTGAATGAATTATTTAAACCAGGAATTGACAGTTAAAAATACTGTTGTCTAAGGTAGATTCAATATTATTGATTGGGCATTTATTGTTTTAAATAGTGTCTGTATTATGAACAAACGAACCCTTTCATTTATTGATATTTATTCTATTTTTGCGCTGCATTTATTCTAGCTTGAATCCAACAGATATAAAAAATCCCGAATACTTTCATAAGGTAGTGGATTGTCAGTACGCTTGTCCGGCACATACTCCTGTACCTGAATACATTAGACTGATTGCCGCCGGTAGGTATAACGAAGCCTACATGATTAATTGGGTTTCCAACGTATTCCCGGGAGTATTGGGACGAACTTGTGATAGACCCTGTGAGCCAGCATGCCGACGTGGAAGGGTTGAGGATGAACCCGTGGCAATTTGTAGATTGAAGCGGGTCGCTGCAGATTATAAATCTGATGTAAAATCACTGATTCCCGGACCACCACAGACAAAAAATGGTAAAAAGATCGCTCTAGTAGGTGCTGGACCTGCATCGCTAACAGTAGCACGAGACCTTGCACCAATAGGTTATGAACTAGATTTGTATGATGAGCAATTTGCAGGAGGAGGATTTATGCGTTCGCAGATACCGAGTTTTAGACTTCCTGAAGAGGTGCTTAACGAAGAAGTAGGATATATTATTAATATGGGAATTACAACCCATTACAATCATTATGTATCCAGTCTTGATGAACTGCTAAAGAAGGATTATGACGCCGTTTTTGTAGGCTCAGGGGCACCAAAAGGTAAAGACCTACCGGATTTGGAAGGTAGAAATGATAATGTTAACAACATACATATCGGAATTAATTGGTTGGCAAATGTTGCCTTTGGTCATATTAATAAGATTGGTAAGAAAGTTCTTGTAATTGGCGGTGGAAACACTGCCATGGATTGTTGTCGTACTTCGAGAAGGCTTGGAGGTGAAGACGTTAGAGTAGTCGTGCGTTCACCTTTTAATGAGATGAAAGCCTCACCCTGGGAGATTGAAGATGCACAACATGAAGATATTCCTTTTTACAATTGTCATTCTCCGTTGAGATTTGTAACCGAGAATGGTGTATTGAAAGGAATGGAGTTTGAAGTTGTAGAAGCCCAATACCAAAATGGAAAGCGTTCTCTGGTTCCAACCGGGCAGAAGGTTCTTATGGAAGCGGATGATATTATACTTGCAATTGGTCAGGAAAACTCATTCCCGTGGATAGAAAGAACTATAGGAATTGAGTTTGATAAATGGGATCTGCCAAAGGTAAATGAAAAAACCTTTCAATCGACGAATCCCAAAGTTTTCTTCGGAGGGGATGCAGCCTTTGGTCCAAAGAATGTAATTACTGCAGTTGCGCATGGTCATGAAGCAGCATTATCCATAGATTTATACTGTTCAGGAAAAAACGTGGATGAACGCCCTGCGCCACATACGAATCTTTATTTGCAAAAAATGGGGATTCATGAGTGGGCGTATGACAATCAGACTTCCGATGATGATCGATTCAAAGTACCTCATGCTGATAAAAGTAAAACATTAAAAGACAGAAAGCTTGAAGTTGAGTTAGGATTTGACGATCAACTTGCATTCAAGGAAGCGCAGCGATGTCTTAATTGTGACGTTCAAACTGTTTTTACAGAAAGTAAGTGTATTGAGTGTGATGCCTGTGTTGATATTTGTCCGACAACCTGTATAACATTTACAACCAATGGAGAAGAAACAGAACTTCGATCAAGGTTAAATGCTCCTGCACCTTTGCTTTCACAGGACCTATATGTATCCGATATCTTGCCAACTTTGAGAGTAATGGTAAAAGATGAAAATCTCTGTCTTCATTGCGGATTATGTTCAGAACGATGCCCTACCAATGCCTGGGATATGCAAAAGTATTTATACAATACAGCTAAAGCTTGTCAACTATGAGTGTTAGCGTAAAGATTAATGATCTGGTAATTCGTTTCGCAACCGTTAACGGAACGGGTTCTGCAAGTGCTAATAACATGTTTGCTAAAGCAGTTATGAGAATGGGAGTTCCTGTTACTCCAAAAAATATTTTTCCTTCCAATATTCAGGGTTTGCCGACCTGGTATGAGGTAAGAGTAAGCGAGCAGGGATATTTAGGTAGGAGAGACGGTATCGATCTGATGGTAGCTGTTAATGCGCAAAGTATGAAGCGGGATATTGATGATGTACGAGAAGGCGGCTATCTTGTTTTTGATTCAACCAAGCAGTTGTACGAAGAATTAATTAGAGATGATATTCATTACATAGGAATTCCAATGATGAAATTGAGCATGGAGAATTTTTCAGATGCTCGTGTTCATCAATTGATGAAGAACGTAATTTATGTAGGTGGACTTTGTGGGTTATTAGGAATGGAAATTGAAGTCTTTGAAAAATTGATTCATGAACAATTTGCAAAAAAAGAAAAACTTATTCCAGGAAATATAAAAGCTTTACACCTTGGATTTGAATACGTTAGTGAACATTTTGTTTGTCCACTATCGATAAGAATTGAGAGAAGAGACTTAATCGGAAATAGAATATTGACAGATGGTAACAACGCTTGCGGATTGGCAGCTATGTTTGCCGGAGCAACGGTTGGCTCATGGTATCCGATTACACCAAGCACGAGCCTGATGAATGCATTTGAAAAGTGGTGCAATAAATATAGGATTGCAGAAGATGGCAAGAAAAATTTTGCAATTGTACAAGCTGAGGATGAATTAGCTGCAATAGGAATGGTTCTTGGGGCTTCCTGGAATGGAGCTAGAGCATTTACCTCAACATCCGGACCTGGAGTTTCCTTAATGAGTGAATTTTTAGGCCTAAGTTATTTTGCCGAAATTCCTGCAGTATTGATTGATGTCCAAAGAAGTGGACCCTCTACGGGTATGCCAACACGAACACAGCAATCAGATATTTTATCAGCTGCTTACGCTTCACATGGTGATACCAAACATATACTTCTATTACCTAGTACTCCCACCGAATGTTTTGAAATGACCTTAGATGCATTTGATCTAGCTGAATATTTTCAGACGGCAGTGATTATGCTCACAGATCTTGATCTGGGAATGAACGATCATCTGACAGATCCATTCGAATGGGATGAATCCAGAGTTTATAATAGAGGAAAAGTAATGACTGCTAAAGATCTTGAGGAGGTAAAAGTTTGGGGGAGATACCTGGATATTGATGGCGATGGTATTCCTTACAGAACTATTCCGGGAACACATCCTGAGAAAGGATCTTTTTTCACCAGAGGTTCCTCACACGATCCGATGGCTGCATATACAGAAGACGGAGATATCTATGCTGAAGGAATGCAGAGATTACTTTTAAAATGGGAGACTATAAAAACAAAAGTTCCAAAACCTGAAATTGTAAGATTTGATGAATCAATTAAAGAAGCAATTGTCTTTTTTGGAACATCAACTTATTCTGCAGAAGAATCATTAAAATTATTACAAGATGCAGGTATTCAACTGAATGCAATGCGGTTGAGATCTTTCCCTTTTTCTCATGAAGTCATTGAGTTTATTAACAAGCATGATGTGATTTATCTTATAGAACAAAACAGAGATGCACAAATGAGATCACTGTTTATGATTGAGAACGATATTCCTCCAACAAAGCTGAAGAAAGTTCTTCAGATCAATGGAATGCCTATTACTGCAAAATATATTTCTGATAGTATAATTAATTTAAAAAACAACTAAGCTCTTTCTACAATGACATATGCACGTCCTTCCTTTAGAAATCCTGATATTCCGAAGAATAGAATAGGGAGATCCAGAAGAGAGTATGAAGGAACAATTTCTACCCTATGTGCAGGCTGTGGGCATGATTCAATAAGCGGTGCAATTGTACAAGCGTGTTTTGAAATGGGTATAGAGCCCCATCATCTTGCCAAGCTTTCAGGAATTGGCTGTTCCTCAAAGACTCCTGCATATTTTGTTGGAAAATCTCATGGATTTAACTCCGTACATGGAAGAATGCCATCCGTTGCTACAGGAGCAGTTATGGCTAATAAGAATCTTATTTATATCGGGGTAAGTGGTGACGGTGATACTGCCTCAATAGGAATGGGACAGTTTGTTCATGCAATTAGAAGAAATCTCAATATTCTTTATATTGTTATGAATAATGGATGTTACGGATTAACAAAAGGACAGGATTCAGCAACTGCTGATGAAGGATCGATTAATAAAAGCGGGGTAGAAAACCAGTTTCAGGGTATAGATCTTTGTGGTCTTGGATTAGAGTTGGGAGCAACACTTGTTGCAAGATCTTTTTCAGGTGATAAGACTCAGCTTATTCCATTAATCAAAGCTGGGTTAAAACATCCGGGTTTTGCTTTACTTGATGTCATTTCTCCCTGTGTAACATTTAATAATAATGCCGGAAGTACCAAGTCTTATGATTATATGAGGGAACACATGGAAGCAACTTCTGCCATTGATCTTGTGCCATTTAAAGAAGAAATCCTGCACCAACAAGAAACAGGAACTACCAAGTACATTCCTCTGCATGATGATTCAATCATCAAAGTCAATAAGTTGGCCGCAGATTGGAATCCATTAAACAAATTATCGGCTACCAATAAATTGGCTGATTCCAAATCAAAAGGTGAAATTCTCACCGGATTAATTTACGTTGATGATCAGTCTAAAGATTTGCATGCAATACTGAATACGACAAATACTCCTTTGAATCAATTAGTACAATCCCAATTGACACCTTCAAAAGAAGTATTGGTTAAAATCAATGCCGGATACAGATAAATAAATTTGGAAATAGTATAAGTAGATTGGTGAAAATTCACAGCCAATTATCAGGACAATTACCTAACTGTTGCTTTTGTACTCACTACTTTGAAGATTTTTATTGGATTGAAAATTGGATTTGATGTGAAGCAGAAATGATAAAGTGAATATTGGAAGAGAAATATTACGCAATAATCGCAGATTATTACTATATCTCGGAATATAGAATTACCAAAAGTTGCAGAATCTAAATTCTGCAAATGCCTGAATTAGAATAAGTTGAGAAAATTAATACTGAACTTACAATCAGATCTTGGCTACAACCAGAAAGTTATTGACAGCTTTCTCTGCTTTTTCAAGACATTCATAATTAAGCTTGCAATGCACATATTTCCCGGTTTTTTCGGTATATATTACACCGGATAATCGTAGGATACTGAGGTGCTGAGAAGTGACAGACTGCTCAATTTTGAGCGCGTTGTAAATTTTATTTACATTTACAACTCCTTGTCTGTCAATAAATTCAATGATTTTTAGTCGTAGTGGATGTGCAAGAGCTCGCATAAGCTCGCACGCATAGTCGAGTTTAACACTATTGAAAGATACCTTAGTATTCATTAGTAGTTTTCCTTATTTTGATTATTTGTAGTTTCTTAACAGGTACAAATATCTAAATAGCTTTGGAAATAATCTAATAAATATTAAACTTTTTTTTTATTTGTTAATACCTATAAGTAAAAGAGTAATGCAGTGTAAGAATTTTTAATACAATGGAGCGCCTTTCCAGGCTCCATTAGCCGGCCAGTTCCTCTACCAGCTTTGAAATCTGATTGAGGCGATCTAAATCCAAGGAATAATAGATGAACTTTCCGGATCGTTCGGTGGCGACAACACCTGCTCTCCTCAATATTGCTAAATGCTGAGAAGCAACAGATTGCTCTAATCTTAACTTAATGTAGATATCCGTTACGGTCATTTTATCCTGTTCCTCCAGAAGGTCTATAACCCTTTGACGGAGCTTGTGATTTACCGCTCTTAATACCAACACAGCCTTTCTAAGATCGACGTAATCTAACTGAATGTCTTTGCCGCCTTTTTTAAGAGTAATCGTTTCGTTCTTTTTATTCCTCATTTGTAAGAATTTATAATTTTCGTAAACATACTTACTAAGCATAAACCATGCCAAGGAACCGCTATGGTGAAAATTATCTTAAATTCGGATTTAGTTAATTAAACTAACAATATTTAAGTTGTTATTAATCAGGTTTTTATCTTAAAAAAACCTTAAAATATTTTTTTGGCTAGAGTAGTATTAGGTTCAAAATAATACTTGGGTAAGAGCATCATTGGAGTAACGAAATTTCCTTTTGAAAATTGTTCATAGACGAGTGGCAGAAGCTCCTTTGCTTCAAGCAATACCTCAGTTCTTTTTATTTTGATAGGTACATTTAATTTGACCAGTTCAACGTTTTCACCTACTACATGAATAAGCTCCGGAAGCTCAAAATTAATTTCAAGATTTAAATCGTACGGTTGAGCGACGAGGTCTTTCAGATAACAATGACCGTCTTTATAAAGACTAAACATATGTTTGTTTTTCAAACTTATGATAGAGGTAAGTATCCAATCTTCAGAGTACTTAAGAGTGCTTCTCAAGATCTGATCTTTTTCTAATCCAACAATTGGCTTCTGGCAGACGCTGACCAGGCCTTTTAAGATGGATATTCCTCCCCTCAAAGCAGAATAAGAACCTGGGCCTAAATCCAGTCCAAAACAATCCAGATCATTCAAGTGGATACCTGCTTCATCTAAAAAATCTTTTAAATTTTTTGTCAAATGAGTAACGGGATTTCCCTGAAAGCATTTATTCAGCACACATGCATAATCGTCTCCATAGGCTAATGAATAATTAAAAGTAGTACATTCTATGGCCAAAATCTTAGGCATAACTACTTAGCAGCTAAGATTCTATTATATTTATCCTTATCGGAAAGAACTTCGATGGCTTTTAATATGTATGGATCTTTTTTAAATCGGCACTGAACCTTGCCCGGTTCATAAAATTGCCGATAGACCAATTCTTCTTCTATTAACTGAATAATGATAAGCTTGTTTTTATCAATATCATACCATTGTCTCATTTCCAATTCTGATTTCATTTTCTGAATATCGTCATTAATCAGCTGATTATTATCTTTTATAGATTGATCTTCCAAGGCAAAAAGCCTCTTTTCAATTTCTGATTGATCATCAAAGTGTTTATCCCTTAAATATTTTAAGAATAAATCAATATCATTAAATTCATAAGTTTTTGGATCAGCTGGCGGGGGATTATTAAGACTATACTCTGTACAAAAATTAAAAATCCAGTTGTCATCCAGAAGTCTTTGAACGACAAAATGATAGTCAGCATCCGGTAGTTCAATATCCGGTTCAATACCTCCGCCATCCAAGACCTTTCGGCCATTTTTGGTTTTGAATGTAGAACGAAGTGAATCCGGTAATTTAACCTTTACACCATTCTCATACTTTACGTTTTGTATGCATCTTCCGGAAGGTATATAATATTTTGCTGTGGTAAACTTTACTCTGGAATTATAGCCAACTTCTTTGGTATTTTGAACCAAGCCTTTACCATACGAAAGTTGACCAATAATTACACCTCTGTCAAGATCCTGAATTGTACCTGATACGATTTCTGAAGCAGATGCGGAGTTTTTATTGATTAATACCGCAAGGGGTATTTTTTCATCTATGGCTGGTCCCATAGTCTTATACATGGCGTTATACTGTTTTTCTTTACCCTTTGTACTGGCTATAAGTACTCCTGACGGAATAAAGGTATTGCATACTTGAACTGCTTCTCCTAGAAGGCCACCTCCATTTTCTCTTAGGTCTAGTATAACAGATTTCAATCCAGGATTCTCATTTTTTAATTTATGTACGGCTGCTTGTACATTTGCTCCTGACTTTTCGGTAAAAGTTGTAAGTGTAAGATATCCTATTGACTCATTCACCATCCCGGAATAAGGGACATTTGGAATATTCACTTCATCTCTTATAAGTTTAAGTGTTTCTTTATTAGAAGCTCCCGGTCTATAAACGGTTAAGTTTACTTCACTTTTCGGAATCCCGCGCATAATTTGATATAGATCTTCTGCACTTTTTCCTTTAGCATCCTGACCATTGACTGCTACAATTTGATCCCCAATTTTAAGACCGGCTTTAAATGCAGGATAGTCTTTATATATCTCTGTAATGACTACATAGTCACCCATTTTTTTTCCTTTAGCTCCAATACCATTGTACTTGCCTTCCGTAGTTAATCTGTAATCTTCAACCTGTGCCTCAGAATAAAAATTGGTAAATGGGTCTAAAGCACCAAGCATGGCATCTATTCCAACTTTCATAAGTTTAGAAGGATTGGTGCCATCTACATAATTTTCATTAACTTCTTTGTAGACATTGGAGAAGATTTCAATGTTTTTAATGATTTCAAAATATTTGTCATTAAAGGTAAAAGCGGCAAAGCTGAATAACAGGAATATTGGAACCACGAATCGAATAAGAAACTTCTTCATAACAATTTGTATAACTAATGCTAGCATACAAACGAGAAGGGCTTTTTGTTTAGTGTTCCCGAAATGCTATGGTTTAAAATAAAATTGCCTGAAGATATTGATAAGCTTCAGGCAATTTTTATTATAAATTAAGATTTATTATTTCCAAACCGGAACGAACTCTGTACGACGATTTAATTTTTTACCGGCGCTGGTTTTATTATCACCAACCGGCTTTGTTTCTCCGTACCCGGCACTCATTAGTCTGGTTGCTGTAACACCTTTCTTAACCAGATAATCAACACAAGCTTTAGCTCTTTTTTCAGATAAGCCTTGATTTCTTGCAGGATTACCAACGTTATCTGTATGACCTTCAACGGAAAGGTTCATTTCAGGATATTTCTTTAATACATTCACTACATCATTCAGGATTGAATAAGATGATCTAGTAATTACTGCAGTTCCTGTTTGGAATTGAACTGCTCTCATTGCAACATCTAGTACTTTTTTGTCTTCAACTTTTATTTCAGGACAACCATTATTGGTTTTTAGACCTGGTGTATTTGGACATTTGTCATCCTTATCAGGCACACCATCTTTATCAGTATCAGGGCATCCGTTAAATTCTGCAATTCCTGCGACATCGGGACAAGCATCTTTTGCATCAGGGATACCATCTTTATCTTTATCTTCTGGGCAACCTTTATTGCTGGCTGGACCTGCTTGATCTGGACAAGCGTCATCTTTATCGGCAACTCCATCTTTATCCTTGTCCGGACATCCCATCAGATTAGCCAAACCAGCCTGATCAGGACACTTATCATCTTTATCAGCGACACCGTCACGGTCTTTGTCGGGGCAACCTTTCACGCTACCTGCAACTGTTGGACACATATCATCAACATCATAAACTCCGTCTTTATCGGTATCTGCAGGACAACCCATGTTTTCAGGAACACCAGGAACTTTTGGACATTTATCGTCTTTATCCGGAATTCCATCATTATCGCTGTCTGGACAACCATTAAATTGCTCAAGACCTGCAACATCTACACACAAATCTTTTTTGTCAGGAACTCCATCCTTGTCCGTATCTTTAAGAAGACCACATAAACAGGCGCGAATTCCAGCGGCATGAGTCCAATTATCATATCCATCTTTTAAGCCCAGTCTATAATCAGATTGCGCATTTAATGAAAGATAGTCATTGATCTTGAAATCTAAGCCAATCCCTGCAGGAACCTGAGCATAGAAATCAGACCAATCTTGAAATGCACCACCTATTCCGGCATACAAATATGGAGAAAACCTCTTGGTAGCAAACAAATTAGCTTTTGCAAGTAGATCGATTCCAGAATAATTTAGCAACTTTGTATAGCTTGTTACCGTTTCAGTTGTTGAATCATAATTAGGGAAGTTGGCTGCACCGATTCTAATAGGTAGATTAAGGGAAAACCAATTGTTTAATTGTCTGGTGTAACCAATTTCAACGGCATTATTGAGATCGTTGAATAGATTTTTATTATCTCGGTTAGGAGCTTTGTAATTCAACCATGCAGCTCGAAGGGTAAGACTGTGGGTAGGTAATTCCTGAGCAATTATGCCCGTTGCCAGAAATGAAATGAATAAAAGGATTAGAAAACTGTTTTTCATTCTTTAAAAGTTTAAATAAATTGATATAATTACGTTTAATGAGACGTTTAACAAAGCAAAATTAAACTTCTTAAGGTAAAGTTCACAATATTGAAACCAATATTTTTTGGTTTTACATGTTTAAAATGACCTAGATTTAAATTAGCAGAATAATATATAAATTAAATTGATAATATGTATATTTATAATTATCATAAGCTTATGCTAAATTTAAGATTTCTGATTATTAATTATAGTGGATAATATTATCTTAAATAGAAGTCTCACAGAACAGTTAATATGTATATTCAAAACCACTTTCGGTGTCTCGGCTGATTTTTTAAGAGAACAAACAAGGATTTTTACGGGTAATAAATTGCTGTAGGATATGCTTAAGTTGTAAATAATTACAGAAAGAGCAATAATTTTGATGCAATTTCTACTGGGAATTGAAATTAGATTATTAATTGTATGGATTAGACCCTAATAAAATTTAATCGTATAAAAACAATAAATCATATCATCTATATGGAGTTAATGAAAGGCTGATAAGACTGAAAGCCACAGAATTGAAAATTTTTATTATAAGCTTTCCTTTTATTGCTTAGAATCACAACATTACTTATTTAGAATCAATCATTTTTTTTAAAGTTTGATCCAAATGCCTGAAGAAAATTACTTTTATTTTACAATTTGTAAAATTGGAACTCTATGAAATTGCATCGTCTATTAATTCAGCATGTAATTGATGCTTTGTATAGGATATTTGAAGAAAATCAATATTCAGATCGTGTTCTCGAGAAGTTATTTAAGAACAATAAGATACTTGGAGCGCGTGACCGGGGATTTATTGCGGAAACGGTTTACGATATTTTGCGTTATTATCGTTTATATCATTTTGTTACAGAACCAAAATCAGACTGGTGGAACATGATTGTTGCTTATAGTTTAGACAAAAAAATTGATTTACCTGAATGGCCGGAATTTAAATCAATTGACCAGGATCGTATTCGACAGAGATTTGAAAGAGCCTATAAAATAAGATGCCTGCGCGAATCAATTCCTGATTGGTTGGATCAGATCGGAATGAATGAGTTAGCCGATCAATGGGAGATTGAATTGAATTATCTGAATAAGATTGCTCAGATTGTATTAAGAGTTAATACTTTGAAAATTTCAAAAGAAGCCTTAAAACATAAGCTTAATGAAATTAATATTGATTGTTATGAGAATGAGTCTTATAAAGATGCACTTATTTTAAAAGAGCGCAGGAATGTTTTTAATACTGAATTATTTAAGTCTGGTTTCTTCGAGTTGCAAGATGCTTCATCTCAACAGGTTGCTGAATTTTGTAATTTGCAATCAGGAATGAGGATCATTGATGCTTGTGCCGGCGCTGGTGGAAAATCACTTCATTCAGCAACAATTATGAAGAATAAAGGACAGGTTATAAGTTTGGATACGGAAGGATGGAAATTACAAGAACTAAGATCAAGGGCTAAAAGAAATGGAATACATATTATTGAAACAAGAACCATTGATAGTTCCAAAGTCATAAAGAGGCTTCAATACTCTGGTGATCGTGTATTATTAGATGTGCCATGTAGCGGTCTTGGCGTACTGAGAAGAAATCCGGATACCAAATGGAAATTAAATGAGGAATTTCTTCAAAGAATTCGCAAGACTCAATCTGAAATTCTGAATTCTTATCACAAAATGATGAAACCGGATGGAAAATTAATCTATTGCACCTGTAGTATTCTTCCTTCTGAGAATCAAAATCAGATTGAGAATTTTATTAGAAATAATTCTCAATGGAATCTAGAAGATGAAAGAACAATTCTTCCCAGTACTTCAGGTTTCGATGGATTCTATATGGCAAGATTGTCTTTAAAGAACGATTAAATAATAAATGTACCGGATTTTTTTTCTATAGACAATACTTCGTATAATCGATCTAAATCGTTCTGATCATTAAATGCCTGAATGGAATATCGGAGATACAATTTATCATCTTGTCTCATGACGGGAATTTCAATTTTGTAATTATTGAACAGGTGGTTATAAAAGTTTTCAGGCTCCTTAGCTTTAATGGGTATGCTGAACATTTGAGCCAAATACTCATCACTAATTGGACAAATCGGTTCTGCTTCCAGCAAATTTAAAAAACGAACTGCATTGGATTGAACCAAAGATCTATTACGAGCTGCTACTTTGTCCCATTGATTGTCTTGCATAAATTGTATAGATTTTGGAATTGTAAGAAATGCAGAAAAGTCTCTCGATCCCTGGATGGTGTGCCAATCTTGAAATAATGATTCAGAAGGAAACAATGCTTCATAACCCCAAGAAACGATAAGGGGTTCACACATTGATTGATAATCTTTTTTAACAAATAAGAAAGACGAACCCTTAGGAGTCATCATCCATTTATGACAAGCACCGGTATAAAAGTCGGCGTCGAGATCTTGTAAATTAAGCGGAATCTGACCTGGTACATGTGCTCCATCTATAAAGCACATTATTCCCCTCCTGTGTGCTTCTTGACAAATTTCTTTGGCAGGTAATTTAAGTCCCGTTGAACTTGTAATATGGCTGATAAAAACCAATCTGGTCTTTTCATTACAACCCAAAAATAAATCCTTGACAATTTCTTGTTTGCTGTTTAGAGGTAAATTAATTTTTTGACGAATGTATTTTGCTCCTACTTTCTTACAATAATAATCCCACGCGCGATCGCAAGCACCGTATTCGATATTGGTTGCCAGAATTTCGTCACCTTCTTTCAAATTGAAACTTTTAGCTACAATATTGACCGCATAAGAAGGATTCATTACATATACTATATCATCCATTTCGCAATGAGTATATTCGGCAAGAGATTTTCTGGAGTCTGCAAGCAGTTTCATTCCAACCCGTGTAATAAATTGCACCGGTTCTTTTTCTAGTTCTTTTTGAAGTCGTTGATATTCTTCAAAGATAAGATTTGGGCAGGCTCCAAAAGAACCAAAGTTAAGATAAGTAATTTCCGGATCCAGTAAGAATTCCTGTTTAAGTAACTTGTAATTGATCATATACAAATCGCAAAGGTAAGCGCATTAAGTAATTGTGCTAACTGAAAAATTGAAACCTTTGCTTAATTTTGGGATTATGAATGTTTTAGATAAAATTTACAAACCATTTCGGAATGGTTCGCGAATGTATTTCAAAGTTTTAAAATATGATTATTGTATTCATTAACTATTAATCATTAACCTATCAAATCTTATATCGTTCTTTAATTAATGTAAATGTTCCTCTGGACGGTTTGTGATACAGTTATTAAGCTTTCTGATTTCTGGTTATACATAGATCATAGCAATACTTTACGCAGTAAAATAAGTAATAAATAATCTGTTCTATTTAAAACTTGTTATTTATAGGAAAAATCTGAAGAATCATTACAGTTTATTTATATAATGCAAAATATTAAATTAAGTAACTTGCCCTCTTAATTCTTATGTACAATTCATCGCTTAAAATATATTACGAAGCTAAAAGAGCTTTTTACAATTATACGGGACTTGGTAATTATTCAAGATGGTTAGTTAATTCATATGCTCAGATTTATCCTGACGATTCCGTTTATTTGTTAAAACCAAAGGGTAAAAATTCAAGATTTGAAAATGGATATTTTTTCGATTCCATTCAAACTATAAATTATTCCAACACTTTAGGGTTGTCAAGAAGCCTAAGTCTTATGAATCATGTGCCCAAAGAAGGAGTCTTTCATGGATTAAGTGCTGAGATTCCATTTCAATTTAAAAAATGTAAAAAGGTCATTGTCACGATCCACGACTTGATATTTTTATCAAGGCCTGGCGATTATAAATTTCTGGATCGTACGATTATGAAAGCCAAAGTAAGATATGCTTTGGAACACAGCGATGCGATTATCTCCATTAGTCAATATACTACACAAGAGATCCATAAATATTTTAAAGTTGATCCAAAGAAAATTACAACGATCTATCAGAATTGCAATTCCATTTTTTATAATAAAATTGCGGAAGAACAAAGAAGTAAAGTTTTATTGAAATATGGTATTCGAGAACCATATTGGATCTGTGTTTCAAGTTTCAATGGAAGAAAAAATATTCAGTCTATCATTGAGGCATATGCACTGATTCCAGATAAAATGAGAATCCCTATTGTACTCATTGGTTCAGGTGCATTGAAAAAGCAATGTGTGATGAGGACAGAGGAGTTGAAATTGTCTCAATACATTAAGTTTTTAGATCATTTAGAGTCTGAAGAACTTCCATCCTTGTATCAAGCCTCTATAGGTCTGATTTATCCAAGCCTCATAGAAGGATTCGGTATTCCGGCTTTAGAAGCAATGGCTTCCGGTATTCCCTTAATCGGGCATAAAGGTTCATCAGTTGAGGAAGCTGCAGGAGAAGCTGGTTTGTTTATTGATTGTCTTTCTAAAGAAGAGCTTGCATCAGCGATCCTCAAACTTCAATCGGATACCATACTTAGATCACTACTACTTAAAAATGCAACTAATCAAATGGGACAATATTCTAATCAAAAACTCATCAATCAATTGAATAAGATTTATAGTGAATAGTATAGAGTTTAACTTTAGTATATTATCTGGCAAAATACGATTTTAAGCGACGCTTTATTAATTTAAACTTAATAATACTTCATCCATTTTTTATATTAAAATGGACTAGAATATCTTGGGTCTTCTGTAAGTTTTCTGTCAGTTAATGTTTTTAAAAATGCGACCAAGGCCTTTTTGTCTGTATCGGATAATTTCAGACCACCATAAGCCAATTGTTGCTGGAACGAAGCATCCAGTGTCGAAGAAATCTTAACCAGATTGTAATGATCAACAACCTCCTCTAAAGTTCTGAATCTGCCATCATGCATATATGGAAAGGTTAACTCTACATTGCGTAATGAAGGTACTTTGAATCTTCCTTTATCATCTGCATTATTACTGACGCTTTGTCTTCCTGAATCTTCTATTTTTTCTTCGGTATCAATTCCATTATTAAGATAACGATCATTTTCAAAATTATCTCCTCCATGACAATGTTGACAGTCTGCACCGGATTCTAAAGGAAAAAATGGATTGTATTCAGTGAAAAATAAAAATCTGCCCCTTTCTTCTTCATTCGTTAATGAAATTTTATTGGCTAAGAAATCATCATATTTAGACCTGTTGGAGATTATAGTGTTCATAAACTGTTCCATTGCTTTGGACATCAGTTCTGAAGTTATTTTTTTTGTACCAAAGGCTCTTTGAAATTGTTTACAATAAGTTGTGCTAGCTTGTAATTTAGCAATAACATTTTCAAGAGTCTCGTTCATTTCCAGTTTATCTTGTATAGGTTTTAAGGATTGGTCTCTAAGTAAATGGGCTCTTCCATCCCAGAAGAATTCATTCGAATTCCAAGCCATATTAAATACAGCCATTGCTTGTCTTTTACCGGGGAAACCTTCTACTCCAATCGAAAATCGTGTGGTATCCGAGAAAGCATTTTTTTGATTGTGGCAGCTCGCACATGACATGGAATTGTCTTTGGAAAGCATTTTTTCATAAAACAACATTCTGCCTAATTTCACACCTTCAACTGTTGGAATATTATCAGCTGAGATAGTTGGTGGAGAGAAAGGATAAAAATCAAGGTTATACTTTTCTTCAGAAATATCTTCATCACACTCTTTTTTGCAGTTAAACACTACGGAAAAAAGCATTAAACCAAATAAAATGTAAATAACTGGATATTTTTTCATGGATAGAATATTGGATTATGAATAAAATTGTAATCGGTAAGAGAATTTAAAAATGAGATTAGTTCCGATTTCTCCTGGAGTGATAAATTCAAAGCTTTTATTTTTGAGGATTTGTTTTTGTTGGGATATCCCCCTGTATTATAATGTTCAATTACTTCATCAAGACTATTAAATGATCCATCATGCATATAGGGGCCTGTTAGGGCTACATTTCTAAGGCTGGGTACTTTAAACAGATCACGATCATTTTCAGATTTTGTTAATTTCATTCTTCCTGAATCACGATAGAAAGTATATAATCCATTGTTTTCAAACTGATAATTCGTAAAGTTAAAACCGGAATGACAAGAAGAGCATTGTGTACGAGCACTGAAAAAAAGTTCCATTCCTTTTTTCTCTTTGGTGTTTAGTGATTTAGAATTATTTTGATATTTGAATTGATCATAAGCTGAGTTACCGCTAATCATAGATCTTTCAAATGTTGCTATCGCTCGAACGAGTACATACGGATCAAAGTTTCGACTATAACTTGCGTAGGCTGCATCCTGGTAGTTTTTATCCTTGCTCAATACTTCACAAATATCTACAATATTGTGATTGAACTCATCGTGTTCCTGAATAGGTACGAGAACTTGCATTTCTAAACTAGGAACACCACCGGTACGTGTATAATAAGGGTGATAAGCTATATTGCCTAAAGTTGGGGAATTGCTTCTTCCAAGTTGTCCATCATTGCCTTTACTAAAGGCAAAAATATCACTAAAAGCATTTTGAGGAAGATGACAGGATGAGCAGCTGATTGTATTGTTGCTGGATAATCTTTTGTCATAAAACAGTTTTTTGCCCAGTATCCATCTTTCTTTCGTAAAGTTATTATCATCAGGAAATTTGATATCGGAAAAACCTTCAGGGATTTGAATTTTTTCAAGGACGGATGACTGCAGATTTTCTTTACTACATGCAATAGTTAGTAAGAAATATAGTACAATTAAACCCCCCGATTTAAATTCAAATTCTTTCATTACAAAATAATCAGCTTTTTACTGATAGATTTATCATGTGTTCGAATCAATACCATGTAAATTCCTTTATTCAGGTTACCTATATTGATGCTTGCTGAATACATTTTTCTTTCTATAATTTTTTCTCCCGAAAGTTTATAAATTTCTAGACTGAAAGGAATACTATTCCATAAATTTTTAAATTGTATGATTCCGGTATTATTTGGATTCGGAAAAAATTCAAATAAATCTGTTATCTGATTGAGTTCTTTTATTCCTGTGGAAGATGTTGTTGCTTTAAAAACACGTGTATTGAAATTACGCAACATGGTTAAATCATTTGTATTTGTCCCGTGATCAATTGGCCCCAGTGAAACATCAATATTATTGACTGCTTCCTGATAGTCCGCATCGAGTTTAATAGTTAGCTTATTATCTTCTAATTCTGATTGAACATTTATTTTTTGTGAGAAATAATTTTCATTTCCAAGCCCATGTAATTGGAACAGGGTAGTAAGATTGCTACCTGCTTTTCCTTCGATCGCGGCAAAACGATATCCTGCAGTCCAACCCCAATGCATACTAGGGGATTGTGGAGATAAAGGATGTCCATTAGGCCAAAGCGTTGGATCGCCATTGTTGGTTGGTTGTTCAACGCCCACACTGAATTGAATGGCTTCAACTTTTGTGATATCAGCAGAACCCAGCAATTCATTTATTTTTTTATTGCCTTTGACTAAAATATATTTATTTGGAAATGCGGTTTCCTGTCCTCCATCATGAATAACAATAAAGCCAGATAAATAATAATCTATTCGTGTAAAGCTTAATTTATTTTGCAAATTATTGATACCAATTTTGTTCAGTACAAAACTTTCCTCACCAAGCTTCGGGTTGATGACCAGAAAGATGTTGTTTTGACTTATTAGTACTTTGTTTACAGTGAAGATTAGTAAAATTGAAATGAGTATTTTATACATATTAAAAAATTAATTTTTAAGAAACAGAAATAATTTTGAAAAAGCAAATAGGCACTTAAAATTGACGCTAATATAAGGATATTTTACTCTTAATTAGATGAAAATATTAAAAAATTGATAAAGAATTTTATTCTGTATTGAATAGAATTTGGAATCGTTTTTCAAGCAAAAAGTCTTCTTGAGACAATTATCCCAAATTTTAGTTTAATTTTTTTACGAGTCTAAATTACTACTTTTATCAAATCTTCCAACACATCGAATAATTTTTCCGAAGATTCTTCAATAGTTTTTATTACTGATTCGATGGTTGTTTTTTCTTGTTGTCCAGCTTCAGGCGAATGATTAGATACAAATGAAGCCGCAAGAATCCTGAGTTCTGATTGATGAGTGACAATGGCCTCAGGAAGAGTTGGCAACTACTATACTAAGCTTCAATCAGCTTGCTTTCTTAGAGCCCATCTCGTCGAATAGGCTTTAGCAACACTTCAAAAATATAC